>CAWIFK010000001.1:0-135901 GCA_963835385.1 uncultured Actinomycetota bacterium
CGCGGAGGTCGGCCTGGACCAGCTAGCTGGGCCTTGAGGTCCTTGAGCAGGGCGGCGGACTGGATCACGGGGTGTGAACTACTTTCGGGAGATCGGAGGGCAGCGTGAGCCACCCGCTGGGGCCGAGCGGGACGGGCGTGCCGTCAAGCATCGGGACGTTCTGGCTGGCCTGCATGACAACGAGCAGCCAACGCGCGGCCGGACGGTAGGTGCCGACATCCAGGAGGTTGGCCAGCAGGTGGCCCAGGCCGTACCGCTGGAGGGGACCGGCGTGCGTGAGGAGCAGAGGACGATCGGACGTCATTGCCTTGGTCCAGCGCGGTTCAACGGCGGCTTGGACGAGCCGCGCGAGGTTGGCCCAGTCAGAACCCTCGCGCACCTTCGCGTCGGCATCGACCACGAACGGCCAGTCGATGCCGTGGCCAGTCGCCAACTCCTTCGCCGCCTCAACAACGAGATGGGAGACGTCCACGACGTCGACCTCGAACATGTCGGCGAGATCGCGAGCCTGACGGACATAGCGGCTCGGCGGCACGCACAACGTCAGGGCGCCGTGACGACTGATGGAGTCATGGAGTCGACTCACCACTTCCGAGCCGGGCGTGGCAACGACGACGGTCCCCAGGAGGGTTGTTGTTCCGGGGACCGTGGTCGGCCGGGTGCTGGCCGGCTCGTAGATGCCGTCGCGGCGGACCATGCCTGGCAGGGCACCTGCGACCAGCGGATCGAGGTCGTGGCTGTTGTCCGGAAGCTCGACGCACGGGAAGCGCGTCTGGACAGATCTTCGGACGGCGGCTTCAGAGATCTGGCGGCCCGGCTTGCCACTCAGCGCCAGCTCAACGGCAACCTGGGTCGGCAGCGTTGCGGGATAGAGCTCGTCGAACCCGGAGAGTTCTGCGGTCTCGCTGGCGTCGGCGGCAAGTCGGATCATGCGACGGTCATCCGTCATGACAGTGGCTGCCGCCGTGTCGGCGACCTCGTCTCGTAGCGCTTGCGTTGCGACGGCGAAGGGCACGACCTTGTCCCCCTCGACGAGACGGTCCGCGGCATGCCCCAGCTCAGTTGCGGCATCGATGAGAACGTCAGCCGGCGGGAAGTCGCGACCGGTCTCGTCTGGGTCGGCCCCGTCGTGGAGGGCGATCAGAGCGGGGCGCTTGGCGCTTCGGCGGAGGTCGAAGGCAGGGTCCACTTCGCGAGCGTCGTACTCGAAGACGAGGCGAAGCAGTGCGGCGGCCTGACGGGTGCGCTCGGCGCCGTCGAGCAGCGAACCGCGCTGCGCCGCTAAGGCCAGCGCCAGCGCTGGCACAGTCATCACGCGGCCCTGTCTGGCCAGGATCGTGACAGCGTCCTCACGAACGCCTTCAAGCTCCTTCTTCTTGACCCACTTTCCAACCGCCCGATCGAGGACATCGACCACCTGCTCGCGGTTCTGCCCCAGCGATTGGGCAACCTCGGCGGCGGCCGGCCAGGTCGGCTGCGACTCTGCAGCCTCGGAGGTGAGCCCGAGAAGGGCCTCGGCGACCACACGATCGGCGCCGTTCAGTATCTCGAGCAGGCCCGCGAGGACTCGTTCCACCCCGCGCTTGGCAGTGAGTGCCTCATCGACTGCGGTCGGAACGCTGAGGCGGGCTCGCCACTCCTTGATCCGGGCCTGGATCTCCTTGCGGTAGGACTCCCCCAGGCCGCGGATCGAGTTGATCTTCGTTGGGTGCACGCCGAGTAGTCCGCCAACAGTGGTGACATCGAGTCGCGCTGCAGCCGATCGAGCGCGGGCGGACAAGCCAGACTTCTCGAGCGGCGTGTCGAGGTCGGCCGCTTCAGCCAGCTCGTCGTTGGCCTCGGTGGCTTCGTCGCCCGCATCGAGGGTCGCAAACACCTCGTGCCAAGCGACGGCAAGCTCGTCGGCACTGCTGAATCGGGCCTTGGCGTCGGGACTGAGCGCCTTGCGGAAGAGCTGGGCGAACTGGGCGGCGACGGCCGGCTCGAAGGCCGTGGGTTCGACGACCGGCTCATCCGTGGGGTTCAAGGGTTGGCTGCTGCCACTGCCCCACCACGGCAGACCGCCGGTCGCCATCTCGAAGAGCGTCGCCGACACGGCGTACAACTCGGCGGCGCGGTCGTAGCGACGGCGCTGGCCGCGACCGAGATAGGGATCGAGATACCCCGGTGTGCCGGAGGCGATGTTGTCGACGCTCTCGTCAGCGAGCGAGAAGTCGAAAAGGACCAGAGTCGGCTTGCGTGTGCCGGGGTCGGGGATGATGCCGAGGTTCGCCGGCTTGATGTCGCGATGGAAGAAGCCCTTGGTCTCCAGGTAAGCCATCGCATCGAGCAGGTCACCGCCGAATTGCTGGAGCTGACCCAGGGTCGAGCGCCCTTCCTTCGCCAACCGCACGGCGAGGGTCTCCTTCCCGGCATCACTCAGCAGGAGGGCACGGCGTTCGGCGAGTTCGATAGGCCCGTCGATGAGGCGGACGATCCGCTTGTGGTCGAGTGCTCTCAGGACCTCGGCTTCGGCCTTGAGCCGCTTGTCGGCCGACGGGTTGCGCGCGATCTTGAGGATGACCTCGCGTTCGGAGTCCGCGGCATCGGTGTCGTTGACCGCAAAGGCAACTCCGCTCGAGCCCTCACCACGTCGCCCGAGGACGAGGAAGCGATCTGCGATGGCGTCGCCGCTTTGAGCGTCGAGCGGATCCTCAACATCCGTGGGCGCCTCGACCTCATCGCCCTTGCGGACCTCCTCCCACGCGGTGTCGAGGTAGTCGAGCACCTCGGCCATGGTTGAAGGACGGTCGGTCTCAGTCGCGCTCGTGATGAGTGCGATCACGTCGGCGATCGGGTCAGGGATGCCGGCCACGACGGAGCGCGGGTCGAGAGCCCTCTCCTGAGTGAGCTTCTGGTCGAGCTCGACGAGGTTCTCCGCCGGCGGACGGCCGGTCAGGATCAGATGGGCGACGGCTCCAAAGCCGTAGATGTCGAGCGGCACGCCAGGAAGTCCGTCGGACGGCACTCGAGCCTCGGGAGCGAGATAGATCCAGTCCTCGTGGGCTGCCAGGCCGAGGATGTCGGAGACACCAGCACTGATCGTCGTCCAGCGGGTTTCGGAGTTGCTCGAGCGATCCTTCTGCCCGGAGTACCAGTCGCGGATCGACAGCCGCGGCCCTCCGCTCTTGCCGTCCTTGCTGCGCGGCTGTCGGACCCAGATGCGCTGCGGGCCGAGGGCGCGGTGGATCAGATGGCGCTGGTGCGCGAACCGGATCGTCTCACCCAGGCGAATGACCATCGCGATCCGCTGGTCGAATGAAAGGTCCGGCTGCGACGCGATGAAGGCGTCGAGCGGCTGCTCGGAGTCGTCGTACTCGAAGACCAGGGCGGGGCCGTCGTCGGTCTTCTTGAACTCGGTGGGCACATCGATGCCGTCGTGGCGGATGCCGTAGGTGAGTTGGTACTCGCGCTGAGCGAGGTCCTCGATGCGCTGGCGATCGCTCGCCGAGGCCTTGGGCGGGAGGTCGCGGAGTCGCAAGCGGAGCTTGACGCCGCTGAGGTGGGGGTTGTCGACCAGCACGTCCTGCCAGTCAGGGCCTTCGGCGATGGGGGTCGAGTCGGCGACCTTGTAGTCGCCGACCATCCGAACCTTGGGCGCCGCCCTGAATCCGGCCTTGTCACAGAGCGCGCGAACGGCCTTCGCGCGCTGGTAGTCGACGACGTGGTGAGGGTTGCTAGGGAGCTCGGCCAGGAACGTGCTGACCTTGGTGAGTGCAGGCTTCGCCTTGATCTCGAACTTGTCCATCGCAAGGACACCCAGCGTGGCTCGCTCGTCGAGCTCCACCGTGCAGCCGTGGCCGTGAAGGACGACCTTGGACTGCAGGAAGGGAACGTCCTTGCGCGCCTTCTCGTTCGGCGCCACGTCCTTGAGGAGTTCGGCCAGACGCTTCGCCTTGCGGTCGGCTGCCAACCACGGGTTCTCGACATTGCGGATGTTGTGCATCCATCGCTGGGTATTGCCGACGATGCGGCCGTGCCAGCCCTTGAGCTCCACGATGAAAAGTCCGGCACGCGTCAGGAGCAGGACGTCGACCTCGCCTGACCGACCGTTGTTGTCGATGAAGGTCAGGTTGACCCAGGCGGTCGTGATGCCGTCGTCAGGAAGAAGCTCTCGGAACGCATCGAGGGCGGCCTCCTCTGCTGGGGTCGCGGGCGGACCCATGACGATCCAGTGGGGGGAATCAGCCTTCATCGTTCCTTGAATCTGCCTGCTGCCGGGTGGGCTGCACCTGGGTGTGACGAACGTTGCTGATGTTTCCACATCCCCACGACAGTTTGGGGGATTCGGCCCTCGCACGCCTACAAGCGATCTATCCACGTGTCTTCTTCACGGTCGTCCCGCTGTGACGTCTCGCTTCGCGCGGCCGGCGCCTGCTGACCGAGGCGTGACAGCACCTGCAACCCCTCATCGTGGGTGAGGGAGCGCAGGGACTCCTGTACATCTGAAGAGCTTGCCCCAATACGTCCCGAGTGACCGTAGGTTGGAGGGAGAGTTCGATCAATCGCCCGATTCGCTCTGCGCGATCTCCGACAGCCGCTTGGCGAGGTCCTGCATCCGGTCAGCAGCAGCGTGCTGGTAGCGCATCGCGGCCCCCGGCGTTGAGTGGCCGGCGAGCGCCATGAGCTCGGCCATCGTGGCGCCGGCGACGGCAGCGTTGGTGAGCCCGGTGTGGCGGAGATCGTGGAAGTGCAGATCCGGGCGCCCGGCCAGGCGCCTTGCTTCGTACCAACCGTGTCCCGTGCGGTAGAGGCTCTTGTCCTTCCGGAAGGTCGACTCGCGTCCGTAGAACGAGCTGGTTGTCAGGTGGTGTCCCGCGCGGCCGGGGAAGAGCAGACCGTCGCGGCCTTCCTCGGCGTGATCACGTAGATGCGCCCTGACGTCGTCGAGCAGGTGCGGCGGGATCGGCACGTCGCGCACGCCCGCATCGGTCTTCGGCCCCTTCACGATTGCCTGACGGCCCGACTCCTCATCGGAGTCGACCTTGGCCCGGACAACGCCGCGGCGGACCTTGATGACCCTCGACCGCAGGTCAACATCCTTACGGCGCAGCTCGGCCAACTCGCCGAATCGGAGGCCGCACCACGCCGCGAGCTGGACCATGAGCCGGCGCCGTTCGGGCATCGCAGCGACGATCTCGGCGAGCTCGGACAGGGTGGCGGGCTTGACCTTGTGGCGCCTCTTGGTGCTCCCGCCGCCGCGGACCTTCGCCGGGTTGGCGGTGGTGATCAGTCCGCGGTCGACGGCGGTCCCGAGGATGGTGCGCAGCAGCGCATACGAGTGGGCCTGGTACGTCGGGCGGCCGACGGCGACGAGCTCGTACCAGTGGTCGATCATGTCCGGGGTGATCGCGGTGAGCTGCACGTCCTTGAACGTCGGCAGGATGAACCGGTCGAGCAGGTCCTGGTAGTGGTCGCGCGTCCGGTCGGCCAACGGCCTGCCCTTGGTCTTGCGGGCGGGCAGCCAGGCTGCGGCGTACTCGCCGAAGGTCATCCGCTTGACCTTGGCGGCGGCGGCCCGGGCCCTGGGGAGGCGTCCAAGTCGCTCGGGCGCGTCCTCGATCAGCCGGCGCTCGGAGTGCAGCCAGATCGTCGCCGCGTCGCGGTCCTCGAAGGTGCTGTGGGCGGTGTGGAGGTCCCCATCCGGGCCGGTGTAGCGCGCTTGCACACGGCCGCTGCGCATCACGGTGAGCTGCCCGAACGAACGCTTCCTCGCCTGGCTGCCCTGTGCTCTGACCATCGCCCTACTCCGCATTTTGCATCGGATATGCATCGGATGAAGGGCCGAATTTGGCCCTCTGTGTCCACCCGTGTCCACCGCTTCTGGAAGACGTTTCTGCAGGTCAGAGCATACTTTGATAGCTCAGTTCCCAGTCCAACCCAAATGGCTGTGCGTTCTGGTTCAAACCCAGTATCGCCCACCAGAAACATGCAGGTCAGAGGCCCTTTCGAGGGCCTCGGCTTGTTTTCGAGAAACATACGAGGAACAGCCAGCGGGCCCCTTCTGGGCACGCTCGCCCGGCCCCTCCGCCACCCGCCGACCGGTCGCGCGTCGATGAACCTCTCGATCGAGTCGAGCTCGATCCGCAGCGTCCTGCGCCCGAGCCGTACGGCACCGAGGTGCTCGTCGGCGATGTAGCGACGGACGGTCCTCGTCGAGACAGCGAGGATGTCGGCCGCGTCGGTCAGCGACACGAGCTCGCGGGTGATGGTGACAGCCATGGGGACTCCTGGGTCAGTGGCGGCCCGTCTGGCCGCCCTCATCCCTCGAGGCCGACGCGTAGCCGCGAGTGGCTAGCCACAGAACGCGCCAGATGGCAGGACGAATACGGCAGGCGGTCAACCGTTACGGCCATTTGCTGACGTCGCGGCGCAGCGTCAGGTCTGCGTCGGTGTTGCCGCGGTAGCCACGAAGGCATTGACGAGCTGTTGCTGCTGGTCGACTGTTGCCGCGGAGAGCTCGAGTGTCTGTCCGTTCATCGTGAGCTTGAGGGTCTGTGTCGACCCCTTCGTGCGCTGCATCCAAGAGCGCACGGCGGTCATGACCTGCGTCGCGACCTCGACTGAGCTCTTGAGTGCGACCAGCAACGCTCCGACCGCGGCCACGTCGAGGCCTTTGCTGCCCTCCGGCGCGCGGCCAAGTGCGGGGCGGGACACCGAGTCGACATCGAGCTCGAGCAGGTCTTGTCGCAGCGACTCGGAGAGTCCAATGAGCTCCTGGTCATCGGCTGTGGGATCGAGGATCTCGATGTGGAGTTCGGTGCTCATGACGACTCCCTCGGCCGGCGGTCGTCCCGAAACGGGCCCGACCCGAGCTGCTGGTATGAGTGTAGGTCCGAGCGCGTAGGCGTCGCCACCAGCCCTGCCGGCTGCTTCGAGTGGCGTCGACGGGATCGCATGTCGACCTCACTGGGCGTCACCGAGGGGTGCCCAGCGACTACGATCAGCACAGTCACGCCCCGCTCAGAAGGGCCGCGATGGCCAGACATGACCAGCCCGGATCAGGAGCCGCGTCATCGACGTCATCCTCGGAAGGCGTCGCTCGCCGTGCAGCGCTGGTGATCGCGGTCTCGGAGTACTCCGACACGATGCTGCGACAGTTGCGGTCACCGGCAGGAGACGCGGCTGACTTCGGGCAGGTCCTCGGCAGCCCCGACCTCGGCGGGTTCGACGTCACCACTGTGCTCGAGGGGCGCGCCCACCAGATCCGACTCACGGTCGAGGAGTTCTTGGCGGTCTGTGGCCCCGAGGATCTGGCGCTGGTCTACCTGTCGTGCCATGGTCTGGTCGATGCGCGTCGCCGGTTGTACTTCGCCGCCGCCGATACCTTGAAGGACCGGCTCGCTTCGACCGGCGTTGAGGCGCGGTGGCTGCTCGACCAGCTCGAAGAGTGCCGGGCCCGTCGACAGGTGGTGATCTTGGACTGCTGCTTCAGTGGCGCGTTCGCCGCCGGCACGAAGGGCGCGGACACTGGCGAGCTCGGCAGCGAATTGCTCGGACAGGGTCGGGGCCGGGTGGTGCTGACCGCGTCCCGCGCCACCGAGTACTCGTTTGAAGGGACCCCGACCCAGAACGCCGCAAGCCCGGGATCGGTGTTTACCGCCGCGCTGGCGACCGGGATCCGGACAGGTGCCGCAGACACCGACGCCGACGGCTACATCTCTGTCGATGACGCATACGCCTACGCGTTCGATGCCATGCGTACGGCCGGCGCGCAACAGACGCCGCAGCGCTGGTTGTACGGCGCTGAGGGCGACATCGTGCTGGCCAAGAACCCGACGGCGACCCGCGCGGGAGCCACCCCGACCGCGAGCCTGGACCTCGAGCCGGGCGCCTCCGGTCAGGCGACCACATTGCGGTCACCGACAGGGCCCGGCTGGCGTCCGCCCGTGTGGTGGAGGAGGAGTCGCCTCACGTTCGTAGCTGCCGCGGCCGTCTTGGTGGCAGGGGTGGCGGGGGCAGTGGCCGTCTGGCGGGCGAGCACCAACGGAGGAGGTGGTGACGTCGAGTTCTCCTTCCGCGACGGAACGCACGTCGCAACCTCCGGTCCCTGGCACCTCACAATCTCAACCGGCCCCCGGGCGCCCAGCAAGGGCTGCAGCGTCCAGGTCCGGGAGAAGGCCCGGTCCGGGACCGTCGTGGCGTCAACGCCACACCCTTCCGGGCAAGACAACGTGGTCTTGCAGGTCAGCGCAGCCGGGTCGCTCTACCTCGACTACCCCCAGGGGTGCCTGGTCGACGCGGAGAAGGGCCGCGGGGACGCGGCCTACCCGGTGAGGATCCCCGCCGGCGTCGGTGACTCCCTCGCCTGGAACCCGAGCGGGCCGATGAAGATCAGCGCCGACGCGAGCAGCAGCTTCCCCTGCTACGTGAACATGATCAACGCCGAGACCGGAGGGATCGCACAGGTCACCCTCAACGGACCGGGCGACACGACGACGTACAGCCCTCCGGCAACCTCGTCGATGTACATGAGCGTGCAAGGCACAAGCTGCGCCGTGACGGCGCAAGACGCTTCCACCACGGCACGGTGACCGGGGTCGCGGCCTGCCGGGGCTAACTGGGTGTGTCCTATTTGATTGCGACTGCCCACGCCGGCTTGCTCGGCACCGTGTGCGACATGTCGTACTCCAGTGACCTGAGCGACGAGCAGTGGGCGCTGCTGGAACCGGTGTTCAACATGCCCGGCAAAAGGGGACCCAAGCACGCCGCGGACCTCCGGCGGGTGGTCGACGCGATGCTCTACATCTCCCACACCGGCTGCCAGTGGCGGTACCTGCCCGACTCGTTCGGGCCATGGACCCGAGTGTGGTCGCAGTTCCGCCGCTGGTCACGCAACGGCACCTGGGCGCGAGCGCTGACGGTGCTGCACGAGGCTGCACGCCGGGCGGACGGTCGCGCCGACGCGACGCCGTCGATGGTGGTCATCGACACCCATCTCGCACGCGGGGCGTCCAACGGCGGGTTCAGCTTCCACGACCGCGGCGGTCCCTACGGCCGCACGAAGGGCGCCAAGCGCGTGGTGGCGGTCGACGTCACCGGCCTGCCGGTGGGCGCACTCGTCGTGCCGGCCTCTACCCACGAGAACCGCACGACCGATCTGATGCTGGAACACCTCCGCCGACAGGGCGACACCGGACGGCTCGAGCTGGTCCTGGTCGACCGCGGGGTCACCGCGGCCGCCGCCCGCGCGCTCGGCCGGCAACACGACCTGGAAGTACGCCGGGTCGGCTGGGACGACAAGCAGCCGGTGTTCCGTCCCATCCGGCACGCCTGGCGCGTCGAAGTAGCCCACGGCCGTCTCGGCCGCGCCCGTCGACTGGCGAAGTCGTTCGAGAACACCACCACCTCGGCCACTGGCTGGCTCCAGGTCGCCTGCATCGCCACCACACTGCGCCACCTGTCACGCCCACGTACTCACCGACTCACGCAGCCACTCGCAGCCTGAGCGTCCGCGAGGGTTGCGGTCCCAGCCCCGTGCAACGGCAGCACACCAATGGGCCGCACCGGCGTACATGCGTGTGGCCGCTTGGCTCCATGTTGCCGAGCAAGAACACGAAGATGCGGAAGCCGGTGCCCGGGGGGATGACGCCAGGTGAGTGCGCGCGGCGCATCGTCGGGCACCATGCGGTGCATGAACGTTGAGAAGCAACGCACAGGGCTTGTGGTCGAACGCGCCGAGGAAACTGACTGGGAGCGAGTCAAGTTGTTCGGCTCGCCGCGCTGGCTGAGTCACCAAGTGCCTTCGGGTCGACCCTTGCGGAAGAGCGCGAGTATGACGAGGCCGACTGGCGCGAGCGGTGCCGTGACACGGCTACGTTTCTCGCTGTCCGGGACGGGGCTCCGATCGGAATCGCGGCCGGGGTGAGCGGGACGGGCCGAGACGAGCGCAAGCTCATCGCGATGTGGCTCGACCCCCGGCACCGGGGAGCGGGTGCTTCGATCGCGCTCCTGGCTGCGGTGCGGGACTGGGCTCTGCGCGACGGCGCGACCACGTTGATGCTGTGGGTGACGCGGGGCAACCATGCCGCAGCCGCGCTCTACCGGCGAGCTGGGTTCTCCGAGTCCGGCGCCTGCAAGCCTCTGCCGAGCAACCCAGCCCTCGTCGAGGACCAACTGGTGCTCGACTTGCGGTAGCCGGCGACGGCTCGTCACGGCCGGCCGCTGACAGTCACGTCCAGTTTCACGTCAGATGGGGCACACCCCCTCAGAGGGTGTGTCCCTTTTCGGGGCACTGTCGGTGCCGGGCGGCACCATCGGTTTCGTGCCCGTCGCTACCGGATCCGCCGACACTCTGGTGTCGCACACCGGTGTGCCGTTGACCCGGGCGACGGCGTTCAGGTTCACCCTCGACGTCGACACTGAGCAGCACCGGCGGTTGCTCGCACACGCCGGCGCGTTCCGGCTCGCGTTCAACCACCACATCGCACGGGTGAAAGCCAACCTTGACCAGCGCGCCGCCGAGCGCAGCTACGACGTCGACGAGGCGGACCTGACGCCGCCGCTGTCGTGGAGCAAGGTGTCGTTCATCAACGAGATGAACTCCTGGAAGGACGGCCGGTCAGCTGACGCCCGCGTGGAGGTCCTCGACGACGGCACCGTCATCCGGGGCCTGCCCTGGCGCGGTGAGGTGTCCACGGACGTGTTCGAGACCGCGTCGGTGAACGCCGCGCAGGCGCTGAAGAACTGGGCCGACTCCCGCAAGGGCACCCGCGCTGGGAAGGCTGCTGGGTTCCCACGGTTCAAGTCCCGGCACCGCACCACCCCGACGTTCCGGCTGCGGGCCAAGTACCGGGAGGGGTCGGCGCCGTCGGTGCGGCCCACCGGACCGCGCACGGTGCGGTTCCCGAAGCTCGGCGAGCTCCGCGTGCGGGAGAACACCCGCCAGCTTCGGCGGCTGTACGAGTCCGGCCGGTTCCACGCCTACGCGGCGTCCTTCCGATACGAGCGGGGACGATGGACCGTGACCATCACCGGGGTCGCCGCCCCGCTGCACCACCAGCGCCGCAACCCCGGCGCGACCGGGCGCACGCAGTCCCGGGTCGGGGTCGACCTCGGGGTGAAGACCCTCGCGGTCGCCGCGGACGAGCACGGCAACCAGCTCCGCGTGTGGGAGGGGGTGAAAGCACTACAAGCAGCCCAGACACGCCTGAAGTTGGCCAACCAAGCCCTTGCGAGAACCAAGCAGGACTCACATGGCCGGCGCAAGGCTGCACGACGTCTGGGCAGGGTGCACGGCCGGCTCGCTGCGGTCCGCAAGGCGCTGCTGCACTCGATCAGCAGCGAGCTCGCGAAGACGTCTGCGGTCGTCGTGATCGAGGAACTCAACGCCGCCGGGATGCTGAAGAACAAGAAGCTGGCCCGGCACATCTCCGATGCCGGGTTCGGGGAGCTGCGCCGCCAGCTCACCTACAAGAGCGCCTGGTACGGCACCGAGCTGGTCGTCGCGGACCGGTGGTTCCCCTCATCGAGGACCTGCTCGCGTTGCGGGGTCGTGAAGGCCGACCTGACCCTCGCCGACCGCGTCTATGAATGCGCGGGTGAACACTGGTGTGGCCTGGTGATCGACCGGGACCTCAACGCGGCCATCAAACGAGCTCGGATCGATGGCGCCGAGCAGGCGACGACGGCAAGCCAACCAAGGCGCTCGATCGAGCACGTCGCGGCGTGAACGCCGCCACGCCGGCGACCGCGGCATCAGCGGCCGCCTGACAGCGGCCCTCGTCCAACACACCGCCGAATGCAACCTCCTCATCGGCTGCGGCGTCCATGAGGACAACGGGCCGACCTCGGCGGCTGGCCCTGCGACAGCGACCCACCACCCGCCGTACGGCCCCACCGACCCTCCTCAGACCCAGAAGGCCCCATCATGCGACTCCCCCTCCGCGCCACGCTCACCACCGCCCTCACCACCGCCGTCTTGACCCTCGCGCTGCCCACCACCGCGCTCTCGGCCACCCCGACCGCGGCGAGCCCGGCACCCGCTCGGGCCACGGCTCCGGCCCCGGCGAAGTTCGTCCGCGAGACCGTCGCCTACGGCGACCAGGACGCGTCGGTGTCCCGCATCGCGCACGTCCGCGAGCTGCAGTACCGGCTCAGGTGGGCCCGCGTCTACGACGGCCCCGTCACCGGCTACTTCGGCCACCTGACCAAGGCAGCCGTCCAGCGCTACCAGCGTCGCACCCACCTACCCGTGACCGGCACCGCGGGACCCGCGACCTGGCGCCGGCTGATCGCCGCCACCATCCGCGGCCGGGCCGACATCCCCGCTGCGTGCGACGACGGCACCGGCTGGGACGCCTGCTACGACCGCACCCGGCACGAGGTCACCCTCTGGCACGACGGTGGCATCATCAACGCCTGGCTCGTCCGCGGCGGCTCCGCCGACCACCCCACCCGCACCGGCCACTTCACCGTCTACTACCGCGACATCGACCACGTCAGCAGCCTGTACAACAGCCCGATGCCGTACAGCCAGTTCTTCTCCGGCGGCGAGGCGTTCCACGGCTCGGCCACCATGATCGACCCGTTCAGCGGCCACAGCCACGGCTGCATCAACATGTACAACGAGGACGCCCGACAGCTGTGGAACCTCACCTCCAAGGTGCGGCTGGGTGTTCATGTGCACGGGGCCTGGTCATGACGAGCCGTCCGAGCCGCGACGGGTATCAACCTGGCGATTCTCGCGGCGCCGGCCGGGCCTGGAGCCCCACCGGCGATGAGTCCGCAGACATCGGCAGGTCTGCCCTGGCATGGGAACCGTGATCATGCACGCTGTGTCATCGGTGGACGGCTTCATCGCCGACGAGAGCGACGACGTGGGGCCGCTCTTCGAGTGGTACTTCAACGGCGACACACCGATCGTCGAGGAGCCACTCGAGGAACGGCACGGCCCCTTCCGGGTCAGCCGGCGCTCCCAGGAGTACGTCGGCGCCCTGTGGGGCAGCATCGGCGCCACGGTCCAAGGGCGGCACCTGTTCGACCTGACCAACGGCTGGGAGGCCCAGCCGCCGGCCGGGGAGCACCTGATCGTGGTGTCTCACAGGCCGAAGCCGGACGGTTGGCACCCCGAGGCCGACGTCCCGTTCTTCGCCGACGTCGCCGCCGCCGTCGGGGAGGCGATGGAGCGCGCCGGAGACCGTGTGGTCGCCGTCTGTGCCGGAGACATGGGCGGGCAGGCGCTCGCCCTCGGTCTCGTGGACGTGGTGGCGATGGACGTCGTCCCCGTGGTGTTCGGCAAGGGCAAGCGGTACTTCGGCTCCGTCGAGTCGCAACACCTGCTCGAGGACCCCGACGTCGTCATCCTGGGCGACCGGGTCCTCCACCTGCGCTACCGGGTCCGCCGCTGAGGGACGGAGCCTTTGACCTGGTGCCGAATCCGCGGAGCGTGGTCAGGCGTCGGGCTCATGCCGTTTCGTCGCGCCTCCGGCTCAGGTAGGCGCGCTCGGCGGAGTTCTGCGTGGCAGTGATCGCGGCGTCGTACTCCTGCCGCGCCTCGCTGGCGCGGCCGAGCCTGCGCAGCAGGTCGGCGCGGGTGGCGTGCCAGGCGTGGTAGCCCTCGAGCGGCAGCCGCTCGACCAGGGCGAGGGCGACGTCGGGGCCGTCGAGCTCGGCGACCGCCACGGCACGGTTCAGGGCGACGATCGGCGACGGGTCGAGCCGGGTGAGCTGGTCGTAGAGCGCGACGACCTGCGACCAGTCCGTGTCCGCGGCCGTGGGGGCGTCGGTGTGGACGGCGTTGATCGCGGCCAGGATCTGGTAGCGCCCGGGCCGGTTG
This sequence comes from uncultured Actinomycetota bacterium, assembly GCA_963835385.1. GTDB lineage: Bacteria > Actinomycetota > Actinomycetes > Propionibacteriales > Nocardioidaceae > Nocardioides_B. Next base: position 13,817 of record CAWIFK010000001.1, read on the forward strand.
GTCGCGAGGCACTCCCGGACCAGTGCGTGGCCCTCGGCGACCAGCTCGCGGTCCCAGCCCGCCCGCTCCTGCTCGTCGAGCGGGACCAGCTCCCCTCCCCGGACCCGGCTCTCGCGCCGGGCCTCGGTGAGGACCAGCAGCCCGAGGAGCCCGGCCACCTCCGGCTCGTCGGGGAGGAGCCGGCGCAGGATCCGGGTCAGGCGGATCGCCTCGCGCGTCAGGTCGGCGCGCACCGGGGCGCTGTCGCCGGTGGCCAGGTAGCCCTCGTTGAAGATCAGGAACAGCACCATCAGCACGCCGCCGAGCCGCTCGGGGAGATCGGCCGCCTCGGGCACCCGGTAGGGCACGTTCGCCGCAGCGATCTTCTTCTTCGCCCGCGTGATCCGCTGCGCCATGGTGGTCTCGGGCACCAGGAAGGCTTGGGCGATCTCCGGCACGGTCAGGCCACCGAGGAGCCGGAGGGTCAACGGGACCCGCGCCTGCGGTGCGAGCGAGGGGTGGCAGCAGGTGAAGATCAGCCGCAACCGGTCGTCCTCGACCGGCCCGGTGGGCACGGGGGGTGTGTCGTCGACGTGCATGAGGGCCGCCTGCTGCTTGGCGTCGCGCTGCTTCTCGCGGCGGATCCGGTCGATCGCACGGTTGCGCGCGGTGGTGGTGAGCCAGCCGCCGGGGTTGGCCGGCACACCCATGGCCGGCCACTTCTCGAGCGCGGCCACGAGCGCCTCGCCCGCCGCCTCCTCGGCGAGGTCGATGTCACCGAAGCGGCGGACGAGCGAGGCGATCAGGCGGCCGTACTCCTCGCGGAAGACCCGCTCGACGGCCGCCCTCTCGTCCCGCCCCCGCTCGTCGGACCGGCTCAGGCCAGCCCCTCGAACGGACGGACCTCCACCTTGCCCCGGCACGCCCGCGACCCCTCGGCCGCGATCCGGAGCGCCACGTCGAGGTCGGGCGCGTCGATCACCCAGAAGCCGCCGAGGCCCTCCTTGGTCTCCAGGTAGGGGCCGTCGGTCAGCACCGGGGTCTCCCCCGTGCCGTCGACGACGGTCGCCGTCGACACCGGCTCCAGGCCACCGGCGAACACCCAGTGCCCGTCGGCCTTCAGCTTGTCGTTGAAGGCGCCGGTCGCCGCGAACGCCGCCTCCATCTCCTCCTGTGACCCGTAGTTCCCGAACTCGTTCCTCTCGGCCTGGCCGTGCACGGCCAGCAGGTAGTGCGTCATCCCACTTCTCCTCAGCTCCGGGCGGTCCCCATGACCGCCTTTCACCCTCTCCACGAACGGCAGCTCGCCGATACGACAAGTGTCGCCGTTCAGCCGGCAGCCGCCGCGGAGTCCCCCGTCACGAACCGGAAGCCGTTGCGCACCTGCGCGATCGACACCGGTCCCAGCGTCAGCGGGCTCGGGCCCTCGCGGACGGCCAAGAGCCGGGTCGATGCCCGGATCGCGGCCAGGTCCATGACCGCGATCTCGCGGCCGTGCCCGTCCTCGAAGGCCACGCGCGGGCCGTCCAGGTCCCGCGCGCGCCGCACCGTCAGCCGAACTCCCTCGAGCGTCTCCACCACCATCGACGTGTCCCCCACGTAAGTCCCCCCGGCGTGCGGGCGCGCTGTTGCACCCGCTCAACGGGTGACGCTAACGCTCTGCGCGCCGTTGGTGAGCGATGTCACCCGAACCATCTCCGTCCGCAACAATTCGGCCTGACGCTTCCGCACCTGCTATATACATATAAAATTGGACGAAAGATGCCATCACGCCCAGCTGTGGGTATCGAAATCTGTCGAGAACTCACGAGTCCGCCCGCGAGCGATTACTCTCGTGCGTCATGCGCAAACCCCCCGTCTCGGCGCTTATCGCCTTAATCGTCCTGGGCGCCACCCCCCTCGTCCTCGGTGCCGCCGGCCAGACCGCGGCCCCGGCCCATGCCACCTCCGCTGTCAGCACCGCAGCCACCACCACGCGCACCGCGGCACGCAGGGCGTGCCCTCCGGTGACCCGGGTGCGCTCGGGCTCCCAGCGCAGTGCGATCTTCGCCGACAACCGGGGAGGCACCTGGAACCTCTCCCGCGCGGTCTGGAACGAGAACGCACCCGACCACATCACCTACCCGGTCCGCTCCGACGCCTGGCGCGCCGGGTGCATCGTCGGCGGCCGGGTGAACGGCAACGTCCCCCGCAGCTGGACCCGTGACCAGTGGTACAACGCCCAGGACGGCGGCCACCGGATGGGCGGCGAGGCCTTCCGCCAGGTCCTCACCGACACCCCCGGCAACTGGCTGAGGATCCGGGGCGCCTACGCCGAGGACTACGAGGACGCCTTCGACCCGGACGCGGCCCGGCACAGCAGCACGACGTACCTCCAGGGCGTGCACGCCTTCTTCATCCGCGACGACGGCATCGAGAACGAGAACGTTCCGCACAACATGGTAGTCCGCGACAGCCTCTTCGACGGCGTGTTCACCGCCTTCGCCGAGCGTCCCAGCGGCTCCACCACGGCCAGCAACGGCCACGGCGCCTTCGGCTTCACGGTGCAGGGCTCGCTGGTGTACGTGCGGCCGCAGCCGCTGGGACCGGAGTACTGCGACGCCGGCCGGGTCGAGCAAGGCCGCTGCAAGCCCACGACCCGAAAGAACGTGTGGATGGGCGCCTACGGCATCTGGAAGTGGAGCGACCAGGCGGCGCGCCAGGTGGTCGTGCGCAACACCGTCTTCCGGCTGGACATGCCGTCGTACTCGTCCTGCCAGTCCCAGGAGTGGCCGGACGGGACCTACGAGAACGTCACGCTCGTCTGGACCGGCAAGGGCGCCTACCGCGACGCCGGCGACTGCACCAACGAGCTGCCGAGCGGGGTGCGGCTCACCCGCGACCTGAGCGTGTGGACCGACGCGAAGCAGGCCTGGCTGGCGCGCCACTGACCTCGCGGGCGCTGGCCGGGCGGCTCAGAGACCGGCCGGCATCGCCTCGAACGGCGAGCGGTACTCCGGGTCCTCGCGCAGCAGGGCCTCGGCCTCGGCCGGATCCATCCGGTCGCCCTCGGCGGCGATGACGTGCTCGAGCAGGCGTACGTCGCCGGGGGTGGCCAGTCCGGTGACCTCCCGGTGCGCGAGCACCCACGACACCCCGGCCCGGATCCGCTCCGGATCCGTCTGCGGCTCGTACCACGTGGCGTGGGTCTGCTCGGTCCCCGCGGGCCAGTTGCGCCGCGAGACGGTCTTGATGGTCATCAGCCCGGCGTCCTGGCGCTGCACCTCGGCCACCAGCGCCTGGTAGTCGGCCCGGTAGTCCGGCCGGGCCCACAGGGCAGCGTTCAGCGGGGTCAGCACGGTCGCGAACGGGTGCCGACGCAGCGCCTCGAGGTGGGTGCTGGCTGCTGTGTGGCTGTGGCCGGTGATGCCCACCGCAGCGGCCAGGCCCTCCTCCTGGGCGCGCACCGCCGCCTCGAGGGCGCCCCCGTCGGCCGTGACCCGGTCGAGCTCCCCGCGGTCGCCGACGGCATGCAGCTGGATGAGGTCGACCGAGTCGGTGCCGAGCCGCTCCAGGGACGCGTTGATCTGCGCCCAGGCGGCCTCCCGGCCGCGCTCGCCGGTCTTCGTCGCCAAGAACACCTGAGACCGAACCTGCGACAACCACGGCGCCAGTCGCAGCTCCGCGTCGCCGTAGTCGGCCGCCACGTCGAGATGGTTGATGCCCGCGTCCAGCGCCTGCTGCAGCGAGGCGTCCGCGGTGTCCTGGTCCACCTCGGCCAAGGCCGCGGCCCCGTAGATCAGCACCGAGCTCTCGTGCCCGAGCCGACCCAGCCGTCGCCGCTCCATGGTTCCTCCTCGCTCAGGACTCGGAGCCGGGGTCGCCCGACGTGAGCGCCCCCTCGGTGGCCTCCACCAGCTCCTGGGCCACCTGGCGCAACTTCACGTTGCGGTGCTGGGAGAGCCGGCTGAGGAACGCGAACGCGCGCTCGTCGGTGAGACCGTAGCGCTCCATGAGGATGCCGATGGCCTGCCCGATGACCTTGCGGGTCCGCACCGCCACCTGCAGGTTGTCCACCTCGCGGGCGTAGTCGATCGCCATCGCGGCCTGGTGGGCGAACAGCGCACCGACCGTGCCGAAGTCGTCGAAGGCGCCGACGCGGGTGGAGTAGAGGTTCAGCGCCCCCTGGGACGTCGGGCTGTCGAAGAGCCGCACGCCGGCCTGGGCGCGGATGCCGGCCGCCAGCGCTACCGGGCCGTAGTCGGGGAAGCGGCCGTCGGCCGCGAGGTTGGGCGAGATGACGTGCACGGAGTCGGCGGCCGCCTGGTAGCAGGGACCCTGTCGGAGCTCGTACTGCGCCTTGTCGACGTCCAGCAGCAGGTCGCTGGTCGGAGCGTAGGTGTGCAGCGTGCCGTCGCTGTCGAGCACCGTGATGCTCGCCAGCTGCACGTCCGGCAGCACCTCGACGGCCGCAGCAGTGATCTGGGACAGGGTCTCGTCGAGGTCGCCAGGGGTGAGGCTCTGGGACAGCCGTCGGGCCGTCTCGACCAGTCGCTCCTCGCTCATGGTGCCAGGGTTACCCGCGGGTCGGGGATCCCAACCGCCGATCGGTCGGACAGCCTCGCCGGTGGCGAGGGTTGTCCGCTTCACCCCTCCGCTGGGCGCCACTCCAGGAGGAACCGCTCCTGGTCCTCGTCCAGACCGGTGCCGGGCGGCATCTCGGCCGTCCGGGCCCACTCGAGGGTGTCGCGCACCGTCTCGGTCAGTGGGCGCGGTGCAAGTCCGGTGCCGTAGGCCCGCGACGGGTCCACCGCCATCAGCCAGGCGTCGGGCTCCTCCCCGCTCCACAGCGGCACCGCACCGGGAGCCGGCTCCAGCGCGACGACGGCACGCGGGTCGACCCACACGAGCTCGGTCCCGGCCGGCGCCACCTCGGCGGCGACCGCCTCCATCTGCTGACGCCACGAGAACGGCGGCGGCGGCCCGGCGGCGTGGAAGGCTCCCGTCCGCTCGTCCTCCAGCAGCCGGACCATCCACTCGCCCATGTCACGTGCGTCGATCAGCTGCGCGGGCGTGTCCTGCGGTCCCGGGACCGGCACCCGTCCCCCGCGGGCGATCCGGGCCACCCACCACGGGAACCGCCAGGTGTAGTCGTCCGGGCCGACGACGTACGACGGACGCACGAGCAGCGTGCCGGATCCGTACCGTTCGACCGCGGCGCGCTCGCAGAGGACCTTGAGGCCGCCGTAGGTCTCCCCCGTGACCTCCTCGACGGAGGGGTCGTCGAGCTCGCGCAGCGGGGCGTCCTCGGTGATGCCCGGCCGGTCCGGGTCCGCGTAGGCCGACACGCTGGAGACCAGCAGGTGCCGCCCGCCGCGGACACCCAGGGTGTCGGCCAGCGCCTGCACCTGCCGCGGGACGTAGGCGCAGGTGTCGACGGTGGCGTCCCACTCGCCCTGCGCCAGGGCGGCGAGCCCCTCGGGGGTGTTGCGGTCGCCGATCCGGTGCTCCACGCCGGGAAACAGGTCCCGGCCGGTCTGCCCGCGGTGGAAGACCGTGACCTCGTGCCCGCGGGCGATCGCCTGCTCGGCGACGTGGCGGCCGACGAAGCGGGTCCCGCCGATCATCAGGATGCGCATGCCGACACCGTAGCGGCGCGCCGGCAGCTCCTGGCTCAGTCGTCGTCGACGGTGGTCGCCTCGCCGTGCGTGCCCGGACGGGGCGCCCACGGGAGCTCCTGCGAGGGGCGTACGACGATCAGCCGGTCGCCGCGGACCAGCTGGGTGACGGCCGGGTCGAAGTATCGGTGCACCGCTCCGTCGCGGACGACCGCGATCACCTGGTCGGGCAGCTGCTGCGGCTGCTTGCCGACCTCGGGCACCAGCAGCTCGCGCTCGGCCACCTCGAGCCCCTGCCCGTAGGTGAGCAGGTCCTCCATCACCGACCCCAGGGTCGGGCTCAGCGTCGACAGCCCGAGCAGCCGGCCCACCGCGTCGGAGGAGGTCACCACCGAGTCGGCGCCGCTCTGCCGCACCAGCGTCACGTTGTCCTGCTCGCGCACCGCCGCGACGATGTAGCAGCTGTCGTTGAGCTGGCGGACGTTGAGCGTCGACAGCACCGTCGAGTCGTCGCGGTCGGTGGTGATGATGACCTGGCTGGCCGTCGCCACACCGGCCCGGCGCAGCACCTCGCGCCGGGTCGCGTCACCGGTCACCACCGCCAGGCCGTCGGCGTGCGCCTCGCCGAGCGCGTTGCTCGACGGGTCGACGATGACGATGGCCTCCTTGTCGAAGCCGTTGTTGATCAACGTGTCGACGGCGCTGCGGCCCTTGGTGCCGTAGCCGATGACGACGACGTGCTCATCCATCTTCTTCCTCCACCGGGAGACCCGGAACAGCTCGCGGCCCTGCGTGGCGAGCACCTCGATCGTGGTGCCGATCAGCAGGACCAGGAACGCGATGCGCAGCGGCGTGATGACGAAGGCGTTGACCATCCGGGCCGCGTCGGTGACCGGCGCGATGTCGCCGTAGCCGGTCGTGCTCAACGTGACGGTGGTGTAGTAGATCGCGTCCTTCAGGCTGACCGCGTAGTCGGGCGGGTCGGTGTTGTCGCGGTAGCCGTCGCGGTCCAGGTAGACCAGCGCCACGGTGAACCCGAGCAGGGCGATCGCCAGCAGCAGCCGGCGGACCAGCTCCCAGACCGGTGAGCGAACGATGGCGGGAAGGCGCACCTGCCCCCGGTTGTCCTTCAGCTCCTCCGGCACGGAGCGCAATCTACGGCACCAGCGGGGCGGCTCAGCCGACCACCTCGCCGTAGATCACGGTGGTGGCCCGCTCGCCCTGCGGCCCCTGCTCGGTCCCGGCGCTCAGCGAGACGAAGCGGAACGAGTCGCCCTCGTGCGGTTGCCCGGCGGTGCCCACCCCGCGGCGCCAGGTCCCGCAGAGCTCGCCGTCGACGATCGTCCCCTCCTGGGCGTCGATGCCCTCGCCGGTCAGGCAGAGCCTGCTGGTGACGGGGTCGTAGCTGGTGACCGTCGCGGTCGTGCTGCTCGACGCGTCCGCGCTGGTGACGATGGCCAGCAGGTACCCCGCCAGCACGCAGATGACGGCCCCCGTCACCGCCACCGGAGTGGGCAGGTTGACGTTTCCCATATCGCCCAAGTTAGCGGGCGGGCGGTTCCCCCCGCCGAGGGGCCGTACGTCGACCGGGCTCTGCCCTGCTCACGGGCGGTGCTCCGGACGCCGACGATCGCGGCGACGGCGCTGCCGGGCCTGCTCCGCACGCAGCCGGGCGTCCTTGCGCGCCTCTCCCCATGCCGACTCGCGCTGCAGGCGCTGCCAGCTCTCCCACCGACGCAGCGGCAGGCGGCCGTCCTCGAGCGCTGCCACGACCGCGCATCCCGGCTCGGTCCCGTGCGCGCAGTCGTCGATGCGGCACGAGGCCGCGAGCCGATCGACGTCGGAGAAGGTCCGCTCGAGCCCGGCGTCGGCCCCCACGAGACCCACGCTGCGCAGGCCGGGAGTGTCGATCACCGCCCCGCCGCCGGGCAGCGGGACCAGCTCCCGGCGGACCGACGTGTGCCGGCCCCGGCCGTCGTCGCGGATCTGCCGCGTCGTCAGCACCTCGGCGCCGACCATCGCGTTGGTCAGGGACGACTTCCCGTGGCCGGACGTGCCGACCAGCGCAAGGGTGCGGTGGCCGGCCACCAGGGCGCGCAGCCGGTCCAGCCCCTCACCGGTGACGCAGCTGACCGGCAGCACCTCGACGCCCGGGGCGAAGCCGCGCACGTCGGAGGCCACCTCGGCGGCGTCCGAGACGAGGTCGGCCTTGGTCAGCAGCACGAGCGGCCTGGCGCCGCTGTCCCACGCCAGCGCGAGGAGCCGCTCGATCTTGGTGGCCGCCGGCAGCGGATGCAGCGCGACGACGAGCCCGACCAGGTCGACGTTGGCGCAGACCACCTGGCCGGCCGACTGCTTGCCCGCCGCCGCCCGGACCAGCGCGGTGCGCCGGGGCAGCAGGTGCTCGAGCGTGACCCGCTGGTCGGGCCAGGAGCGCAGCACGCACCAGTCCCCCGCACACGGTGCCCGCTCGGGCTCCTGCGCGGTCCGGGCGAGCACCTGGCCGCCGTACGACGCCCGGTGCAGCCCGTCCTCACACAGGACGGAGGCGACCCCGCGGTCGACGCGCACGACGCGGCCGACCGAGGCGTCGGCGGCGTCCCACGGCGCGAACGACGCAGCCGTGGCCGCGTCGTACCCGATCGTCTCCAGCACGCTAGGAATGTACGGCGCCGGGGGTGCGACGGCACCCGAATATCCGCGGTCAGTCGCGGGCCGGGCGGTCCGGCCGGCCCAGCGCCCGGGCGTCCGCCTCCGCGGCGTCGTAGGTCTGGAGCAGCACGGTGTCGCCGGCCGCGTCGGGGAACCGTTCCTGTTCCTCCTCGTCGCGACGCAGCCGGCTCATCATCGAGTGCAGCCGCAGCTTGCGGACCACCTCCATCCGGGCGCGGGCGGTCTCCTTCTCCGGCCAGAGCCGGTCGAACGCGGCGTTGAGCGCGGCGCCGATGAGCACCGCGATGGCGAGCAGGTAGAGCCAGAGCAGCACCACGATCGGCGCGGCGAGCGGGCCGTAGATGGAGGTGGACTCCCCCGCGGTCACCGTGAGCACCCACCGCAGCAGGTAGGAACCGACGATCCAGAACACCAGGGTCAGGACCGCGCCGGGGATGTTGAAGCGCCACGAGGTCCGCACCGGCACCGACACGTGGTACAGCGTGGTGAGGAAGCAGATGCACAGCACCAGGACCACCGGCCAGTAGAGCCCGTTGAGGACGTCGGCGCTCTCGGGGATGACCCGGTCCACCAGGTCCGGACCGGCGACCACCAGCGGGATGGTCACCACCCCGGTCACCAGCCCCATCACGTAGAGCGAGAACGACAGGATCCGGGTGCGGACCACGCCGCGGTGGCCGCCGAGGCCGTACATGATCGTGATCGTGTCGACGAAGACGTTCAACGCCCGCGAGCCCGACCAGAGCGCCAGGATGAAGCCGATCGAGATGATGTCGAAGCGGCCCGGGCCGAGCACGTCGTTGAGCGTCGGCCGCACGATCGTGTCCACGGTGGGCTCGGTCAGGGCGCGCGAGGCGAGCTCCAGCAGCGACGAGCGCACCTGCTCCACCTGATCGCTGGAGAAGCTGTTGAACACGTAGCCGATGGAGCCGGCGAGCCCGAAGATCAGGGGCGGCAGGCTTAGCAGGGCGAAGAAGGCCGCCTCGGCGGCGAGTCCGGTGACCCGGTTGCGAAAGCACGTGCCGACCACCGACACGACCAGCCGCCAGACCGAGTCGCGGGCCGCGACCCAGACCGGTGCGCCGGCGGCTTGGGGCTCCACCGTGTCACCTGCCATGGACTTACGGTAGGCCACATGACCGGTGACATCCGTGACGCCACGAACCAGGCTCCGCCGCTCGTGGGGCACAACACAGTGACCTCCGACGCGGCGCTCTGTGACGCGGTGACCCGGCACGCCGGCCCGGAGGTGCTCGACTCCCTCGTCGCGCTCGGAGGGGTGGCGGGCTCGGCCGAGGCCCGCGAGCACGGCTTGCTGGCCAACCAGAACGAGCCGGTGCTGATGCCCTACGACCGCTACGGCCACCGCGTCGACGAGGTGCGGTTCCACCCCTCGTGGCACTGGCTGATGGAGCGCGCCGTCGGCCACGGCCTGCAGGCGGCGCCCTGGACGTCGCAGCAGCCGGCCCCGCACGTGCGCCGGGCGGCGGGGTTCCTCGCCTGGTCGCAGACCGAGCCCGGTCACGGCTGCCCGGTGTCGATGACCTACGCCGCCGTACCGGCGCTCCGCGCCGACGACGCCCTCGCCAAGGAGTGGACGCCCCGCCTTGCCTCGACCGCCTACGACGCCGGTCTTCGGCCCGCGGCGCAGAAGGCCGGTGCGCTGGCCGGGATGGGGATGACCGAGAAGCAGGGCGGCTCGGACGTGCGCGCCAACGTGACGGCGGCGACGCCGACCTCGGTCGACGGGGAGTACACCCTCTCGGGCCACAAGTGGTTCACGTCCGCCCCCATGAACGACGTGTTCCTGGTCCTCGCCCAGGCGCCGGGCGGTCTGACCTGCTTCCTGGTCCCCCGGGTGCTCGACGACGGCAGCCGCAACCGGCTCGACGTGGTGCGGCTCAAGGACAAGCTCGGGAACCGGTCCAACGCCTCCTCGGAGCTGGAGATGCGCACCACGTGGGCGCAGCGGCTCGGTGACGAGGGTCGCGGCGTGCGCACGATCATCGAGATGGTCGCCGCGACCCGGCTCGACTGCGTCCTGGGGTCGGCCTCGCTGATGCGCCGTGCGGTGGCCGAAGCCTCCTGGCACGTCGCGCACCGCTCGGCGTTCGGCGGCCTGCTGGCCGAGAAGCCCCTCATGCAGAACGTCGTCGCCGACCTCGCGGTGGAGTCCGAGGCGGCGACCGTGCTGGCGATGAGGCTGGCCACCGCCGTCGACCGGCCGGACGACCCGCACGAGGCGGCGCTGCGCCGGATCGCGCTGCCGCTGGCGAAGTACTGGGTGTGCAAGCGCACCCCGACGATGGTCGCCGAGTCGCTGGAGTGCCTGGGCGGCAACGGCTACGTCGAGGACTCGGGGATGCCGCTGCTGTTCCGCGAGTCCCCGCTCAACTCCATCTGGGAGGGCTCGGGCAACGTCAACGCCCTCGACGTGCTGCGCGCGCTCTCGCGCTCGCCGGAGGCGCTGGCCGCCTGGATCACCGAGGTGGGGGCCGCCCGGGGCGAGGACCACCGGCTCGACCGCGCCGTCGACGAGGTGCTGGAGTCGCTGGCCGACACCTCGGCGCTCGAGCAGGGCGCCCGCCGGCTCGCCGGCGCGATGGCCGCGTGCCTGCAGGGTGCACTGCTGGTCCGCTTCGCGCCGGCCGCGGTCGCCGACGCCTTCTGCGCGACCCGGCTCGGCCGGGAGTACGGCGGCACCCTGGGCACCCTGCCGCGAGGAACCGACCTCGCCGCCATCGTCGCCCGCACCACCCCCACCCTCTGACCCACCGCCCACGCGTGGGGCCACCGACAGGCACATCGTCGCCGCGGGGGCCTGCCTCAGGCGCCGACGCCGCCGTGCCCTGCCGCACCTGCCTGTTGGTCCGCCAGGTCCGCGGCGGCAGACAGACACTCCCGCACGTAGTCCGGCTCGAACATCACGTCCTCCCAGGCGAAGCGCAGCACCCGCCAGCCCAGCAGGACGAGCCTGGTGTAGCGGCGGCAGTCGCGCCGCAGGGCACCCCGACGGCTGTGCCACGAGTGCGACTCGGCCTCGACGACCCACCGTCGCTCGCGGTCCACCAGGTCGGCGCGGCCACGACCTTGCTTGTCGGCGATGACGACCTGCGGTTCGAGCGCGAGGCCGCGGACGTCCGGCCCGATCGCTCGCAGCGCCGACTCGAACGGGTTGGCCGCGAGGGCCGTCGCTTCGCTCGCCACCCGGCGGGCCTGCCGGGCCCCGGGACCGCTGACCGCACCAGCCAGCTCGACCAGCCGGTCCTTCGTGACGCTGCGGTGCCGCAGCGCCGAGTCGGCGACCGAGAGCGCCTCGTCGAAGGGCAGCGAGCGCAGGCAGTCCACCAGCGTTCGCTCCGGCGACGTCACCATGTCGCAGACCTCCGCAGGTCGCAGGTTTGCCCAGTGCAGCACGACCCCCTTGCTCTGACCGGTGGCCAGGTGCCGCTTCCGCCGGATGGTCACGTCCGGCAGGTCCGGGACGGTCTTCACCTCCCAGCCCCAGTGCAGCGCCGCACTGCGGTGCGAGACCACGCCGCTCGGCCGGCCGGCGGCGCGAACGGCATCATCGGCCAGTGGAAGGGCGTATCGCCCGTACGCGTCGCGGACGACATCACCAGCAGCCACCGCCCGACGCAGTTCCTTGCGCGAGAAGAGACGGACGAGCGTCGCGCGGTCGGCCACGCCACCGAGCCTGTGCAGACCCTGGCTGAGGTTCATGCCCGGCAGTCTGCTCCGCCGCCGATACGAGCGCGGCTCGTTGTCCACAGCCCCTCGTCCGCAGCCTTCGCGTCCACCGGCCGGCCATGGCAATTGAACAGGCACACCTGGGCCCGAAGTCGATGCGTCCGGCTCAGCACACGCTGAGTCGCGGCACTCTGCCTGTTGAGATGCCGCGACTCGGCCGGGCGCATGCCCCCGGCGGCCGGTCAGGACAGGTCGATGCCGGGGTAGAGCGGGTGCTTGTCGAGGAGCTCGGCGCTCGCGGCCTTCGTGCGGTCCGCGACCCCGTCGGCGAGGGAGTACGACGCCTTCGAGGGCCCGCCGGCCTTCGTGGTGCCGGGGGTCGTGCTCGAGAGCACGTCGACGACGAGCTCGGCGACCCGGTCGAACTCGGCGGCGCCGAAGCCGCGGGTGGTGAGCGCCGGGGTGCCGAACCGGATGCCGGAGGTGTACCACGCGCCGTTCGGGTCGGCCGGCACCGAGTTGCGGTTGGTCACGACGCCCGCGTCGAGCAGCGCCGACTCCGCCTGGCGGCCGGTGAGGCCGAAGGAGGTGACGTCGAGCAGCACGATGTGGTTGTCGGTGCCGCCGGTCACCAGCTTCGCGCCTCGCGCGAGGAAGCCCTCGGCCAGCGACTGGGCGTTGTCGGCGATGCGCCGGGCGTAGTCCGCGAAGTCGGGCCGGCGGGCCTCGGCGAAGGCGACCGCCTTCGCTGCCATCACGTGCGACAGCGGCCCGCCGAGCACCATCGGGCAGCCGCGGTCGACCGAGGCGGCGTACTCCTCCTGGGCGAGCACGAGGCCACCACGGGGTCCCCGCAGGGACTTGTGCGTGGTGGAGGTGGTGACGTGGGCGAACGGGACCGGGTCCTCGTCGCCGGTGAACACCTTGCCGGCGACCAGCCCGGCGAAGTGCGCCATGTCGACCATCAGCGTGGCGCCCACCTCGTCGGCGATCTCGCGCATCTTGGCGAAGTCCACCCGGCGGGGGTAGGCCGAGTAGCCCGCGATCAGCACCAGCGGCCGGAACTCGCGCGCCGCCGCGGCCACGCGGTCGTAGTCGAGCAGGCCTGTCTCGGGGTCGGTCCCGTAGGAGCGCTGGTGGAACATCTTGCCGCTGATGTTGGGACGGAAGCCGTGGGTGAGGTGGCCGCCGGCGTCGAGCGACATGCCCAGCATCCGCTGGTTGCCGAACTCGTGACGCAGCTCCTCCCAGTCGGCCTCGGAGAGGTCGTTGATGCTCTTGACCGCGTGCTTCTCCAGCGCCGGCGACTCCACCCGGTGGGCGAGGATCGACCAGAATGCGACGAGGTTGGCGTCGATCCCGGAGTGGGGCTGCACGTAGGCGTACGGCGCGCCGAACAGCTCGCGGGCGTGCTCGGCCGCGAGCGCCTCCACCGTGTCGACGTTCTGGCAGCCCGCGTAGAACCGGTGGCCGACCGTGCCTTCGGCGTACTTGTCGGAGAGCCAGGTCCCCATCGTCAGCAGGACCGCCGGCGAGGCGTAGTTCTCCGACGCGATCAGCTTCAGCGACCCTCGCTGGTCGGCCAGCTCCTGGCGGGTGGCCTCGGCGACCCGCGGCTCGACGGAGGCGATCACCTCCAGGGCGGCGTTGTAGGCGGTGCTGGCCGAGCTGGCCGTGGCGGCCTGCTGGACCCGGGCGTCCCTGGCGGGGACCTGGCTGGCGGCGTCGGCTGCGGTCATGTGCCTCAGCCTAGTGAGGGGTCCTGGACGCCCTGGCACACCACGTCCGCGTACCAAATAGCGGACGCACGTCTCACTGCATGAGATGCCGGTTTGTGGTCGAGGCGTCCGGACCGTGAGACTTGCCGCCATGATCAGCGCGGCGACGACCCAGCACCTCGTGACCCGGCGTCACGTGGACCTCGGTCGCACGCGCAGCATGATGTGTATGCCCTGGCACTGACCCCAGCCCGCTCATCCAGCCGGGCGCACGGTCGCCGGCATGCATACCGACAACGACGTCGGGTGGATCCCCGCAGCGACTGCGTGCGTCATCGAGTCCAGGAACGCGAGACATGACCACCCCCACGCACGGCCCGTCCGCCAGCCGCTCCGGCGCTCACGCCGGCACCGCCCCCAGCACGCCGAAGCCGGCCGCCCGCCCGGCACCCGCCGCTCGCCGGTCGCGCCCCCCGCGGGGCGAGGGGCAGTGGGCTCTCGGCTACCGGGAGCCGCTCAACGCCAACGAGCAGTCCAAGAAGGACGACAACCCGCTCAACGTCCGGGCGCGCATCGAGAACATCTACTCCCGTCGCGGGTTCGCCTCGATCGACGGCGGCGACCTGCGCGGCCGGTTCCGGTGGTGGGGCCTCTACACCCAGCGCAAGCCCGGGCTCGACGGCGGGAAGACCGGGGCGCTCGCCCCCGAGGAGCTCGACGACGAGCACTTCATGCTGCGGGTCCGCACCGACGGCGCGCTGCTGGGCGCCGACCAGCTGCGCGTGCTCGGCGCGGTCTCCACGGACTTCGGGCGCGACACCGCAGACATCACCGACCGGCAGAACATCCAGTACCACTGGATCCGCATCGAGGACGTGCCCGCGATCTGGAACCGGCTCGAGGCGGTCGGCCTGCAGACCCAGGAGGCCTGTGGTGACTCGCCGCGCGCGTTCCTCGGCTCGCCCGTGGCCGGGATCGCCGCCGACGAGGTCATCGACGGGACCTCGGCCCTGGAGGAGATCAGGCGCCGCTACATCGGCGACCCCGAGTTCTCCAACCTGCCGCGCAAGTTCAAGACCGCGCTCACCGGTCACCCCAGCCACGACGTGGCCCCGGAGGTCAACGACGTCTCCTTCGTCGGCACCGTGCACCCCGAGCACGGTCCCGGCTTCGACCTGTGGGTCGGCGGCGGCCTGTCCACGAACCCCATGCTCGCCCAGAAGCTCGGGGTGTGGGTCGCGCTCGAGGACGTCCCGGACGTCTGGGAAGGCGTGATCTCGATCTTCCGCGACTACGGCTACCGGCGGCTGCGCAGCCGTGCGCGGCTGAAGTTCCTCGTCGCCGACTGGGGCGTCGAGAAGTTCCGCTCGGTGCTGGAGCAGGAGTACCTGAACCGCACGCTGGTGGACTGCCCCTCTCCCCCGGTCCCCTTGGTCAGCGGCGACCACGTCGGCGTGCACCGGCAGAAGGACGGCGACTACTACGTCGGCGCCACTCCGACGGTGGGCCGGATCTCCGGCACCGTGCTGACCCGGCTCGGCGACCTCGTCGAGCAGTACGGCGCCGCGGGCGTCCGGCTGACGGCGTACCAGAAGCTGGTCGTGCTGGGGGTCGCGCCGGACCAGGTCGAGCCCCTGCTCGCCGGCCTGGAGGAGATCGGCCTGTCGGCCCGGCCGTCGAGCTGGCGCCGCTCGACCATGGCGTGCACAGGCATCGAGTTCTGCAAGCTCGCGATCGTGGACACCAAGGACCGGGCCACCGCGCTGGTCGCCGAGCTGGAGCAGCGCTTCCCGCACCTGGACACGCCGATCACCGTCAACGTCAACGGCTGCCCCAACGCCTGCGCGCGCACACAGGTCGCCGACATCGGCCTCAAGGGGCAGCTGGTGCTCGACGAGGACGGCCGGCAGGTCGAGGGCTTCCAGGTGCACCTCGGCGGCGGCCTGGGGCTGCAGCCGGGCTTCGGCAAGAAGCTGCGCGCGCACAAGGTCACCACCTCCGGGCTCGACGACTACGTCACCGCGGTCGTGCGCGCCTACCTCGCCGAGCGCGAGGACGGCGAGTCGTTCGCGACCTGGGTCTCGCGGGCCGACGACGAGGCGCTGCGCGGCGAGCGGTCCCTCGAGGCGGTCTGGTCGTGAGCGAGCGCGCCGTGCCGTTCCACTGCCCCTACTGCGGCGACGAGGACCTGCGCCCGCACGAGCCGGAGTCGGGGTCGGGACATGGGCAGTGGGAGTGCCGGTCCTGTCTGCGCGCGTTCTCGCTGCGGATGCTCGGCCTCATCACGCGCCCGGAGCCGCTGCCATGACCGCCGCGACCACGACGGCCGCGCGGGCGCGCCGCGGCACCAGCACCGAGGGCCGTTCCGAGGACGAGCTCCGCGAGCTCGTCCGGCACGCCGGCGCCGAGCTCGAGCTGGCCCCCGCCCAGGACATCATCGAGTGGGCGGTCGCGACGTTCGCCGACAGGTTCGCGATCACCTCCTCGATGGGCGACGCGGTGCTGGCCCACCTCGCCGCGCAGGTCGCGCCCGGGGTCGACGTGGTCTTCCTCGACACCGGCTACCACTTCGTCGAGACGATCGGCACCCGCGACGCGGTCGCGGCGACGCTGCCGGTGAACCTGATCAGCATCACCCCGGTGCAGTCGGTGGCCGAGCAGGACGCGACGTACGGCGGGGACCTCTACGCCCGCGACCCCGACCTGTGCTGCGCGCTGCGCAAGGTGCAGCCGCTGCAGGAGATGCTCGACGGGTACGACGCGTGGGCGACCGGCCTGCGCCGCGACGAGACCCACGACCGGGTGATCGCCCCAGTGATCGGCTGGGACGAGAAGAAGCGCAAGGTCAAGGTCTCCCCGCTCGCGCGCTGGACCGGCGACGACGTCGAGCGCTACATCGTCGAGAACGGGGTCCTCGTGAACCCGTTGCAGTACGACGGATACCCCTCCATCGGGTGCTGGCCGTGCACCCGCCGGGTGGCCCCCGGCGAGGACCCCCGCAGCGGCCGCTGGGCCGGGACCGGCAAGACCGAGTGCGGGATCCACACGTGAGCACGCGCACCCCCGAGCCCACCCGTCCGCCCCACCGCGACAGCGCCGTCGCTCCCGTTCCACCGGCCCGACGCAAGGAAGGCGGCCTCCTCCCATGACCGCACCAGCCCTCGTAGCCCTCGCCCACGGCAGCCGGGACCCCCGCTCCGCCGGCACCGTCAAAGCACTGGTCGACCAGGTCCGCACGATGCGCCCCGACCTGCGCATCGAGCCCGCGTTCCTCGAGCTCTCCCGGCCGGGGTTCGGCACCGTGGTCGACCGGCTCGTGAAGGCCGGCTACGACGAGGTCGTGGTGGTGCCGCTGCTGCTCAACGAGGCCTACCACGCCAAGGTCGACGTGCCCGAGGCGGTTGCCGAGGCGACCGCGCGCCACGAGGGTCTGCGGATCCGGGCCACCCGGGTGCTCGGCCTGGAGACCTCCTTCCTCGACGTGCTCGACCGGCGGCTGCGCGCCGCGCTGCGGGACGCCCGCGTCCGCGAGCTGGACGCCCTGGTGCTCGCGGCGGCCGGCTCCTCCGACGCGCTGGCCAACCAGGCCGTCGCCCGGCTCGCCCGGCTGTGGAGCTCCAAGCACAAGCTGCCGACCGTGGCGGCGTTCGCCTCCGCCGCTCCCCCGGCCACCGGGGAGGCGGTCCGCCAGTTCCGCGCCGAGGGCCGCCGCCACATCGCGGTCGGCTCGATGTTCCTGGCACCCGGCCTGCTGCCCGACCGGGCGGCCGAGCTCGCGCTCGAGGCCGGTGCCGTCGCGGTGTCCGACCCGCTGGGCGCGGACCCCGAGGTGGCTCGCACGATCCTGGCTCGCTACGCGGTCGGGGCCGTGGAGCTGGTGCCGGTCTGAGCCGCGCACCCGCGGTCGCCCGGGGGCGCCGGACCGGCACCCCGGCGCTCGCACCGAGAGCATAGGCTTGCGCCCATGAGCCAACACTTCGACGTTGTCGTCCTCGGCGCCGGCCCCGGTGGGTACGTCGCCGCGATCCGCGCGGCCCAGCTGGGCAAGTCCGTTGCCGTGGTCGAGGAGAAGTACTGGGGCGGTGTCTGCCTCAACGTCGGCTGCATCCCGTCCAAGGCGCTCCTGCGCAACGCCGAGCTCTCGCACATCCTGACCCACGAGAAGGACAAGTTCGGGATCACCGGCGACGCGTCGATGGAGTTCAAGCCGACCCACGCGCGCAGCCGCGAGGTGTCGGACTCCATCGTCAAGGGCGTCCACTTCCTCATGAAGAAGAACAAGATCACCGAGATCCACGGCTGGGGCACGCTGACCGGGCCGAAGTCGATCGACGTGAAGGGCTCCGACGGCGAGGTCAGCCAGGTCACCTGCGACAGCCTGATCATCGCCACGGGTGCGACGACCCGCCTGATCCCCGGTACGTCGTTGTCCGAGCGCGTCGTCACCTACGAGGAGCAGATCCTCGACTCCGAGCTGCCCGGCTCGATCGTCATCGCCGGCTCGGGTGCGATCGGCGTGGAGTTCGCCTACGTGATGAAGAACTTCGGCGTGGACGTCACGATCGTGGAGTTCCTGGACCGGATGGTGCCCACCGAGGACCCGGAGATCTCCAAGGAGCTGCTCAAGCACTACAAGAAGCTCGGCGTGAAGGTCATGCTCTCGACGAAGGTGGAGAGCATCGACGACAGCGGCGCCAAGGTCAAGGTGACCGTCTCCCCCGCCGACGGTGGCGACCAGCAGGTCATCGAGACCGACAAGGTGATGCAGGCGATCGGGTTCGCACCGCGGCTGGAGGGCTACGGCCTCGAGGCCACCGGCGTGCAGACCACCGACCGTGGCGCGATCGCGGTCGACGAGCGCGGACGCACCAACGTCGAGGGCGTGTACGCGATCGGCGACGTCACCGGCAAGCTGATGCTCGCCCACACCGCGGAGGCGATGGGCATCGTCACCGCCGAGACGATCGCCGGCGCGGAGACGATGGAGATCGAGTTCGACATGATCCCGCGGGCGACGTACTGCCAGCCGCAGATCGCCTCCTTCGGCTACAGCGAGGAGCAGGCGAAGGAGAAGGGCTACGACGTCAAGGTCGCGAAGTTCCCGTTCTCGGCCAACGGCAAGGCCAAGGGTCTGGGCGACACCACCGGCTTCGTGAAGCTGGTCGCCGACGCGAAGTACAACGAGATCATCGGCGCGCACCTGATCGGCCCGGACGTGACCGAGCTGCTGCCGGCGCTGACGCTGGCGCAGCGGTGGGACCTGACCGCCGACGAGGTGGCGCGCAACGTGTTCGCGCACCCGACGCTGTCGGAGGCGGTCAAGGAGGCCGTCGAGGGGCTCGCCGGCCACATGATCCACCTCTGAGAAGCCCTATGTCAAGCCGCCTCGGTCTGCTGGGCGAGGACGCGTTTGAGTGCGCGGTGGGTTTCGGGGTCGTAAGCGAGGTCGTCTTGCCAGCAGTGCCAGATGACGTGCAGCCAGGCTCGGGCGAGGATGCGGATGGCGTGGGCGTGGTCGTGGCCACGGGCTCGTGCCCGGTCGTAGAGGTCGGCGGCCCAGGGGTTGGCATCTCGGCTGCCGTTGGCGAAGTCGGTGACGGCGTCGCGCAGCTGCTTGTCGCAGGCCCAGCGGAATCCGACTGCGCGGAGCTTTCCGGACTGCCGCGTCGAGGGCGCGGCGCCGGCCAGACAGGTCAGCGACTCGGGCGTGGGGAAACGGGCACGGCAGTCGCCGATCTCGGCCAGCAGCCGTGCGGCGCGCACCCGACCGGATCGGGGAAGGCTGGTGAAGATGTGGGCGTCGGCGTGCGCGGTGAGCTGGCGGTCGATCTGGGCCGAGAGCGTCTTGATCTGCTCGAGCAGGGTTCGCAGCAGCGCGACGTAGCCGGCGGTGATGGCCGCCTGGCTGGTGGCGTGGACGCCGGTGGCCCCACGGGGTGCGTCCAGCAGCCGCTGGTGCAGCACCTCGGGGTCGGTGCGGCCGGAGTAGCCCTGCTTGGCCAGCCAGTCGCTCAGGCGTTTGGGTGTGAGCCAGTCGGCGCGGTCTTGGGTGTCGAAGCGGGTCAGGAACGCCAGGGTGATCTCGGAGTCGATGTCGGCGAACAGTCCGATGGCGCCGGGGAAGACGTTGCGCAGGTGGGCACGGAGCTGGTTGGCCGCGGCGACGCGGTGCTTGACCAGGTCCTTGCGGGCGCGGCAGGACCGGCGCAGCGCGATGGTGGCTTCGGTGTCAGGGACCAGCGGTCGGAGTCGGGCGCGGTCGGTGCGCAGGGTGTCGGCCAGGACGTAGGCGTCGAACCGGTCGTCCTTGTTGCCGGCCGACCCGTAGCGGCTGCGCAGGTTCTTGACCTGGTTCGGAGAGATCACCACCACGGTCAGTTCGGCGTCGAGCAGCGCGTCGATCACGGGGCCGTCGGGGCGCTCGATCGCGACCTCTGCGACTCCGTGACGACCCAGGAACGCGGTCAGATCACGCAGACCGGCGGTGGTGTGCTCGACCATCGTGGCGGCGACCTTGCGGCCGCGGCAGTCGACGATGCATACAGCGTGGTCGTCGCGGGCCCAGTCGATGCCCGCGGTCACGTCGTTGGGGGCGACCTCGGGCAGGACCAGAGGACGTTCACTACTCACGGTGTTGCTGGCAGACTTCACGTCAGCCTCCTCGCTGCTAGACCCAGTGGGGAGGCACCCATTTCTTCAGGTGTCGTTGGTGCCGGGACGTGTCTGCCGGTTCGCTCACTGATCGGCGCTCGCAGCCAGTCGTCCCGGCCTTGGCGCACAGCCCTATCGACGGTCCACACGTCCCGGGCAACCACCAGGTCCTGCAGATCTCAGAGTGGACGTCCTCGGCGTCAAGCGAGCAGGGCAGTGACCTGGCGGCACCCGGGGTGCATCAAGGCCCTATCGGAGAGCCTCAACACAAGGATGGTGGCGCAGTGAGCGACCGCCCGGCGGGGCGCCTCAGCCGAGCCAGGTCTCCGCGAGCGCCCGTGGCGGGGCGAAACCGGTGGCGACCGTGCACCAGTACTCCCGCCGGTCGGGGTCGCCGCCGGTGGACGTCTCGCCCCACTCCTTGGCCAGCGTGCGCAGCAGCAGCGCGCTGACGTCCTGCACCGCGGGTTCGAGGTCCTCCGGCTTCGCGCCGGGCGTGCCGGTCAGCGAGATCCGTAGCTCGGAGACCCCGCAGTCGACCACCACCTCCTGCGGCAGGTCGCCGTCGATCAGCAGCTGGTTCAGCAGCTCGCTGGTCACCAGCCCGGCCGAGGACCGGGCGGCGCGCGCGTGGTGGTGGCACAGCGACCTCGCCACGAAGGCACGCGCGAGCGGTGCGGACTGGACGCCGTGGGGAAGCGGTGCTGCATGGGGGCGGGTGAGGTCACACATCGGACGTGGACTCCTTCCGGAGCTGCGCCGAGCCCTCCTGGGTTCTCAAGAGGCCGTCAGCGGACGGTACCCGAAGTGTGCGCTGCCATCCCCGCGGCACCCCGGAACCGGGTCAGCGGACCAGGCGGTCCAGGAGGTGGTCGAGCTGGCGGGCGGGGTCGTCGGTGCTGCCTCCGTGCACGGGGCCCGGCTGCACGACCGTGCTGCGCGGTGCCTTGACGAAGCCGAACCGGGTGCCCATCGCGGCCCGGCCGGCGGCACCGGCGGACTGCTCGCCGCGGCACACCGCCTCGACGGCCGCCAGCGCCGAGCGGACCGCGTCGACGTCCACCCCCGGGTCCAGGGCCCGCAGCCGCTCTGCCTGCACGTGGCACTGCGCCCGGAGGAAGTCCGCCTGCTGGCAGTAGAGCACCACGCCGACGTTGACGAACTCCTCCCGGTCGATGCGCGGCACGCACCGCAGCACGACGTACTGGAAACCCATCCGGACGCTCATGCAGCCTCCGCCGCCGGCAGCCACGCGCGCTCGCCGGCGACGCGGGCGAGCAGGAACTCGACGTACGCCTGCCGCAGCGCCGCCGGGGACCCGGCCCCCGGCACCGGCTCCAGCCAGACGTCGGGCACCTCGGCGACGACCTCCGTGAGCAGGTCGCGCGTCACCCGGCCGGCCAGGTCGGCGTCCGCCTCCGGCACGCCACCGCGGTACGCCGCCAGCACGTGGTCGGCGGCGTCGTAGGGCTGGGCCGCGAACCGTTCGGCCGACCCGACACCGCCGCTCCAGCCGTGGTGGAAGTAGAGGGCGGCGCCGTGGTCGATGGCCCAGAGGTCACCGTGCCAGACCAGGAGGTTCGGGTTGCGCCAGGACCGGTCGACGTTGGCGGTGAGGGCGTCCAGCCACAGGATCCGGGCCGCCAGCCCCGCATCGGGGTCGCAGCCGGAGTCGAAGCCGAAGGAGCCGGGCAGGAAGTCGACGCCCAGGTTCGGTCCCAGGCTCGCGGTGAGCAGGTCCTGCACCTCCTCGTCGGCCTCGTACCTCGCGATCGCCTCCTCGACCTCGAGCACGACGAGGTCCGGGGTCACGATCCCCAGCCGGCGCGCCAGCTCGCCGACGACCACCTCGGCGACGAGCACCTTGGCGCCCTGGCCGGCACCACGGAACTTGCACACGTAGGTGCCGAGGTCCTCGGCCTCCATCAGGCCGGGCAGCGAGCCGCCCTCGCGCAGCGGGGCGACGTAGCGCGTCGCCCGCACGTGGCGCAGCGTCACAGCTTGAGCTCCTGCAGGCGCTGCCGCTCCTGGTCGACGTCGAAGTCGGCGTCCGGCCAGGAAACGTCCATCGCCTCGAGCGTCTCGTGCAGGACCGTGGCGACCGCCCAGTTGCGGTACCACTTGCGGTCCGCGGGCACGATCAGCCACGGCGCCGCCTCGGTGTTGCAGCGCTCCAGCATCAGCTCGTAGGCCTCCTGGTAGGAGGGCCACAGCGCCCGCTCGTCGACGTCCCCGGTGTTGTACTTCCAGTGCTTCTCGGGCTTGTCGAGCCGCTGGAGCAGCCGCTCGAGCTGCTTGTCCGGCGAGATGTGCAGCATGCACTTGACCACGACCGTGCCCTCGTCGACGAGCCGCTTCTCGAAGGCGTTGATGGCGTCGTAGCGCTTCTCGATCTGCTCCAGCGGCACGTCGGCGTGGACCCGCGCGATGAGCACGTCCTCGTAGTGGGAGCGGTCGAAGATCCCGATCCGGCCTGCCCGCGGAAGCTCCTTGGTGATGCGCCACAGGAAGTCGTGGCCGCGCTCCTCCTCGGTGGGCGCCTTGAACGCCTTGATCCGCAGGCCCTGCGGGTCGACCAGGCCTGCGGCGTGGCGCATCACGCCGCCCTTGCCGGAGGTGTCCATGCCCTGCAGCACCAGCAGCACGCTGCGCCGCCCGCCGCTCATCCCCTCGGCGAAGAGCCGCTCCTGCAGGTCGCTGAGCGGGTCCTCGAGGTCACCGAGCGCCTCCTTGCCGTCGCTCTTGTCGCCGGCGAAGCCCGGCGTCGCGCCGGGGTCGTGGTCGGAGAGGTCGACCGGTCCGGGCGGCAGGCGCAGTGTCGCGGTGAGGGACTTCTCGCTCGAGCTCATGCGAGGGAGTATCGCGCACCGCAGCCGGGGACCGCTCGCGCCCCGCGTCAGGTCGTGCGCCAGACCCCTGGTCAGGCCTCCGCGAGAGCCGCGCCCTCGCGGGCGAGCGCGTCCAGACGCGAGATCGCGCGGAAGTACTTCTTGCGGTAGCCGCCCTCGAGCAGCGGCGGCGCGAACAGCTCGTCCATCGACACCCCGCTCGCGACGACGGGGACGTCGCGGTCGTAGAGCCGGTCGGCCAGCACCACCAGGCGGAGCGCGACGGCCTGGTCGGAGACCGTGCGCACGTCCTCGAGGCAGACCACCGAGACGCCGTCGAGCATCGCGCCGTACTTCGACGGGTGCACCTCGGCGAGGTGCCTGCTCAGGTCGACGAAGTGGTCGAAGCTCGCGTCGGGGCGTCGCGCCTGCCGCTCGACCACGTCGAGGCCCGGCGCCGGCGGGGCCTGCGGGAGCCCGCGGTGCCGGTAGTCCTCGCCGTCGATGCGCACCGACTCGAACGAGTCCGCGAGCCCCTGGATCTCGCGGAGGAAGTCCTCGGTGGCGAACCGGCCCTCCCCCAGCTTGCCGGGCAGGGTGTTCGACGTGGCGGCCAGCCGTACGCCGGCCTCGCGCAGCCTGGTGAGCAGCGTCGAGACCAGGACCGTGTCACCGGGGTCGTCGAGCTCGAACTCGTCGACGCAGACCAGCCGGTGCTGCGAGAGGGCGGCCACGGCGTCGTGGAAGCCGAGGGCGCCGACGAGGTGGGTGAGCTCCACGAACGTCGCGAACAGCTTGGGCCCGGGAGCGGCGTGCCACAAGGAGGCGAGCAGGTGGGTCTTGCCGACGCCGTAGCCACCGTCGAGATAGATGCCGGCCGGCCCCTCGGGCCCCTTGTCGCGCTTGAACCAGCCGCGCCTGCTCCCCCCGGAGTCGAGGGTGGTCGCGAACTCCCGCAGCCGCTCGACGGCTCGGGCCTGGGACGGCTGGTCGGGCGCCGGGTCGTAGGAGTCGAAGCCGACCTCGGCGAACCGGGGAGGCGGCACCAGCTCGGCGAGCAGCCGGTCCGGGGGGACCGACGGGTTGCGGTCGCACAGTCGGATCGGCACCCCGGCATCGTAGGGTGCCGGTGTGCGCCTGCCCGTGATGCCCCCGGTCCAGCCGATGCTCGCGAAGTCGGTGAAGGGGATCCCCGACCCGACGAGGTACGGCGGTCTCGCGTTCGAGCCGAAGTGGGACGGCTTCCGCTGCGTGGTCTTCCGCGACGGCGACGAGGTGGAGCTGGCCAGCCGCAACACCAAGTCGCTGACCCGCTACTTCCCCGAGGTGGTCGAGGCGATGCGCGCCGGGTTGCCGCACCGGTGCGTGCTGGACGGCGAGCTCTTCGTCGCGATCGGCGACCGGCTGGAGTTCGAGAGGCTGCAGGAGCGGATCCACCCGGCCGACTCCCGGGTCCGGATGCTCGCGGAGCAGACGCCGGCGGGGTTCGTCGCCTTCGACCTGCTCGCCATCGGCGACGAGTCGCTGGTGGCCGAGCCCTTCGCCGTGCGCCGCGAGCGGCTGGAGGCGGAGCTGGCGGGGGTGCGACCGCCGCTGCACCTGACCCGGATCACGACCGACCCGGCGGAGGCCGGCCACTGGTTCGAGCGGTTCGAGGGGGCCGGTCTCGACGGCGTCGTGGCGAAGCCGGTGAAGGCGCCGTACCAGCCGAACCAGCGCACCATGCTGAAGATCAAGCACGAGCGCACCGCCGACGTGGTGGTCGCGGGCTACCGCCTGCACAAGACCTCGACCGGCTCGAACCCGCTGCTGGGCTCGCTGCTGCTCGGCCTCTACGACGACGAGGGGCGGCTCCAGCACGTCGGGGTCTCTGCCTCGTTCACGGCCAAGCGCCGCGCCGAGCTGATCGAGGAGCTGGCGCCGCTGGTCGTCGATGACCCCTCGGAGCACCCCTGGGGCGGGTGGAGCGACTGGGCGATCGCCAACCCCGACCGGGTGCCGGGCACGCAGAGCCGGTGGAGTGCGGGCAAGGACCTCTCGTTCGTGCCGCTGCGCCCGGTGCGCGTGCTGGAGGTGGGCTACGACCACATGGAGGGCTCCCGGTTCCGGCACACGGCCCAGTTCAAGCGCTGGCGGCCGGACCGCGACCCCGAGTCGTGCGGCTACGACCAGCTCGACGAGCCCGTGTCCTACGACCTGGCTGCCGTCCTCGGCGCTGAGCACTAGGCTTCGACCATGAGCGGGACGACGACGTACGACGTGGTGCTCCTGGTCGAGCAGCCCCTGTCCGTGGACGACGCGCAGCGCGTGCGCAGCCTGCACACCGATGTGGCCTTCCCGGTCCGCTACCACGTGCTCCTGCCCGTGGAGGACGCCGCGGCCCGCGTCGAGTCGGCCCTGGGCTCGATCGCCGCGAGCGAGGTGCTCGCCTCGCCGGCACTGGTGATGGACCAGGAGAACGTCGAGGCGGTCCAGCGCGAGCTCCTCTCGGAGGCACGCGGTGAGCTCGACGCGTGCCTGAAGCGGCTGACCGCCTGCGGCGCCGACGTCGTCGGCGAGATCGTCAGCACCGACCCCCTCGACGCGCTGGCCGCCAAGGTCGCCGAGGTGCAGGCGGCCGAGGTGATCGTCCTGACCCGGTCGCACGTGGTCGCCGAGTTCTTCCACCTCGACTGGACCTCCCGTGCCCGGCGCAAGCTGGGCGTGCCGGTGCTGCACCTGCTCGAGCACGAGAACTTCGACGAGCAGGCCGGCGAGGGCGAGGGCATCACCGGCCTCTGAGCGACCGGTGGGCTCCGCCTCCCCCGGGGAAGCGCTGCACGATCGTGCAGCTGCACGAACCCGCAGGGGTCCGGCCCGCCGGCGCGCGCCGCCGGGCGAAACCGGACACAGGAAACTCTTTACTTTCCGATGGCCAGATGGTGAAGTTCCGGACGTTGTGGGCAGAACGCCGCACGACTTCCCGGCGGGGCCGCGCTCCACCGGAACGTTCACCCCTGGAGGACATTCGTGAAACGACGCACCATCGGCGCGCTGAGCAGCGCGGCAACCCTCGCGCTGCTCGCCACCACGGTCCAGGCGCCGGCCACCGCCGCGCCCCCCGCAGATCCGGCCGACCGGGCCGCCAACGGCTCCACCGCACGCCAGGACGACCGTCCGGACGCCTTGGAGTCCAAGCGGCGTGAGCTGAAGAAGCAGGCCTTCGAGAAGGTCGTCAACGGCGAGGCCACCGTGCAGGAACGCGGGGGCTCCCGCGCCGTGCGCGTCGCACCCGGTCAGTGGGCGCAGTACGGAGTGCAGTCGCAGGACGAGCTGTTCTCCATCCTCGTCGAGTTCGGCGGCACCGGCAGCGACGACCCGTCCACCGCGGGGCCGCTGCACAACCAGATCCCCCAGCCGGACCGGTCGAGCGACAACAGCACCTACTGGACCGGCGACTTCGACCGCCAGCACTACCTCGACATGTTCTTCAACGGCATGCCGGAGCAGGGCGGCGAGTCCTTCAAGGACTTCTACGAGGAGGAGTCGAGCGGCCGCTACACCGTCGACGGCGACGTCAGCGACTGGGTCTCCGTCGACAAGCCCGAGTCCGCCTACGGTGCGGGCGAGACCCAGGCCGACATGACGGCGTTCATCAACGACACCGCCGACGCGTGGTACGCCGACCAGGTCGAGGGCACGTCGCCCGCGAACGTCAAGGACTACCTCGCCCGCTTCGACAAGTGGGACCGCTACGACTACGACGGCGATGGTGACTTCGCCGAGCCCGACGGCTACATCGACCACTTCCAGGCGATCCACGCCGGCGAGGGCGAGGAGGCCGGCGCGCCCGAGTGGACCATCTGGTCGCACCGGTGGGCGGCCGGCGCCGGCAGCACCCGGCCCGACGGCAACGGCCCCCAGGGCTACGGCCAGTTCGGCGGCGTCGAGATCGGTGACACCGGCCTGTGGATCCGCGACTACACCACCGAGCCGGAGAACGGCGGCCTCGGCGTGTTCGCGCACGAGTTCGGTCACGACCTCGGGCTGCCGGACCTCTACGAGCGCAGGGGCGGCGAGAACGCCACCGCCTTCTGGACGCTGATGAGCTCGGGGTCCTGGCTGGGCCACGGCAAGGACGCGATCGGCACCACCCCGGGCCACATGGGCCCGTGGGAGAAGCTGGTCCTCGGCTGGCTCGACTACGACGTGGCGCGCACGGGTGAGGCGTCGACGCACAAGCTCGGCGCGTCGTACCACGCCACCAAGAAGGCGCAGGCGCTGGTCACCATCCTGCCGAAGGGCAGCCGGTCCACGACGGTCGGCAAGGCCGCCGAGGGCGAGGACTTCTTCTACTCCGGCCGGGGCGACGACCGCACCGCGACGGTCACGAGCCCGGCGTTCACGGTGCCGGCCGCCGGCCAGCTGGGCGCCCAGGTCAAGTACGACATCGAGAAGGACTGGGACTACGCCTACGCCGAGGTGTCGCGCAACGGGACGTCGTGGACGCCGCTGGCCACGAACCGGTCGACCACCGACGACCCCCAGGACGCCAACGAGGGCCAGGGCATCACCGGCACCAGCCCGGGCTGGGTGCCGCTGACCGCCGACCTGTCGGCGTACGCCGGCGAGCAGGTCCAGATCCGCTTCCGGATGGTCAACGACGCCGCGGTCAACGGTCTCGGCCTCATGGTCGACGCCGTCACGGTCGGCTCCGCACTCGACGAGGGCGCCGAGAACGGCGCCCCCGGCTGGACGATGGACAAGTTCCTCATCGCCGAGAAGGGCCAGGCGGTGCGCGAGTTCGCCCACTACTACATCGCCGAGAACCGCACCTACCTCGGCTACGACAAGACGCTCGCCGAGGGGCCGTACAACTTCGGCTGGTCGCGCTCGGAGCCGAACCGCGTGGAGCACTTCCCCTACCAGGACGGCATGCTGGTCTGGTACTGGAACACCTCCTACGGCGACAACGACGTCACCGGCCACCTCGGTGCCGGTGAGGTGCTGCCGGTCGACGCGCGCGGCAGCGCGCTGACCTGGTCCGACGGCACGGTCGCCCGCAACAGGATCCAGGCGTTCGACGCGACCTTCGGGCTCGACGCCACCGACCCGATCTCGCTGCACCGCGAGACCGCGACCGGGATGAGCACCCTCCAGGTGCCGGCACGCGCGGCCGTCCCGGTGTTCGACGACAGCCAGGCGTCGCGCTACTACGACGCGAAGGACAACCCGCAGGGCGGCGTGCTCGTGCCGGACACCGGCACGCACATCAAGGTGGTCAACACCAACCGCAACGGGATGATGCAGGTGCGGGTCTACTGACCTGACACCGTCACGGGGGGACGGGGGCCGGAGCGACTCGCTCCGGCCCCCGTCGCACGTCCCGGCGCCCCGGTCAGGGTGCGCCGAGCCGGCTCTGCGGGCGCAGGTCGGCGGCGAGCTGCTCACCGGCGGCCGCCGCGGCGAGCCTGCGGCCCAGGCCGGGCGCCTGCTTGAACAGGTTGTGACCGGCCACGAGCAGCAGCCCGTCCCGCTCCCAGACCGCAACGCCGTCCTCGCTCCAGGGCAGCTCGGTGACCCAGCAGTGCCGTACGTCGACGGGCTCGGGGTCGAGGCCGGGCAGCGCCCGCCGCACGTAGTCCGCCGCCCTCGACGCCAGGTCCGCGAGCTCGTCGGGCGCCGGCAGGCTGCCGTCCTCCCGCACCTGCGTGGCAGCGCTCAGACCGACCGCGTAGGCGGTGTTGTCCGGTACCGCGGCGGCGTAGACGCCGGTCTCCCCGAACACCCCGCTGGAGTCCTGCAGGGTGGCCAGCTGTCGGGGTGGCTCACCACGCACGGCGAACGTGAGCCGGACGTGGGCGCCCTGCCGCACGGGCAGCGACACGCCGACCGAGCGGGCCAGGTGGGCGGTCCCGCGGCCGGCGCACACCACGACACGGTCGTAGCGGTCGGTGCGCCCGCCGCTGCGCACCTCGACCCCGTCGCCGCTCGGCCGCAGCGACAGCACCTCGTCGGTGACCAGTCGCTCCCCCAGCGCGTCGCTCAGGGCGCGGACGGCGGCCGTGGTGCGGATCGAGCCGCCGCGCTCGTCGAGCATCGCCGGCCCGTCGTACCCGGCGAGCAGCGGGAGCCGTACCGCCAGCTCGCCGGCGTCGATGCGCCGTGCGGCCACGCCGGCCTTCTCCAGCACCGGCAGCCGGCTGTCGACCGACGGCCCGATCGCCACGGCGCCGTCGTCGGAGACGAGCTGGACCCCCAGCCGCTCGCCCCACTCGTCGTACGCCGCCCGGCTGGCCACCGCGGCGTCGACCATGCGTGGGTCGTCGTGGGCGTGCCGGAAGATCCGCGACTGCCCGCCCGACTGGCCGTTGCCCGGCCGGCCCTGCTCGTAGACGCGGACCTCCAGCCCACGCTCGCGCAGCGCGTAGGCGGTGCAGAGGCCGACGATCCCGGCGCCGACCACGGCCACCGTGGGCCGGTCCGTGAGCTCAGGTGAGGAGTCCATGAGACCCGCCTACCCATCCGGCGGGGAGCCGACTCAGCACACCTCCACCTGGCTGCAGACCTCGGCCACCCACTGGGCGTCGGGTCTGGGGTGATGGGGTGCGGCGAGCGCGCACGCGAGGGTCACCAGGGTCGCCACGGCCAGGGATCGCACGAGCATCGGAAGCCTCCTGCGACGAAGTCTTCCGCCGCCGGCTCCGCGGCGGTACACCCCCGCGAGCCATCGGTTTCGCTCGAACCGCGCACTCGGGGCAGATCACTCCTGCGGCCAGTTGGCCGCGTTCTTGCGGCTCGGCTGCACGCGGGGCGGCTCGCCGGGCATCTTGGGGTAGTCCGGCGGGTAGGGCATCTCCCCCCGTCCGCGAGCGACCTGCTCGTCGTAGAGCTCCAGCAGCGGCTCGAGCGAGCACGGGTGGTCGTCGATCGCGGCATGCGGGTCGCCGTCCGCCCGCAGCCGCTCCGGCACCGTGAACAGGTTCAGCCGTGCCGGGTCCTCGATCTCGCCCAGCTCCTCCCACGTGACCGGGGTGGAGACGGGGGCGCCTGGTCGCGGCCGCAGCGAGTAGGCGGAGGCGATGGTCCGGTCACGGGAGTTCTGGTTGTAGTCCACGAAGATCCGCCGGCCGCGCTCCTCCTTCCACCACGCCGTGGTGACCAGCTCGGAGCGGGCCTCCAGCTCGCGGCCGAAGGCGATCGCCGCGTGCCGCACGTCGACGAACTCCCAGCGGGGCTCGATCCGCACGTAGACGTGCACGCCCCGGTTGCCGCTGGTCTTGGGGAAGCCGACCAGGCCCAGCTCCTCGAGCAGGCCGCGGGCCACCAGCGCGGTCGTGACCGCGTCGGCGAAGCCGGTGCCCGGCTGCGGGTCGAGGTCGATCCGCAGCTCGTCGGGGTGGTCGGTGTCGACCCGACGGCTGGGCCAGGGGTGAAAGGTCAGCGTGCCCATCTGCGCGGCCCAGGCCGGCACCGCGACCTCGGTCGGGCACATCTCCTCCGCGGTACGGCCCGACGGGAAGGCGACGGTCGCCGACTCGACGTACGGCGGCGCACCCCGCATCATCCGCTTCTGGTAGAACGCGTCGGCGTCGCGGTCCTGCGGCCCGGTCGCCAGCCGCATGCCGTCGCGGACGCCCTTGGGCCAGCGCTCCAGCGCGGTCGGCCGCTCGCGCAGCGCCCGCATGAGGCCGTCCTCGACCGCGACGTAGTACTCCACCACCTGCAGCTTGGTCACCTCGGGCGTGGCAGCGGTCGCCTCGTAGATCACTCGGTCCGGGCTGGAGACGCGGACCGTGCGTCCGCCGGCGTCGACCTCGGCTGCGGGACTGGCCATGGGGTCAATGTAGACGCGCTCCGACGCTGGGCCGGCCACGTAGGCTGGGGTCATGGGCTACGAGGTCGACAAGAGCGACGCCGAGTGGCGTGAGCAGCTCTCCCCCGAGGAGTACACCGTCCTCCGCAAGGCCGGCACCGAGCGCGCGTTCACCGGCGAGTACACCGACACCAAGACCGTCGGCGTCTACCGCTGCCGGGCCTGCCAGGCCGAGCTGTTCCGCTCGGAGACGAAGTTCGACTCGCACTGCGGCTGGCCGTCCTTCTACGCCCCGCTGGCCGAGGACCGCGTGGAATACCTCGAGGACACCTCGCACGGCATGAAGCGCGTCGAGGTCCGCTGCGGCACCTGCGGCTCGCACCTCGGCCACGTCTTCGACGACGGCTACGGCACGCCGACCGGCCAGCGCTACTGCATCAACTCGATCAGCCTGGCGCTCGAGCCCGCCGAGTAGCGACCGCCACACGCGTCCGTCCCGCAGGGAGGAACCGCAGGTTCCGCCCGCGGGCCGATGGGACATGATCGGCGGGTGAGCACTCCCTCCCCCGCACTGCGAGACCTGGCCCGCTCCTACGCCGTGGCCACCGACTACCACGACTGGAAGGGCCGCCCCGTCGAGGTGCCCGCCGAGACGGTCACTGCCGTGCTGACCGCGATGGGCGTGGACACCGACGACCCGGAGGCGGCGCTGCGCCGGCGCCGCGAGGAGCCCTGGCGCTCGATGCTGCCGCCGAGCGTCGTCGCCGTGCAGGGCGCCGGGCCGGAGGTCCACGTCCACGTGCCGGACGGCCACTCGGTGCAGGTCTGGGTGCAGCTCGAGCAGGGCGGCCGCCGCGACGAGATACCCCAGCTCGACCGGTGGCGGGAGCCGGAGGAGATCGACGGCCGGCTCGTGGGCGAGGCGACGTTCCGCCTGCCCGCCGACCTGCCGCTGGGCTACCACACGCTGCACGCTCGCGGCGACGAGGACGAGGCGGCGGTCCCGCTGGTGGTCACCCCCGCCTTCCTCGGCCTGCCCGAGGCGCTGCGCGACACCTACTCCTGGGGGCTGGCGGCCCAGCTCTACAGCGTCCGCTCCCGCGGGTCCTGGGGGGTCGGCGACCTCGCCGACCTCGCCGACCTCGCGGTCTGGTCGGGGGCCGAGCTCGGCGCCGACTACGTCCTGGTCAACCCCCTGCACGCCGCCGAGCCGACCGCGCCGATGGAGCCGTCGCCGTACCTGCCCACGTCGCGGCAGTTCTTCAACCCGCTCTACCTCCGCGTCGAGCGGATCCCGGAGTACGCCGAGCTCCCGGACGCCGCCCGCGCCGACGTCGACGCGCTGTGCCGTGACGTCCACGCCGAGCTCGACGACGCCGACGTCATCGACCGGGACACGTCGTGGACCGCCAAGCGGAGCGCTCTGCGCCACGTGCACGCCGTGCCGCGCAGCGCCGGCCGGGAACAGGACCTCCGGGCCTTCGTACGGCGTCAGGGCACGGCGCTGCACGACTTCGCCGTCTGGAGCGTGATCGCCGCCGAGCACGGCACCGACTACCGCGCCTGGCCCGAGGAGCTGCGCGACGCCGCCTCCCCCGCCGTCGCCGCCCTCGCCGAGGCCCGCCGCGACGAGGTCGACTTCGAGATGTGGCTGCAGTGGGTGCTCGACGAGCAGCTCGCCCACGCGCAGTCGAAGGCCGCGTCGGCCGGCATGCTGCTCGGCACCATGCACGACCTCGCCGTCGGCGTGCACCCGGGCGGCGCCGACGCGTGGCGGCTGCGCACGACGTACGCCACCGGCATCGAGGTCGGGGCGCCGCCGGACCCGTTCAACCAGATGGGGCAGAACTGGAGCCAGCCGCCGTGGCGGCCCGAGCGGCTCGCGGAGCTGGGGTACGCGCCGCTGCGCGACCTGATCCGCGCGGTGCTTCGGCACGCGGGCGGCGTGCGCGTCGACCACATCATCGGCCTGTTCCGGCTCTGGTGGATCCCGGAGGGCGCGCCGCCG
Source organism: uncultured Actinomycetota bacterium (assembly GCA_963835385.1). Taxonomy (GTDB): domain Bacteria; phylum Actinomycetota; class Actinomycetes; order Propionibacteriales; family Nocardioidaceae; genus Nocardioides_B. The sequence continues at coordinate 46,756 of CAWIFK010000001.1, forward strand.
TCGGAGGGCACCTACGTGCGCTACGACCACGAGGCCATGATCGGGGTGCTGGCGCTCGAGGCGCACCGCGCCGGGGCGGTGGTGGTCGGGGAGGACCTCGGCGTCGTCGAGCCGTCCGCCCGTGACTACCTGCGGTCCCGGGGCGTCCTGGGCACCTCGATCCTGTGGTTCGAGTACGACGATGCCCAGAAGCCGCTGGTCGCCGAGCGGTGGCGCGAGCTGTGCCTGGCCTCGGTCACCACCCACGACCTGCCGCCGACCGCGGGCTACCTGGCCGCCGAGCACGTGCGCCTGCGCGACCGGCTGGGCCTGCTGACCCAGCCGCTGGAGGAGGAGGTCGCCCTCGACGCGGAGGAGCGGGAGCGGTGGCTGGAGGAGCTGCGCTCGCGCGGGCTGCTGTCCGAGGGCGCCGACGTGGCCGCGACCGTGGAGGCGCTGCACCGCTACCTCACCCTGACCCCGTCACGGCTGCGCTGCGTCGCGCTCACCGACGCGGTCGGCGACCGGCGCACCCAGAACCAGCCCGGCACCGTCGACGAGTACCCGAACTGGAGGGTGCCGCTCTCCGGCCCCGACCGCGAGCCCGTGTGGCTCGAGGACGTCCTCAGCTCGGCGTCGGCGCGCCGGCTCGCGACCGCGGTCTCCACCGACGCCGGCGGGCCCGGGAGCTGACCGGGTGACCACCGCACGCACCGTCCCGGTGACGATCGAGATGGACGGTGACGAGCTCGACGCCGAGGACGCCTGGCACGAAGCACGCGCGGTCGGACTGTTCCGGCTGCTGGTCGACTCCTTCGTCCGGTTCCGCTACGGCGACGGGTTCACCAACAGCCGGGCGCTGGCGCTGCAGGGCACCCTCGCAGTCGTCCCGTTCCTGATCGCATTGACCGGGCTTGCCGCCGACATCGACTCCGAGCAGCCCGCGCGGGTGATCGCCCGTACCATCGCGGCGGTCTCCCCCGGCGGGCACGGCCAGGACGCCCTGGCCGGCGCGGTGTCCGGGGACCTGGCCGGGCAGGAGGCGGGTGAGATCGCCCTGGTGCTCGGGCTCGGCTTCTCGCTGGTCTCGTTGACCACGGCGATGGCCCAGGTCGAGCGCGGGCTCAACCGCATCTACGGGATCCGGAGGGACCGCTCCGCGCCGGCGAAGTACGGCCGGGCAGCGGTGATGACCGCGGTCCTGGCGGTGCCGATGGGAGTCGGCTTCCTGCTGCTGGTCGCCGGCGGTGCGTTCGCCGACGCCATGGCCGCCGGCTACGGATGGGGCGGCGGCACGCTGAGGGTGTGGAACCTGGTCCGGTGGCCGGTGGGCTCGGTGCTGCTCGTCTTCGCTATCGCGGTGATGCTCGACCACGCGCCCCGCCGCCGGCAGCCGCAGCTGAGCTGGCTGGCGCTCGGCTCCGGCATCGCCGTCCTCCTGACGATGCTGGCCACCGGCCTGTTGGCCGTCTACGTGAAGGTCAGCGACTCCTTCGGCTCCGTCTACGGCCCGCTCGCCGGCATGTTCGCCCTGCTGCTCTGGGCGCTGCTGTCCTCGATGGCGCTGTTCCTCGGAGCGGCGGTGTGCGCCCAGCTCGAGGCGTGCCGTGCGGGTGAGCACGAGCCGGTGTACGACGACCCGGGCCGCCCGCACCACACCCGGGTGACCGGCTGAGGAGCCGCCGTCGCCGGCCCGGACCTAAGCCTCTGTCGGGCGCCCGGCTGCCGACGGAGGCTCGGCCTGACGAGGGACGGGGGCACAGGTCATGGCCGACAGCGGCGCTGGTGCGGCGGCCGGAGGCGGCGCACTGTACGGGCTGGGGGTCTTCGGAGCGTGGGTGTGGTTCTGGCAGCAGGCCGACGGCTTCTGGGAGTACGTCTGGGCCATCGTGCAGGGCATCTTCTGGCCCGCCTTCATGGTCTACGACGCATTCTCGGCGCTCGCCGGTTGAGCCACCTCGACGGGACCGCTCAGCTGTAGTCGCTCACCAGGATCGCCGCGATCGCCTCGTCGGCACTGAGGTGCTCGGCCTCGGTGCCCGGCCACACGGCCTGGGCGGTGCGCCCCAGGAACGCGATCACGTCGCGGGCCGGGGCCTTGACCATCGCGTGCCCCTCCGGCGAGCGCAGCGCCAGCAGGACGGTGGCCCGGCCGTCGGCGTCCAGTGACGGGGAGACCAGCACGTCGCCGTGGCCGGCCGGCTCGGAGACCCCTTCGAGCAGCAGGTCCCGGGCGAACACCCACACCACCTCGGGCTCGCTGGCCATGAACGCGAGCGAGACCGCGTACGGGTCGCGGCTGTCGTAGCGCAGCTCGACGTCGGTGGCCGTGGACCCGTGCGGCCCGGCGAGCTCGACGACACAGGGGCGGTTGAGGACCGTGGGGGGTCTCATGGGATGCTCCGTACTCTCGGGGGGCTTGGAGGGGGGCCGCATTCGATATTCTCAGGGCTTTGGTCTCTTGACCAGCACCCTCCGTCGCATCCGTCCGCCATGCGAAGAAAGACCTAGCAATTTGTGACCAGGCTGACTATGGCACTAGGGGACGTCTCGACCCGAAGTGGACACGCGCAGCGGCAGTGGTCTGTATGACCCGAGCTCCGGTCCCCCACCGGTCTGCTCCACTCAGGGAAGGTCGTGGACCAGCTCGGTGGGCGTACGCCGGCGCCCAGTGTAGAAGGGTACCTCCTCGCGCACGTGGCGGCGGGCCGTTGAGCCGCGCAGGTGCCGCATCAGGTCGACGATCCGGTGCAGCTCGTCGGCCTCGAAGGCGAGCAGCCACTCGTAGTCCCCGAGCGCGAACGAGGCCACCGTGTTGGCCCGGACGTCGGCGTAGTCGCGGGCCATCTGGCCGTGCTCGGCCAGCATCTGGCGGCGCTCGGCGTCCTCGAGGAGGTACCACTCGTAGGAGCGGACGAACGGGTAGACGCACACGTAGGCGCGCGGCTCCTCGTCGGCGAGGAACGCGGGGATGTGGCTCTTGTTGAACTCGGCGGGACGATGCAGCGCCATCTGGGACCAGACCGGCTCGAGCCGCGACCCGAACCGGCTCCGGCGCAGGCGGTGGTAGGCGTCCTGGAGCCGGTCGGAGCTCTCGGCGTGCCACCACACCATCAGGTCGGCGTCGGCGCGCAGGCCCGAGACGTCGTACAGCCCGCGGACGGTGACCCCCTCCGACTCCAGCGACTCCACCAGCTTCTCGACCTCGTTCGCCTCCGCCGCGCGGTCCCCCTCGCCGATCGCGTCGCGCAGCCTGAACACCGACCACATCGTGTAGCGGATGGTGTCGTTGAGGTCCCGGGCCATCTTGCCCTGGTTGGGTCGCTTCGCTGCCTCGCTCATGACGTCATTCTCCCCGGCCGGGCAATGCCGACAGCACCTGGGTGGCCGCCTTCTCGGCCGAGGCGATGCAGGCCGGGATGCCCAGCCCGTCGTACGTCGCGCCGCACACCGCCAGCCCCGGGACGCGGGCGACCGCGGCCCGGATGTGCTCGACGCGGTCGAGGTGTCCGACCGCGTACTGCGGCAGCCCGCCGCCCCAGCGCTGGACGTGGCTGTCCACCGGGCGCACGCTCAGCCCCACCGCGTCCGCCAGGTCCTCCAGCGCGGTCTGCACCAGCTGTGCATCGTCGACCTGGAGGACCTGCTCCTCGCGGTGCCGGCCGATCGAGCAGCGCAGCACGAGGACGTCCTCGCCGTCGAGGGCGCCGCGGCCGGCGTCGCGGACCCAGTCCCACTTGGAGAAGGAGTACGTCGCCGCCTTGACCCGCCGCTGGTCGACCGGAGGCACCAGGAAGCCCGACACGTCGCCCGTGCGCAGCTCCTCGGGCAGGTCGCGGGCCCGGAACGCCAGCGTGATCACCGCCATCGACGCGGTCTCGACCCGGGCCAGCTCGAGCGCCGCGTCGGGCACGACGTCGGAGAGCAGCCGGCCGGTGGCGCGGGCGGGCGTGGCGAGCACGACCGCGTCGGCGTGCACGACCTCCGGGTCGTGGGTGGACCCGACCACCAGGTTCCAGCCGCCCCCGCCGGCCCGGGCCAGGTCCCGCACGGTGGCGCCGGTGCGGACGTCGAGGCCCGCGGAGCGGGCGACTGCCTCCGGCAGCGCGCCGACCCCGCCGACCAGACCGGCGAAGACCGGTGTGTCGCTGTCGGGCCGTCCCGCCGTGGCGGCCGACGCGGCCCGCATCAGCGACCGGTCCGTGCCGAGCAGCGCGACCACCTGGGGGGTCGCGGCGCGGGCGGAGATCTCCCGGGCGTGGCCGGCGTACACGCCGCCCAGCAGCGGCTCGACCAGCCGGTCGACGACCTCCTTGCCGAAGCGCTCCTCCACCAGCCAGCCGATGCTCACGTCCTGCCCGTCGAGCCGCGTCGCGGGCAGGACCGCGTCCAGCGCCGCCCGGGCCAGGCCGGAGCGGGAGATGACGCCGCTCTCGGCGAGCAGCCGGGCGTCCAGCGGAACACCCATCATGGTCTTGGGCATCGGCGCCATCCGGCCCCGGGACCACAGCGCGGCGCTGATCGTCCGCGGGTGCACGACCGAGTCGCCGAGCCCGGCCGCGCGGGCCAGCGCGACGGCCTCGGGCCGCCGGTTCAGCATCGCCTCGGCGCCCACGTCGACGGTGAGGCCGGCGACCTCGGCCCGCAGCAGCTTGCCGCCGACGACCGGTGACCCCTCGAGCACGCTCACCTCGACGTCGGGACGCTCGCGGCGTACGGCGGCGCCGGCAGCGAGCCCCGCGATGCCGCCCCCGACGACGACCACGTGCGGTGGCTGCGGGGGGAGCTCGGCGCGCGGGGTCATGGTCACAGGTTGGCAAACACCCGGTCGTGGCGGCGCACCGGGGGAACCGCCGGCGCCGCGCCGGCGTCCCAGGGGCATGACGAGGACAGGCACACGGGCCCTGGGGGCCGCCACCATCGCCGCGGTCGCCCTGCTCACCGGGGGCTGCAGCGGAGGGTCGGGAAGCGACAGCGCGAGCAGCGACGCCGTGGCGCCTGCCGGCGCGGATGTGCGGGCACCACGCGTGGTCGACGGCTCGGGCCCGGCCGGCTCCGGTGGCCGAGCGGCGGAGGGCGCCCGGCGTACCACCGTGCAGGTGCATGCGGTCATCCGCACCGGCGAGGTGGCGGTGACCAGCCGCGACCTCGACGAGGCTCGCCGCGGGCTCGACGCCCTCGTCGCCTCGCTCGACGGCAGCATCGACAGCGAGCAGACCCAGCACGCGCCCGACGGCGACATCGAGCAGTCCCGCGTCGTGGTGCGGGTGCCGGTGCGCCGGTTCGACGAGGCGATGGACGGGGTCGAGGCGCTCGGCAGGGTGGAGCACTCCGACACCTCGCGCGAGGACGTCACCACCGAGGTGATCGACGTGGCGGAGCGGGTCGAGACGCTGCAGCGCAGCCTCGACCGGCTCCAGTCCTACCTCGCCGACGCCGCGCGGCTCGACGACCTGCTCCGGTTCGAGCAGGAGATCACCCAGCGGGAGTCGGAGCTGCAGTCACTGCAGGCACAGCAGGCCTACCTGGCCGACCAGACGGCGATGTCGACGATCTCGGTCCACCTCTCCACGCCCTCCACCTATGTCCCGCCACCGGGCGCCCTGGACGACGCGGGGTTCCTCGTGGGGCTGGAGAACGGCTGGAACGCGTTGCTCGGCGCCGGCGTGGTGCTGCTCACGCTCGTCGGGGCGGTGCTGCCGTTCGCCGTGGTGCTGGCGCTGGTCGGCGTGCCGCTGTGGCTCGTCGTCCGCCGGCTGCTGCGCCGTCGCACCGCGGTGAGCCCGCCCGCCCCCGCCCCGCCGGCCTGACGGCCGCGTCAGCGGGCGGAGTGCTCGTGGACGAAGTCCGTGAGCCGGGCGAGCTGGTCGGGATCGGTGGAGGGCATCACGCCGTGCCCGAGGTTGAAGATGTGACCCGGCGCGGCCCGGCCCGCGTCGAGCACCTCGGCGGCCCGGGCGAGCATGAGGTCGGTCGGCGCGAACACCAGCGAAGGGTCGAGGTTGCCCTGCACCGCGCGCCCCCCGACCCGCTCGATGCCCTCGGCGAGCGGCACCCGCCAGTCGATCCCGACCACGTCGGCGCCCGCCTCACCCATCAGGCCCAGCAGCTCGCCGGTGCCGACCCCGAAGTGGATCCGGGGGACGCCGAGCTCGCCGGCCGCGGCCAGCACGGACGCGGAGTACGGCATCACGTAGCGGCGGTAGTCCTCCGGCGACATGGCACCGGCCCAGGAGTCGAAGAGCTGGACGGCGGAGGCACCGGCCTCGACCTGCACCCGCAGGTAGGCGGCCGAGATGTCCGCGATCTTGCGCATCAGGGCGTCCCACAGGTCGGGGGCACCGAACATCATCGCCTTGGTCTTCGCGTGCTCCTTCGACGGGCCGCCCTCCACGAGGTACGACGCGACGGTGAACGGCGCGCCCGCGAAGCCGATCAGCGGCGTGGCGCCGAGCTCGGAGACCAGCGTGCGGACCGACTCGGTCACGAACGAGACGTGCTCGGGGGTCAGGTCCGGGATCGCGGCGACGTCGGCGAGCGTCTCGACCGGGTCGGCCACCACCGGGCCGATCCCGGGCTTGATGTCGAGGTCCACCCCGACGGCCTTCATCGGCAGCACGATGTCGGAGAAGAAGATCGCCGCGTCGACGCCGTACCGGCGGACCGGCTGCAGGGTGATCTCCACGACGAGGTCGGGCCGCATGCACGACTCCAGCATGGGCACGCCCTCCCGGATCCGGCGGTACTCCGGCAGCGAGCGTCCCGCCTGGCGCATGAACCACACCGGCGTGTGCGGCACCTGCTCGCCGCGGGCCGCGCGCAGGAGCACGGAGTCGCGTGCCGGGCCGGCGGCGGTGGCCCGGAGCGGGCCCTGGGCGGGGAGATCGGTCGTCACAGTGCCCGATCTTCGCAGGCCAGGCAGCGTGTCGTGGGGTCGGGACCGCGATCGCGGCTTAGGGTGAGTGTCATGGCCGCACGTCAGGAGCCTCGTGTGGACCCGTCAGCCCTCCCCGAGGAGTTCCGGGTCGCCGTGGCGCAGATGCGCAGCGCGCGCCTGCGCCCGGAGATCTTCTGCGAGGAGATGCCCGCACCGCAGCGGATCGCGCCCTACGCCGCCGCGCTGTCGGCCGACGTCACCGTCGACGGCGAGGACGTCGGCACCGGGCGGCTGGTGCTGCTCCACGACCCGGCCGGCAACGACGCCTGGGCCGGCACGTTCCGCTGCGTCGCCTACGCACGCGCCGAGATCGACCCGGAGATGGCCAACGACCCGCTGCTGGGCGAGGTCGGCTGGACGTGGCTGAGCGAGGCGCTCGGCGCCCACGGCGCGGTCTACGTCGCCCCCTCCGGCACGGTCACCAAGGTCTCCTCGGAGAGCTTCGGCTCGATGGCCGACGAGGAGGCCACCGCCCAGCTCGAGATCCGCGCGTCGTGGACGCCCGTCGCCGACGACGACGGCCGCTTCGACGTCGAGCCGCACGTCGAGGCCTGGGCCGAGCTGCTCTGCACCGCCTCGGGGCTGCCGCCGGTGCCCGACGGGGTCGCGCCCCTGCCCAGCCGCCGAGGCCAGCGCGGCCGCGGCTGATGAGCCAGGAGCAGCATCCGACCGAGGAGCCGCAGCCTCCCGAGGAACCGCAGCCTCCCCAGGCGCCGTTGCTCGAGCTCCGCGACGGGCTGCCGCCCGTCGTGGAGACCCCCGATGCCCTCGCCGCCACGATCGACGCGATCGGCGCCGGCACCGGCCCGGTCGCGGTCGATGCCGAGCGCGCCTCCGGCTACCGCTACTCCGCGCGGGCGTACCTGGTGCAGCTGCGTCGCGAGGGCGCCGGCACCCACCTGGTGGACCCGATCGCCTTCGGCGACCTGGCAGGGCTGCAGGAGGCGATCGGGGACAGCGAGTGGATCCTGCACGCCGCCACCCAGGACCTGCCCTGCCTCGCCGCCCTCGGGCTGCGCCCCACGACGCTGTTCGACACCGAGCTCGCCGGTCGGTTGCTCGGCTACCCCCGCGTCGGCCTGGCCACCCTGGTCGAGACCATCGTGGGACGGCGCATGCGCAAGGAACACTCGGCCGTCGACTGGTCCACGCGTCCGCTCCCCGAGCCCTGGCTGGAGTACGCCGCCCTCGACGTCGAGGTGCTGGTGGAGCTGCGCGAGGCGCTGGGCGAGGAGCTGGAGCAGACCGGCAAGGCGGAGTGGGCCCGCCAGGAGTTCCACCACCTGGTCACCGCCGCCCCGGCGGTGCCGCGCCAGGACCCGTGGCGACGTACCTCAGGGCTGCACCGGGCACGCGGGCGCCGGGCCGTCGCCGCGGTCCGCGAGCTGTGGCGCGCGCGCGACGAGATCGCCGAACGTCGCGACGTGACCCCGGGCCGGATCCTCCCCGACTCCGCCATCGTGGAGGCGGCCAACGCGCTGCCGCGCGACCGGGGTGCGCTGCTGGCGGTCAAGGGGTTCTCCGGACGCGGCGCCGCGCGCTACGCCGCCGACTGGGTGGAGGCGCTCCGCAGGGCGCGGGGCCTGCCCGAGGACCAGCTGCCGCCGGTCGGCACCCGGTACGACGGACCGCCGCCCCCGCGGGTCTGGGCCGACCGCGACCCGGTGGCGGCCGCCCGGCTGACGCTCGCCCGGGAGAACCTCAAGGAGCTCGCGCTCGAGCACAACCTGCCGGTGGAGAACGTGCTCACCCCCGACTTCGTGCGCCGGCTCATGTGGGAGCCGCCGACCGGCACCTCCGACGGCACCGAGCTCGCCGCTGCGGTGCAGGCGCGCCTCGAGCAGCTGGGGGCCCGGCCGTGGCAGATCGACCTGACCCGCGACCTGCTCACCGCGGCGATCACCGCCGCCGAGGCCTGACCGGAGCGGCGACCGCTCACCCAGCCGCAGGTGTCCCCGGTGTCCCCGGTGTCTCCGGGGTCTCCGGGGTCTCCGGGGTCTCCGGGTCGAGGATCGCCTTGCTGGTCGCGTCCAGCTGCGGCAGCACCTCGTCGAGGTCGACGACGGGCGCGTCGAACAGCTGCACCAGCTCGGGCCGCAGCCGCGAGACCAGCTCGGGCCAGTGCGGGTTGAACGGCACCAGGGTGGACCTCTCCACGGCCTCGTCGAAGACCAGCACGCTGCCCGGGGCCTCCCCCGGCTGCAGGAACGCCTCCGAGGCGAGGGTCGGCAGGTGCGCCGGGACCACCGCACCGGTCTCGGCGAGGATGGCGGCCCCGTCCTCGCCGCTGGCGAAGGCCAGGAAGTCCGCGGCCACGTCGGTGTTGTCGCTCTGGGCGGACAGGCAGTAGCCGGTGACCTCCGAGACGCTGCGCGACCGGGACAGCCGCGGCAGCGGGAACACGTCGAAGTCGAAATCGCTGACCTCGCGCAGCCGCGGCACCATCGCCCTGGTCCCGATGAGCATCCCGATCTGCTCCTTGCCGAAGCGCTCGACGGCGCCGCGGCGCTGCAGCTGCCTGGCCGTCGGCGTCAGGTCGGGGTCGCGCACCACCGTGAGGATCTCCTCGAGGGCGGACCGGGTTCCGTCCTCCGAGAGCGTCAGCGTGCTCGCCCGCTGCGGGTCGTCGACGATGTCGCTGCCGGCCGAGCGGGTCAAGGCCATCAGCACCCGCAGGCTCGGCTCGACGTACAGGCCCTTGACGCCGTCGCGCGACATCAGCCGCGCCGCCTGGGCGAACTGCTCCCAGGTCCAGCCCGTCTCCGGTGTGAGCGGGTCGTCACCGGGCTCGACCAGCTTGCGGAACGGCACCAGTCCGGGGTTGTAGAAGACCACCAGCGGGGAGACGTCGTAGGGCATGCACTGCAGCGCCTGGTCGGCGCTGAAGGCCTCGAGCCCGAGCCGCTGGTAGTCGTCGCCGAAGCTGATGCCGCGATCCTCCAGCAGCTCGGCGACCGGCGTCACCAGGTCGTTCTCGACGAGTGCGGGCGCCTGGGCGTTGGTGGCCACGAAGACGTCCGGCCCTCCCTGCTGCTGCAGCGTGTCGACCAACCCCATGTCGCCCGGGACCCGCTGGAGCTCCACGGTGACCTCGGGGTGCCGGGCGGTGAAGGCCTCCGCGAGCCGGGCGTACGCCGCCCGCACCCTCGTGCCGCCGCTGACGCCGAACGTGATCGTCGTCGGGGACGGAGAACCAGACGGGCTCTGCGCCGTCCCGGACGGGCTGAGGGACGGCCCGGAGGGGCCCGCGGACGGCCCGCCCTGCGAGGTGCCGGTGCAGCCGGCCAGAGCCGTCCCGAGCACGACGGTGGCGACCAGGCCGGCGCTCACCCGGTCTCGTTGCCAGAACAACTGCACGCCTCGCTTTCGCCGACCTGTCGACCCGGGAAGGGGAACGCACACACCGTATCGGGACACGCCCGCGTGTTGATGCCGAGGCCGCGCCGTCGGCGCCTAGCCTGAAGCCCCGGACCTGCCGGACCTGCCGGGCCGCTCCGCACCGAGACGAGAAGGACCCGTATGACGCGCCGCACGGCCCGACCGCTCCTTCCGCTGCTGGCGCTCGCCGCAGCGACCTCCCTGGCAGGCTGTGGCCTGCTGTCGTCGTCGGACGAGCAGGAGCCGGCCGCCGCAGCGACCGCCCCGGCCCCGGACGAGTCGGGGACCTCCTCGGCGGCATCCCCGCCGTCGCCGTCCTCGTCCCCCTCGGAGCGGTCCCCCTCGTCGGTGCCGTCGGTGCCGCCGGCCCCCGCGTCGGAGCCGACCGCTGCCTCCTCGCCGTCGACCGCGGTGAGCGAGCCGCCCTCCTCGACACCGTCGGCGGTCCCCCCGGCGCGGACCAGCCGCCCGCCCGCCGGCGGCCCGCTGCTGCCCGCGGCGCAGCTACCGGGGTTCAACAACGAGTTCTTCTGGTCCTCGGGACCGACGGTCGCCTCGGAGCCGCCGGACCTCGCCGGCACCTGCCACCGGGTGCCGCTGACCTCGATCGGCGCCACGGGCGTGACCTACCGCTCTTACCGGCCCCCGCGCAACTCCGACACCACCGCCGCCGAGACGGTCGCCCGCTTCGCCGACCGCAAGAGCGCGTGGCGCGCCTACCAGGTGTTGCTGGCGTGGCACGACAGGTGCGCCGACCGGCTGACCTCCTACCCGCGGGCCGACGTCGGCCCGGTGCAGCAGGTGAGGGTCGACGCCGGCGTGCGCGCCGCCGGCTGGTACCTGCTCTCCTACGGGCCGATCGGGGACGACCCGGACGTCGGTGCCTACGACGCGCAGGGACTCGTGCTGGGCAACAAGCAGGTCGCGGTGCTGTCGATGGTGCTCTACGGGCAGGACTACGACTACGCGGCCGGGCAGGAGCCGATGGTCGAGGCGGTACGCCGCGCAGCCGCACGGCTGGGCTGAGCCCCGGGTCCGGGCGTCCGGGCCCCGCCGCCACCGTGCTGGTCCTACTCTGGTCGAGATGTCCGAGACACCACGCCCCCACCGGCCCGCCCTCCCCGGCGCCCGGCACTTCGAGGCCATGACCGACGGGGTGGACCCCGCCGAGCGGTCGAGCGCCGCGGACCGCTGCGCCGCGCTGCTGGTGCGGGGCACCCACGATGCCGCGGACGAGGCCGTCGTCGCCCGCGTGGTGCACCTCGCGGAGACCGAGGGCCTCGACACGCTCGCGGACCTCTGGTCGGGCTCCCCGTCGAACTCGCTGGCCGGGTCGCTGTGGCGGCTGTACCTGCTGCGCACCTGGGTCTACGCCGACCCGGTGGCAGCGGCCCGCGAGTTCGACGCCGGTCGGCAGCACACCCCGGTCCACGAGGTGGTGGCCGGCGTGGTGGACCCGCCCGGCCCCGACGAGGTGCGCCGACTGGCCGACGCGGTCCTCACCGGTGTCGTGCACGGCGACTTCGAGGACACGCTGTGGCGCGCCGCGGCGTTCGCCCGGGTGGTCTCGGCGGGTCGCGCCCGGGTCGGCGCGACGCACGCCACGACGTCGTACGACTCGGACCTGTCGGCGGCGAAGCTGGTGACGATGGCCGAGCAGCTCGAGGCAGCGGCACGCCTCGAGCACCACGGAGAACTGGCCTGATCACGCGGATGTGCCTTGGGTGGCGGACGTCGGCTTGTAGACTGGGGCACGCGCCGGACCGCGGCAGCCCCGGGTCCCAACAGAAGCCGCTACGAGCGGCCACGCGCCGTGAGGCGCTCCCGGTCCGGCGCGCTACCTCTTCCGCTCCCGTCCACGGGGCGACGCCATGAGCACGCTTGTGGTCCGCGGCTTCGAGATCCCCGATGACGCGCTCCGCTGGCGGTTCAGCCGCTCCTCGGGGCCGGGCGGGCAGTCGGTCAACACCACCGACTCGCGGGTGGAGCTCAGTGTCGACCTCGCCGCGACGGGCCTGCCGGCGCACCTCGTCGAACGCGCCCGCGGGCGTCTCGGGCACCGGCTCGTCGACGGGGTGCTCACGGTGGCCGCCTCGGAGTACCGCTCCCAGCACCGCAACCGTGACGCCGCGCGCGCCCGGGTCGCCGAGCTGCTCACCGAGGCGACCGCTCCCCCGCCGCCACGACGCCGGCCCACCAAGCCGTCGCGGGGAGCGAAGGAGCGGCGGCTCGCCGGCAAGAAGCAGCGAGGTAGGACCAAGGCGCTGCGCCGCCGACCTCCCACCGACTGACTGCGTGTTCGCCGGTTCTGAGACGTCAGGCCCGTGCCTGGCTAGGCTGGCCGCCCGGCGGCTTCGGAAGGGGTGGACCAGGTGGCGGAGATCGTCCGGACCAACGATCCGGTCGTGATCTCGTTGGTCGAGGGGCTGCTCGACGGAGCCGACATCCCCTACAAGGTCACCGACCGCAACATGAGCGTCCTCGAGGGCTCGATCGGTGCCATCCGGATCAGGGTCCTGGTCCTGGACGAGGACGAGGACGAGGCCCGCGAGCTGCTGACCGAGGCGGACCTGGGCAACTGGCTGCGTCCCTGAGCGCCAGCGGCCGACCGCGTCAGGCTGCGTCGAGCAGGCTCTTGAAGGCGGCCTCCAGCGGCGAGGACCGCGAGCCGGCCGCCGCATCGGGATGCAGCGCTCGCAGCCCGGGACGCCTGCCGAGCGGGTGCGTGCCGGCGTGGTCGACCCGGAACCAGTAACCCTGCGGAGTGCGCCACAGATGCACCCCCGGCACCGGTTGCCGGTGCATCCAGCCGTGAGCGTGGGTCTTCACCCGGTGCGCCGCACGGCCCAACGGCCCCAAGTTCGCGATCCGGGTCTGCCCCGGCGGCCCGCCCTGGCCGGGGTCGGCGTACGGCGCGGTGTGGTCCACGTCCTTGGCACGCGACAGATTGCCGCTGTAAGGGAACACGCAGGCCGGGCTGCGCAGGTGCAGCTGCTCCCGCATCCGGTCCGGCACCTCGTAGCCATCGACCGGATGGTCCTCGGCCAGGTCGATCACCGGCCTGCACGTCACATGCGTGTGCTGGACGAACTCCACCACCTGCGCCACCGTGATCGGCCCGACCCCCTCCATCCGCGCCACCCCCGGCACCGCTCCCGACCCGTCCGCGACATCACCGGGATGGGCGGCACGTTCGGCAGGTCCGGCTTGAGCGGCAAGGGCGGCGTCGAAGGACTCCCGGCTCAGGTGCAGGTACAGCGTCACCGCCGGCAACAGCTTCTTCGGGTCGATCCGCCCCAGCGCCGCCACGAACGCCGACGGGTCCCCCACCAGCCCCGTGTCCCGACACAGCGCACACCCCGGACCCGCGCCACCCACCGGACCGGCCGGACCGGTGCCCGCCGCGTCGCCGACGCCGGCATCGCAGTCGACGTCGGCATCGCAGTCGTCGGAGTCGTCATCACAGGGGTGCAGGTCCGAGGGCCACAGCGGCAGCTCCATCTCCGCGTCCATCCCGGCGTCGCCCCGAGCGCTAGCCGCCGGCCCGTCCCGGTCCGTCGCAGTCGGCGCGGCCGGCGCGGTCGGCTGAGTGTCGCTGGAGTGTGGTGAACGCGGCTCCGTGGTCGAGCCGGCCGCAGTCGAGTCGGCCGCAGCGCGCTCTCCCGCGGCCGCAGCCCCGGTCGCCGCGACAGGCGCCTCGGAGGTGCCCTGGGCGTGCCGCACCAGCAACGCCAACGCCCGCGCCGGGTTCGCCAAGATCCCCACCGCCTTCGACCGCAGCACGCCGACCGGATCGGTGTCCCCCTCGGCCGCCAGACACGCCGCGATCCGGTCGCACATCCCCACGAAGAACACCGCGTCCCCCGCCGTGGCCTTCGCCACCACAGTCCGCAACCCGAACTCGTTGCACTCCCCCGTCGCCACGAACCGCTCCATCGCCGCCGCCACCCGCCGCGCCTCCGCCGCCGCCGGATCAGCCTCGACGATCTTGGCATCCACCAACGCCAGGAACCGGCTCCATGGCAGCGACGACAGATACGGCGTCACCTGCTCGTCCACCCACCGCGCCTGCGGCAACGACAGACCCGCCGCCCGCGTCCGCTTCGCGACCTCCCGCGCCTGCCAGTCCCACACCCCCGCCTCGGTCACCTCGCACCACAACAGCGGCAACCGGTGCCGCAGATCCAGCGCGTCCGCGACCAGGTTCGCCGCCGCCACCGGCGACTGACCCAGATACGTCCCCAGCTCCGCCGCCGCGAACTCCGCCACCTCCGGAGTGCCGTCACCGCCGAAGCGGCGCATCCGCTCCCCACCAGGCAACAGCGACCGCGCCACCTCTCCCGGACCCGGTGCCGGACCCGGCCCCGACACCTCGGCGTGCAGGTCCGCCCAGTGCGCCGCCAGCACCAACCGCTCACACCCCGCCAGCAGCTGACGCGCCCGGACCGCGACCGCCGCATCGGCAGCACCCTGCCGACCCAGCTCACCGATCCACGCCGTCACCGTCATGCCAGACACTCAACCAGCCACCACCGACAGAAAATCGTCTGCCCGGACCCCCACCGCCCACGTCCACATCAGCCGGGCGGAGCCCGTCGCTGCCGACGAGGGCGACGACACAGACCGCGCCGGCCAGCAGCATCGGCAGAATCTCGTCGGTGGGGAGCTCGACACGCCGTCGACCTACCCCGCGAGGACGCGAGCAGCCACAGCCGGGCCGGTCGTCGACGAGGGCCTGCGCGACGACCACCAGGATCGCCGTCCACGCGGGTCTGTCCGACTAACGGTGTAAGCAGCGGTTCTCATCAGTGGTTCTCTGCCTTGGGCATCCGGTCGCCGAAGGTGATCGCGAACGCGTTGAGCGCGGGCTTCCAGCGCATGGTCCATCGTGTCTGTCCGGTGCCCTTGGGGTCCAGGGACCTGGTCACCAGGTAGAGGCACTTCAGCGCGGCCTGCTCGGTGGGGAAGTGTCCCCGGACGGTGACCGCGCGCCGGTAGCGGGAGTTGAGCGACTCGATCGCGTTGGTCGAGCAGAGCACGGTGCGGATCTCGGCGTCGTAGTCGAGGAACGGCACGAACTGCTCCCAGGCGTTGCGCCACAGCTGCCCGATCGCCGGGTAGGGCTTGCCCCACAACTCCAGAGAACTCCTCGAACGCCGCCCACGCTGCTTCTCGTGACGGGGCTCGGTAGATCGGCTTGAGGTCGGCGGCGATGTGGCCCCAGTACTTCTTGGAGGCATACCGGAAGGTGTTGCGGATCAGGTGGATGATGCAGGTCTGCACCAGCGCCTGGGGGAACACCGCACCCACCGAGTCCGGCAACCCCATGAGGCCGTCGCAGACGACGAAGAACACGTCCTCGACGCCACGGTTCTTCAGCTCCGAGAGCACCTGCAGCCAGAACTTCGCCGACTCCCCGCCACCGGCTCCGGCCCACAGTCCCAGCACGTCCTTGTGGCCGACCAGGTCGACGCCGATCGCTGCGTAGAAGGGCCGGTTGGCAACCTGGCCGTCGCGCACCTTGACGTAGATGGCGTCGATGAACACCGCGGCGTAGACCTTCTCCAGCGGTCGTGCCATCCACTCGGTCATCTCGTGCAGCACCCGGTCGGTGATCCGGCTGATCGTGTCCTTCGACAGTGAGGCGCCGTAGATCTCCGCGAAGTGCGCGCTCACTTCGCCAGTGGTCAGCCCCTTGGCGACCAAGGACAGCACGATCGTGTCCACCCCACCCAAGCGCCGTTGTCGCTTCGCCACGATGACGGGGTCAAAGGTGCTGTCCCGGTCCCGGGGCACGTCGATCGTCAATGAACCGACGTTGTCGGTCAGCACCGTCTTGGACCGGGTCCCGTTGCGGGAGTTGCCGCTGCCTCGGCCGGCCGGGTCGTGCTTGTCGTAGCCGAGGTGTTCGTTCATCTCCTCGTCCAGGGCGGTCTCGAGCACCGTCTTGGTCAACGCCTTCAGCATCCCGCCAGGACCGGTCATCGCCACCCCCCGCGCGCGAGCCGAGCGCACCAGCTCCCGGGCGATCGCCAACTCCTCCTCCGACGGCTCCGAGGAAGCTCCAGCCTCGGCAGGTTCGGAGTCCACGGCGCCGGCCACGGCCGCCTCCGCGAGCGAGGGCTGCTCAACCTGCTCTTCTGTCTTCGATGGGCTCACGCCCGCCAGTGTTTCGGTCATCAGTGACTCCTCCTCGCCAACCAGCCGGTCGGCGTGTCGAGCCACTTACACCGTTGTTCGGACAGTCCCGTCCACGCCAACGAGTCGAAGGTGGCCGTGGACAGCCGGTGGTGTCCGGCCGCGACGAAGGAGAGCTCGTCGCGTGTGCGAGGGTGACCCCATGACGACGTACTCCCCGGAGATCGACGGCGAGCCCGACCCCGGCGAAGTGGTCTGGACGTGGGTGCCCTACGAGGACGACCCCGGCCAGGGCAAGGACCGTCCCGTCTTGGTGCTGGCCCGCCGGGACACCACGCTGGTGTGCCTCTACATGACCAGCAAGGACCACGACCGCGACGCCGAGGACGAGGCGCGCTGGGGGCGGTTCTGGATGGACGTGGGCACCGGCGGCTGGGACGGCCAGGGCCGGCCCAGCGAGATCCGCCTGGACCGGCTGCTGATGCTCCCGGAGGACGAGGTGCGTCGCGAGGGCGCCGCGATGGAGCGCGAGATGTTCGACGCGGTGGTCGCCGCCGCCCGCGACCGCGGGGTCGAGCTGCCCGTCTGAGCGGGCACGCGACCGGCCGCCGCCCGGCCGCGACCGGCCCTCAGGCGGCGTCGAGGGCTTTGCGGATCCGGGCGTCCGAGACCGGGTACGCCGTGCCCCGCGCCTGCGCGAACAGTGACACCCGGTACTCCTCCAGCATCCAGCGCACCCGCACGAGCTCCGCGCTGGGCACGCGGCCCTCGGGCAGCGCGTCGATCCGGTGCAGGTAGGCGTCCTGCAGCGCGGCGACCTGGTCCATCAGCTGCCGGTCCCGGCCCACGCCCCCGGCCGTCGCGAGCCGCTCCTTGCGGTCGGCGACGGCGGCGAGGTAGCGCGGCAGGTGCCGCAGCTGCGCCGTGCCGGCCTCGGCCACGAAGCCGCGGTGCACCAGCCGACCGACCTGGGCCTTCATGTCCGAGACCGCCGGCAGCGTGGTCATGTCCACCGAGCCGGTCAGGGACTTGTCGACGTCACGCCAGGCGGCGAGGACGCGTACGACGTCGTGGAGCACCGTCCGCGAGGTGTCGGCCAGCCCGCCGCGGACGGAGGAGACGAGGGCCGCGAACGACGGTTGGTCCCAGACCGGGCCACCGTGCCGCTCGACGAGGTCGTCCACCGCCGCGGCCACGCAGTCCTCGAGCAGGTCGGTCACCGACGGGTAGGGCGAGCCGGCCAGGGAGAGCTTCTCGGCGTTGCTGAGGCCGTCGGCGATCTTGCGGGCCGGCGAGGCGATCGTCAGCATCAGCAGCCGCCGCAGCCCGCGCCGGTGCGAGGCGTCGCGCTCGGGCTCGGACCCGAAGACCTGCAGGCCGACGGTGCGGCCCTCGTCGACCAGGCCGGGGAAACCACGCACCTCGTGGCCGGCGCGGGTGCGGGTGAAGGTCCGCTCGATGGTGTGGAAGGTCCACGAGGTCTGGCCGGTCACGTCGAGGCCGGACTCCGCGGCGGCCTCGTCCATCGCGGCGGTGAACGTCGGGCGCAGCGGCTCCTTGAGCGCCTCGAGGTCCTTGCCCTCGCCCACCACCCGGCCGTCCTGCTCCACGACCCGGAACGTCGGCCGCAGGTGGTCGGGCACCTTCGACCAGTCCCAGGCGTCGCGCGGGACGTGCACGCCGTTGCGGCCGCGCAGGAACCGCTCGAGCGCGTCCAGCAAGGGCTCCTCCCCCGGCGACGCCGCGGCGAGGAACTCCTTGGCCACGTTGGGCGCGGGGACGAAGTTGACCCGCAGCTGCTTGGGCAGCGAGCGGATCAGCGCGGTCACCATCTCCTCGCGCAGCCCGGGGACCTGCCACGTGAAGCCGGCAGGGTCCACCTGGTTGAGGGTGGCCACCGGCACGTCGACGGTGACGCCGTCCGCCGCCGTGCCGGGCTCGAACTGGTAGGACAGCGGCAGGACCAGGTCGCCCTCGCGCCAGGAGTCGGGATAGTCCTGTGCGGTGACCTCGGCGGCGGTCTCGTGGACGAGCATCGCCGGGTCGAAGGTGAGCAGGTCCGAGTCCTCGCGTCGCGCCTGCTTCCACCACGAGTCGAAGTGGGCCCCCGAGACCACGTCCGCACCGACGCGCGCGTCGTAGAAGTCGAAGAGGGTGTGCTCGTCGACCACGATGTCGCGGCGACGGGCGCGGTTCTCCAGCTCCTCGGCCTCCTCGAGCAGTGCCCGGTTCACCGCGGCGAACCTCTGCCGGGTCTGCCACTCGCCGTAGACGAGCGCGTGCCGGATGAACAGCTCGCGCGCGAGCGCCGGGTCCACCTTCCCGTAGGACACCAGCCGGTCGGCGACGAGCGGCACGCCGTACAGGGTGACCCGCTCGTAGGCGAGCACCGCAGCCCGCCTCTTGCTCCAGTGCGGCTCGGAGTAGGACCGCTTCACCAGGTGGGCGCCGAGCTCCTCGGCCCACTCGGGCCGGACGGCGGCATTGACCCGTCCCCACAGCTTCGAGGTCTCCACCAGCTCCGCGCTCATCACGAGCTGGGGCTGCTTCTTGAACAGGCCGGACCCCGGGAAGATCGAGAACCGGGTGTTGCGCGCGCCCAGGTAGTCGCGCCGCTCGGGGTCGCGCAGCCCCACGTGCGAGAGCAGCCCGGCGAGCAACGACTGGTGAATCCCGTCGGCGTCCGGTTCGCCCTGGTGGTCCCGGGGCCGGCCGACGTCGAGCTTCAGCTGCTTGGCGACCTGGCGCAGCTGGGACTCGAGGTCCTGCCACTCCCGGATCCGCAGGTAGTTGAGGTACTCGGCCCGGCACATGCGGCGGAACGCGCTGGAGGAGAGTTCCTTCTGCTGGCTGCGCACGTAGCGCCAGAGGTTCAGCAGGGTGAGGAAGTCCGAGGTCTCGTCCTTGAACCGGGCGTGCTTCTGGTCGGCCTGGGCCTGCGCCTCGACCGGTCGCTCCCGCGGGTCCTGCAGGCTCAGCGCCGCCGCCACCACGAGGACCTCGCGCAGGCAGCCGCGGCCCTCCGCCTCGAGGACCATCCGGCCCAGCCGGGGGTCGACCGGCAACGCGGCCAGCCGGCGGCCGGTCCGGGTCAGCCGGTGCGCCTCCAACGCGTTCAGCTCCTCAAGGAGCTGGACCCCGGCCTTCACGTTGCGCTGGTCGGGCGGGTCGACGAACGGGAACCGGGCCACGTCGCCGAGCCCCAGCGACGTCATCTGCAAGATCACCGCCGCCAGGTTGGTGCGCAGGATCTCCGGGTCGGTGAACTCCTGCCGGGCCTCGAAGTCCTGCTCGGAGTAGAGCCGGATGCAGATGCCCGCCTCCACGCGCCCGCAGCGACCGGCCCGCTGGTTGGCCGAAGCCTGGCTGATCGGCTCGATCGGGAGGCGCTGCACCTTCGTGCGCGGGCTGTAGCGGGAGATCCGGGCGTAGCCGGCGTCGACGACGTACCGGATGCCGGGCACGGTCAGCGACGTCTCGGCCACGTTGGTGGCGAGCACCACGCGGCGTCCGGTGTGCCGCTCGAAGACCTTGTGCTGCTCGGCCGCGGAGAGGCGCGCGAACAGCGGCACCACCTCGAAGGCGTCGCTGAGCCGCGCCGGGTGCAGCTTGCCGAGGACGTCGGCGGTGTCGCGGATCTCGCGCTCCCCCGGGAGGAAGACCAGGATGTCGCCGGGTCCCTCGCGCACCAGCTCCCCGACGGCATCGACGATCGCCTCGGTCTGGTCCTTGACCAGGACCTCGCCCTCCTCGTCGACGGACTCGCCGGAGACCTCCTCCACCAGCGGCCGGTAGCGCACCTCGACCGGGTACGTGCGGCCCGACACCTCCACGATCGGCGCCGGGGTGCCGTCGGGCCGGGCGAAGTGCTCGGCGAACCGCTCGGGGTCGATCGTCGCGGAGGTGATCACCACCTTGAGGTCCGGCCGCCGCGGCAGCAGCTGCTTGAGGTAGCCGAGGATGAAGTCGATGTTGAGGCTGCGCTCGTGCGCCTCGTCGATGATCAGCGTGTCGTACGCCGAGAGCAGCCGGTCGTGCTGGAGCTCGGCGAGCAGGATGCCGTCGGTCATCAGCTTCACCAGCGTGCCGCCGCTGGAGCGGTCGGTGAACCGGACCTGGTAGCCGACCACCTCGCCGAGCTCCGTCCCGGTCTCCTCGGCGATCCGCTCGGCGACGCTGCGCGCGGCGATCCGGCGCGGCTGGGTGTGGCCGATCATGCCCTCGACCCCCCGGCCGAGCTCAAGGCAGATCTTGGGCAGCTGGGTGGTCTTGCCCGACCCGGTCTCACCGGCGACGATGACGACCTGGTGCTCGCGGATCGCCTCGGCGAGGTCGTCGCGGCGCTGGCTGACCGGCAGCTCGCCGGGATAGTGGATCGCCGGGACGAGGGCGCGACGGGCCGCGACCTGCTCGGGACCGAACCGCGACCTGGGGCGCTGCTGCGGTCGACGCCTCCCGCGGGACCTGCCGGTGCGCCGGCCCGGCCGGTGCGGCGGACGCCCCGAGGCGTCGTCGCGGTCGGCGTCTCGCTGGCTGGCCTCGCTCATGTCGCCTGTGAGTCTACGAACGGTGCGCAACCGGTCTCGACTTGAGTCCGGGCACCAGGACCGGCATGGTGGGCCGTTCACCGCGAAGCGACCACGGACCCGTGAGAAGGAGACCCGCTCATGCTCACCCTGACCGAGAACGCCAGCACCGTCGTCAAGACCCTCCTCGAGCAGACCGGCGAGGCCGCCTCCGGCGGTCTGCGGATCAGCCAGGACTCCCCCGACTCCCCCGCCCTGCACGTGATGCCCACCCAGGCGCCGCAGCCCGGTGACCAGGTCGTCGAGGAGGAGGGCGCGCGCGTGTTCCTCGAGGAGGTCGCCGCGGCCACCCTCGACGACAAGGTCCTCGACGCCCAGGTCGACGACGGCGGCGGCGTGCAGTTCACCGTCGCGCAGGCCTGAGCGGCGGCTCCCGAGCCGCACGACCGGACGACCTCAGGTTTGGAACCCCCGCCGGAGGGCACTTCTTCTCCCGGAAGGGAGTACTGACATGACATTCATCCTGTGGCTCATCGCCGTCGCCCTGGTCATCTGGGGCATCGTGACCCTGATCCGTGGTGGCGTGCTGATGGGCATCGTCCTCATCGTGGTCGGCCTGCTGGTCGGCCCCGGCGGTTACAGCCTCTTCAAATAGCCGCCCAGCGGCTCGATAGGCAGCATCGACCGGCCGGTCCGGCACCCTCGTCGTGGGGTGCGGGGTCGGCCGGTCGCCGTGCGTGCCGAGCCTCAGACGGCGGCCAGCACCCCGGGCAGCGACCCGGCCAGCATCGCCAGCAGTTCGGACCGGCTGACACCCCGGGGGTCGCGCACCCAGGCCAGCACCACCTGCTCGGTCATCGCCGACCAGCCTGCGACCATCATCCGCGAGCGCGCGCCGTCCTGTGCGCCGAGGACGTCCAGCAGCCTGGCGCCCGGCCGGTGGGCCTCGAAGATCCGGTCGGTGAGCGTGGCACGGGACTCGGTGTAGATCTGCTCGAGCTCGGCGTCCCCGCTCGCCGCGGCCCGCAGCAGCGAGGTGTAGCCGGCCAGGTTGGCCTCGACGTAGCCCACGTAGGCGTCGAGCGAGGCCGCGAGCCGCTCGAGCGGCTCGCCCTCGACGGGTGGCGCGGTGACCCGGACCAGCTCGTCGGCCGCACGCCGTACGACCGCGCGCTGGAAGTCCTTGCGGTTCGCGAAGTAGTGGTACAGCAGGCCGCGGGAGATCCCGGCCTCCTCGGCGAGCATGTCGATGCTCAGCTCGTCCAGGGACCTGGTCGCCAGGAGCCGCACGCCGAGCTCGAGCAGCTGCTCACGGCGGCTGTCCGGGTTCATCCTGGTCCGGGTGGTGCCCATGGACGGCCACCCTACTGAACTCCGCGTCAGCCGAGTCTTATTGACGGCCGTTCAACGCCGTCGTAGGTTCGGACCTCATGACCAGCAGCGACTCACCGGGCGCGGCTACCGACGCCGCGGCGCACGGCGACCGTCCCCTTCCCCGGCACGTGCGGGTGCTGGTGGTGGGCGCCGGCTTCGGCGGTCTCGGCACCGCGATCCGGCTGCGGCAGCACGGTGAGCTCGACTACGCCGTCATCGACAAGGGCGCCGAGGTCGGCGGAACCTGGCGGGACAACACCTACCCCGGGGCCGCCTGCGACGTCCCTTCCCAGCTCTACAGCTTCTCCTTCGCCCCCAACCGTGAGTGGTCCCGCTCGTTCTCCCCGCAGCCGGAGATCCAGGCGTACCTGCGCCGGGTCGCCGGCGAGTCCGGCGTGCTGGACCGCTTCTGGTTCGGTACGGCGTTGCGGGAGGCCCGCTGGGACGACGCGTCGTCGTGCTGGCAGGTCGTCACGAGCGCCGGGGAGCTGCGCGCCGACGTGCTCGTCACCGCCTCCGGCGGGCTGTCGGAGCCAAGGATGGCGCAGATCGACGGGCTCGGGTCCTTCGCCGGCGACCTGTTCCACTCCGCGCGGTGGGACCACGACGTCGAGCTCACCGGCAAGCGCGTGGCGGTGATCGGCACCGGCGCCTCGTCGATCCAGATCGTGCCGGAGCTGGCGAAGCAGGTCGCCCACCTCGACGTCTACCAGCGCACCGCGCCGTGGGTGATCCCCCGCCGCGACCGCGCCTACTCCCGGCTCGAGCGGCTGGCGCTGCGTCACCTGCCGGGACTGCGCCGGCTCTACCGCACCGCGATCTACTGGACCCGGGAGTGCTACGTGCCCGGCTTCACGCTCGACCCGAGGCTGGCAGCTCCGGCGCGCAAGGCGGCCCTGCACAACATCGCCAAGGCCATCGACGACCCGCAGCTGCGCGCCCGGCTGACGCCGTCGTACGCGCTGGGCTGCAAGCGGGTGCTGATCTCCAACGACTACTACCCCGCGCTGGCGCGTGCGCACGTGGACCTGGTGAGCGACCCCGTCGCCAAGGTGACACCGACCGGGATCGTCACCGCCGACGGCACCGAGCGCCCGGTCGACGCCATTGTCGTCGCGACCGGCTTCCACGCCACCGAGCCGCCGATCGCCGCGCACCTCACCGGCCGCGACGGACGCACCCTCGCCGAGGTGTGGGCGGCCGAGGGCATGGCGGCCTACAAGGGCACCACCGTCCACGGCTTCCCGAACCTGTTCCAGGTGGTCGGCCCGAACACCGGGCTGGGCCACTCCAGCATGGTGTTGATCATCGAGTCGCAGATCGCCTACGTGATCGATGCGCTTGCGACCATGCGGCGCCGGCGGCTGGCCTCGGTGCAGCCGCGGGCCGAGGCGCAGCGCCGCTGGAACGCCGACCTGCAGCGCCGGATGCGGCGCACCGTGTGGAGCAGCGGCGGCTGCTCGAGCTGGTACCTCGACTCCCATGGCCGCAACACCACGCTGTGGCCCCGGGCCACGTTCGTCTTCCGCCGGCTGCTGGCGTCCTTCGACGTCGACCGCTACCTGACCACCGCCGTCGGGCCGCCACCCCGGGCCGGCCACTCCGGCACCACCCCCGAGGAGAGAGTGCCCGCATGAGATCCCTGGACGGCAAGGTCGTCGTGATCACCGGCGCCGGCTCGGGCATCGGCCGGGCGCTCGCGCTCGACGCGGCCCGCCAGCACGCGCACCTCGCTCTGAGCGACTGGGACGAGAACGGGCTGATGGAGACCGCCGCACTCCTCGCCGCGGACGGGCTGCCCCGGCCCCGCACCGACAAGCTGGACGTCCGCGACCGGGACGCGATGCGCGCCTACGCCGCCTCCGTCCGCGAGACGAGTGGCCGGGTCAACGTCGTGGTCAACAACGCCGGCGTCGCGCTGCACGGCAACTTCGAGGAGGTCGCCTACGACGACTTCGAGTGGATCATGGACGTCGACTTCTGGGGCGTGGTCAACGGCACCAAGGAGTTCCTGCCCTACCTGATCGAGTCCGGCGAGGGCCACGTCGTGAACATGTCCAGCCTGTTCGGCCTCATGGGCATGCCCGGCCAGACGGCGTACAACGCGGCGAAGTTCGCGGTCCGTGGCTTCACCGAGGCGCTGCGGGAGGAGATGCTCGTGGCCGGCCACCCTTTGGGCGTCACCTGCGTGCATCCCGGCGGCATCAAGACCGCGATCGCGCGCAACGCCCGGGCGACCGCCTCGCACGACCAGGCGGAGGTGGCGCGGCACTTCGACCGCAAGCTCGCCCGGACCACCCCCGAGCGGGCGGCGGAGGTCATCTGGGCGGCGGTGCGCGCCGGCCGGCCTCGTGCCGTGGTGGGCGCCGACGCGCAGGTGCTCGACCTGCTGGTGCGCCTGGTCGGCCCCCGCTACCAGGACGTGGTCGCCCGTCTGGCGAGGCGACTCGCTCCCTGACGGCGCGCTGGCGGCCTTGCCTGGCCGCGGGCGCCTACGATCGCCCCGTGTACCAGGTCCGGGTCCGATTCACCAAGTGGCGTGAGCGTCCGCACTGGGAGTACGACGCGGTGCGGCTCGGCGAGGACGAGCACGGGGTGTGGCTCGGCGCCCCGGCCGGGACGAGGCTACGGAGGCCGGGCGCCGACTTCTGCACGCCGCTGGGCTTCGTGGTGCTGCTGCCCCGCGACGACGCGTTCGTCGCGACGTTCTACGCCTCCGGCCGCACGCACCTGCCCGAGGGAGCGGTCGAGACCTACGTCGACATCAGCACCTCCCCGGTGTGGGACGGTGCCACGGTCAGCATGGTCGACCTCGACCTCGACGTGGTTCGGGGACGCACCGGTCGGGTGTGGGTCGACGACGAGGACGAGTTCGCCGACCACCGCGTGCGCCTCGGCTATCCCGATGACCTCGTGCGGCTCGCGACCGCGTCGTGCGACGCCGTCCGGCACGCCCTGTCGAGCCGCTGCCCGCCGTACGACGGGGCGGTGGCCGCGCGGTGGCTCAGCCGGCTGCCGACGTCTGCACCGCCTGGCGGCCCGGCGACCGCTTGACCGCACGGGCCCGCAGCGGTCCCACCAGCCGGGGACCGGCCAGCCGGTCCTCCAGCCGTCGTGCCTCCCGCTTGAGCGGCTGGGCGAAGTACTCGCCGAGCAGCACCCCTGAGGCGAGCGCGATCGCGATCGCGACGGCGTTGACCAGGAACAGGATGCCGTCGCCTCCCATGCCGAGCAGCGCGAGGCCGCGGTAGATCGACAGGCCCGGCAGCAGCGGCACGATGGCCGGGACGACCACGACCAGCGGCGGCACGTTGACCCGGCCGGCCACGGAGTAGGACACCACGCCGATCAGGATCGCCGCGGACGCCGCGGACCAGGCCCGGCCGAACCCTTGGCTCTCCACCCCGACGAACACCAGCGAGGCGATACCGGAGATCAGCGCGATCGGTGCCACCGCGCGCAGCGGCGCGTAGGAGGCGAAGGCGAACGCACCGGCGGCCACCGCCGACCCCACCACAACGGCGCCCACGTCGGCCAGCGAGGTCGCGCCCGGTTCGAGCCGTCCGTACTGCACCCCGAAGAGGTCACCGACCGCCAGCCCGCCGCTGACCCCCGCGATGATGCCCGCAGTGGCCAGCATCGCCTCGAGAGTGCGGGCCCCGGCCGTGAGCGGGAAGCCGGTCAGCGCGTCCTGGACAGCTCCCATGAACCCGATGCCCGCCAGCAGCAGCACGATCGCGGCCGTCACCACGAGCGAGGGGTCGCTGGCCAGCCCGACGGCCGCCGTGCCCAGGGCGAGCAGCGTCGCCAGGAGGCCACCGGCGACCTGCTGGTAGAAGACGGGCAGCCGGCGCCTGGTCATGGCGCGGTGCAGCCGGTCGATCAGCACGGCGGCGACGAAGGCGACGACCAGCACCACCCAGGTCCCGCCGAGCAGGAGTCCGACCCCGGCCCCCATCACCCCGTTCGCGGTCGTCGCCGCCCAGCGAGGGCGGCGGTGGCCCGAGGACACGATCCGGGCCAGCCGGGCACGGGCCTCGTCGAGGTCGATCCGGGCCGTCATCAGGTCCCGTACCAGGTGGTCGATCTCGGTGAGGTCCTCGTAGTCGGTCTCGCGGTGGCGCACGTGCCGGACCGCGATCCTCGGCACCTCGTCGTCGGCGGACTGGTGGGTGACCGTCAAGGAGGTGAAGGTGACGTCGACGTCGACGCCCCGCAGGCCACAGGCGTGGACCACCGACCACATCGTGGCGTTGACGTCGGCCGCGCCCGCCCCGGAGGACAGCAGCACCTCGCCCACTCTCAGGGCGAAGTCGAGGGTCTTGTTGATCTGTTTCGTCTCAGGCATCGCGCGACCAGTGTCTCGAACAAGACCACCCGTCGGCGAGCCCGCACACGTGCGTTTGCTCACCCGGACGCACGACGGCCCCCTCGCGCACGCCACCCGGAGGTGCCGCCGCGAGGGGGCCGCAGGTCGCTCAGCTCTGCGGAGCCACTTCCTTGGTGCGCTTCGGCGCCTTGAGCGTCACCGACGGGGTGGCCTCCTTGGTGCGCATCGGCGCCTTGAGCGCCACCGACGGGGTGGCCTCCTTGGTGCGCTTCGGCGCCTTGAGCGCCACCGACGGGGTGGCCTCCTTGGTGCGCTTCGGCGCCTTGAGCGTCATCGACGGGGTGGCCTCCTTGGTGCGCTTCGGCGCCTTGAGCGTCATCGACGGGGTGGCCTCCTTGGTGCGCTTCGGCGCGGCCAGGGTCGCCTCCTTGGTGCGCTTCGGCGCCTTGAGCGTCATCGACGGGGTGGCCTCCTTGGTGCGCTTCGGCGCGGCCAGGGACGCCTCCTTGGTGCGCTTGGGGGCAGCCAGGTCCTTGACGGGCCGGATCTCCTTGGTGCGCTTCGGCGAGGCGAGCTGCACCGAGGCCTTGTCGGAGTCGGGGGTGGAGGCGACGGCTGCGCCGACGGTCACCATGCCCAGGACCAGGGCGCCGGCTCCCACGGCGCCGGTGAGACGAAGCGTGCGTGCACGCGAGGTCGCCTTGTTGTTTCGCGTCATGTGATCTCCCAGTGTTCACATTCGGATGGGGGGACGATGTGCACCGTAAGGCCTGTCCTGTCCGGAAGGGAGATGTGTGGGCGTTTAGGGGGCTTTCGGCGAGCGAAATGACATCGGGTGACTATCCCGACTAGTCACGGCGGCATCGTATGTACCGGTTTCACCCACTATGCGTAGTTAGAACGCCGGCCATCTCGAGTCGTACGCCGAGCAGCCGGACCGCCCGCTCGTGGTCGAACTCGGCGAGCAGACGCGTGGCGGTCGCCAGCACCGGCGCCTCCTGCGTCGTCGGAGCGGACAGGGCGCTGCTCCGGGTCCGGGTCTCGAACGGCGCGTAGCGGACCTTGAGGCCGACGCGGACGGCCGGCCGCCCCGCGGCACGGATGTCCTCCAGGACGCGCCGGGCCAGGCGACGTACCTCGTCCTCGACCTCGCCCCAGTCGGTGAGGTCGCTCTGGAAGGTCGTCTCACGGCCGTGGCCGCGCGGGACGTAGGGGGTGGGGTCGACGGCCGAGGAGTCCGCGCCCCGCCCGAGCCGGCGGTACCACGGCCCCATCGTCGGACCCAGCCGGTCGGCCAGCGCCTGCGCGGGTGTGGCGGCGAGCTCGGCGACGGTGCGGATCCCGAGCGCGGCCAGCTTCGCCGACGTCTTGCTGCCCACGCCCCACAGCGCCTGGGTGGGCCGCTCCCCCATCACCTCCAGCCAGTTGTCCTCCGTCAGCCGGAAGGTGCCGCGCGGCTTGCCGAGGTCGGTCGCGTTCTTGGCGCGCACCTTGTTGTCCCCGATGCCCACCGAGCAGTGCAGCCCGGTGGCCTCGAGGACGGCGGAGCGCACGGCGGTGGCGAAGGCCTCCGGGTCCTCGACGTCGACGCCGAGGAACGCCTCGTCCCAGCCGAGGACCTCCACCGGCACCCCGAAGGAGCGCAGCGCGTCCATGACCTGCGCCGATGCCGCGTCGTACGCCGGCGCGTCGACAGCGAGGAACACCGCGGCGGGACACTTGCGGGCGGCCGTGCGCAGCGGCATGCCCGAGCGGACGCCGTGCTCGCGAGCCTCGTAGGAGGCGGTGGAGACCACGCCCCGCTCGGTGGGGTCGCCCCGACCGCCGACCACGACCGGCCGGCCGGCCAGCTCGGGTCGGCGGAGCACCTCGACAGCAGCGATGAACTGGTCGAGGTCGACGTGGAGCACCCACCGGTGCGGCGCCGCGGACACGGTGCCAGTCTGCCGGGTCGGCACCGGACGCGCGCTGCGCTAGGTTCGAGCCCCGACGCTGTCGATGCCGGCGGCGGTGCCGGCCCGACCCGAGCGAGGAGGGACGATGGGCGATCGAGTGCTGCTCGTGGTGGGCGCGGGCCCCGGGATCGGGGCGGCCCTGGCCCGTCGCTACGGCCGCGAGGGCTTCGCGGCCGCGCTGGTCTCCCGGTCCGCAGACGAGCTCGACGCACTGGGCCGCACCCTGCAGGGCGAGGGGATCAGCACCGGTTGGAGCGCCGTCGACATCGCCGACGCCGAGGCGCTCACGGCCGCGGTGACCCGGTTCGGCGGGTTCTCCGGGTCGATCGACGTCGTGCACTACAACCCGAGCGCCTTCCGCGAGAAGGACCCGCTCGAGCTGACCGCCGAGGAGCTGCTCGACGACGTACGCATCGGGGTCGGCGGGCTGCTCACCACCGTGCAGGCCGCCCGGCCGTTCATGCCGGCCGGGGCGAGGATCAGCGTCACCGGCAGCATGGCCGCCGACCGGCCGTGGAACCGCGCCGCCTCCCTCGGGGTGCAGAAGGCCGCGGTGCGCAACCTGGTGCGCTCCCTCGACGCCACCGTGCGCGCCGACGGGATCCGGGCGGTCTCGCTCACGGTCAACGGCACCCTGGCAGCGGGGACGGCCTTCGACCCCGCACGCGTCGCCGAGGCGCTGTACGACGCCGCGCACCAGCCCGTCGACGGCTGGCGCGACGAGGTCGCCTACGACGGGTGAACCCCGATTCGTCCGCTCCTGCCCCGCGGCAACCCGGCTCGCGAACGCGGACGAATCGGGGTGGGGGTGGTTGTCGTCACACGAGGTAGGGAAGGATCGGTGCACCTCGAGAGGGGAGAAGCGTGCCCACACCGATGGACCCGACGTCGATGGCGTTCCTGCTGGCCGAGAACCGACGCCAGCCGATGCACGTCGGCTCGCTGCAGCTGTTCGCCAAGCCCGACGGCGCCGGTCCCGAGTTCTACCGCGACCACGTCGCCGACATGCTCGCCGTGCGCGACGTCGCCCCCCTGTTCCGCAAGCGGCCGCGCCGCTCGGTGGCCACCGGCGGCCAGTACGCCCTGTGGAGCCCGGACGAGCAGTTCGACCTCGAGTACCACGTCCGGCACAGCGCCCTGCCGGCACCGGGGCGGGTCCGTGAGCTGCTCGAGCTGTGCTCACGGCTGCACGGCACCCGGCTGGCGCTCGAGCGGCCGCTGTGGGAGGCGCACGTCATCGAGGGCATGCAGGACGGCCGCTTGGCGGTGTACACCAAGATGCACCACGCCCTCGTCGACGGCGTCTCCGGCATCCGCCTGCTGCAGAGCGGTCTGTCCACCGATCCCGACCAGCGCGGCATGCCGCCGACGTGGTCGGCCCGGCGCCGTCCCGCCCGCCCGGACCGCCCCGACCAGCCCGACCACTCCGACGGGCCGGCCGGGGGCCTGCACGACGTACCGGTCCGCGCGCTGCGCTCGGCCCTCGCCCTCAGCGCCGACGCGGCCGGCCTTCCCGGTGCGCTGGTGCGGACCCTGGCCCGCGGGGTGCGCAACGAGACCTCCGCGGTGTCGCTCTACGCCCCCCGCACGCTGATCAACCAGAACATCACCGGCAGCCGCCGGTTCGCCGCCCAGCAGTGGCCGGTCGAGCGGATCCGGGCGGTCGGGGCGGCCACGGGCACCACTATCAACGACGTGGTGCTGGCCATGTGCAGCGGCGCGATGCGCGCCTACCTCCGCGAGATGGGCGAGCTGCCCGACGCGCCTCTGGTGGCGATGGTGCCGGTGGGCCTGCAGGCCAAGCAGGCGCACACCGCCTCGACCGACGGCGGCAACGCCCTCGGCGCGGTGATGGCCTCGCTGGGCACCCACCTGCCCGACCCGGCCGACCGGCTGCAGGCCGTGCACCACTCGATGGTCGAGGGCAAGCGGGCTCTCGGCTCGATGACGCCGATGCAGATCCTGGCGATGAGCGCCCTGGGCCTGACCCCTGCGCTGGTCACTCCGCTGCTGCGGCTCTCGGGGGTCACCCGGCCGCCGTTCAACCTGATCATCAGCAACGTGCCGGGCCCGCGCCAGACCCTGTTCCACAACGGCGCCCGCCTCGTCGGGGTGTACCCGCTCTCGATCCCGATCCACGGGATGGGGCTGAACATCACGTGCACGTCCTACGCCGGCAACCTGGGCTTCGGGCTCACCGGCTGCCGCCGGACCGTGCCGCACCTGCAGCGGCTCCTGGTGCACCTCGACGACGAGCTGGCCGCCCTCGAGAAGGCCACGGCCGCCTGACCCGTGCAGGGCCACCCAGGAGGCGGCCTAGAAGATCGAGGCCACGGCCCAGAACACCAGCGCCGCCACCAGCAGCAGCGCCACCGCCTGGACCCAGCGGGGGTACGGCGTGGGCTGCGGGTCCGCGCCCGGCCGTCGTTCCTCGTGCGGGGTGCGCCGGCTACTCATGCCCCGAGGGTAGCGGGCAGTCGGAATCCCGGCGACTGGGGTCGACCGGGGTGGGGCGCGACGCCGCCGTGCGCTCAGACGACAGCCGTGTCGGTCTCGCTCAGCCGCAGGAACTCCAGGTGCCGCTCGTACTGGTCGAGCACGTCGTCGATCAGCTGGGTGTGGGTGTAGCCCATCACGTCGTAGCCCTGCCCGCCCTCGTGCAGGTGCACCTCCAGCCGGGTGTACCGGTCGTCGCCTCGCGGGGCGCGCCCGCCGTAGACGGGGACCGGCGCCTCGCACGGCCAGATCACGTAGTGGAACGGGTGCGGCTCGTCGGGGCACGCCACCAGCTCGACGTACGACGAGCCGTTGTCCTCGATCCGTCCGGACCGTGCCTCGATCCCCTGCCGCTCCAGCTCGGCGGCGACGTCGTCGAGCGCCGGGAGCGCCACGTCGACGAGGTACTGCTGGGCCTTGGCGTTGTCCGGGAAGGCCAGGGCCCGCGAGAGCCGCTGCCGCCACGGCCGCGCGGGGTGCACGCCCTCGGTGGCTGCGCTGCGCCACGACAGCACGCCCGGCATCGAGTGCCGCACGCTCTCGGCCCGCACCGCCTCGACCCGCAGCGCCTTGTAGAGCCCGATCATGACCAGCACCATCACGAAAGCGAACGGGAGGCCCATGATCACCGTCGCGTTCTGCAGCGCCGGCACCCCGCCGACCAGGAGCATCGCGATCGTCAGCAGGCCCGTCGCCAGCGCCCAGAAGATCCGCACGCGCGGGGTCCCGTCGTCGTACGGCGTGCGCAGCGTCGAGCTGAGGTTGGCCAGCACCAGAGCCGCGGAGTCGGCAGAGGTCACGTAGAACAGCAGGCCCACGAACGTCGCGACGGAGCCGACCAGCGGGAACAGCGGGTAGTCCATCAGCATGGTGTAGAACCCGGCCTCGGGCGTGTTCATGGCCAGGTCGCCGAACTCGGCGTTCCCGCTGCGCACGAGGTCGATGGCGCTGTTGCCGAAGATCGAGATCCACATGACGATGTAGGTGAACGGGATGATCATCGTGCCCGCCACGAACTGGCGGATGGTGCGTCCGCGCGAGATCCGGGCCAGGAACAGCCCCACGAACGACGCCCAGGCGATCCACCAGGCCCAGAAGAACAGGGTCCAGAAGCCCATCCAGTCGCCGGTGTCGGAGAAGGCGAAGGTCTGCAGCGTCTTGTCGCTGAAGCTGCTGACGAAGTCGCCGACGTTGAGCACCAGGCCGTTGAGCAGGAAGGCGGTCTTGCCGGTCACCAGGATGAACAGGGCCAGCCCGATCGCGAGCAGCACGTTGAGCTGGGAGAGCCGCTTGATGCCCTTGTCCACGCCGCTGATGGCCGAGACGGTCGCGACGACGACCGCGATCACCACGAGCCCGACCTGGGCGGCGGTGCTCTGCGGGATCCCGAACAGCGCGTCGAGGCCGAAGTTGAGCTGCACCACGCCGATCCCGAGCGAGGTGGCGACGCCGAAGATCGTGCCGACGACCGCGGCCATGTCCACGCCGTCGCCCAGGGGACCGTTGACCCGCTTGCCGAAGATCGGGTACAGCGAGGAGCGGATCGCCAGCGGAAGGTTCATCCGGTAGGAGAAGTAGGCCAGCGCCATGCCCATCAGGGCGTACATCCCCCAGCCGCTGATGCCGTAGTGGAACAGCGTCCACACGGTCGCGTCGCGGGCCGCGCCCACGGTCTCGCCCTGCCCGACCGGCGGGGCGAGGTACTGCGTCACCGGCTCGGCGACCGCGAAGAACATCAGGTCGGTGCCGATGCCCGCCGCGAACAGCATCGCCGCCCAGGCGAAGGTGCTGAACTCCGGTCGGGAGTGCTCCGGACCGAGCTTGGTGCGCCCGTAGCGGGAGACGCCGAGGAACACCACGAAGACGAGCACGGCGGTGGCCAGGGCGATGTAGAACCAGCCGAACCACTCGGTCGTCCAGCCGACGACGACGCCGATGGTGCTGGCCGCGGAGGTCGGTGCGACGATCGCCCACACCGCGATCACCAGCGTGATCACCGCCGAGCCGCCGAAGACGACCTTGTTGATCCGGGCGGGCGGCTCGTTCTCGAGGCCGTCCGAGGGCCCGCGGCTCGGACCCGTTGCGGTGCTCTGCTCACTCATGTGCGGCTCCCGTCCGGCGGGCTGCGGGCCCGGCGACGGTCCCGGGCCGGGTCTGGTTGTTGCGCGGGTCGCCCTCGGGGTAGAGCGGCATCCCGGTGCCGTGCCGGTAGAAGGGCACGTCGAGCGGGGCGAGTGGGTCGTTGCCGGCGATCAGGTCGGCTGCCTTCTCGGCGAGCATCATCACCGGCGCGTAGATGTTGCCGTTGGTGACGTAGGGCATCACCGAGGCGTCCACCACGCGCAGGCCCTCGGTGCCGTGCACCTTCATCGACCGGGGGTCCACGACGCTGAGCGGGTCGGTGCCCATCTTCGCCGTGCAGGACGGGTGCAGGGCCGTCTCGGCGTCCTTGGCGACCCAGTCGAGGATCTCCTGGTCGGTCTCGACCGAGGGCCCGGGCGAGATCTCGCCGGCGCTGAACGGCGCGAAGGCCGGCTGCCCCAGGATGTGCCGGGTGGCGCGGATCATCTCGATCCACTCGCGGCGGTCGTTCTCGGTCGAGAGGTAGTTGAACTGCAGAGCAGGGTGCTCGTAGGGGTCGGCGGACCGGATCTTCACGGTGCCGCGGACGTCGGAGTACATCGGGCCGATGTGCACCTGGTAGCCGTGTCCCTGCCCGTCCGGTGACTCGGCCGGCTTCGACCCGTCGTAGCGGATCGCGATCGGCAGGAAGTGGAACATCAGGTTGGGATAGGCCACCTCGTCGTTGCTGCGGATGAAGCCGCC
Organism: uncultured Actinomycetota bacterium; assembly: GCA_963835385.1. Taxonomy (GTDB): domain Bacteria; phylum Actinomycetota; class Actinomycetes; order Propionibacteriales; family Nocardioidaceae; genus Nocardioides_B. The sequence continues at coordinate 80,695 of CAWIFK010000001.1, forward strand.
GGCCTCGAAGTGGTTCGAGGCGCCGACGCCGCGGCGCAGGAACATCCACTCCGCGCCGATGCGGGGCTTGTGCCGGTGCTTGAGCCACGGCGCGATGGAGACCGGCTGCTTCGCGGCGTGCTGGATGTAGACCTCGAGGTGGTCCTGGAGGTTCTCCCCCACGCCCGGCAGCTCCACCACCGGGTCGACACCTGCGGCGCGCAGCTCCTCGGCGTTGCCGATCCCCGACAGCTGCAGCAGCTGGGGGGAGTTGATGGCGCCGCCGCAGAGCAGCACCTCCCCCGCGTCCACGCTGCGGTGCAGCCGCCGGCCGCGGGTGTAGTCCACGCCGACCACCCGGTTGCCCCGCATGCGCAGGCCGGTCACGTGCGCGAGCGTGTGCACGGTGAGGTTCCTGCGGCTCATCACCGGGTGCAGGTAGGCGCGGGCCGCGCTGAGCCGGCGACCGCGGTGCACGTTGCGGTCGAACTTGGCGAAGCCCTCCTGGCGGTAGCCGTTGACGTCGTCGGTCAGCGGATACCCGGCCTGCTGGACGGCCTCGAAGAACGCGCCGAACAGGGGGCTGTCGGCCGGCCCCCGCTCGAGCACCAGTGGACCGGAGCCCCCGCGCCAGGCGTCCGCGCCGGCGGTGGTCGTCTCCATCCGCTTGAAGTAGGGCAGGCAGTGCGCGTAGTCCCAGGCGTCCATCCCCGGGTCGGCGGCCCACCGCTCGTAGTCCATCGGGTTGCCGCGCTGGAAGATCATCCCGTTGATGCTGGAGGAGCCGCCGAGCACCTTGCCGCGGGCGTGGAAGACGCGCCGCCCGTTCATGAACGGCTCGGGCTCGGACTCGTAGCGCCAGTCGTAGAGCGGGTTGCCGATCGGGTACGGCAGGGCGGCGGGCATGTGGATGAACGGGTCGAGGCGGAAGTCGCTGCGCCCGGCCTCCAGCACCAGGACGGACGTGCCGGGGTCGGCGCTCAGCCGGTTGGCCAGCACCGACCCCGCCGATCCTCCCCCGACGATCACGCAGTCGTAGGACGCTCGGCTGCTGCTCATGCGCTCGCTCCTGTGTCGCCGGGCCGGGAGAACCACCCCGCCGGGGCGGGGCGGAGGTTGTGCCAGATGTGCTTGGTCTCGCGGTACTCCTCGAGCCCCGCGAGCCCGAGCTCGCGCCCGATGCCCGACTGCTTGTAGCCGCCCCACTCGGCCTGCGGGACGTAGGGGTGGAAGTCGTTGATCCAGACCGTCCCGGCGCGCAGCCGCCGGGCGACCCGCTCGGCGCGGCCGGCGTCCTGGGTCCACACCGCGGCGGTCAGGCCGTAGATCGTGTCGTTGGCGATCGCCACGGCGGCGTCCTCGGTCTCGTCGGAGGTGCCGCCGGAGAAGGTCTCCACCGTCAGCACCGGCCCGAAGGACTCCTCCTGGACACATCGCATCGTGGTGTCGCAGCCGGTCAGGATCGTCGGCTCGAAGAACCAGCCGTCGGCCAGCTCCCGGTGCTCGGTCGGGTCGGGCCGACCGCCCCCGACGACGACCTCGGCGCCCTCCTCGACGGCGGCGGCGACGTAGGCCTCGACCTTGGCGAGGTGCTCGGCGCTGATCAGCGGACCGGTCTCCGCGGCGTCGTCGAACGGGCCGCCCAGCCGGATCGCCCGGGCCCGGCGGACCAGCTCGGCCACGACCTCGTCGTGCAGGGACTCCTCGACCACGAGGCGCGCACCGGCCGAGCAGACCTGCCCGGAGTCGAGGAAGACGGCCGTGAGCGCGTTGTCGACGGCGGCGTCCACGTCGGCGTCGGCGAAGACCACGTTGGGGTTCTTGCCGCCCAGCTCGAGGGCGACCTTCTTCACCGTCGGCGCGGCCGACGCCATGATGCTGCGCCCGGTGACCACGCCGCCGGTGAAGGAGACCAGGTCCACCTCGGGGCTCTCGGTGAGGGTGGGGCCGACCCGCGCCCCGGCTCCCAGCACCAGGTTCGCCGCTCCGGCGGGCACCCCGGCGTCGGTCAGCGCCGTCATCAGCCAGATCGCCGTGGACGGGGTGAGCTCGCTGGGCTTCAGCACGAAGGTGCAGCCGGCGGCGAGGGCGGGCGCGACCTTCCACGACGTCTGCAGCAGCGGGTAGTTCCAAGGCGTGATCAGGGAGCACACGCCGACCGGCTCCTGCACGACCCGGCTCGAGACGTCAGGCATCCCGGGGTCCACCACGCGGCCGGCCTCGGCCCCGGCCAGCCCCGCGAAGTGCCGGAACACCGCGACGACGTCGTCGATGTCGATCTGCGACTCAACGACGCGCTTGCCGGTGTCGCGCGACTCCAGCCGGGCGACGTGGTCCTTCTCCTCCTCCAGCCGGTCGGCGAAGCGGTGCAGGACCGCGGCTCGTTCCGGGGCAGCGGTGTGCGGCCACGGGCCCTCGTCGAAGGCCCGCCGCGCCGCGCGTACGGCGTCCAGCGCGTCCTTGTCGGTGCCCTCGGCCACCGTCGCCACCAGCGACCCGTCCGCGGGGCACCGGATCTCCCGGGTGGCGCCGTCGGCGGCGTCGCGCCACTCTCCGTCGATGAACAGCTCCGGCATCGGCTTCCTCTCCTCGACCACGCGAGCACGCGCGGGCAGGAATGAACCTGCGTCCATGGGGTACAGCCATGGGTTGCCCGACCGACCCGACCCGAAACCGCTTGCCCAGACCACCCGCCCGACTCGGCCGCGGAGGCGAGCCCTCGCTGGGCGGGATGGCAGCCGACGAGTCGAGGTGGGACGGAGTGGGTAGACATGCCGACGTGAATCCACGTGAGCGCAGCGACCGATGAGCGTCGACACCACCAGTGTCGTCTACCTGGTGATCGGGGTCTCCCTGTTGCTGGCCGTGGTCCTGCCCAGGGCCTTGCACCGGCAGGCGGTCTCGGCGCCGATGGTGCTGCTGCTCGTCGGCGCCACCATCGGGCTCGCACCGCTGCCCGACGGCGTCTCCCCGGCGCCGATGCTCAACGCCACGTTCGTCGAGCACCTCACCGAGTTCGCGGTCATCGTCGCCCTGATGGGCGTCGGGCTGGCCCTGGACCGGCCCTTCCAGGTGCGTGCCCGCTCGAGCTGGCGGCGCTGGGGGGCGACGTGGCGGCTGCTCGCGATCGCGATGCCGCTGTGCATCGCCGCCGTCGCCCTCCTCGGCTGGGGTCTGATGGGACTGGCCCCCGCGGGCGCGCTCCTGCTGGGCGCCGTGCTGGCCCCCACCGACCCGGTCCTCGCCTCGGACGTGCAGGTCGGGGGGCCGACGGTGATCGACCCGGAGCACGCGGAGGCGGGCGCCAGCTCCATCGACGAGTCCGACGAGGTGCGCTTCGCCCTCACCTCCGAGGCGGGCCTCAACGACGGCCTGGCCTTCCCCTTCGTCTACGCCGCGATCTTCCTCACCACGCTCGGCGCGGTCAGCGAGTGGGGGTTGCGCTGGCTCGCCTGGGAGCTGGTCGGCAAGCTCGTGCTCGGCCTCGTGGTCGGGGCCGCGGTGGGCTGGCTGCTGGCGCACGTCGCCTTCCGGTCGCCGACGCCGTCCCTGCGTCTGGCCGAGACCGGAGAGCCCCTGCTCGCGCTGGCCGCGGTCCTGCTCTCCTACGGCGTGGCCGAGCTGGTCGGCGGCTACGGCTTCCTGGCGGTGTTCGCGTGCGCGCTGGGGCTCAGGTCGGCCGAGCGCGGGTCGCAGTACCACGTGCACATGCACCAGCTCGTGGAGCGGCTCGAGCGGCTGCTGACCCTCATCGTCCTGCTGTTGCTGGGCGTGGCGGTCACCAACGGCCTGCTGGCCCACCTGACCTGGCAGGGAGTGGCGGTCGGGCTGGCGCTCGTGCTGGTGGTGCGCCCGCTGTCGGGGATCGTGTCGCTGCGGGTGGAGCGGCGCACGTGCCAGGTCGGCGAGCACGTCCTGACTCCTCAGGAGCGGCTCGCCGTGGCCTTCTTCGGGGTGCGCGGGGTGGGCTCGCTGTACTACCTGGCCTACGCGTCGACGCACGGCGACTTCGCCGACCTGGAGACCCTGTGGGCGACGGTGGCCTTCACGATCACGCTCTCGGTGCTCGTGCACGGGGTCGCGGCGACTCCCGCGATGCGCCGCCTCGACGACACCCGGGCCGACCGGGCGCAGCGCGGGACCGGCGCGGACGAGCCGGCCGCGGCCTGAGGACGCGTCCGGGGCCCGTCAGCGCAGCTCGACGCCCGCGAGCTCGTCCAGCACCAGCGCCAGCGGGGGCCACTGCTCGCGCCCCCGACGGACCACCGCGAACGCCCGGAGCGTGACCACCGGGTCGGCCAGCGCCAGGACGCGCACGCCTGCGTGCACCGGCTGGTCGACCGGCAGCAGGCCGACCCCCATGCCGGCCGTGATCATGTCCTGGACCAGGTCGAGGCTGTCCGCGTGGTGGGTGATCGAGGGCGCGTATCCGGCCAGGGAGGCCAGCGTCCGCACGACCTCGGTGTCTGCGGTGTTGCGCGAGTTCACGATCCAGTCGTGCTCGCGGTAGCGGGCCACGACCGCCACGGCCCCCTCCCCCGGCGCGACCGGGGCGTTGTCCGCCGGCACCCCCAGCCCCCACCGGGTCGCGCCCATCGCCCGCGCGGCCAGCACCGCGTCGAACGAGGCGGGGGCGAAGTCGTAGTCGTAGGTGAGCGCCAGGTCGACCTGGTCGGCCCCCAGCAGCGCGAGCGCCTCGGGAGGCTCGTGCTCGTGGACCTGCAGGCGCACCTCCGGACACGCCTCGCCCAGCCGGCGTACGGCGGGCAGCAGCGCCTGCCGCACCGCCGTCGCGAAGGCGGCCACCCGAACAGTCCCGGCCGGCGCGGCCGTGGGGTCGAGGTCGGCGCGCGCCGCCTCGAGGGCGGCCAGCACGGTGACGGCATGGCCGGCGAGCCGCGTTCCGGCGGGAGTCAGCCGCACCCGGCGCCCCTGAGGCTCCACGAGCGGCGTGCCCGCTTCCCGGGCGAGGACCGCGAGCTGCTGCGACACCGTCGAGGTGGTGGTCCCCAGCTCGTCGGCGACCGCGCGCATGGAACCGAGCCGTGACAGGGCGAGCAGCAGCTCGAGACGCCGGGGGTCCATGAGAGGAATCGTTCACTGCTCGCGAACGGTTTGTCCACCGTCACCACGTGGACATGGACGGTTCCGCTCTGGCCTACTGGTCGCCATGAGCACTCGCGCGAGCCGGACCGGCACCGGGATGGCCCTGGTGTCCATGACGTCGGTGCAGCTCGGGCTCGCGGTCGCCGTGGGGCTGGCCGCCGACGTGGGGGCGGCCGGCGCCGCCTGGCTCCGGCTGGTGTGGGCCGGGGGCCTGTTCGTGCTGCTGATCCGGCCCGCGCGGGCCGGCTTCACCCGTCGCAGCCTGCTGGCCGCCGGCGCCCTGGGCGTCGTGACCGCCGGCGTCACGCTCCTCTTCATGGCCGCGGTGACCCGGCTGCCGCTGGGCACGGCGAGCGCCCTGGAGTTCCTGGGGCCGCTCGGTGTCGCGGTGGCCCGCAGCCGCGGCGGACGCATGCTGCTGTGGCCGGCGCTGGCCGGGGCCGGCGTGCTGCTGCTCACCGAGCCCTGGCAGGGGCAGGTGGAGGTGGTCGGCGTGCTGTTCGCCCTCGGCGCGGCGGCCTGCTGGGCGACGTACATCCTGCTCACCCAGCACGTCGGCGACGAGGTCGCCGGCGTTCAGGGGCTCGCGGTGTCCCTGCCGGTCGCCGCCGTGGTCGCCACGATCGTCGCCGGACCGGCCACCCTGCCCCAGATGACCCCCGGGCTGTGGCTGGCCGGGCTCGGGATGGCCCTGCTGCTGCCGGTGGTCCCCTTCGTCCTGGAGCTGCTGGCGCTGCGCCGGCTGACCACCGCGGCCTTCGGCACGCTGATGAGCCTGGAGCCGGCGATCGCCCTCGTCGTGGGCTGGCTGCTGCTCGACCAGCGGCCGGGACTGCTGCCCCTGCTCGGGATCGGCTTCGTGGTGAGCGCAGGGGTCGGCGCGGAACGGACCGGCGCACGGCAGCTCGCCGCCCCTCTCGAGGAGCTCGGGCTCACCCGGTGAGCGCGTCGCCCGGGTCGACCACGATCGCGTAGAGCGCCTCGGCCGCGTCGTGCCGGCTGCGGTAGAGCTGTGGAAGGACCGTCCCGTCGGGCTGCACCGCCTGGTAGCCGTCGTCGCCGGTGCGCAACGCCAGCCGGGCGCGCCAGTCCGTCTTGAGGCTGACCCGGCCGACCATGTCCGTCCCGGCGTAGACCCCCTCGCTCCGGCTGCCGCGAACCCGTCGGTAGTGGAAGTAGGTCATCGTCGTTCGCCTCCGGTGGACCCTGGTTGTCGGTTCCAGCGTCTCCGGTGCCAGACCGGCACACACGGGACCTAAGGCCTCAGGTCGCGTGCCACGGGTGTCACCTCGTGCGCGGTTCGTCCGCTACGGGCGATCCGCTCGGCCGACCTCAGCCCTCGGGCGCCGTCCGCTCGGCGTCCGCGGTGGTGAGGACCGAGCCGTCGCCCCGGGAGAACTCCCAGTTCCGGATCTCCGGCATGTCCTCGCCGTGCGAGCGCACGAAGATCCGGTGCTCGATCAGCTTGTTCTTCAGGGTCTCGCGGGCGTGCCCGGAGGTGGCCTGCAGCCGCGGCACCCGGTCGATCACGTCCATCGCCAGGTTGAAGCGGTCGATCTGGTTCATGACGGCCATGTCGAACGGCGTGGTGGTGGTGCCCTCCTCCTTGTAGCCGCGGACGTGGATGTTGTGGTGGTTGGTGCGCCGGTAGGTGAGCCGGTGGATCAACCACGGGTAGCCGTGGTAGGCGAAGATCACCGGCTTGTCCTTGGTGAACAGGGCGTCGAAGTCGGCGTCCGGGAGCCCGTGCGGGTGCTCGGTGTGGTCCTGCAGGCGCATCAGGTCCACCACGTTGACGAACCGGATCCGGATGTCGGGGAAGAAGTCACGCAGCAGCTCCGAGGCGGCGAGCGCCTCCATCGTCGGGACGTCGCCGGCACAGCCCATCACCACGTCCGGCTCCTGCTGCTGGTCGTTGCTGGCCCAGTCCCAGATGCCGATGCCCTTGGTGGCGTGCACGATCGCCTCGTCCATGTCGAGGTACTGCAGCGACGGCTGCTTGCCGGCCACGATCACGTTGACGTACTGCCGGCTGCGCAGGCAGTGGTCGGCCACCGACAGCAGCGTGTTGGCGTCGGCGGGCAGGTAGACCCGGATGACGTCGGCCTTCTTGTTCACCACGTGGTCGATGAACCCGGGGTCCTGGTGGGAGAAGCCGTTGTGGTCCTGGCGCCACACGTGCGAGGTGAGCAGGTAGTTCAGGCTGGCGATGGGCCGCCGCCAGGGGATGTCGTCGCTGGTCTTCAGCCACTTGGCGTGCTGGTTGAACATCGAGTCGACGAGGTGGATGAACGCCTCGTAGCAGGAGAAGAACCCGTGCCGGCCGGTGAGCAGGTAGCCCTCCAGCCAGCCCTGGCAGGTGTGCTCGGAGAGGATCTCCATGATCCGGCCGTCGACGGCGAGGTGGTCGTCGTAGGACCGGATCTCGGCGTTCCAGGTCCGGTCGGTCACCTCCATGACGTCCTGCAGCCGGTTGGAGCTGTTCTCGTCCGGGGCGAACATCCGGAACGAGCTCATGTTGCGCGCCATCACGTCGCGCAGGAAGCCGCCGAGCACCCGGGTCGCCTCCACCGCCCCGGTGCCGGGGCTCTCCACGGGGACGGCGTAGTCGCGGAAGCCCGGCATCCGCAGGTCACGCAGCAGCTCGCCGCCGTTGCTGTGCGGGTTCGCGCTCATCCGCCGCTGGCCGAGGGGATGCAGGTCGGCGATCTCCGGCACCGGGGCGCCGGTGGCGTCGAAGAGCTCCTCGGGCCGGTAGCTGCGCATCCACTCCTCGAGCACCCGGCGGTGCCCGTCGTCCTTGCGCGCGTCGGCGAACGGCACCTGGTGCGAGCGCCAGTAGCCCTCCACCTTGTGCCCGTCGACCTCCTCCGGCCCGGTCCACCCCTTCGGGGAGCGCAGCACGATCATCGGCCAGCGCGGCCGCACCGAGGACCGCCCGCTGCGGGCCCCCTGCTGGATGTCGCAGATCTCGTCGAGGCAGTGGTCGAGCGTGGCGGCGAAGGCCTGGTGCATCTCCTCGGGGTCGGACCCGGAGACGACGTACGGCGTGTGCCCGTAGCCGCGCATCAGGGCGTCGAGCTCCTCGTCGCTGATCCGGGCCAGCACGGTCGGGTTGGCGATCTTGTAGCCGTTGAGGTGCAGGATCGGCAGCACCGCGCCGTCGCGCCGCGGGTCGAGGAACTTGTTCGAGTGCCAGCTCGTCGCCAGCGGACCGGTCTCGGCCTCGCCGTCGCCGACGATCGCCGCGACCACGAGGTCGGGGTTGTCGAAGGCGGCACCGTAGGCGTGCGACAGGGCGTAGCCGAGCTCGCCGCCCTCGTGGATCGAGCCGGGCGTCTCGGGCGCGACGTGGCTCGGGATGCCGCCGGGGAAGGAGAACTGGGTGAACAGCTTGCGCATCCCGTCCTCGTCGAGGGTGATGTCGGGGTAGACCTCGGTGTAGGAGCCGTCGAGGTACGCCGAGGCCACCAGTCCGGGCCCGCCGTGACCGGGACCGATGATGTACATCATGTCGAGGTCGCGGGCGATGATCGCCCGGTTCAGGTGGGCGTAGCAGAAGTTCAGGCCGGGGGTCGTCCCCCAGTGCCCGAGCAGGCGCGGCTTGACGTGCCCGGGCACGAGCGGCTCCCGCAGCAACGGGTTGCCCATCAGGTAGATCTGGCCGACCGAGAGGTAGTTGGCCGCGCGCCACCAGGCGTCGAGACGGCGCAGCTCGTCGGCACCCAGCGGGGCTCCGGCGACCGTGCTGGTGACCTCTGCTCCGGTCCGGTCGGTCGTGTCGGTCATGTGCGGTTCCCTCCGGTCGGGTCGGCGTGGCTCGACACTACCGAGTCGCTGCAGGATCAGGCTCGGGTTCGCGCGCTCTCGCCGACCTCGCCGACCTCGCCGGCGTCGTGGCGGCCGACCACGCCGTGGAGGTGGCAGGCCACGACTGCGCCGTCGCCCACCGGCTGCAGGGCCGGGTCCACCTCCGGGCACGGCTCGAAGGCGTCCGCACACCGGGTCCGGAAGTTGCAGCCGCTGGGCGGATCCAGTGGGCTGGGCACGTCACCGGTCAGCACGATGCGCTGCCGGCTCCGCTCCCGGACGGGGTCCGGCACCGGGACGGCGGAGAGCAGCGCGCGGGTGTACGGGTGCTGGGGGTCGCCGTACACCTGGTCGCGCCTGCCCTCCTCGACCACCCGGCCGAGGTACATCACCGCGACCCGGTCGCTGAGGTGCTGCACCGCCGCCAGGTCGTGGGCGATGAACACGTAGGTCAGGCCCAGCTCGCGCTGCAGCCGGCCCAGCAGGTTCATCACCTGGGCCTGCACCGACACGTCGAGCGAGGCGATCGGCTCGTCGAGCACGATCAGCTCCGGCTCCACGGCGAGGGCACGGGCGATCGACGCGCGCTGCCGCTGGCCGCCGGAGAGCTCGTGCGGGTGCCGGCGGAGGAACTGCGACCCCAGCCCGACCATCTCCAGCAGCTCGGTGACGCGGGAGGTCCGCGCCCGCCGCCCGTCGTAGAGGCCGTGCACCTCCAGCGGCTCGGCCACGCTCTGGGCGACGGTGCGCCGGGGATTGAGCGAGGCGTAGGGGTCCTGGAAGACCATCGTCACCCGCTGGCGCAGCCGTCGCAGCTCGCGGCGCCCGGCCGCGGTCACGTCCACGTCCCCGAGCCGGACCCGCCCACCGGTCGGCTCCACCAGCCGGAGCAGAGCCATGCCGGTGGTGGACTTGCCGCAGCCGGACTCCCCCACCACGCCGAGGGTCTCACCGCGGCGTACCCGCAGGTCGACGCCGTCGACGGCCTTGACGTGCCTGGTCTCGCGCCGCAGTCCGCTCCCGGTGCGCACCGGGAACCAGACCCGCAGGTCCTCGACGGTCAGGATCTCCTCGCTCACCACTCCCTCCGTTCCCCGTCCGTGACGTCGTAGAAGGTCCGGACCCGGTGTCCGGCAGCGACCTCTCGCAGCGGCGGCGGCTCGGTCCGGCAGCGGTCGTCGGCGCGGACCGGGCACCGCGGCCAGAACCGGCACCCGGGGGGCATCCGCAACGGGTCCGGGGGCAGCCCGCTGATGGTCGCGAGATCGTCCTGGGGTGCGCCGATGACCGGCAGCGCGCCGAGGAGCCCCTGGGTGTACGGGTGCCGGGGGTCGGCGTACAGCGTCTCGACCGGCGCCTCCTCGACGACCTGGCCGGCGTACATGACCGAGACGCGGTCCGCGATGCCGGCGACCACGCCCAGGTCGTGGGTGATCCACACGACCGCCATCCCGAGGTCCGCCTGCAGGCCGGCGAGCAGCTCGATGATCTGCGCCTGCGTGGTGACGTCGAGGGCGGTCGTGGCCTCGTCGGCGATCAGCACCTCCGGGTCGCAGGAGAGGGCGATCGCGATCATCACCCGTTGCCGCATGCCGCCGGAGAACTGGTGCGGGTAGTCGTCGAGCCGGTCCTCGGGAGCCGGGATGCCGACCAGTGAGAGCAGCTCGACCGCGCGGTCCCGCAGCTCCCGCCCGCTCAGGCCCAGGTGGTGCTCGACTCCCTCGGAGACCTGACGGCCGATGGTGAGGAACGGGTTCAGCGAGGTCATCGGGTCCTGGAACACCAGCCCGATCTTGCGCCCCCGGGTGCGGCGCCGCTCGTGCTCGGGCAGCGTCAGCAGGTTGCGCCCGTCCATCCACACCTCACCCGACACCCGCGCCGGCGGGGAGTCCAGGAGGCCCATGACGGCGAGCGCCGAGACGCTCTTGCCGCTCCCGGACTCACCGACGATCGCCAGCGTCTCACCTGCCTCGACCTGCCAGCTGACCTGGTCGACGACGGTGGCCACGCCGCTGCGCGTGCCGAACCGCACGGTCAGGTCCCGCACGTCGAGCACCGGCTGGCCCGGCTCCCGAGCGGCGCCGGGTCCTCCACCGACCGCCTCGGCGCTCACGAGGCGCCCCGGGACTCGATGACCGAGCGCTGCTTGGGGTCGAGCGCGTCCCGCGCGGCGTCGCCCACCACGTTGAACGCGAGGACGGTCACGAAGATGGCGGCGCCGGGGAAGACCGCCATCCACCACGCCTGCTCGATGAAGCCGCGGCCGTCGAACAGCATCCGCCCCCACGACGGCTGCGGGGGCTGGATGCCGAGACCCAGGAACGACAGCGCCGCCTCGGAGAGGATGGCGAAGGCCAGGCTGAGCGAGGTCTGCACGATGATCGGCGCCAGCACGTTGGGCAGCACGTGCAGCCGCAGGATCCGCACGTCGCTGGCACCCACGGACCGCGCCGCCCGGACGAAGACCTCCTCGCGGACGCTGAGCACGCTGGCCCGGCAGATCCGCGCGAAGATCGGCGTGTAGACGATGCCGATCGCGATCATGGCGTTCGCCACCCCCCGCCCGAGGACTGCCAGGATGGCGATCGCCAGCAGGATCGCCGGGAAGGCGAACAGCATGTCCATCACCCGCATCACCACGTCGTCCACGCGGCCGCCGTAGTAGCCGGCGACCAGCCCCAGGCCCACGCCGAGCACCAGGGAGATGCCCACCGCGATCACGCCGACCTCGAGCGAGACCCGGGCGGCGACCAGCACCCGGCTGAAGATGTCGCGGCCCAGCTCGTCGGTGCCGAACCAGTGGTCCCCGGACGGGCCCTGCAACCGGTCCTGCACGTCGACGGCGTTGACGCCGTACGGCGCGAGGCTGGGCCCGAACAGGGCGGCCAGCACGAGCAGCGCGAGCACCAGCAGGCCGGCGACCGCGAGCTTGTTGGCCAGCAGGGCGCGCAGGGCTGCGAACCGCTGCTCGGGGGCCGGCTGCTGGGCGGACTCGTCGGGATCCGGAGCGTGGGCGTCCGGGCGGGTCGTCTGCTCGCTCATCGCAGCGCGATCCTCGGGTCGAGGGCGGCGTACACCAGGTCCACGACCAGGTTCACGACCAGGAACACCGCAGCGAACATCAGCACCGCCCCCTGCATCACCGGATAGTCCCGGGCCTGCACCGCCTCGTAGGTCAGCCGGCCAATGCCCGGCCAGGCGAAGATCACCTCGACCACGACGACCCCGCCCAGCAGCGTCGCGAGCTGCACGCCGGTCACGGTGACGATCGGGACCAGAGCGCCGCGGACTACGTGGCGGCGCAGGACCACCCCCGCGGGCAGGCCCTTCGCGGTGGCGGTGCGGACGTGCTCGCGGCTCATCGACTCCAGCACCGCCGAGCGCACGAACCGGGTGAGGATCGATCCCGAGACCAGACCGACGGCCAGCGCCGGCATCACGATGTGCTGGAGCCACTCCACCGGGCTCTCGGTGAACGGGACGTACCCCGAGGGCGGCAGCCAGCCGAGCGTCGAGGTGAACAGCAGGATCAGCAGGATCGCCATCCAGAAGTCGGGGATCGAGACGCCGACCTGGCTGAACAGCGTCGCCACGTAGTCCGACACCTTGCCCGAGCGGGTCGCCGAGAGCAGACCGAGCGGGAGCGCGATCAGCAGCGCCACCAGCAACGAGACCGCCGCCAGCGAGAGCGTGGCCGGCAACCGCTCGACGAGGGCGTCGGTGACCGGTTGGCCGCTGCGGAAGCTGACGCCGAGATCGCCGCTGAGGGCGTTGCCCAGGAACGAGAAGTACTGCACGACCACCGGCCGGTCCAGTCCGGACCGCTCCCGCAGCGCCTCGTAGGTGTCCGGGTCGAACCGGGTGCCGAGCGCGATGCGCACCGGGTCGCCGGGCACCAGCTGCATGAGCAGGAAGACGATGACGCTGACCCCGAGCAGCACCACCGCCGCCTGCCCGACCCTGCGCAGGATGTAGCGGGGCATCGGCTCAGCCGCCGGAGAGGCCGGCTCCGGCGAACCGGATGGCCCGGTCGGGCCGCGTGCTGTAGCCGGTGAGGTCCGGCGACCAGGCCTGCACCACGTCGGGGTTGTACAGGTAGGTGTAGCTGGCCTTGTCGACGATGATCTTGGCCGCGTCGTCGTAGAGCTGCTTGCGGGCGGCCTCGTCGGTCTCGGTGGCGGCCTGGTCCAGCAGCCGGTCCACGTCGGCGTCGGCGAAGCCCTGGTAGTTGTTGGCACCCTTCGAGTGGTGCTGGGAGTAGTAGAAGTCCTGCGGGTCGATGTTGCCGAGCCAGCCGAGCATGAAGGCGTCGAACTTGCCCTTCGACTCGTCGTCGAGCCAGGTGGCGAAGTCCTCGGTGCGGATCTTCAGGTCGATCCCGACGTCCGCGAGCTCGGCCGCCATGACCTGCGCGGCCTGCACCGTCTCCGGGTACTCGCTGGTCACCATCATGTCGACCGTCAGGTTGGTCACCCCGGCCTCCTTGAGCAGCTGCTTGGCCCGGTCGGGGTCGTGGGAGTACGGCGAGTAGTCGAAGTACCACTTGCTGCTCTCGGGGATGGCCGTCTGGTTGACGGTGGCGAGCCCGAACTTCGCGGCCTCGGTGATCGCCTCGCGGTCGATCCCGTAGGCCAACGCCTGGCGCACCCGCGGGTCGTCGAAGGGCTTGCGCTTCTCGTTGGTGGCGAAGTACCAGTAGTCGTTGCTCGGCACCACACCCATCTCCACGGAGTCACCCGACTGCAACGACTCCACCTGCTGCGGCGGCAGGTTGTCGGTCCACTGGACCTGCCCGCTCTGCAGGTTCGCCAGCGCCACCGTGGGCTCGGGCACGAACGTGAACTTCACCGAGCCCAGGTCCGGCGCGCCGCCCCACCAGTCCTCGTTGGGGGTGAGCACGATCGAGTCGCCGGAGGTGTAGCTCTTCAGCTTGAACGGGCCGGTGCCGATCGGCTTGCGGGTGATGTCGCCACTCTCCACGTTGGCCTTCTCCACGATGGCCAGTCCCTTGTAGCCGCCGATGAGGGCGAGCAGGTTCGGCGTGGGCTGGTCGAGCTGGATCTTCACCGTGGAGGCGTCGGGAGCGGTCACGCTCTTCACGGCGCTGAACCGGTAGGCGTTCGACAGGTCCTCGTCGATGATCCGGTTGAAGGAGTAGGCGACGTCCTCGGCCGTGAACTTCGTGCCGTCGTGGAAGGTCACCCCGTCGCGGACCTTGAAGGTCCAGGTCAGCTGGTCGTCGCTGGTCTCCCAGCTCTCCGCCAGCGCCGGCTGCATCTCCAGGTTCTCGTCCGGCTGGACCAGGGTGTCGAAGACGTTCTCGAGCACCTGGAAGCTGGCGTACGCCGTCGTCTTGTGCGGGTCGAGCTGGTCCGGCTCGGCCGCGATCGCCGCGACCAGCTGGCCGCCGCCGGAGCCGCCGCCGCCGTTCCCGCCGCCCGACCCGTCGACGTCCACCCCCTCTCCGGAGCTGCAGGCCGTGACCGTCAGGAGCACGGCGACCAGTCCGGTCCACAGGGAGCGTGCGCGCATGGGAGACCCTTCCGCTGCTGATCACTTTAGTGAACGTCGTTCATCCTATGAACGGCAGATCGCGTCAGGTCAACCCTCCAGCGGCCAAAACCGGCAGAAGCAATGTGATCGTGACACCGGCGTCATTCGCCGGGCGCTCAGAACGACGGCGGCGTGACGGAGCCGATGATGACCGCGGCCCGGCCGTCCGCGTTGCGCCACCAGTGCGGCACCGCGGAGTCGTAGGTGATGGAGTCGCCCGGGCCCAGGGTGAAGAACGCCTCACCGACGGTGACCTCGAGCCCGCCCTCCAGCAGGTGCACGCACTCCTCGCCGACATGCTGGAACGGACGCTCCTGGTTGGTCCATCCCGGGGGGACCCGGGTGCGCAGCACCTCCAGCTGACCGCCCAGACCGGGGGTCAGCAGCTCGTAGACCAGGTGGTCGTCGGGAAGCACGAGCTTCTTGCGCTGGTCACGCCGCACCACCATCTGCCGAGGCTCCACGTCGCCCTGCAGGAAGTGGCCCAGCGGCACGCGCACCGCCTCGGCGAGCCGGCTCAGGGTCAGGAACGACGGGTTGCCGTGGCCGCGCTCGAGCTGGCTGATCAGGCCGGCACTCACCCCGGCCCGCTCCGAGAGCTGTCCCACGGTCAGGCCCTGGTCCTTGCGCGCCTTCTGCAGCGTCCGGCCGAGCGCGGCCAGATCCATGGTCGGCTCGCTGCGAGCCATCGACGACACTCCTGGGATTCAGTAAAATGAACGACGCTCATCATAGGCGCGCGCTCCCCCGCACCTCAGTCGTCGAACAGCGCCCGGACGTCGTCGGCGCCCAGGGTCGTCGACATGGCGCCGTCGCCGTCGATGACCCGCGCGAACAGCGCGGCCTTGCGCGCCTTGAGCTCCATCACCTTCTGCTCGATGGTGTCCTCGGCCACGAGCCGGTAGACGAAGACCTGCCGGTCCTGTCCGATCCGGTGGGCGCGGTCGACGGCCTGCGCCTCGACGGCGGGGTTCCACCACGGGTCGAGCACGAAGACGTAGTCGGCCTCGGTGAGCGTGAGGCCGACGCCGCCGGCCTTGAGGCTGATCAGGAAGACCGGGGTGTCGCCGTCCTTGAAGGCCGTCACGACCTCACCGCGGTGCCGCGTGCTGCCGTCGAGGTAGCTGCTGGCGATCCCCTCCCGCTCCAGCCGGTCCCGCACCCGGGTGAGGAACGAGGTGAACTGGCTGAAGACGAGGGCCCGGTGCCCCTCCGCCGCGAGCTCGGCCACGTGGTCGACGAGCACGTCGACCTTCGCCGACGCCACCGCGTCGTACTGCTCGTCGAGCAGGCCGGCGTCCAGGGCCAGCTGGCGCAGCCGGGTCAGCGACCGGAAGATGGCGATCCGGTGCTTGTCGAAGTCCTCCTCGACCAGGCCGAGCACGGTCTGCCGCTCCCGCTGCAGGTGCGTGTCGTAGATCCTGCGGTGCTCGCGGGTCAGCCGCACCTCGAGCACCTGCTCCTGCTTCTCGGGCAGGTCCGCGGCGACGAGGTCCTTGGTACGCCGGAGCAGGAACGGGCGGATGCGTCGACGGAACCGGTCGAGGGCGGCGGTGTCTCCCAGCCGCTCGACCGGGTTGGCGACGAGCTCGGTGAACCGGTCGGGCCACGGGTAGAGGCCGGGCGCCACGATCGAGAGCAGCGACCACAGCTCCATCAGCCGGTTCTCCATCGGGGTACCGGTCAGCGCCAGCCGGAACGGCACGTCGAGGCGGCGGACGGCCTGGTGGGTCTTGCCCCGGTGGTTCTTCACGGTCTGGGCCTCGTCGAGGACCAGGCCGCCCCAGTCCTGCCCCAGGTAGTGCTCTGCCTCGAGCCGGTAGAGCGTGTAGGAGGTGATGACGAGGTCGGCGCCGTCGTGCAGCTGCGCGACCGAGGAGCCGCGCCGGGCCTGCGACTCGGTCACCTCCCGGACCACCAGACCGGGTGTGAAGGTCGCGGCCTCGTGGGCCCACGTCGACACCACGCTGGTCGGCGCGACCACGAGGAACGGGGCGGCTCCCTGCGCGCGCGCGTGGGCGACCAGCGCCAGGGTCTGCACGGTCTTGCCCAGCCCCATGTCGTCGGCGAGGATCCCGCCGAGCCGGCTTCGCCACAGGTACGCCAGCCAGCGGAAGCCGTCGAGCTGGTAGGGGCGCAGGTCCGCCTTCAGGTCGACCGGGTCCACCGCCGGCAGACCTTCCAGGCCGCGCAGCGCCTGCGCCGCCCGCACCCACTGCTCCGCCTGCTCGTCGACCAGGCCGATCTCGGCCAGCTCGTCCCAGAGGCCGAGATCGTGACCGGCCACCCGGAGCCCGTCGCGCGGCTGGTCGTGCAGCTCACCGGCCGCTCCGACCAGCTCCGCGAGGTGCGCGAACTCCGGCCGGTCGACGGCGACGTGCACGCCGCTGCGCAGGATCACCCGGTCCTGGCCGCGGGTCAGCGCCTCGAGCAGGTGCGCCAGCGCCAGCGACTCGCCGTCGACCGAGATCAGCACCTCCAGGTCGAGCCAGTCGGTGCGGCTGCGGTCCTCCTCGTCGTGGTCGGCCGCGGGGCTGGTCGAGAAGCGCACCACCGGGGCCGAGTCGCTCGCGCGGTAGTCGGGCCGGGCGCCGACCTCGCTGATCTCGACCTGTCCGGCCGCGGCCGCCGCCTCCAGGACGGGCAGCGTGTCGTCGGCGAACCCGATGGCCGCCGTCCCGGTGAACACCTGGTCGGGGAGAGGGCCGCGCTCACGCCGGTGGCTCTCGCACAACCGGAACGTCGCGGCGTCGTCGAGCTCCAGCTCGTCGAGCAGCATCCGCTCCAGGTCCGGCCGGCGGAGGGTGCGCAGCCCGCGGGTCTCCCCGAGGGAGTACTCGCGCTCGGTCTCCTCGACCCGGTAGCGCCAGGACCAGGCGAGGGTGACCTCCTCGACCGAGACCCACGTGATCGTCACCGCCAGCCGCGGCACGGCCGGCTCCGGGATCCGCAGCGACCCGTCGGAGGAGCGCACCGGCACATGGCGCTGCAGCCGCGGGAGGTATTCCTCGACGAGGTCGTCGCGGTCCTCCGCCGGGACGACCAGGTCCTCCCCCGCCGCCAGCAGCCGGCGCACCTCGGGCCCCACCGGGCGCTCCAGCGGCGCCAGCGCGAGGGCCCAGCTGCCCGAGCGACCGGAGCGACCGGGACGGGCGTCGGGCGACCACAGCGCCACGCCGTGGCCACCGTCGGCGCCGTCGCCCAGCAGGTCGAGGTCGGCGGCGCCGTACCACTCCCCCTCCGCGCGGACGCCGAGGCGCAGGTGCGCCTCCTGCGCGGAGGAGGTGTTCACGTCCAGCTCGACCGCGACCGGGTCGGGCAGCAGCACCACGTCGCTGATCCCCGCGCCGGGCACCAGCACGAGGCCGGTCTCGGCGGCCCGGCGCAGCAGCGGCCACAGCGACGGACCGAACGCCCCGAGCGGCAGGTGGGACTCCGAGCCGAAGTAGGTCTGGCGCGAGGCGGCGCGGTAGGTGGCGAGCATCTCCCCCAGCACGGCCGCCTGCTGCGGAGGGGCGTTGCGGCGGGTGGGGAGGTACGGCACGTCCTGCCACGACACGCCCGAGCGCACCCAGTTGTCCCTGGCTCCGCGCTGCAGCGGCCGCACGCGCAGGCTGCCGCGCCGGGCACTGGACTCGCCGTCCCAGGCGTGCTGCGCCGCGGAGGTGGACAGCTTGAGCTCGACCTGGAGCGCGAGCGGACGGCGGGTCTGCTCCTCCTCCGTCGAGCGGCGGTCGAGCTCGTCGAGGACGTGCGCCAGCTGGCGCTCCCAACGCCTCCCGCCACCGCCGTACTCGGAGGCCTCCTGCTGCTCGCGGACGACGAGCAGCACGGCCACCGCGTGCTTGCAGGCATCCCCGACCGGGCAGCTGCAGCGGCTGTAGACCCACAGCCGCCGCTCGTCGTGCCCGACGGCGAGGTAGGTCTGGTACGGCACGGGGCCGGACCCGACGACCGTGCCGCGGATGTCGAGGTCGCCCTCGCCGTCGACCTGCTCGCTCACCGACCGCACGAACCCGCGACGCTGGTAGTCGCGCGCGCGCTCCAGCGTCACCGCGCCGAAGCGGCGCCGCAGCTCCGCGTCGTCGAGCAGAACGGTCAGGTCCACGCCCGCGACCCTACGACGTGGCTCCGACAGCTCGGTCAGGCGCGGCGCAGGGCCTCGACCACCGGCGCGCTGGAGCCCGGCATCAGCTCGGCCCGGTGGTCGGGGAGCACCAGCAGGACCGCGACCGCCCCGTCGAACCGGTAGGGCTGGCGCTGCAGCAGCGGCCCCAGGAGCCGGCGCAGCCGCGACATCTCCGCACGCACCGTGACCAGGCGGCTGTCGTCGGCGAACAGGTCGCGGCCGAGCTCGGCCGCCGACCTCCCCGCGGGGTGGGTCGCCAGCGCCACGAGGATCTCGGTGTGCCGCGGCGTCAGGGCCCGCGTCCAGGTGCCGGCGCCGCCCGCGACGGTGATCCGCGCCGGCGCGCCGGACAGGTCCAGTGTCAACGTGACCGGCCCCGGCACGTGGTCGTCGCGGTCCTCGCGGTCGTCGGGCAACCGCAGCAGCCAGCCGCCCGGGACCACCTCGGCGGTGGCGGGCCCCAGCGTCGGCAGGCACACCGCTCCGACCCCCATCGCATCGGGCAGCGGCACCCGCTCGGGAGCGCTGATCCCGACCGCGCCCGCGAGGTGACCGTGCCGGTCCACCACCAGAGCGCGGCCGGTGATCCTGGCCAGCACCGGAGCGGCGTGCGCGCGCAGGACCTCCAGCGAGGCGACGTGCAGCTGGCGGACCTCGAGCTCGGCGACGCGCGCGGCCAGCCGCACCATCGACAGTGCGATCGGGTGCATGCCCCGCGTCGGTCCGCTGACGTCGACCACGCCGAGGGTGCGCCCGGTCCACGGGTCGTGCACCGGCGCGGCCGCACACCCCCACCGGGTGTGCGACTCGACGTAGTGCTCGGGCCCGTGGATCTGCACCGGCTCCCCGAGCACCAGGCAGGTCCCGATGGCGTTGGTGCCGACGTTGCCCTCGGTCCAGGCGGAGCCTCCGACGAACCCCAGCCGGTCCGCGAGCCGCCGTACGCCGCTCCGGCCGTCGCGCCAGAGGACGCGCCCGTCGGCGTCGGTGAGCACCATGAGCTGGCCGGCGTCCTCCACGGCGTCGCGCAGGGCCTCGCGCAGGTGCGGCACCAGCGGCGCGAGCCCGCTCTCGGCGCGTCGCCGCTCCAGCTCGCCGCCTGGCAGCGGCGGCACGACGGGATCCGACCACGGGTCCAGCCCCCGCCGGCGCAGCCGCAGCCAGGACGCCTCGATGACGCCCCGTGGCGCCTGCGGGAGGGCGCCCGGGGCACCCGCCAGCACCGCCTCGCGCACCCGGTGACCGACGGTCTCCCGCGACATGGGCGTCTCCTCGACGGACGTTGCAACCCCCTGCAACCCTTCCGCGCCGCCGCGGCGGCGCGGTGTGCTGCTGGTCACAAGGGTAAGCCAAGGAGGTCCGATGACCCAGACACGCCGGTCTCCGGTCTCCAGGAGGTGCACCACCTGAGCTGACCTGGTCCACTGCGCCGGCGAACGCAAGCACGGCTGTCCCCTGACCCCCGCAGCCGGGTCGGCGGTCGCCGGCGCAGTCCTCGCTCGCACCCACCGCCCCCAGGACGCGGCCCGTCGGACTCCGGCGCGGCCGCGTCCTTCGTGTCGCAGGTCCGGCCCGGGCGCCCGGCTCGCCGGAGCGGTCGTCTGACAGCATTCAGTCCATGGAGACGATGCGACCGGTCCGCACCTGGCTCTCGGACATGGACGGCGTCCTGGTCCACGAGGAGGTCGCGATCCCCGGCGCAGCCGAGTTCGTCCGGGCGCTGCGCGAGCGCGGCCGGCCGTTCCTGCTGCTGACCAACAACTCCATCTACACCGCGCGCGACCTGCAGGCGCGCCTCGCACGCAGCGGCATCGAGGTGCCCGAGGAGTCGATCTGGACCAGCGCACTGGCCACGGCGCAGTTCCTCGACAAGCAGCGGCCCGGCGGGACGGCGTACGTCGTCGGCGAGGCCGGGCTGACCACGGCCCTGCACTCGATCGGCTACGTCATGACCGAGCGGGACCCGGAGTACGTCGTGCTCGGCGAGACCCGGACCTACAGCTTCGAGGCCATCACCACCGCGATCCGGCTGATCGAGGGCGGCGCCCGGTTCATCGCCACCAACCCGGACCCGACCGGCCCCTCGCCGCAGGGGTCGCTCCCCGCGACCGGGTCCGTCGCCGCGCTCGTCACCCGCGCCACCGGCGTGCAGCCCTACTTCGTCGGGAAGCCGAACGCGCTGATGATGCGCTCCGCACTGAACCGCATCGACGCACACTCGGAGTCCACGATCATGGTCGGCGACCGGATGGACACCGACATCGTCTCCGGGTTGGAGGCGGGTCTGCGCACCGTCCTGGTGCTGTCCGGCTCGACGCGGGCCGAGGCGATCGAGCGGTTTCCCTACCGGCCGACGTTCGTGCACGACTCGGTGGCCGACCTGGTCGACCTCGTCGACGCGTGGGACACCGACGAGGACGAGGTCGTCGACCTCTGACCGCCCCGGGGGCCGTGCACCCCAGCCCCCCGGCCCGACCGGTCAGCCGCGTGCGGCGCCGTAGCCCAGCAGGGCGGCGAGGCCGAGGGCGCTGCGTGGCGCGTAGGCGGTGCGCCACAGGCCGCCGTGGACCGCGCCGTAGGCCTCGTCCTGCCACGGGTGGGTGTGGCGCGGCCCGCCGCCGGTGTGCAGGTCGTGCACGAGCAGCGCGGCCATCAGCACGTTCGAGGTGGCCGGCTCGAAGACCTCCACGCCGAAGCGGTGCGCCCCGGAGTACGCCGCCGCCAGCGCGCGGTTCTTGACCACCGACCGGGTCCGGGTCGGCGGCGCGACGTTCATCGACACCGTGGCGCCCTCGGTCCGGGCGACGGTGGCCCGCCAGCGCTGCAGCCGCTTGGCCAGCGCGTAGTTGGGCCCCTGCTGCGGGACCAGGCTGTCGTTGACTCCGGGGTCCACACCGGGACGGTAGGAGCGGTGCAGCAGCCGGCCGGCGCTCAGCGTCCGCAACGGGCGGCCGAGCAGCTTCGCCGTCGTCGAGCGCCCGTCGTAGGCGGCCGTCGAGGCGGCCACGGCCTCACCGGGAACCGCGAAGACGTCGGTCGGCGTGGCCAGGAAGGCCAGCGCCGTGTCCGGGCGGGCCCGGCGCAGCCGGGTGGTCAGGGCGTCCACGGCCACCGAGACGCTCACGTTGGCGGCGCCGTCGGCGTAGACGTAGTTGCCCACCACGAGCGTGTCCCCTGCGTCGGCCGGCCCGGTGGTGCCCGCGAGCCAGTCCGCCACGGCCGGGGCGTCGGCGACCAGGTCGGCGCCGGCCGACGACGCCTGTGCCGTCGACGTACCGGCGGGCACCGGCACCAGCACGGTGCCGGCTCCCTGGGCGCCGGTGGCCAGCAGCCGCTCCCAGACCGCCGGCCGGGGCAGGTCGACCGCTGCGACGCGGGCGCCCCAGTGCAGCAGCGCCTGCAGCGGACCCATCTCGGCGCCGGCACCGAGCACCGCGACGGTGTGCCCCTCCAACCGCAGCCAGCCCGGGTTCTGCTGCACCGCGCGCACGGCCTCGGCGACCGTCGGCTCCGCCACGCCGGCCTGCACCCACGCGTCCACCTGGCGCAGCAGCGCGTCACCGCGAAGACGCTGCCCGCGGTAGGGAACCGACAGCTCGGTCTCCGGCCGCCCGGTCCCGCCCACCTCGACGGTCGCGAGCTCGGTGCCTGCCGGACCGGCCGCCCACTCCTCGACGGGGACCTCCCCCTCGCCGGTGTCGGCGCGCATGCGGGAGCGGACCCCGTCCAGCCCGTGGCCGGCGATCGCCACGGCGTCCGCGGAGGAGGCGAGCCCGGCCTCGACCAGGCGCCGGAAGTGCGTGAGGTAGCCCGAGCGCCAGTTGGTCTCCTGCTCGGCGGCGCGGGCCCCGGCGGCGTCGACGGGCTGCAGCGCGGCGGCCACCGTGCCGCGCCCCACGGCGGCGGTGCTCCGGCGGCCGGCGGCGTCGCGCGGGAAGAGGACTCCGGTCGGGGACGGTGCGGGACTCATCGCGCCATCATGCCGCCCCGGCCCCGGGGCCGCGGCGCAACCCCCGGACGGAACCGTGTGCCGGATGAGAGACTCACCGCGTGGCGCAGGGGCAGCTGGTCGACCGACTGACGTTCGGACGGGCGCGACGCAGGCGGCGGATGCTTCGGCGGCTGCGCGAGCTCGACCGGCTCGACGCCCGCACCGGCGGGGTGCAGGCGCTGTGGGCCGGGAGCGACCAGGTGCCGGACCCGGTCACCTTCACCGGGGCCCCGATGGGGGGCGGCGCTCTCGACCCCGCGCGGCGCGAGCGCCGGCGCCGGCGCCGGGTGCGGCTCGCGACCGTGCTCGTGGTCGCGATGATCGCCGGTCTCTACCTGCAAGAGGAGTACGGCCTGCGGCTGACCCGCGCGGGTATCACCGGCTTCCACCGCCTCGGCCCGGTTCCCGATCCGGGGGTCGGCGGCGCCCACACGTTCGCGCAGAGCCACGACGGCGCACCGGTCACCTACAGCCCGTGCCGCCCGCTCGAGGTGGTGGTCAACCGGGCGCTGGAGCCGGCGGGCGCCGCCGGCGTCGTGGAGGAGGCCGTGACAGCGGTCGCCGACGCCACCGGACTCGTCATCGAGGTGACCGGCTCGAGCGACGAGGCGCCGAGCGATGACCGCCTGCTGCGCCAGCCCGTGCGCTACGGCGGCGGCTGGGCCCCGGTGCTGGTCGCGTGGACGACCCCGCATCAGGTTCCGGGCCTGTCCGGGGACGTCGTCGGGCTCGGCGGGAGTGCCGCGGTCGCCGACTCGGGCATCGCCAGACCGCGCTACGTCACCGGCACGGTGAGCCTGGACACCCCCGCGCTGACCGGGATGCTCGCCAGGCCGCGGGGGCGCGACCTGGTCCGGGCGGTGGTCATGCACGAGCTCGGACACGTCGTCGGCCTGGGGCACGTGGACGACCCCGGCGAGCTGATGTACGCCGACAACGTCGGCCGCACCGACTTCGGACCCGGTGACGTGGCCGGGCTGGCGGAGCTGGGCTCCGGCCCGTGCACCTGAGCCTCCTCCGACCGGCTCAACCGACGCGCTCGATGCCCTCCAGCCGGTGCAGCGGCGGCGTGCCCAGGGCGGTGGCGCGGCAGGTGAGCCGGCGCGGCGGCTGCCGCTCCGTGTGCACCCACACGTCGTGGACCGCGCCGCCGAGCGCGAGCCGGGCCCGGGTCCGGGCGCCGTCGCGGTGCCGCTCGAGGACGTCGGGCGCGCCGGCCGTCCGGTGGCCGAGGTGCTGACGCAGGAAGATCTCCGCGGCCTGCACGGCGAACGGAAGCGCGCACCGACCGCGCAGGTGGTCGACGTCGATCTGGCCGCGCGCCGTGGTGGCCACCAGGTCCTCTGCGTCCTGCGGCGTGAGCCGCCCGTAGTAGAGCCCCTCCGGGAGCACCAGCACGTTGGGCGCGAACCGGTCCCCGCCGATGTGCGAGACCTCCCACGTGTCGTCGGGCGCGACGTCGTGCAGTGCCCGGCACAGCGGCCGGCCCCGCTCGGCGCAGCAGGCGTCGTGCCGCCCGTGGGTGCACACGCAGAGCAGCGGCTCGCGGTACGGCGTCAGCCCGGTCGACCGCCCCGCACCGAGGCTCGCCACCGGCAGGTCGAGCAGCTGACGCGGGTCGTCGAGCACCGCGGTCTCGACCCAATGGTCCCGACCGCACCAGGCGGCGAAGACCCGCGTCCCGGGGCGCCGTTGCCGCCCGTGCCCGCGGATCATCAACGGCCGCACCGCGGGCGCCAGGTCGCGCAGCCAGGCCCGGACCTCGTCGGGGAGCCGGGCGCCGGTGACCGCGTCGACGCCCCACGGGCCCGGGGCCTCGACGAGCAGGAACGCCCGCACCGTCGACGCGGTGCCGGCGAGCGGCTCGTCGACCGCCTCGCTGGCCGGCGAGCAGCGGAACGCCTCGCTCACGAGACGATCCGGAGCAGTCCCTCGCGGACCAGCCGGGAGACCACGACCCGCCGGCTCTGCTCGTCGAGCAGCGGCGCCAGGTCGCCGGGCGTGAACGTGTCGTGGTCACGCACGAACTCCAGGGCAGGGGCCAGCCGCAACGGCATCCGCAGCTCGCGGTCCCCGAGCAGCACCCGCAACCGGGCGGGGGCCGCCGAGTCCGGAGCCGCCGCGTCGGGGGCCTCGGCGCGCAGCACGCAGGCCGCGGTCGGCCGGCGCTGGACCCGCGTCGCGTCGTCCAGCTCGGGGAGGGCCACCCGGTCGGTGAGGCCCCCGCGCAGCGCCGGGGTGCGGCCGGTGAGGAACGAGTTGGCCCGCTCCTGTGCCAGCTCGGCGGGCTCCAGGGCGTCCAGGCAGCCCCGCAGCTCGGCCAGCGCCGCCGCCAGGTCCACCGCCAGCCGGTCGGGTTCGTCGATCCAGCCGGCCGGCAGCGGTGCGTCGTACCGCTCGTCGGCCAGCACCCGCTCGGTGACCTGGCGCAGCACGTCGCGCCGGGTCAGCCGGTTGATCCCGATCGTCACGTGCAGCGAGGTCTCCTCCTCGCTGCGGGCGGAGTGGGGCGTGCCGGTGGGGAGGTACATGCTCAGGCCGGGCTCGAGCAGCACCTCGCGCGGCGACGCCGCGCCGGTCTCCGCGGGGTCGACGACCTCCCACCGCTTGCGCCCGTGGGTCTGGAAGACGAAGACGTCATGGGTGTCGCGGTGCCGGGCGAAGCCCTGGGCGCCCGGTGGGGTGAGGTAGGCGTTCGCCTGGCAGGGGTGGCCCAGCTCGAGCTCGAGGTCGCGCACCAGCCGGGTCAGCGGCGGGTGATAGCGGTGCAGCCCCTGCAACACGACGGTGGCCCCGCCGTCGAACAGCTCCAGCACCTTGCGGGCGTCGACGAGCCCGGTCAGCGGCGCACCGGCCATCGTCGCCGCACGGGTGAAGGCGCTGATGGGCAGCACCTCGCCGTCCCGGGCGATCCGTAGCGCGGGAGCCCGCAGCGCGACGGAGGTGAGCAGGTCGTCCACGTCGTCGAGGGACAGCAGCCCGACCAGGTCCCCCGGATCCGTGTCGTGCAGATGGATGCGCGACGCCCAGACCTTCTCCCGGAAGGCCCGGGCGTCGCCGCTGAGCCGGTCGAGAGCAGACACCGTCAGGCGTCCGTGCCGTCCGCGTCGCCGTCGCTCGCGTCGCCGTCCGTCGTGTCCGTGCTGTCGCCGTCGGTGCCGTCGGCGTCGCCGCCGTCGGTCGCGTCACCGTCGGTGGCGTCGGTGCTGTCGCCGTCGGTGCCGTCGGCGTCGGTGCCGTCGGTGCCGTCGGCGTCACCGCCGGGCTCCGGGGTGGGCGTCACGCCGGGGACCGTCTCGATGTCGTCGTCGCCGACCGGCTCGTTGGGGGTCGTGGTCATCGTGGGTTCCTCTCTGCGGGGGGACGTCGCTGCGACGCTGGCGCCCGGCACCTACCCCTGCCCGCCACCGACAAACGTCCGGGCATCCGGGCCTCGGCCGGCGGCGGCGCCGACGACCGTGAGCGGGCCGGGGACGAGCGATGCCTCGCCTCCGCACCGCGCCGCGTCGAGCGGCTGGCCGGCGACCGCGAAGGCGCGTGCCGCCTCGGCCAGAAGTGCGGCGGCCTCGTCCTGCCGGCCCTCGGCCCGGGCGAGGTGCGCACGGGACTCGAGGACCGCGGCGCGCCAGGCGCCGCCCTCCCAGCGCCCGGCCGACTCCTCGGCGACCCGCAGGTAGCGCCGGGCGTCCTCGAGGTCGCCGACGTCGGCGCAGGCGGCGGCCGCGGGGACCGCGAGCATGATGTCGCAGAACGGGCAGTGGTCGGTCTCCCCCATCGTCGCCTCGGCCATCTCCACCACGGCCCGGGCGGTGGTGGGGTCGGGAGCGACGGCGATCATCGAGCCGTAGACCCGCTGCAGCAGGTGCAGGGTGATCACCGAGAACCGGGCCAGTGGCAGTGCCTGGTGCAGCAGGGCGGTCGCCTCCTCGCGACGCCCCTGGGCCAGCCGGACCTCGGCGAGCCGCTGCAGGCTGTGCGCCTCCCCCGCCGGTGCGTCGACGTCGCGGTGCAGCTCGATCGCCTCGAGCAGCTCCCGCTCGGCCCGGTCCAGGTCCCCCATGAGCAGCGCGGCCTCACCGAGGAGTGCGGTGGCGAACGCGACCCCGCGCAGCGCGCCGGCGTGCGCCGCCCGCCGTCGCAGGTCCTCGGTCTCGGCGATCACCTCCGCATAGGGGACCGGGCCGTAGAGCAGGTACTCCGCCACGCACAGGTGCGCGTCGAACAGGGCCGTGACCAGCCGCTCCTTGCCCTGGGTGCGGCGCAGCTCCATGCGGAACCGTCCGAACCACTCTCCCCGCTGGTGGGCGATCAGTCCTTGCAAGGACACCAGGTCCACCAGGTGCCAGGGGTCGTCGGGCGACTGCAGCAGGTCGCGCGCCTGGCCGGCCACGTCCCAGGCGGTGTCGACGTCCCCGGAGAAGTAGGCCGTGTTGCCGCGGGCGAGCAGGATCGAGGCGTCGGCGGCGTCGCCGTCCAGGGTCAGCCCGGACAGCGCCGACCGGGCCGTGTCCAGGTCCCCGGCGAAGCTGGCCGCGCGGGCCAGCCGGGCCCGCACCAGCCGGCGCTCGAGGCCGCTCGTCACCATGGCGGCCTCCTCGTAGGCCCGGACCGCCGCCGGGTCGCCGAGGGCGAGCAGCAGGTCGCCGCGCCGGGCCAGCAGCCGCGGCAGCTCCTGCGGCGAGGCGTGCTCGCGCACCGCGTCCACGAGCGTCAGGGCGTCCCGGTAGGCCCCGAGGGCACCGGCGGTCTCCACCGCCCGCAGCACGAACGGCACCGCGCGCGACGGCAGGCCGGCGGCGAGGTACTGGTGCGCGACCCGGGCCGGCGTCGCTCCGGTCGCTGCCAGCGCCTCGGCCACCTCGCGGCGCGCCAGCGCGGCGTCGTACGCCGTCATCGACTCCAGCAGGCCCTCGCGCAGCAGCGCGTGGCGGAACCTGAAGCCCGGGTCGGCGGGTTCGACGACGAGGGCGCCGAGGGCCGTCTCGAGGTGCCGGTACGCCTCGTCCTCGCCGACTCCGGCCACGGCGAGGAGCTCGTCGGTCGTGAACGCGGCGCCGAGCATCGCTACCCGCGAGAAGGTGCGCTGCACCGGTCCCGGCAGCACCGGCAGCGCCTGCTGCGGGCTCAGCTGCGGCACGGCGCCCGGTCCGGCCGCACCGCCGCTGCGCGCGGCCCGTCGCCCGAGCTCGAGGACGGTGAACGGCAGCCCGCCGCTGACCGTCCAGATCCGGTCCACCGCGTCGGCACCGAGGTCCGGGAACGTCTCGGCCAGCAGCCTGCGGGTGGCCGACTCGCTCAGCGGCGCCAGCTCGAGCCGGCGGCCGCCGCCGCGGGCCACGAGGCTCTCGAGGATCTCCTCCGCCGCGCCGGTGCCCAGCGAGCGGTGGCCCAGCGTGAGCAGCACCGGCTCGGTCAGCACACAGCGGGAGAGGTAGTGCAGCAGCCGCAGCGACGCCTCGTCGGCCTCGTGGAGGTCGTCGACGACGAGCAGCAGCCCGTGCCCGGCTGCGGCCAGCCGAACCAGCTCCGCGGCCGCCACGAACAGCCGCTGGTGCCCGGACTCCCCGGTCCAGGTGACGTCGCGTCCGGACAGGCCCCGCTCGATCTCGAGGCGGTACACCTCGTCGAGCCCGTCGAGCAGCGCCGGGTGCTGGCGGCACAGGTCGCTGAGGGCCTCCAGCACCGGCGCGTAGGGCCACGGCCCCTCCACGGCCGACGCCGACCCGCGCCCGGTCCGCCAGCCGCCCCGCCGGGCCAGTGCCACCGCGAGGTCGAGCACCGCCGTCTTGCCGACGCCGGCGGGCCCGGAGACCAGCACGGTGCAGCCCCGGCCCTGCTGCGCCTGGTCCAGCGCCTCTCGTACGCCGTCGCCGGCCCGGCGCCGCCCGAACAGCCTGACCGCGCTCGGAGCCCGGGCCACACCGGCCGTTGCGACCGCCGCGGCGCCGGCGGCGGTCCGCGCCGCTGTCGTCGTCTCGCGGGAGGTACCGCTGTCCCGGTCCAGCTGGGTCTCCAGCCGCTGCCGCAGCTCGCGCGCCTCGTGGCTCGCGGTGGTCCCGAGCTCGCTGCGCAGCGCCCGGTCGAGCCGCTCGAGCTGGCGCAGCGCCGCCCGGGGGTCGCCGGCGTCGGCGCACGCCCGCGCCAGTGCCAGGTGCGCCTGCTCGTCGGCCGGCTCCTCGGCCAGCAGCTCCTCCCAGCGGCCCGCCAGCCGGAGCAGGTCGAGGTGCAGCAGCCGGACCGTCTCTCGCGGCTGCTCGGTCCACGGCTCGTAGGGGTCGTCGGGCAGCACCGGTCCGCGGTGCAGCTCGAGGACCTGCCCGGCCAGTGCCGGGTCCGAGTCGAGCACCGCCCGATGACCGTCGCGGCACAGGTCGTCGACGTCGACTGCCAGGTCCTCGCCGGTGAGCGCCACGAGGTCGTTGCGCAGCACCACGTCGGCGTGCGGACCGAGGGCCCGGCGGGCGTAGTGGGCCGCCTTGTGCAGCCGCGGGCCGGCCACGTCGGGCGGCGTCCCGGGCCACAGCGCCTCGACCACCTGCTCGCGGTGCAACCGGTGCTGGGCGCTGAGCGCCAGCAGCTTGACCAGGGAGGCGGCCTGGCGGCGGACCCACGCCTCGGCGGGCAGTGGGACGCCGTTCACCGCTACCTCGAAGCCCCCGAGCAACCGGATGTGCACGCTCACCGCGCCGGACCTTCCTCGCTCCGCCTCACGCTAGTCGTGCGGCACCCCCGTTGTCTGCCGGGACAAGGCCGGGCAGAGCGGGACCTTCACCGCGCACGGGACGCGACTGCAGGTGATCGACCTCGTCGCTCATCGCCGAGTTGAGCCGGCGCAGCAGCGAGCGGATCCCCTCGCCGTCCCAGGCGAACGACGCCACCTCGTCGGTGACCTCGAACAGCCGCAGGGACAGCCGGTCGCGCGTCGCCTGGTAGCGGGCGAGCGCCACCGCCTCGGGCGCGCCGCCGCCCAGGGCGAGGAGCAGCTCGTCGGCCAGCAGCTCGGCGTCGCGCAGCGCGTCGGTCATGCCGTGCGCGGTGGCCGGGTCCTTGAAGTAGCCGGCGTCGCCGACGAGCGCCCAGCCGGGTCCCCACGAGCGGCGTACGTGCCCGCGGGCGCCGGCCCACCCGTGCGCCGGCCCGGCCGGGCTGCCGGCGGCGACCCGGTCCACGAGCTCCGGGGCGGCCGCGGCCAGCAGCCTGCCGAACGCGCGCTCGGTGCCGAGACCCCGCAGCCGGCGCATCCGTTCGGGCGGGCAGCTGACAAACACGCAGGTCCGGCCGTGGGTGGCGATCAGTCCGGCGGTGGCCCGGTCGCCGTAGGCCCACTCGTAGCCCGCCGTGGGGAGCCCGTCGAGGTAGCGGTACAGCGCGGCGCTCGCGTGCCGGCCGCTCCGCTCGACCTTCGCGCCGACGGAGGCGGCCACCTGGGACCGGAGGCCGTCGGCACCGACGGTCACCCGCGCCCGCAGCTCCTGCTCGGGACCGCCGCGCCTGCGCACCCGCACTCCGGTGACCCGGCCGGTGTCGTCGCGGACCAGACCTGTGACGGCGGTGTGGTGCAGCACGTCGGCTCCGGCGGCCGCCGCCGCCTCGGTGAGGATCGCGTCGAGGACGTGGCGCCGCGGCGCGTAGAGAGCGGTGACACCGGGTCCGGGACGGATCGCGACCTCCACGGTGTCCTGACCGGCATAGTGGAACAGGGTCCTGCGTACCGGCGGCGCCCCGCTGGCGACCACCGCGTCGAGCAGCCCCCAGCGCGACAGCTGGAGCACTCCGGCGCGCATCAAGGTGTGGGTGGAGACGGTGTCGGTGCCGGGCCGGCCGCGCTCGACCAGCGCCACCCGGACCCCGGCACGAGCCAGCAGCAGTGCCGTGGAGGCGCCGGCCACGCGGGAGCCGACGACGACCACGTCGTAGCCGTTCATGCCGACGGCTCCTCTCCGGCGCCACCCGAGAGTCCGGGTACGGCGTCTCGCCGCTCGTGCCGGGAGACGAGCTCGAGCCCCGGCGCAGCGGCTCCGGAGTCGGTCAGCAGGTGCCGCACCACCAGGACGGCGTCGTGCCGCGCCCCGTCGATGAACCCCGAGTCGCGCCGGTGCTGGAAGCGCTGGCCGACCACGTAGAGTCCGGGCACCTCGGTGACGCCGCGGTGCTGCCGGATGCTGCCGTCGGGCCGGGTCACCGGCACCGCCAGCCAGCCGTTGTCGGGCCGGTAGCCGGTCGCCAGGACCACGGTCGCGATGCCCTCGGCCCGCAGGTCCAGCCGGGGGGATGACGTGGGCACCCGCACCGGGCGCGGCCGGGAGGCGGGCCAGACCTCACCGGACAGCCCCGACCGGTCGACGTAGGCGTCGACGGCGTCGAGCACCCGGTGCAGACCCGACTCGGATGCGGCGACGCTGTCCGCGAGGTCGTCGCGGAGCTCGACGAGCGCCCCGGCGGCGCCGGCCACGTGCCCGGTGAGCCGGACGCCTCGCTCCTGCAGCGACGCCAGGTCGAGGTCGCGACCGCGGCCCTCGCCGTTGCGCCCGACGAGCTGCAGGGAGGGCTCGCGCCGGGCCCGCTCGGCGTCGGGCATCGTGTCGATGGTCCGCGCGAGCCGTCCGGTGGACTCCAGCCACCAGAAGATGTCCATCCCCCGGTAGCTGCGTGGCATCCGCGTGTGCCGGCCCACGGCCAGCACCACCTCGCGCCCGGCGCGGCTCAACTCGTCGGCGATCTGCACCCCCGAGGACGAGGCGCCGACGACCAGGACACCGCCGTCGGGCAGCGCGGACGGGTTGCGGTAGCCGCTGGAGTGAACGATCTCGACCGCGCCGCCCAGGCCGCCCAGGCCGCCCAGGCCGCGCAGCGCCTCCGGCACCGCCGGACGGCCGTGCGGACCGGTGGCGACCACGACGTGCCGGCAGCCCCAGCTTCCCCGGTCGGTGTGGACGGCGAAACGGTGCCGTCCCCGCTCCACCGGCTCCAGGCGGTGCACCGTCGTACCGCCGAGCACGGGCGCGTCGAACGAGCTCGCGTAGACCTCGAGGAGGCCGACGAGCTCCGCGGCGCTGAGGAAGCCCTCGGGGTCGGCACCGGCGTAGGACCAGCCCGGCAGCCGGGTCATCCAGTTGGGGGTGAGCAGGTGCAGGGAGTCCCACCGCTCGGTGCGCCAGCGCTCGCCGACGCGCCCGCGGTCCAGGACGACGTGCTCGTGACCGGCGGCGGTGAGCAGGCGGCTCAGCGCCAGGCCGGCGTGGCCGGCGCCGATGACGACGGTGTCGGTGCTGTGCATGACGATCCTCTTCCTGGAGCTTCGTGGCGCCAGGGGGCCGGCCGGGGCGGGTGGTCCGGCCGGCCCCCTGACGGGGAGTGGCCCTCGGCGGTCAGCCGACGACCACGTCGACGACCACGGGTGTGGGGTTGGTGAGGGTGTCGTAGACCGCCGAGCGGCGTACCGACTGCGCGACCAGGCCCCGGAGGGTCTCCTCGTCGGCGTCGCCCTCGATGTGGAAGGTGACGCGGATCTGCTGGTAGCCGTTGCGGACCGTGCCGTCCGACAGGCCGAAGATGCCGAGCAGGTCGATGTCGCCCTCGACCGAGGAGCGGACCGAGGTCAGCGCGATCCCGCGGGCGGCGGCGATGTTGGCCAACCCGGCGGTCAGGCACGCGGCGATGCCGTGCAGGAGGTACTCCACCGGCGTGGGGCCCTCGTCCTGCCCGACCAGCACGGCCGGGTGGTCGGAGTCCACGACGGTGGCGCTCTCGTGCTGCATCTCCTGGCCCGCGCCGAAGAAGCCGGAGTACGTCGAGCGGCTGTGCGTGCCGCTGACCCAGGTGTTCTCGGCACGGAACTGGAAGGTGGCGATCTCCGGCTGCCCCTTCACGGCGTCCAGCGTGGCGAAGAGGGTCGCGACGTCCACGCCGTTGCTGCGGGGGCTGTCGGTCGTGATGCTCATGGGTTCCTCCGGTGAGTGGTTCGCCGGCCGGGCCGGCGTCGATGTGCTGACGAGCCGGAACGCTAGGAAGCACGCCTTCCCGGGACCTTCCGCCGGCCTTCCCCGCGGTCCCCGGGCTCGGCGCCGCAGCGGAAGGAGCGGGGAAGGCGCGCGGCACACGCTCGGGTCGACCGACGACGACGACTCCGAGGAGGGCCTCATGCACCACGACCTCTACGCGCTGGCGGCCAACGCCAACGACGACCTGCAGCGCAGGGTCCAGCACCCCGAGCGCCGCATGCTCCACGAGCTCCGGCGGGCCCGGCGACCACGGCGGTGGAAGCGGAGGCCGCGGTGAGCGCCGCCGGCGCACCCGCCGTTCCCCGCGCCTCGGGCAGGGCGACGGTCACGGCCGCCGCCCTCTCCCCCGACCTGCAGGCCGGAGTCCGGGCGATGCTGCCGATGATCGTGGCCTCCGTCCCGTTCGGGCTGGTGGTCGGCGCCGCGGCGGCCCGCAGCGACGCGCCGCCGGCGGCCTGGCTGGCGACCTGGGGGATCTACGGCGGGGCGGCGCACCTGGCGGTGCTCGACATGGCGGCGCACGGCTCAGGCTGGTTGGCCGCCGCCGCGGTCGGCCTGCTGGTCAACGTGCGGCTGAGCGCCTACGCCACCGCGATGGCGTCCCGCTGGCGGTCGGCGCCGGTCGGGCGCCGCCTGGTGGCCGGGCTGCTCCTCACCGACGCGCCGTGGCCCCTCGCGCACTCACGTGCCCGCGGGCACCGGGCGTCCTACCTCGGCGCCGCAGGCGTGCTGTTCCTCGCGTGGCCGCCCCTGGTCACGCTCGGGATGCTCGTGGGCGACCGCGTGGACGCGGTCCCGGTGACCGGTCTGCTGTCCGCGATGACCCTCGGCGGGGTGGTCGTCTCGCGGCTGCGCGTGCGCCCGGCGGCCGCCGCGGCGACGGCGGCGGCAGCGGTCGCCGTGCTCACCACGACGCTGCCGGTCGGCTGGGCGCTGGCGGCTTCGGCCACCGCCGGCAGCGTCGCCTTCCGGGTGGTCCCGCTGCTCGGGGCGGCCCTCCACCTCCTCTGACCCCCACCCCCTGACCCCCACCCCGATTCGTCCGCTCCCGTCCCGCGGCGACCTGGCTCGCGACCGCGGACGAATCGGGGTCAGGAGACCTCCCATGAACCTCACCTCCCGCTTCCGTCGGACGTCGCACGCCCGCGGGCTCGACCAGCCGGGCGCCGGCACGCCGGTGCACCTCGAGGACGGCGGCACCGCGCACCTGAGACCGCTGCGCCGCGACGAGTCCGGACCGCTGCTTGCCGTCTTCGACGGCCTCTCGGACACCTCGCGGGCCTCCCGCTACCTCGTCGGCGCCTCCCGCCTGCCGTCGGCGCTGCTCGCTGCGCTCACGGCCGTCGACGGCCACGACCACGTGGCGTGGCTGGCCACCCTGGCGGGCGAGCCGGCCGGGATCGCCCGGGCGGTCCGGGTGCGTCCGGGAACCGTCGAGCTCGCCTTCGAGGTGGTCGACCGGCACCACGGACGGGGCCTCGGTGCCGCGCTGCTCGACGCGGTCACCACCGTGGCGGTCGGCACCGGCGCCACCAGCGCCCGCGCCAGCATCCTGCCCGACAACCGGCCGTCGGTGCGCATGATGCGACGTCTCGGGCTCCGGGTGCGGCTCGTCGACGGGCTGCTGGAGGCCGAGGGACCGTTGCGCCTGCTGGACCCTGCGCGCGTCGACCGCGCCGCCGTCCTGGCGCTGGCGGGAGTGCCGGACGGCTCCGCACCGGCACCGGCCCCGACACCTGCACTGGCACCGGCACCGGCACCTGCTCGGGCGGCACGGCGCGGCCACCCGGCGCCGGACACCTGGTGCGCAGCGCTGCCCGGAGCGGCACACTGAGTCCGACGGGTCTCGGGCGGCGACGAGGTCGGGGGTGCGGAGGTCCGATGCTGGTGCGGGTGCTGGGCGAGGTGGCGCTGCTCACCGCGAGCGGCGACGCCGTACCTCTGCAGGGCGCTCGGCAGTCGGCCCTGCTCGCCGCACTCGCCGCACGGGCCGGGCAGGTCGTGGGCGGGGACCGGCTGGCCGACCTGCTGTGGCGCGACGAGTTACCGGTGAAGCCGGCCGCGGCCCTGCACAGCGCGGTGTTCAAGCTGCGCGCCCAGCTGAGGTCGGTGGGGGGTCGCGAGGTGCTGGTCACCCGCGACCGCGGCTACCAGCTGCTGCTCGGCAACGACGACCTGGACGCGACGGTGTTCTCCGCACTGGTGGACCAGGCACGCGACGAACCGCCCGCCGACGCCGCCGCGACGCTGACGGGCGCACTGGAGCTGTGGCGCGGAGCCGCCTACGCCGGGCACGCCGACACCGAGATCGCCCAGCTCGAGGCGATCCGTCTCGAGGAGCTGCGTCGGGTCGCGACCGAGCGGCTCGGCGCGGCTCTGCTCGACGCCGGCCGGGCCACGGACGCGGTGACCCTGCTGCAGGCCTTCGTCGCCGAGCACCCGGTGCGGGAGGCTGCGCGGGCCACCCTGATGCAGGCGCTCCAGGCGGTCGGTCGCACCCCCGACGCGCTCGACCACTACCAGGAGTACCGCAGCCACCTCGCCGACGAGCTCGGCCTCGAGCCGTCCCCGCGGCTGCAGTCGCTGCACGTCGACCTGCTGCAGCCCGTCGGCGCGGCGGCCGTCACGGCGCCCGCCGCGACTCCCGCAGCGCCTCCGCCTGCCGGTGCGGGACCCGGCGCGGCAGCCGGTCCGGGCGCGGCCGGTACGGCCGAGCCGGCCGCACGGGGGCTGCCCGGAATGCCGATCAGCTACCTGCGGACCGACAGCGGGCGGCTCATCGCGCACGGCACCACCGGCACCGGTCCGCCGGTGGTCGTCCTGCTGGGCTGGATCTCGAGCCTCGAGGTGATCGCGTCGGGCCGCGACCCGCGTTCCTCGCTGCTCGAGCGGCTCACCGGCGACCTGACCCTGACCCTGTTCGACCGCGGCGGCAGCGGCCTCTCCCCCGGCCCGATCACCGACTACGGCCTGGAGGCCAGCGTCGCCGAGCTCACCGCAGTGGTGCGGGAGGTCGGCCCGCCGGTGTGCCTGATGGCGATGTCCTCCTCGGGACCGATAGCGCTCACCCTCGCCCACCGGCGGCCGGAGTGGGTGGACTCGCTCGTTCTGCTCGGGACGTTCGCCGACGGGCCGGCCACCTTCCGCGACGTGGGGCTGCGCGAGATGATCGTGCGGATCGCCCGAGAGCACTGGGGTATCGGCTCGAAGATGCTCGCCGACCTCTACCGGCCCGGCATCAGCGACGAGGCTGCCTGGCACCTGGCCAAGGTGTTCCGCGACTCGGCCTCGCCGGAGGTGGCCGCGGCCTACCTGGAGCACATGTACGACCAGGACGTCACGGACCTGCTACCCGCGATCGAGGCACCGGCGCTGGTGCTGCACTACCGCAGGGACCGGTTGATCGGCTTCCGCGGTGGGCAGGAGCTGGCCGCGGGCCTGCCGCACTCGACGTTCCTGCCGCTGGAGGGACGCGTGCACCTGCCCGACGCCCGGGACCTGGACCAGATGCAGCACGCGATCGCCGACCACGTGCGCCGCCACGCCTCCCGCTGACGCCACCCACCCCGATTCGTCCGCTCCGCCCCCGCGGCAGGTGGGCTCGCAACCGCGGACGAATCGGGGTCAGGAGACGGCGTGGTCCATGTCGCGGGGGCCCGGCTCACCGGCGGCCTGCGCCTCGGCCTGCTTCCGCAGCCGCTCGCGCTGGGGTACGACGGTGTAGCGGGGGTCGCGCGCGGAGGCCTGACCGGCCTCGAAGACACCGAACCGGGTGCAGACGGAGCCGGCCACGAGGGCCGCCCCGGACACCACCGCGGCGCTCCGGCTCCGGCCGGCGAGCAGGGTGCCGGCCGCGCCGCCGACCGTCAGCCACTTCGCGGCCTTCATCAGCCGGCCGGCCTTGCCCTGGTGCAGCGGCTCGGCGGTGATCCCCATCGACTGCTCCATGCGCTTCTCCATCAGCAGGTCGAGCACCGCACCGCCGAGGGCGAACCGCCGCGCGGGCCCCGCCTGCGCCGCCGGCGTCGTGATCAGCGAGAAGCCCGAGGATGCGGCCGCGGCCGAGCCGACGAAGACGAACGGCAGCTCCCGGTAGGCCTCGTGCCACGACGGCGTCGCGGTGTCGGAGAGCAGCACGGCGGTGTAGGCCGCCACCGGCGGAGCGGTCACGGCGCCGAGCAGCCCGGCGGGCCGGCCGACCTTCGCGACCAGCCCGAGCAGCCGCAGCGGCCCGCGCTGCCAGCGTTCCGGCAGAATCTCGGCGACCTCGGCACCGGCGGCGAGGGCCGCCCAGGGGCTGTAGAGCGTGAGGATCCACGTGCCCACCGACATCGGCGAGGTGAGCTTCGCCGTGCGCAGCATGTTGACGAAGCGCATCGGCTTGCCGAGGTCGTGGACGAGGGCGGCGAAGCTGAACCCGAGTGCACCGAGCGCCGTCAGCCGGGCCGAGCGCCGCAGCGCGGGCCGGCCGGTGAGGTCGGCCCCGGCCGCGAGCAGGGACGACCCGGCCGCCAGTCCCCCGGAGAACAGGTAGGCGGGGATGTCGGCCTCCCACGGGGACTCCTTGACCACCGGCCGGCCGTAGTAGGAGGTGAAGTCGGCCTCGGGGACCATCGAGAACTCGCCCTTGCCGCCGCGCCCACGACGGCCGCGCTTGGCCGACTCGGGCACCGCGCGCTCCTGCGACGTCGAGGGTCCGTGCTCCTGGGTGCTCATCCGCGCCTCCCGAAGAAGGCGACCACCGCGCCGGCGAGGAGCACCCCCGCGGCGGTGCTGGCCCGGTTGAACATGTGCGGCAGGTCCTTGGTGGTCACCACGGGGTCGGGCGGGAGCCCGTAGACCTCCGGCTCGTCGAGGAGCAGGAAGAACGCCCCGGCCCCGCCGACGCCGTCCTCGGGGTCGTCGCCGTAGAGCCGGGCGTCCATCACCCCGGCCTCGTGCAGCTGCTCGACGCGCGAGCGCGCCCGCTCGCGCAGCTCGTCGACGTCGCCGAACTGGATCGACTCGGTCGGGCAGGCCTTCGCGCAGGCCGGCTTCTCCCCCACCTTCAGCCGGTCGTAGCACAGCGTGCACTTCTGGGCGACGCCGACGTTCGGGGCGTTGTCCGGCCCGGTGCGCCGCTCGATGACGCCGTAGGGGCACGCCGGGACGCAGTAGCCGCAGCCGTTGCAGACGTCCGGCTGCACCACGACGGTGCCGAACTCGGTGCGGAACAACGACCCGGTCGGGCAGACGTCGAGGCAGGCGGCGTGCGTGCAGTGCTTGCACACGTCCGAGGACATCAGCCAGCGGAAGTCCGGCTGCTCGTCGGTGGCGACGGCACCCTCGGGACTCGTCGGCGGCGGCGGGCCCGGCATCCCCAGGTCCACCGTGGCCGTCTGCGAGGCCGGTGCGGCGCCGACGCGGTCCTCGCGGCTGCCGGGCTGCTCGATGAAGGCGACGTGGCGCCACGTCGACGCGCCGAGGGCCCCGGTGTTGTCGTAGGACATGCCGGTCCACGAGAACCCGTCGTCGGGGACCTCGTTCCACTCCTTGCAGGCCACCTCGCACGCCTTGCACCCGATGCAGATGCTGGTGTCGGTGAAGAAGCCCTTGCGTGCCGGCGGATCGACGTACCCCGACTCCACTGCCGGGTCGATCGGGCCGAAGAGACTGCCCTTGCCGATCATCTGCTGCCGCCCTTCTCGGTCGAGGGGTCGCGGTCGCCGCCGTCCCCGGGGCCTTGGCCGGCGCCCTCACCGGTGGTGACGATCGGAGCACCGGCGGGGTCCTGGTCGACACCGGCTCGCCGCTGGTAGTCCATCACCATCTGACGCACGCCCAACCCCGTGGGACGTCGCCCTGGCCTGATGTCGCAGGTGCCCACCTTCGACTCCTGGATCAGCACGTTGGGGTCCAGGGAGATCCCCAGCAGGTCGTTGGCGGAGTCTCCGGTGACCAGACCGCCGCTGCCCCAGTGGTAGGGCAGCCAGATCTGGTGCACGCTGCGACCGTCGAGGCGCAGCGGCCGGAGCCGGTCGGTGACCAGCACCCGTCCCTCCACGACGGAGCGGGACGTGATGACGTGGCACCAGCCGCGGTGCTCCAGCCCTCGCTCGGCCGCCAGCTCCGGGGAGACCTCGATGAACATCTCCGGCTGGAGCTCGGAGAGGTAGTTGAGGTAGCGGCTCATGCCACCGGCCGTGTGGTGCTCGGTGAGCCGGCTGGTGGTGAACACGAAGGGGAACACGTCCAGGTTGTCGGCCGGCGGGCTCGGGTTCACCGGGTTGTCGGCGCGCTGGTAGCTCTTGTGCGTCGGGTTGGACTGCTGCTCGTGCACCGGGTTGGCGA
This sequence comes from uncultured Actinomycetota bacterium, assembly GCA_963835385.1. GTDB lineage: Bacteria > Actinomycetota > Actinomycetes > Propionibacteriales > Nocardioidaceae > Nocardioides_B. The sequence continues at coordinate 119,594 of CAWIFK010000001.1, forward strand.
ACGGCGACTCGATCGGCTCGTAGTGCGTCGGCAGCGGCCCGTCGATGAGGCCCTGGGGCACGAACAGCGAGCCCTTGCCGTCGCCCTGCATGATGAACGGGTCGTCGCCGGCCAGCGCCTCGCGGCCCGAGGACCCCTCCGGCGACCGGTAGGAGGGCGCTTTGTCGACCTCGAAGTCCGGGACGTCGTGCCCGGTCCACTCACCCTTCTCGCCCTTGTCGGGGTCCCACCACACGTAGGCCTTGCGCTCGCTCCACGGCTTGCCCTCGGGGTCGGCCGACGCGCGGTTGTAGAGGATCCGCCGGTTGGCCGGCCACACCCAGCCCCACTCGGGGGCCACCCAGGACTGGTCCTGCCCGGGCTTGCGGCGGGCCGCCTGGTTGACACCGTCCTTGTAGACCCCGGTGTAGATCCAGCACCCGCCCAGCGTCGAGCCGTCGTCCTTCATCTCGGTGTAGCTCGACAGCGGCCGGCCGGACTCGATCTCGTAGCCGTTGATCTCCATGAGCACCTCCTCGGCGCTCGGCTCGTCGTGCGGGCCGTGCGTCGAGTAGTCCCACTTCAGGTCGAGGATCGGCTTGTCGCGCTCCACGCTCGAGTCCTTCAGCCGGTCCCGGACCATGCGGCCGAGGTGGTAGAAGAACCACAGCTCCGAGCGGCAGTCGCCCTTCGGCTCCAGCGCCTTCTCCCGCCACTGCAGCATCCGCTGCGTCTGGGTGAAGGTGCCCTCCTTCTCGGTGTGCGAGGCCGCGGGGAACAAGAACACCTCGGTGCGGCACTGCTCGGGCACGATCTCCCCGGTCTCGATCTCCGGTGAGTCCTTCCAGAACGTGGCGCTCTCGATCTCGAACAGGTCGCGCACGACCAGCCAGTCCAGGTTGGCCATCCCGAGCCGTTGGGCACGGCCGTGGGCCGACCCGATGGCGGGGTTCTGACCGAGCAGGAAGTAGCCCTTGACCTTGCCGTCGATCATGTCCATGACCGTGCGGTAGGTCCCGTGGTCACCGGTGATCTTCGGCATGTAGTCGAAGCAGAAGTCGTTATCCGGTGTGGCGGCGTCTCCCCAGTAGGCCTTCAGCAGGTTGATGCCGTAGGCGCTGGCCTGGTCCCAGAAGCCCTTGGAGCCGGGGTGGGAGGTGCTCTCGATCCACTCCTGCAGGTTGGTGTGGTCCTCGGCCTGCGGCATCGGCAGGTAGCCCGGCAGGATGTTGAACAGCGTCGGGATGTCGGTCGAGCCCTGGATGCTGGCGTGGCCGCGCAGCGCGAGGATGCCGCCCCCTGGCCGGCCGATGTTGCCCAGCAGCAGCTGGAGGATCGCGCCGGTGCGGATGTACTGCACGCCGACGCTGTGCTGGGTCCAGCCCACGCTGTAGACCAGCGCGGTGGTGCGGTCCCGGGTGGAGTTCTGCGTCCACGCCTTGCAGACCTCGAGGAAGTCCTCCTCCGCGACGCCGCAGGTCTTGGCCACCATCTCGGGGGTGTAGCGGGCGTAGTGGCGCTTCAGGATCTGGTAGACGCACATGGGGTGCTGCAGCGTCTCGTCGCGCGGCGGGAAGCCGCTCACGCTGAGCCCGTGGGTCTCGTGCTGCAGCGCGCTGGCGGTCTCGCGCTGCATCGTGTGGTCCTGCTCGTCCTTGCCCTCCTGCTGGCTGTTCGCGTACTGCCAGCTGGTGGGGTCGTAGGTGCGCGACTCCGGGTCGAAGCCGGAGAACAGGCCCTCGAGGTCCTCGGCGTCGACGTAGTCGTCGCTGACGATCGCCGCCGCGTTGGTGTAGCTCACCACGTAGTCGCGGAAGTCCAGGTCGTTGGCCAGCACGTAGTTGATGACACCGCCGAGGAAGGCGATGTCGGTGCCCACGCGCAACGGGACGTACAGGTCGGCCACCGCGCTGGTCCGCGTGAACCGCGGGTCGATGTGGACCACCTTGGCGCCGCGCGCCTTGGCCTCCATCACCCACTGGAAGCCCACCGGGTGGGCCTCGGCCATGTTGGAGCCCTGGATGATGATGCAGTCAGCGTTGGCCAGGTCCTGCTGGAACGTCGTGGCGCCGCCGCGACCGAAGCTGGTCCCCAGACCGGGGACGGTGGAGGAGTGTCAAATACGGGCCTGGTTCTCGATCTGGATCGCGCCCATCGCCGTGAACAGCTTCTTGATGAGGTAGTTCTCCTCGTTGTCGAGGGTCGCCCCTCCGAGGCTGGCGATGCCGAGCGTCCGGCGGACCTTGCGGCCGTCGTCGTCGAGGTCCTGCCAGGTGTCCGCGCGCGCCTTGACGACCCGGTCCGCCACCATGTCCATGGCGGTCTCGAGGTCGAGCTCCTCCCACTCGGTGCCGAACGGGCGGCGGTACTTCACCGTCTTCTGGCGCAGCGGGCTGGTGACCAGGTTCTTGCTGGCCGAGCCCTTGGGGCACAGCCGGCCACGCGAGATCGGGCTGTCGGGGTCACCCTCGATCTGGATGACCTGCTCGTCCTTGACGTAGATGTTCTGGCCACAGCCGACCGCACAGTAGGGGCACACGCTCTTGGCGACGCGGTCGGCGGTCTCGATGCGAGGGGCGAGCTCGTCGGTGCGCTTGGAGCGGACCGAGGGGCCTCGGCCGAGCGGGTCCTTGCCGGCGAGCTGCCGCACCACGGGCCAGGAGAGGAAAGTCCTCGACATCAGCGGCAACCTCCGGTCTCGAATGCAGCGAGAGCCGCGACCGTCCCGGTGCGCGGTGCCGCCACGTTACCCAGGCCACATGGATACCATGCCGCCGGGTTCCGGAGGGCGACCGCCGCCGATGCCGCCGATGCCGCGGGGTCGCTCAGCGGACCCGCAGCACGTGCTCGCCGGCCGGCACCAGCTCGCCGACCACCGGGTGCCCCGACAGCTCGCCGGCCACCAGCAGGCCGCCCGAGGTCTGCGCGTCGGCGAGCAGCAGCAGCTCGTCGTCGTCGACGTCGGAGGCCAGGTGCGGGCGCACCCAGTCGAGGTTGCGCCTGCTGCCGCCCGGGACGTACCCCTCCCCCAATGACGCACGAGCCCCGGCGACGTACGGCACGGCGGCGGAGTCGACCACCGCCGAGACGCCGCTGGCCCGGGCCAGCTTGTAGAGGTGGCCGAGCAGCCCGAACCCCGTGACGTCGGTGGCGCAGCGGGCCCCCGCGGCGACCGCCGCCTGCGCCGCCTCCCGGTTCAGGGTCGTCATCACCTCGACCGCCTCGTCGAAGCGCTCGCCGGTGGCCTTGTGCCGGTTGTTGAGGACGCCCAGTCCGAGTGGCTTCGTGAGGGTCAGCGGCGTGCCGGCCAGCCCCGCGTCGTTGCGCAGCAGCCGCTCGGGGTGAGCCGTGCCGGTGACAGCCAGGCCGTACTTCGGCTCCGGGTCGTCGATGCTGTGCCCGCCGGCGAGGTACGTCGAGGCCAGCGCGCACACCTCCGCACCACCGCGCAGCACCTCGGCGGCCAGCTCGAACGGGATCCGGTCGCGCGGCCACGCCAGCAGGTTGACCGCCACCAGGGGGGTGCCCCCCATCGCGTAGACGTCGGAGAGCGCGTTGGCGGCCGCGATCCTGCCCCAGTCGTAGGCGTCGTCGACGACCGGGGTGAAGAAGTCGGCGGTGACCACGACCGCGCGGTCGCCGTCGAGGCGTACGGCGGCCGCGTCGTCGCCGTGGTCGAGCCCGACCAGCAGGTCTCCGCCGGCGCGGCCGGCCGGGAGGTCGGCCAGCACCCGCTCGAGCTCGCCGGGCGGCACCTTGCAGGCGCAGCCACCGCCGGCGGCGTACTGGGTCAGGCGCACTGTCTCGTCGGATCGAGGCTCGGTGGCGGTCACCGGACCAACCTACGTCGAGCCGCCGACCGACCCTCGGCCCCCGCCCTCTAGGGTGTGCGGCGGAGGCGTTTCTCGTCTGGTGACGGGCGCGGTCCTCAAAACCGTAGGGGCCCAGCATCTGGGTCCGGCGGGTTCGATTCCCGTCCGCCTCCGCCATACGCTCAATGTTGGCGTTGGCCAGGTCATCTGCCACACCCACGCGGTGCGCTGATTCCGGGACGTTGTTGTGCACCTGTGTTCAGCTGCGTTCCGGCGGTTTTCGAAACCAGCCCCTCACGGCAGTTGCGGAATAGCAAGCGCCGCTGGAACATCATCTCGGGGTACGCATAGTGGCTCATGCTGCCAGCCCAGTCCGGCCATCGCCGCACCTCCGCCGCCGGCCCACTCGCCGTCGTAGGCGTCATCACCGGCGAGCAGGTCTACGACCCGTTCGGCTTCGACGTCGACGCTCGGTCCCTCATCCGCGGCGTGCCGCTGCACGTCGGTCCTCGTCGCTCGTGTCTCCTCGAGGTTGGGGCGATCTGGCTGAGGATGACGAGGACGTCACGACCCTCCGTCCCGACGCGATCGAGTTTCGCCCGGATGGTGTTGACCGGTCCGGCGCCCCCAGGGACGTTCTCGCAGCGAGTCGGAGATGGGATTAGGTACTGCGAACGCGCGGCGACCATCCACCGCCACAACGATGACCATGGATGAACAGCAACAGCGCTCATCGACCTTGCAGGCGTGGCCGCGAGGGATGGCCGCGGACGACGCCAAGTCTCTCCTTCGGGCGGTCATCGACTCACGCCTGAGACTTGTGGCCATAGACCCTATGGGCATATTTTAGCCTAATTACGAGGGATGCGCCGATGGGCCCTAGGCTGAAGTTCTCGCCGTGTCCCGGCGCGTTGCTGTCTTGCAGCCGCACCGGTGTTAGACGGCTGCCGGCTTCAACACCCGAAACCGAGGAAGACTCATGTCTGCAAGTCCTGCCCTTCTCCAGGCCCGACGCGTCGGCGCCGGCCTGCTCGCCGTCACCGCCGTCTGGATTTCGCTCGGCATGGCCCCCGCGCAACCCGACCAGCCAGTCGACGCGGACTTCAAGATCGCCCAGATCGAGGACATGGACGACGCCAACAACGAAATCACCGAGGGTGCGCCCCAGCAGGCCGTGGTCAACGGTTGGACAGCCAACGAGTTGCTCAAGCTACTAGTGCAGCAGAATGCCCAGCAGTCGAGGGAGCAGCCACGTGACGACCGGCCGACTGCCCTGCTGCTCATCGGTGTGCTCGGCATCGCACTGTTCGGCTTGACAAGCGGCAGCGCCGCGGGGCGGGCGCCGGTCGCCACGTCCGCGTGGACGGTGCCCACGTCGCCGACGCCCGCACTCCGCAACCCGACCGACGGCGAAACGACGCCCTCGAGCCTGGCCTCCGGCAAGCCACTGGAAGGGCCGACCATGCCGCCGGTCGACGGCGCCGCAGCCGACGCCGGTCACCGCGACGCCGGTCCGGACCCCTGCCCGGCAGGCCCGACATCGGGCAACCGTCTGGCTCGCTCCACGGCCGCCGCGGTCGCTTGGGCACGTGGTCACCGGGTCGTAACGGCCATCGTGGTGGCCACGATTGTTGGTGCCCTGGTTGTCTCTGCGGTGGTGATGAGTCTCAACGGTGGCGATGCCGCGAGCCAGGAGGCCGAGGCGAAGGCGGCGGCCGGCCGAGCCTGCCAGCAGCTTGAGGACGTGCTGCCGACACGACCGACCAACAACGCATCGCTGGAATACCTCGATGCACTCAGCGACGACGTTGTGGCGCAGATGGAGACGAAGTGTGCCAGGAACCTCGAGCTACTTCGAGGCTACGCCGGGGCCGCCACATCGGGCTCGTGAGCCACTCGCCGGCGGGACCAGCACGCCGCGTCGCAACGCAGGCCTGGGGCCGGCCCAGGACGGCTCGACCGGTGATCCCACGCGGCCCGAAGGCTCTTGCGGGACGCCCATGGACGAAGCCGGTGTAGGCCGTAGCCTCGCCGGCTGGTTTGTGGGTTTCTGAATCGCCCCGGGTCTGGTGGAGGCTCTCAATCCATGGAGGATGAGAGTCATGGCAGCACCCAGGAAGTACCCCGACGAGCTGCGTGAGCGGGCCACCCGGATGGCCGTGGAGCTGCGGCAGGACCCGGCGAGGAAGCAGGGCGCGATTGCTCGGGTGGCCGACCAGCTCGGCATGCACCCCGAGACCCTGCGCGGCTGGGTCCGGCAAGCCGAGATCGACGGTGGCGTCCGTCCGGGCACAACTACCAGCGATGCCCAGCGGCTGGCCGAGCTCGAGCGTGAGGTCCGGGAGTTGCGCCGCGCGAACCACATCTTGAAGACGGCCTCGGCTTTCTTCGCGTCAATGCCACAGTGATGTCTGCCCGACCGGGGTTCGCTCGTTTCTTCGCTGCTGGGGCTCGGCCAGTTGAGTCCGTGGCTTGTCCTCGATGTGCGGCCCCGGTCGGGCGTCCTGGACGTCGCGGGTGCGTGGCTTGATAGGAGCCTGCTCGCGGATGCTGTTCGCGCTGGATTGAGGCGTGCCCGCCTCGCGGCTGCCAGGACGCCCGACTCGATACGGACGTCTGGAGGATCTACGACATGGTCATGATCGGCACCGACTCGCACAAGCGCACCCACACGGTCGTCGCGCTCGACGAGGTCGGCAAGCGGCTCGGGACGAAGACGCTACGCGCTAACAGCGAGGGTCACCTGGCGCTGGTTGAGTGGGCGGCCCAGTTCGCCGACCACGACGACGCCGGCGTGCGGTTCGCGCTGGAGGACTGTCGGCACCTGACCCGGCGCCTGGAATCCGATCTGCTCGCGGCAGGACATCGAGTCGTGCGCGTACCCACCAGGCTGATGGCCGGCGCTCGGAAGGCGAGCCGCGAGCCAGGCAAGTCTGACCCCATCGATGCCGAGGCGGTCGCGCTGGCCGCCCTACGGCATCCGGACCTGCCGGTGGCCGAGCTGGACGGGCCCGCCCGGGAGGTCAAGCTGATCTCTGATCACCGCCGTGACCTGGTCGTTCAGCGCACCAGGATCGCCGCTCAGGTCCGCTGGCACCTCCACGAGCTCGACCCCGACCTGCAGGTCCCGAGCCGCGGCCTACGACGCCAGCGCGTTGTCAGCGAGCTGCTGGTCGAGTTGGACCGCTTCGAGGGCGTGGTTGCTCGACTCGCCCGGCGGCTGCTGGAGCGCTGCCAGGAACTCAACACCCAGATCCACATGCTCGAGAAGGAGCTGCGCGGACTCGTCCGGGCGCTGGCGCCCTCGCTGCTCGAGGTGCCCGGCTGCGGCGTGCTGTCCGCGGCCGTGATCGTGGGAGAGACCGCCGGCGTGCACCGCTTCCGAGACAAGGACGCGTTCGCCCGGTTCACCGGCACCGCTCCCGTCCCGGTCTGGTCGGGATCCAGCAAGGGCAAGGTTCGGCTCAACCGCGGCGGGAACCGCTCCGTGAACTGTGCCCTGCACATGATCGCCGTGACCCAGGCCCGCGGGGTCGGTCCCGGCCGGGACTACCTGGACAAGCAGCTGACCCGCGGCAAGGACCGCGTCGCCGCACTCCGACTCCTGCGCCGCCGCCTATCCGACGTCGTCTTCACCGCACTACGCACCGACCAGCGCGCCAGCCTGGCCGAGGAGCCCAGAGAGTCGATCCGACTGGCTGCTTGACATAGGAGCATCGCGGAGCTCGACCGCCCCACCACCAGGTAGTCGCCTACCTCGAGGCCCATCGCCACGACGTGGTCGATGGGCGCGAGGTCGGGGTCGAGCCGATCTGTGCTGTGCTGAAGAACGCCGGCGCGCAGATCGCCCCGAGCAGCTACTACGCCGCCAAGACCAGGCAACCGTCGGCACGCGCGGTGCGCGACGCCGAGCTGGTCGCGGACATCAGGGTCGCCCACAAGGCGAACCTGGGTGTCTACGGCGCGCGGAAGATCCACGCCGAGCTCAACCGCGAGGGCGTCCGGGTCGCCCGCTGCACCGTCGAGCGGTTGATGCGTGCCGAGGGCCTGCGGGGCATCCCGCGGGAGAAGACCCGCAAGACCACCATCGGCGACGGTGCGGAGACCGAGCGGCCCGAGGATCTGGTCAACCGCAAGTTCCTCGCCACTGGGCCGAACCAGCTGTGGGTGGCCGACCTGACCTACGTCCGCACCCACGCTGGCTGGACCTACGTCGCGTTCGTCCTGGACGTCTTCAGCAGGATGATCGTGGGCTGGCAGGTGTCCACCTCGCTGCGCACCGACCTGGCGCTGGACGCCCTCGACATGGGCTTGTGGACACGGCAGCGCGCTGGTCACGATGTCACCGGCCTAGTCCATCACAGCGACCGCGGAGTCCGGTATCGAGCGATCCGCTACACCGAGCGGCTCGCCGAAGCCGAGGCCGTCGCGTCGGTCGGGTCACGCGGTGATTCGTATGACAACGCGATGGCCGAGGCGCTCAATTCACTGTTCAAGGCCGAGTGCATCCGCAACCCGGTCATGCGCCCCAGGGGCGGCTGGAAGTCCGTGAGTGACGTCGAGATCGCAGTCGCCGAGTACGTCGACTGGTTCAATCACCGACGCCTTCACGGCGAGATCGGCCTCGTGCCGCCCGCCGAGTTCGAGGCCACCCACTGGGCCCATCAGCCAGCCGGCATCATGCCCGAGCACTACTCTGAGATACCCGTCCCGACCGGGGCTGGTTCCAAGTAACCGAGCCTCCACGGAACCCGGGGCGATTCAGACCATGGCGAGGGACGGCGTCGGTGGCGGGCATTGGATCTGGGCACCGTCCAGGTCCACCTCGAGGCCTACGCACCCCGGGTGAACTGTCGTGAGCACGGGCCAACGGTGCGGGCAGTGCCGTGGGCCCGGCACGCCGCCGGGCACACCACCGTGTTCGACGAGCAGGTCGCGTGGCTGGCCACCCAGTGCTCCAAGACCGCGGTCACCGAACTGATGCGGATCGCCTGGCGCACCGTGGGGGCGATCATCACCCGGGTCTGGGCCGACGTCGAGGCGGTCCACGACCGGTTCGACGGCCTGCGCCGGATCGGGATCGATGAGATCTCCTACAAGCGCGGCCACCGCTACCTGACCGTGGTGGTCGACCACGACACCGGCCGGCTGGTGTGGGCCGCACCCGGTCGCGACAAGGCCACCCTTGAGCTGTTCTTCGACGCCCTGGGTGAGGAACGCTGTCAGCTGATCACCCATGTCAGCGCCGATGGTGCGGACTGGATCAGCGCCGTGGTCGCCGAACGCGCCGTCAACGCCGTCCGCTGCGCTGATCCGTTTCATGTGGTCCGCTGGGCCACCGATGCCCTCGACGAGGTCCGTCGGCAAGCGTGGAACGAGGCCCGCGGTGCGGTCCGTCAGCGTCGCGCGGGTCGGGCATCAGGGCACGCGAAGGCGCTCAAGCACGCCCGCTACGCCTTGTGGAAAAACCCTGAGAACCTCACCAGCCGACAGCAAGCCAAGCTCGCCTGGGTCGCCAAGACCGACCCCCGGCTGCACCGGGCCTACCTCCTCAAGGAAGGACTCCGGTTGGTCTTCCAGCTCCCGGCTGAGGAGCCGCCGACGCGCTCGAGGTTTGGATCGGGTGGGCCCGCCGCTGCCGCATCCCCGCCTTCATCGACCTGCAACGACGCATCGTCAAACACCGCGGCTCGATCCTCGCCGCGATCGAGCACGGCCTGTCCAATGGACGTATCGAGTCGGTGAACACCAAGATCCGCCTCATCACCCGCGTCGCGTTCGGGTTCCGCTCACCCGAGGCCCTCATCGCCCTCGCCATGCTCAACCTCGGCGGCCACCGCCCCGTCCTCCCAGGCCGGTAATGACCCACGGATCAGTCAGGAGAGCCAGATTTGCCGGCGGGCCGCCGCGCCTCTCCGAGCCGGCGGCGTTCCTGGAGGTGAAGCGGCCGGCGTGGCGGGAGCCCCGAACCGCGTTCCCGAACACGCCGGTCGCCAGCGGCCAGCCCTGGTCCTCGGCGACGGCAAGTCCGTCCCACGTGGGTCCCTGTGTCGGGACCGCCGCCCAGTTGGGCACGGCGATCGCCGCGGTGCCCGGCGGCTGCCCGTAGCCGCACTGCGTTCAAGCGGTGTCGGAGGCGGCGAGCCGGTGGGCACGCAGGACAGGTCAGATCGGTTCCCCCGTGAGATTGGCCCCGAACGACGATCCGGAGGGGACGGCGATTGGTGCGGCGCGGATCAGCGCGCGACGGTCCTAAGCTAAGCCTCGATCCACCGATCAGTTGGCTGTTGTGAGCGCGCCGTAACGCGAGAATGCCCTTACGTGCTGGGAGATTGGGACTTGCGACGGTCCCAATAACCTCAACCCGGAAGGGCACCTCTGAGGTGAAACTCTCTCACACGTCCGCGGCGATGTCGGCGGTCTTCGACGACCCGAATCTGGTGTCATCGGCGGGCCTGGTCCCGGTGGTGGCGCTGGCGGAAGCAGCTGGCCTGCGGGTGCTGGCCGACGAGCGCCTGACGGTACCGAGCGACAAGGGCGCCAACGCCGGGTCGAAGGTGACCGCGCTGGTGGCTGGGATGGTCGCCGGCGCGGACTCCATCGACGACATGGGGCTGCTGCGGCACGGCGGCATGAGCCGGGTGTTCACGCGCGCGTATGCGCCCTCGACGCTGGGGTCGTTCTTGCGGGCATTCACCTTCGGTCACGTCCGCCAGCTCGACGCGGTCGCCTCGAGGTTGCTGACCAAGCTCGCCGGCCAGGCGCCGCTGCTGCGCACCGGCGAGGGCGACTGCGTGTTGGTCGACGTCGACGACACCATCATCGAGGTGCACGGCTACGCCAAGCAGGGCGCCGGGTTCGGCTACAGCGGGGTCCGCGGACTGAACGCGCTGCTGGCCACCGCCACCGCCACCGGTTCGGCGCCGGTGCTGGTCGCGCAGCGGCTGCGCAAGGCTCGTGCGGCTCCCCGCGGGGTGCGAAACGGTTGGCACCGACGCGTTGAAGACCATCCGAAGCTTGTCGACGGCGAAACCGCTGGTGCGCGCGGACTCCGCGTTCTACGGACGCGGCCTGGTGCTCCCCGCGGTCCGGGCAGGGGCCGATGTTTCGGTCACCGTCCGCCTGGACCCGAAGGTCAAGGCGGCCATCGCGGCGATCCCTGACGACGCTTGGGAGACCATCGAGTACACCGACGCGGTCTTCGACGAGACCACCGGCCGGTGGATCTCCCGCGCGGAGGTCGCCGAGATCGACTTCACCGCCTTCAGCGCGCAGAAGAAGGCCGACCAGGTGCCGGGCCGGCTGGTGGTCCGCCGGATCCCCGACCTCAACCCCACCCCGGGGCAGGGGACGTTGTTCGATGCGTGGCGGTTCCACGCCTTCTTCACCACCACCGACCCCGCGGTGCTCGACACCGTGGCCGCGGACAAGACTCACCGCGGCCACGCGGTCCTCGAGCAGGTCCACGCCGACCTGAAGAACTCCGCGCTGGCGCACCTGCCCTCAGGCAAGTTCGCCGCGAACGCCGCCTGGCTGGTGCTCGCGGTCATCGCGTTCAACCTCACCCGCGCCGCCGCCACCTTCACCGGACCCACGTTGGCCCGGGCCACCACGGCCACCATCCGACGCAAGCTGATCACCGTCCCGGCCCGAGTCCCATCCTCAGCACGGCGGATCATCCTGCACCTACCAGCCGCGTGGCCCTGGGAAACCGCCTGGACCCAGCTGTTCACCCACAGTTGCGGGCCACCCACCCCGACGACCACCTGACCACCCAGCCGGAGACGGCTCGACCCGGACGCCACGTGGAACACCCTGACAGCGAGGTCAGGCACTCACCCACGCCGCCTGCACCCGGTTGATGCCTTGACCGACCCGAAGCAGCTTCCCGCTGCCCGTCGGTGGATCGAGGCTAAGCCCGGATCCACCGATGACCGGCGTCCGTCGGGCTGGTTGAGCGTGCCGTAACGGACGGATGCCCTTGCGGGCTTGAAGAATGGGACTTCTCTACGGTTCCACTCGACGAAGCACGAAGGGCATCCGACAGGTGCAACTTTCTGGCTCTACTGACTGATCCGTGGGTCATTACCGGCCTGGGAGGACGGGGCGGTGGCCGCCGAGGTTGAGCATGGCGAGGGCGATGAGGGCCTCGGGTGAGCGAAACCCGAACGCGACGCGGGTGATGAGGCGGATCTTGGTGTTCACCGACTCGATACGTCCATTGGACAGGCCGTGCTCGATCGCGGCGAGGATCGAGCCGCGGTGTTTGACGATGCGTCGTTGCAGGTCGATGAAGGCGGGGATGCGGCAGCGGCGGGCCCACCCGATCCAAACCTCGAGCGCGTCGGCGGCCTCCTCAGCCGGGAGCTGGAAGACCAACCGGAGTCCTTCCTTGAGGAGGTAGGCCCGGTGCAGCCGGGGGTCGGTCTTGGCGACCCAGGCGAGCTTGGCTTGCTGTCGGCTGGTGAGGTTCTCAGGGTTTTTCCACAAGGCGTAGCGGGCGTGCTTGAGCGCCTTCGCGTGCCCTGATGCCCGACCCGCGCGACGCTGACGGACCGCACCGCGGGCCTCGTTCCACGCTTGCCGACGGACCTCATCGAGGGCATCGGTGGCCCAGCGGACCACATGAAACGGATCAGCGCAGCGGACGGCGTTGACGGCGCGTTCGGCGACCACGGCGCTGATCCAGTCCGCACCATCGGCGCTGACATGGGTGATCAGCTGACAGCGTTCCTCACCCAGGGCGTCGAAGAACAGCTCAAGGGTGGCCTTGTCGCGACCGGGTGCGGCCCACACCAGCCGGCCGGTGTCGTGGTCGACCACCACGGTCAGGTAGCGGTGGCCGCGCTTGTAGGAGATCTCATCGATCCCGATCCGGCGCAGGCCGTCGAACCGGTCGTGGACCGCCTCGACGTCGGTCCAGACCCGGGTGATGATCGCCCCCACGGTGCGCCAGGCGATCCGCATCAGTTCGGTGACCGCGGTCTTGGAGCACTGGGTGGCCAGCCACGCGACCTGCTCGTCGAACACGGTGGTGTGCCCGGCGGCGTGCCGGGCCCACGGCACTGCCCGCACCGTTGGCCCGTGCTCACGACAGTTCACCCGGGGTGCGTCGGCCTCGAGGTGGACCTGGACGGTGCCCAGATCCAATGCCCGCCACCGACGCCGTCCCTCGCCATGGTCGTAGCGAGGCGAGCGACGCTGACATCGCCCACACCGGCTTGCGGCCCGGCGCGTGGGCCGCACGTGCGCCACCAGGACCCGCGCGTCCTCGTCGAACTCGATGTCTTCGACGACCGCCTTCTCGACCCCCAGCAGGGCGCGCCATAAGGTGGCGTTCTGCACGCCGTTCTCCGCTCACTGGTTCCTGTTCCTAGACAGCTCAGAAACCTAGACAGGGAACGGCGTGCTCACGTTTCAGGCGCGCTCAACCACCCACGGAAGCGGCAGAAGAGCCAACTTTCTCACACGTCTCGAGCGAGGTCGGCGGTGTTTGACGACCCGAATCTGGTGTCGTCGGCGGGGTTGGTTCCGGTGGTGGCGCTGGCGGAGTCAGCCGGGCTCGCAGCGTTGGCGCAAGAGCGCCTGTCGGTGCCGACCGACAAGGGCGCGAATCCGGGGCTGAAGGTGACCTCGCTGGTCGCCGGGATGGTCGCCGGCGCCGACAGCATCGACGACATGGCGCTGCTTCGACACGGTGGGATGAGCCGGGTCTTCGCCCACGCCTACGCACCCTCGACCTTGGGGTCGTTCCTGCGGGCCTTCACCTTCGGCCACGTCCGCCAGCTCGACGCGGTCGCCTCACGGTTCCTGACCGCGCTCGCGGACCAGACACCGCTGCTGGGCCGGCCGGGAGCCTCGACCGACCATGTGCTGGTTGACGTCGACGACACCATCATCGAGGTCCACGGCTACGGCAAACAGGGAGCCGGGTTCGGCTACTCCGGGGTCCGTGGACTCAACGCGCTCCTGGCCACCGCCACCACCACCGAGACCGCGCCGGTGGTGGTGGCGCAACGGCTGCGGAAGGGATCCTGCGGGTCCCCCCGCGGCGCGAAACGGCTGGTCGCCGACGCGCTGAAGACCACCAGGGCGCTCACCGATGCCAAACCACTGGTCCGGGCAGATTCAGCGTTCTACGGGCGCGGCCTGGTCGGCGCCGCGGTCCGGGCCGGAGCTGACGTCTCGGTCACCGTGCGGATGAACCCCAAGGTCAAGGCCGCAATCAGCACCATCGACGACCAGGCGTGGCAGAGCATTGAGTACACCGACGCCGTCTTCGACGAGACCACCGGCAGGTGGATCTCCCGCGCCGAGGTCGCCGAGATCGACTTCACCGCCTTCGCCGGCCAGAAGAAGCCCGACCGGGTGCCAGGTCGGTTGGTGGTCCGCCGGATCCCCGACCTCACCCCGAAGTCCAGCACCGGGCAGGAGACGCTGTTCGAGACCTGGCGCTTCCACGCCTTCTTCACCACCACCGACCCCGAGGTGCTCGACACCGTCGCCGCGGACAAGACCCACCGCGGGCACGCGATCATCGAACAGGTCCACGCCGACCTGAAGAACTCCGCGTTGGCGCACCTGCCCTCAGGGGATTTCGCTGCAAACGCAGCGTGGCTGGTGCTCGCGGTGATCGCGTTCAATCTCACCCGCGCCGCAGCGACCCTCACCGGACCAGATCTGGCCAAGGCCACCACGGCCACCGTCCGCCGCAAGCTCATCACCGTCGCCGCGCGGATCGCGTCCTCGGCTCGGCAGATCACGTTGCACCTGCCGACTGCCTGGCCCTGGGAGACTGCCTGGCTCCGACTGTTCACTCACGGGTGCGGCCCACCCACTGCGGCGGCGACCTGACCAACCGCCGATCGATCGGCCAAATCCGGACCCGAAGTGGAACCACCTGACAGCGAGGTCAGGCCCCCACCCCTGCGGTCACGCCGTCCGCACCGACCTCAGCCAACCGAGCCTCGTTTCCGCTGCCCGTCGGTGGATCCGGGCTAAGGGCTCGGCGCCCGGCGAACCGGTCGAACGAAGCCCGCTCGACCTCCGCTAGGTCGACACCTCGCAACCACCCGTTGTTCGCCGAGTGGCCAGTTAGGATGGTCCTATCGGGCGGTTTGTCGGTTTTTGGAGCCGACCTCCGACCTTGGTGCCACAGTAGAGCCTCTTTACTTTCACCCTTCCATCTCCCGGGGGAACCATGTCCACGTCCATGCACACGCCGTCATCGTCCGCTCAGCAACCGCCTCATGGCCCTACCGCCGGGACGGTCACCGCCAAGCCGGCGTGGTACCGGCGCACCTGGGTCCCGGTGACGGCGGCGGCCGTTATCGGCGTGATGCTGGGTGCCGCCGCGAGCGAATCCGACCCCACCGCTACCGATGCATACAAGGCCGTGGTCGCCGAACGGGACACCTCCCGCCAAGACCTGCAGGCGGCGCAGGAGTCGCTTGCCGCCGCGGAGGACGACCTGAGCGCCGCACAGGCGAAGTCCGAGTCCATTGCAGGCGACCTGCCCGCCCGCGAGAGCGCGCTCGCCGATGCCAAGGCCGTCCTGGATAAGGCCCAATCGCGGCTGGACGCGCGCTCGCGAGAGTTGAAGGCGGCTGAGCGAGACGTCGCTGCCCGCGAACGAAAGGTTGGGATCGTGGAGACCACGATCGCCAACAACACCATCGCCGGGGACGGCATGTACGAGGCCGGGAAGGACATCAAGGCCGGCACCTACAAGACTGCCGGCGGATCGGACTGCTACTACGCGGTGCTTAACAGCACCGACACGTTCGACATCGCGAACAACAACAACGTCTCCGGGCCCGCGATCGTCACGGTCCAGCCGGGACAGCTGCTCGAGTTGTCCGGCTGCAATGACTTCGTCTGGCAAGGCTGACCGGGGCAACATGCAGCTGAGCCACATCCACCGCGCCCTCGGACGCCGCCCGTACGGTGACCGTCACCGCGGCCCGACGGCGATATTCTCTGCGACCACGTTGGCCGACGCGTCGACCGTCCGCGCGAGCCGGTGCAGGAGCCGCGGGTGCAGGGCATCGAGTCCCGCGGGTTCGGATGATGAAGTCGCTCCAGGCTGAGCTCCCCGGCCGACACGGGGCCATCAGACGAGCCTAGTGTGTCGGGACTGCTCCCGGGTCGGACGCTGGCGGTCTTCTCTGGGGCGTCGTCAAGCTTCCAGCGGACCATGACCGGTTCCGCCCAGGCGCAGCTCGCGGATCTTCGGTGACGGTTGCGTTGGCGGCGGTGTTGACCCTCGTGCCGACTCACACTCCTCGATGCCGAGCAGCCAGTCCTGCAGGACGGGGGCGCGGAGTCGGATCGAGCCGTTGCGCAACTTGATCCGGCGCGGCGCGCGGTCGCCGGCCCACCACTGCTACAGGGTGCGCCGCGGACAGTCGGGAATCCGCAAGGCGGTCCCGCGGTCCACCGCACCCCCGGCGGCGACCGCAGGTAAGGGCCGGCACGCTGGCCGTCGAGGCGCCGGCGCCCGCGGTCCTCAAAGCCG
>CAWIFK010000002.1:0-470309 GCA_963835385.1 uncultured Actinomycetota bacterium
CAGCCCTGATCCACCGATGGCGACTGGTCTGGTGAGCGTGGCGTAGAACGAGAAATGCCCCTTGAGCAGGGACGATGTTGATTGCGACGTCAGCATCTGACCTACCCAGAGGGGCACCTCGTAAGTGAAACCTTCTCACACGATCCGACCTGTCTTCGATGACCCGAACCTGGTGTCGGCC
The DNA here is from genome assembly GCA_963835385.1 of uncultured Actinomycetota bacterium. Taxonomy (GTDB): domain Bacteria; phylum Actinomycetota; class Actinomycetes; order Propionibacteriales; family Nocardioidaceae; genus Nocardioides_B. The sequence continues at coordinate 182 of CAWIFK010000002.1, forward strand.
GCGGGTCTGGTGCCAGCGCTCCGGCTGGCCGAGGCGGGTGGCCTGTTCGGCCTCCTCGGTGGGCTCTCGGTGCCCTCGCCCAACGTCGGAGCGAAGACCGCAGGCGTGGTCGCAGGGATGCTGGCTGGCGCTGACTCGATCGATGATCTGGACCTGCTGCGCCACGGCGGGATGGGCCGGTTGTTCGGTGGTGTGCGGGCACCCTCGACGCTGGGTACCTTCCTGCGCTCGTTCACCCACGGCCACGTGCAGCAGCTCGACAAGGCTGGCGGCGGCCTGCTGGCCGGGCTCAGTGCGTGCGTGCCCGGGCTGCTCGCCGGTGGTGAGGCCGAGGGGATCGCGTTCGTCGATGTCGACGACACCGTGCGTGAGGTCCACGGCTACGCCAAGCAAGGCGCAGCCTTCGGCTACAGCAAGGTCCGCGGGCTCAACATCCAGCTCGCCACGATCTCGACACCGACCGCCGCACCGGTCATCGCTCGGGCACGGCTGCGCAAGGGCAACACCGCCTCCGCCGCTGGTGCGGGGCGGATGCTGGCCCAGGCGATCACGACCGCCCGGGCTGCCGGGGTCACCGCGAAGATCCTCGCGCGAGCCGACTCGGCCTACTACGGGTGGGCCTTCGTCGGCACTGCACTGCGACACCAGGCGTGGTTCTCGGTCACCGCTCGGATGACACCGAGCGTGACCGCCGCGATCACCAGCATCGATCCGGATGCGTGGAAGGCCATCGAATACCCCAACGCCGTCTACGACGAGGATGAGCAGCGCTGGGTCAGCGATGCCGAGGTCGCCGAGGTGCCGTTCGTCGCGTTCACTGGCCGCCGCAAGGCCGAACACGTGCCCTGCCGGCTGGTCGTTCGACGTGTGAAGCGCCTCCAGCCGCTCGCATCCGACGGCAGCGAACAGGGCGAGCTGTTCGCGACCTACCGCCACCACGCCTTCATCACCAACAGCACGCTGCCCATGGTCGAAGCCGACCAACGTCACCGCGACCACGCCCTGGTCGAGCAGGTCATCGCCGAGCTCAAGGACGGCCCGCTGGCGCACCTGCCCTCGGGGAAGTACGCGGCCAACGCAGCCTGGGTCGCCTGCGCGGTGATCGCGTTCAACATCGCCCGCGCCACCGCCGTCGCCGCGTCGATGCGTACCACCCGCTGGGCCACCCTGCGGACCCGGATCATCAACATCCCCGCCCGAATCGCGGCCACCGGCCGACGGCTCGTCCTGCACCTGCCCACCGGCTGGCCGTGGGCCACGGACTGGGAATCGTTGTGGTCGACCGCAACCGGACCACCGACCGCCGCCACGCCCTGACCACCCAGCCGACGACGGCACGACCCGAGGACCGAAGTGGAAGATCCGGCACAGGCCGGCGGCTCGGCCATGCCAACGACCTGGCGCCCGCGCCAATCGACTCAAATCACCGCCCAAGAATCAACGTCGGTGGATCAGGGTTCAGCATCGGACGACGCGATCTACGTGCTTGCGATCGTGCCTGTCCGGCGGGACCCGGCGAACATCCAGGGGGAGGTCGCTGAGCGGGCCGAGGAGTAACTCGGGCAGCACTGGGGGAACAGCAGAGCCAGAATCAGTCGGTTCCAGCCACCAATGACCAAGAAGCCAAACCGCCTCTGACCTGCATGTTCGTTAGTTTTCACCGGCGTCAAGCTCCTGGTCGAACGGGCTCTCAAGGCGGTAGCGCCGGTTCGAATCCGGTCGGGGGTACGTAGGCGAAGAGCGGACCTGAACAGCGGAAAGCTGTCCGGGGCCGCTTCGTCGTTTCGGCTCAGATCCGGCTCGGGCAACACGGGGCAACGCTTGCACGTCGTTTCGGCGTTGCTGGGCCCCGCCCGGGCGGCGTCCATCGCAGCGGCGACCTCGTCGAGGCGGTCCTCGAAGAGGTGCCCGTAGGTGTCGAGAGTCATCGTCGCGGAGCTGTGGCCCAGCATCTGCTGGACGGCCTTCACGTCGGCACCGGAGGCGATCGCGAGGCTGGCCGCGGTGTGCCGGAGCTGGTGCGGGTGGACTCGACGATGACGGCGCGGCTGCGGCGCAGGTCGAGCCGGGTGACCCGGAGAGCAGCCATCGCGCCGAACCGGACTCCCGTGTAGGCGAGAAACAGCGGCACCGAACCGGTACGTCTCGTTGGTGCGGATGTCGAGGCTGCTGTGCTTGATCGGATCGGCTGGGTAGCCGGTCGCGGTGGCGAGGTCGTCGAGAGCCCGATGGATCTTGTGGACCGTGGCGGGGAGTGGCCCCTCGCAGGCTCGCTCACCCGGGCCCGGACGTCGCTGTGGGAGACGTCGGCGAGCTTGACCCGGTCCTACTTCGGGTGGATGTGCGTCCGCAGGACCCCCTCGTAGCGAGACCGGGTGGTGGGCTTGAGGTGTGTCTGCCCGCCCAGCCAGCGTTGCGCTCACTCGCCGACGGCCACCCTCGCGAGCGCCGGGTCGACGTACGTCCCGATGACCTTGGCGCTCTCGACGCCGGCGAGGAACCGCTCGGTGTCGACCTTGCGGGCGAGGTCTTGCAGGGTGCAGAACGCCAACACCGCTGCCCCGGACGGACCGAGTTCAGGAGGGCGCCGCCCCGTCACGACCCCTTGTCGTCCAGGCGCTGGAGCAGTTCGTCCGCTGCCTTGGCGAGCTTGGGATGATCGTTCTGGGAAGCCCGCTGCTTGGCGTGTATGAGAGCCGCGCGGTTGACGGTGTGGAAGTCGCCGAACGGGAAGCTGTACCTGCTCTTGGTGTCCTCCGAGGCGCCCTTCTCGATGCCGAGGTGCCAGCGACCGAAGCCGTCGTAACCTTCCTGCTCGATCATCTCGTTCTCGTCATCCGTCGATGGTGCGGCCTTCGACCACTCCGTCTCGGTGTCGACATGGCCGCCGTCGATGAGGGTGCTGGCGTGCTGCACTGCAGCGTCGTTGACGACGTACTCGGGCATGCGCGGCTCCTTCCAGTCGATCGTCCACTTCAGTTGTGCCGATGCCGCCGGACGTCGCGGCCACCTGATACGTTCCCGCGCCCCAGGCCGTGCATGCATGCATGATCGGGAGCGGAGTGCACCTTGTCAGCTCGAGAGGCTGGAGGAGACACTCCAGATAGTGCGCCAGATGCACGCTCTGGCCTAGCGGCGGGCGTGGTAGGCGAATCGGGCGACGGGTCGGCTGACCACGAGTGCGCCGGTCAGACGGTGGCGAGGAAAGCGAGGACCCGCTTCATGAGCAGCGCGGCCGCCTCCGGGTCGTACGCGTCGAGGGAGGAGTCGGTGAAGAGGTGCTGGTCGCCGGGATAGAGGAACAGCTCGGCGGCCGCCTCGGAGGCGGCGAGCTCGCGCGCGGCCGGCAAGTCCTCGTCGAAGAACTCGTCGCCCTCCTTGCCGTGGATCTGCACCGGCACTCCCGCCGGCCATGCCTCGCCGAACTCTGCCACCGGGATGCAGGAGTACAGGAGCAGTGCCCCGCGGGCACCGGCACGGGTCTGCGCGAGCTGCTGGGCGATCGTCACGCCGAAGGAGAGTCCGGCGTAGACGAGCTCGGGACCGAGCTCGTCGGCCGCCGCGGCCCCGCGCCCCCGGATCGCGTCGAAGCCGGCGTCACGCGCGAAGGCGGAGCCCTCGTCGATGCTGGCGAAGGTGCGGCCGTCGAAGAGGTCGGGCGTGTGCACGGCGTGCCCTGCTTGGCGCAGATCGTCGGCGAAGCTCCGCACTCCGTCGGTCAGGCCCTGGATGTGGTGGTACAGCAGCACTTCGGCCATGTCAGCGGGCCCTCCCGGTCCATTGTTCGAGTAATTTGGAACATTCGGTGATGCTAGTCTCGTCTGCCGTGGCCGACAACCCCCCGGACTACGAGCTGGTCGACCGGATGGCGCTGACCAGGCCGGCCCAGGTGAAGGCCATCGGGCACCCGCTGCGGACCACGATCCTGCAGCTGCTCCACGAGCGGGCCGCGACCGTCACCGAGCTCGCGGCCGCGGTCGGGCGTCCCAAGAGCACGGTCGCGCACCACGTGGACGTGCTCGTCCGCAACGGTCTGCTCCGGGTCGTGCGTACCCGGAAGGTCCGCGCGATCGAGGAGCGCTACTACGGGCGCACCGCGCGCATGTTCCACGTCGCAGCGGAGCCACCGCCCGTCGGCGAGGTGATGCCCGGTGACTTCAACGACTTCGAGGTGGCCGCCGGCGAGTCCGCCAACGCGTTCGCGCAGGGCAAGCTCTGGGGCTTCATCCGGCACGCGCGCATCTCGGAGGAGCAGGCCTCCCGGTTCTGGGAGCGGATGGCAGAGCTGGTCGACGAGTTCGACCGGATGCCGAGGGACGGCGAGAGCATGTACGGGTTCGCGATCGGCATCTACCCCACCGACCACCCGTCCCTGCCCCGGGCGGGAGGCGGTCCGCCTCAGTCCAAAGGGGCGAACCCCTGAGCGGTCAGGACACGGGCGATGCGGGCGTTGCCCCGGTCGGAGGGGTGGGTGTAGTCCGCGGAGAGGAGGTCACCGGAGGGCTCGGCGCCATCGGGGCCGTTGAAGGCCGAGTAGATGTCGGCACAGCCGAAGCCGTGCTCCTCGGCCGACCGGCACAGCATCCCGTTCCAGACGTCGTGCATGAAGATCGTGCGGCGCACCTGGGCAGGGCTCAGGTGGGCGTCCTGCCAACCGTTCCAGTCGTTGTACTTGTCGATGGTGCGAAGGAGCGTCGGGCGACCCTGGCGCCAGGCGGCGACGGTCGCGAAGAGCTCGTCGTACTGGGGGCGGTACTGCGCTGCCGAGGACGCGGCGCAGGCGCGCGTGACCTTCGACCAGTCGTGCAAGGTCGAGGTGGTCTCGTCGAACGTCGTCCCGCACTGGTCGTCGTTGTTGAGCTCGAAGCTGTTGTGGGCTATGCCGACGATGATGGCGTCGGCCCCGGTCACCGGCTCCTCGAACGAGTCCAGCTCGTCCATCAGGCCCGGCAGTGTGAGCCCCGTGTGCTCGGACAGGTTCGACACCTGCACCTCTCGGCCGGTGGCCAGCCCGAGTGCTCGGGCGTACCGGTCGACGAAGCCGGTGCAGCCCGGGCAGTCCTCGGGGCTGTTGTAGGGGATCGAGTCCCCGATGACCATTAGGCTCAACGCGGTCTCGGACCCGGTGCCGGCCCTCGCGGACGGCGAGGACGCAGCCGAGCCGCCAGGGTCGTCGGTGCCCGACGTCGAGCAGCCGCCCGTCACGACGGCGAGAGCGACGACGCTGACCAGAGCGAGGTCTTTGAGGTTCATCCACATAGCCGGCCCCTGCCGTGGCTGCGCCCCCTCGTGCCAGCGTGGCAGGGTGACCGACCGGTGACCATGGCTCACTTGGGCGAGCGGTCCACCGCCGACCACGCGGACGAGGCCGTCCGGGAGCGCGTTCGTCCCCTGCCGGACCGAGGTGCCGCGCCGCTGGTGACCCGACGGCATACGGGCGGCCACGCACGACGGCCGTGTCCGATTCCTGCTAGCGCCGGTTCGGGACCCGGGAGAGAATCGTCGGCATGGACGTCGAGGACACCGAGGCCTGCTACCGGGCCGTCAAGGCCAAGGACCGGCGTTTCGACGGCGTCTTCTACACCGGCGTCACCTCCACCGGGATCTACTGCCGGCCCTCCTGCCCGGCCATCACGCCGCACCGGCGCAACGTCACCTTCCACCGCACGGCCGCAGCCGCCCAGGCGGCCGGCTTCCGCGCCTGCAGACGCTGCCTGCCCGACGCCACCCCGGGCTCCCCGGAGTGGGACGTCTCGGCCGACGTCGCCGGTCGGGCCATGCGGCTGATCGCCGACGGCGTGGTCGAGCGGGAGGGCGTCGACGGGCTCGCCGGCCGCATCGGCTACACCCCCCGGCACCTCAACCGGGTCCTCGGGACCGAGCTGGGGGCCGGGCCGCTCGCGCTCGCGCGCGCCCGACGCGCGCAGACGGCCCGGGTGCTGATCGAGACCACGGACATGCTCTTCGCCGACGTCGCGTTCGCGGCGGGGTTCGCCAGCATCCGGCAGTTCAACGAGACCGTGCGGGAGGTGTACGCCGCCACGCCGAGTGAGCTGCGTCGGTCCCGGACCGCGACGCGGGAGCGCACGCGTCGCGGGCACCGCGCGCCTCCCGTGGCGCCCGCCGTGTCCGCCGTGCACGGCGGCCGCGACGCCGCCGGTGTGACCTCCGACGTGGCCGGGTTCCTCCAGCTGAGGCTGGCCGTCCGCGCCCCCTATGCCGCTGCCGAGATGCTGGCCTTCCTGGCCGTGCACGCCGTGGCGGGCGTGGAGGACGCCGGACCCGGGTGGTACTCGCGCACGCTGCGGCTGCCGCACGGCGCCGGGCACGTCGTGCTCGAGCTCGACGACGCCGTCGAGGTCCAGGCGCACGTCCGCTGCCGGTTGCGGGTGGCCGACCTGCGCGACGTCGCGGCGGCCGTGGAGAGGTGCCGGCGCCTGCTGGACGCCGACTGCGACCCGCTCCACGTCGGGGACGCCCTGGTCGAGGACGCGGTGCTGGGCAGGCTGGTGCGGGCGCGCCCCGGGCTCCGGGTGCCCGGCCACGTCGACGGCGACGAGGTCGCGATCCGCACGGTGATCGGCCAGCAGGTCTCGCTGGCGGCGGCCGCGACGGTGACCGCCGGTCTCGTGCAGCGCCACGGGGAGCCGTGCCCCGTCGGCGGGAGCGACCGTGCGGTCCGGCTGTTCCCCCGCGCCGAGGTGCTGGCCGGTGTCGACCCCGAGGACCTCCCGATGCCGCGGTCGCGGGGGCGCGCGCTGGTGGCGCTGTGCCGGGCGCTCGCCGACGGCACGATCCCCCTGGACCGCAGCGTCGACCGCGACGACGTACGAGCGCGCCTGCTGACGCTTCCCGGCATCGGCCCGTGGACCGCCGACTACGTCGCGCTGCGGGCGCTCGGCCACCCCGACGTGTTCCTGCCGACCGACCTCGGCGTCCGCAACGCCCTGCGCGGCCTCGGCGAGCCCGTCGACCGGCTCGCCGAGCAGGCCGAGCGGTGGCGGCCGTGGCGCTCCTATGCCCTGCTGCACCTGTGGTCGTCGCTGGCGCTGCTGCGCCCTCCGGCGCCCAGCCGTCCCACCGCACCAGCCGTTGCCCGTCCCACCGCACGGGCGCGGGTGCTCGCCGGTGCTTCGAAGGAGTCGTGAGAGCCATGTGGACCACCGTGGAGTCACCTGCCGGGCCGATGCGTGTCGTCGCCCACCAGGACGCCATCACCTCGTTCGAGTTCGCCGGCGGTGACAACGCCAGCGGCACCCCCCGGTCCTCGAGCGCCGTCGCCTCCACCAGGGCCGCCGCCCTGCCCGTGGGGGACCGCGTCGACGACAACCCGCTGCTGCGCGAGGCGGTGCGCCAGATGACGGCGTACTTCGCGCGCGAGCTGAAGGAGTTCGACCTGCCGGTGCGGCCCGACGGCACGCCCTTCCAGCAGCGGGTGTGGGCGCAGCTGCGGCAGGTCGGCTACGGCGAGACCGTCTCGTACGGCGAGCTGGCCGGCCGCATGGGCCTGACCAACGCCTCCGCGCGGGCGGTCGGCCTGGCCAACGGCCGCAACCCCATCGCAATCATCATCCCGTGCCACCGCGTGCTCGGGGCGGGCGGCAGGCTCGTCGGCTACGCCGGAGGGCTGTCCCGCAAGCAGATGCTGCTCGAGCTCGAGCAGCAGGCGCTGTTCTGAACGCAGGCACTCACTCCGCGGCGCGGGGCGGGGCGCTCACTCCGCGGCGCGGCGCAGCGACTCCGAGAGCCGCTCCGCGGCGGCGAGGACCGCGGGCGCGTGCATCCGGCCCGGCTGGCGGCTGAGCCGCTCGAGCGGTCCCGACACGGACACGGCGGCGATGATCTTGCCGGAGGGGGAGCGCACCGGGGCCGACACCGACGCCACACCCTGCTCGCGCTCGCCGACCGACTGCGCCCATCCGCGGCGGCGGATGCCGGAGAGGGCGGCAGCGGAGTAGGCGGCGTTCTGCAGGCCGCGGTGCATCCGCTCGGGGTCCTCCCACGCGAGCAGCACCTGTGCCGCCGAGCCGGCGCGCATGGTCAGCTGCGACCCGACCGGGATCGTGTCCCGCAGACCCGACGGGCGCTCGGCCGCGGCCACGCACACCCGGTAGTCGCCCTGACGGCGCCACAGCTGGGCGGACTCGCCGGTGATGTCGCGCAGTCGCGCGAGCACGGGACCCGCGGCCGCGAGCAGCCGGTCCTCGCCGGCGGCGGCGGACAGCTCCGCGAGCCGCGGGCCGAGCACGAACCGGCCCTGCATGTCGCGAGCGACCAGGCGGTGGTGCTCGAGGGCCACCGCCAACCGGTGCGCGGTCGGACGAGCCAGGCCGGTGCCGGCCACGAGTCCCGCCAGCGTGGCCGGTCCCGACTCCAGGGCTGACAGCACCAGGGCGGCTTTGTCGAGAACGCCGACTCCGCTAGAGTTGTCCATACTCTGATAATGCCGTCTCAGATGTTGGATGGCAAGTCGAGCAGCGGGCCATGATGGACACGACCGGTAGACACCGTTCGGGGGTGCGACCCCCGCGGCGAAGGAGTGCGTGATGGGCAGGACCCTGGCGGAGAAGGTGTGGGACGAGCACGTCGTCCGGAGTGCGGAGGGGGAGCCGGACCTGCTCTTCATCGACCTCCACCTCATCCACGAGGTGACCTCCCCGCAGGCCTTCGAGGGGTTGCGGCTGGCCGGACGGACGGTACGTCGACCCGACCTCACGCTGGCCACGGAGGACCACAACGTCCCGACCCTCGACATCGACAAGCCGATCGCCGACCCGGTCTCGCGTACGCAGGTCGAGACGCTGCGTCGCAACGCCGAGGAGTTCGGGGTGCGGCTGCACCCGCTCGGTGACGTCGAGCAGGGCATCGTCCACGTGGTCGGCCCGCAGCTCGGGCTGACCCAGCCCGGCATGACGATCGTCTGCGGTGACTCGCACACCTCCACGCACGGCGCGTTCGGTGCGATCGCCTTCGGCATCGGGACCAGCGAGGTCGAGCATGTGCTGGCCACCCAGACGCTGCCGCAGAGCAAGCCCAGGACGATGGCCGTCACGGTCCGCGGCACCCTGCCGGAGGGCGTGACCGCCAAGGACCTCGTGCTCACCCTGATCGCGCACACCGGCACCGGAGGCGGCCAGGGCTACATCGTGGAGTACCGCGGCGAGGCCATCGAGAAGCTCTCGATGGAGGCCCGCATGACCATCTGCAACATGTCGATCGAGTGGGGCGCCAAGGCGGGGATGATCGCCCCGGACCAGACGACGTTCGACTACATCGAGGGCCGTCCCGAGGCGCCCCAGGGGCAGGAGTGGGAGGCCGCCGTCGAGCACTGGCGCACGCTGGTCAGCGACGACGACGCCGTGTTCGACAAGGAGATCGTGCTCGACGCGGACACGATGACGCCGTTCGTCACCTGGGGGACGAACCCCGGACAGGGTGTCCCGCTCGGTGCCAGCGTCCCGTCGCCGGACGACTTCGAGCACGAGTCGGACCAGGTCGGCGCCGCGAAGGCGTTGGAGTACATGGGTCTGACCGCCGGCACGCCGATGCGTGACATCGCCGTGGACACCGTCTTCGTCGGCTCCTGCACCAACGGCCGCATCGAGGACCTGCGGGCCGCGGCCGAGGTGATCAACGGCAGGCAGGTGGCGCAGGACACCCGGCTGCTCGTCGTACCGGGTTCGGTGCGGGTGCGCCTGCAGGCCGAGGCGGAGGGACTGGACGTGGTGTTCAAGGAGGCCGGCGGCGAGTGGCGCGGTGCGGGTTGCTCCATGTGTCTGGGGATGAACCCCGACCAGCTCGAACCGGGGGAGCGCAGCGCCTCCACCTCCAACCGCAACTTCGAGGGCCGGCAGGGCAAGGGGGGTCGGACCCACCTGGTCTCGCCGCTCGTCGCAGCGGCGACGGCGGTCACCGGCCACCTGGCCGCGCCGTCCGACCTGCAGCCGCTGGGCTGACCGGCCCGAACCACCAGGAGGACAACGTCATGGACTCGTTCACCCGTCACACCGGGACCGGCCTGCCGCTGCGGCGCAGCAACGTCGACACCGACCAGATCATCCCCGCCGTCTACCTCAAGCGGGTCACCCGCACGGGGTTCGAGGACGGCCTGTTCGCGGCCTGGCGCAAGGACCCCGACTTCGTCGCGAACCAGCCGGCGTACGCCGGCGCCACCGTGCTCGTGGCCGGTCCCGACTTCGGCACCGGAAGCTCACGTGAGCATGCGGTCTGGGCCCTCATGGACTTCGGCTTCAAGGTCGTGATCTCCAGCAGGTTCGCCGACATCTTCCGCGGCAACTCCGGCAAGGCCGGACTGCTCGCAGCCCAGGTGGGGCAGGACGTCGTCGAGCAGCTGTGGAAGCTGATCGAGAGCGACCCGACCACCGAGATCGTCGTGGACCTTCAGGAGCGCACGATCCAGGCCGGCGCTCTCACCGCTCCTTTTGAGATCGACGACTACACAAGGTGGCGGCTGCTCGAGGGCCTCGACGACATCGGCATCACGCTCTCGCACGCCGACGACATCACGGCCTACGAAGCGACGCGGCCGAGCTGGAAACCCGCCACTTTGTAGTGCACGTTGGCGATTTCGCCGATGTATTTCCGAAAGCGGTCGGAAAAGTTGCGTGTTGTGATGGTCACCAGCTCGCTCAGTCCTTAACGTGCAAAGGAGAAAGTCGAGCACGGGCTCGACCGACCCGTTCACGAAAGGGAATCCAGTGAACAAGAGTCAGCTGATCGACACCCTCGCCGGCCGCTTCGAAGGGAACCGGAAGGCTGCCCAGCATGCGCTCGACTCGGTGCTCGACACGATCACCCGCGAGGTGGCCAAGGGCGAGAAGGTCGCCATCACCGGCTTCGGCTCGTTCGAGAAGCGCGTGCGTGACGCCCGCTGGGTGCGCAACCCACGGACCGGCGAGCGGATCAAGGCGAAGAAGACCGCGATCCCGAAGTTCAACGCCGGTGCCGACCTCAAGGCCGTCGTGTCCGGCGCCAAGAAGCTGCCGAAGCTGACGCTCTCGGCCGCCACCGGTGGTGCTAAGAAGGCCGCTCCGGCCAAGAAGTCCACGGCGACGAAGTCGACGCCGACCAAGTCCACGGCGGCCAAGTCCACGGCGACCAAGTCGGCCGCGACGAAGACGCCTGCCAAGACGACGCCCGCCAAGACGACGGCCAAGAAGACGACGGCGACGAAGTCGACGGCAGCCAAGAAGTCGCCGGCCCAGAAGAGCACGGCCAGGAAGACCACCACCAAGGCGCCCGCCAAGAAGACGACGACGGCCAGGAAGACGAGCGCCGCCGCCACGAAGAAGACCGCTGCGAAGACGCCGGCGAAGAAGACCACGACGTCGACGTCCGCGGCGAAGAAGTCGCCACCCCAGAAGAGCACGGCCCAGAAGAGCACCGCGAAGAAGACCGCCAAGAAGTCCTGAGTCGCCAGCAGCACAAGCGGGCCGGTCCCTCCGGGGGCCGGCCCGCACTCGCGCTGCGGTGCCGGCCGGGCTCGCGCTCACCGTGACCTTCTGCCCTGTCCCCACCCGGGGCCACCTCGGAGGGTGGGAGGCGAGACGCCGTCACAGGACGCGGCGGAGGAGGAGCCATGAAGGTCGAAGAAGTTCTCGCCAACGCACGCGACGCCATCACGGTCAGGCGGATCTTCGCTGAGCCCTACGAGAAGGACGGACTCACCGTCATCCCGGCAGCGCGCGTGCAGGGCGGGGCCGGCGGCGGCCACGGTCATGACCCGAAGGGGCAGGAGGGCGAGGGTGGCGGCTTCGGCGTCAGTGGCCGTCCAGCGGGGGCCTACGTCATCCAGGACGGCAAGGTCGCCTGGCGCCCGGCGGTCGACCCGAACCGGATGCTGGTCATGGTCGGCCTGGTGCTCGTCACCTACCTGCTGACCAGGCCGCGCCTGGCACGCGCGCGTCTGTTGAAGGCCGCGTCGGTCGCTCCGGAGTAGCCGGCGGGTGCCCGCGGACCGCGGTCACCGAAGTGTGAGGATCTGCAGCCGGTCGACGTGCGGTGCGTGCTCCGGCCCGGAGAGCTCGAGCCGGACGCGTTGCCCGGCCCGGAGCAGCCGCAGGCCGGTGCCCGCCGTCGCAACGGCGTCGAATCCGATCTCGGTGCCGTCGTCACGCACGACGGCGCCTGCGCCCGTCGCCGGGTCGTAGCGGAGCACTGTCGCCTGCACGGCACGAGACTAGAGCAGGTCGGCCGCCGCCCGGGCCGTCCGCGCGCCGATGCCGAGCCTGAGCGCGGTGGCGAGGTCGGCCGGGGTGTCCACGTCACGACGCAGCGTCGGTACGTCGTCGAGGTCGATCTCGTGGGCGCCGAGGTCGAGGTGCGCCTCGCGCGAGCCGTGGCCGAAGGCCGGGCGGAACCGGTGCAGGTCGGGTGCGACGACCATCGTGGTGCCCACGCCGTCCGCGTCGGCGACGAAGGACATCTCCTCCTCCGGGGCCGCGGCCAGCGCGCGGCCGAGCTCGTCGGCACGCAGGGCCGGCAGGTCGGCGCACAGCGCCACCGGACGCAGGTCGCCGCCGTCGCGACGGACCAGCTCGATGGCAGCCTGCACCAGCGAGACGTTGAGGTCCTCCGTCGTGGCGTCCGGCAGCACGAGCACCCCCGGCCCGGCGAGGTCGGCGGCGAGCCGGTGGTCGTCGGTGGCCACCAGCACACGGGCCACCGACTCGACGGCGAGCGCGGCGGCGACCGTGTCGGCCGCGAACGCCTCGGCGAGGCTGCGGCGCTGCGCGTCGCCGAGGTCCCCGAGGCGGCTCTTGGCGAAGGCGGGCGGCTTCACGGGGACCACGACGCCGTACCGCGGCGCGGTGTGCTTGCTGGTCATCACCGACGATTCTCCCAGCAGGCACCCGGGACGCCCGACAGCGGGGACCGACGCCGGCGGTCGTGCGCCGAGTAACCTCAGCCGCACGGACCGTCCACCCCCGGGCGGTGGCCGTGCTCCGCGCGACCAGGAAGGACCGGCGTTGCCCTACCCACGCAAGCTGCAGGAGCGTCGTGGCGCGGCGTTCGCCTTCTGCGTCGCGATCGTGGAGCCCCTGCTCCGGGCGCTGACCCGGCAGCGCTGGATCGACGGCACCAAGATCCCTGCCCGCGGCGGCTGCGTCGTCGCCGTCAACCACGTCTCGCACATCGACCCGTTCACCTTCGCCCATTTCGTCTACGGCTACGGGCGGGTCGTGCGGTACCTCGCCAAGGCCGAGGTGTTCGACATCCCGATCGCCGGCCGGATCGTCCGGTCGGCGGGCCAGATCCCGGTCTACCGGCTGACCTCCGATGCCTCCCTGGCGTTCCGGGCCGCGGTGGCCGCGGTGCGCCGGGGCGAGTGCGTGGTGGTCTACCCGGAGGGCACGATCAGCCGCGACCCGGACCTGTGGCCCATGACCGGCAAGACCGGTGCCGCCCGGATCGCTCTGGCCTCGGGTGTGCCGGTGATCCCGGTGGCCCAGTGGGGACCGCAGGACATCCTCGCGCCGTACGCCAAGAAGCCCCGGCTGCTGCCACGCAAGACGATCACCGTCAAGGCCGGTGACCCCGTCGACCTGTCCGCGTTCGAGGGCCAGGAACTGACCCCGGAGGTGTTGCGCCGCGCCACGACGGTGATCATGGATGCCATCACCCACCAGCTCGAGGACGTCCGCGGCGAGAAGGCTCCCGCCGAGCGGTTCGACCCGCGGCGCAAGGGTGTGCGGGAGATCGGCAACCCCAACGGGCAGCAGCGTCGTCGACGTCGGAAGGAAGGTCGCGCATGAGCGGGTCCAAGGTCGCCGTCTTCGGTGCCGGCAACTGGGGCACGGCCTTCTCGCTGGTCCTCGCCGATGCCGGCCACGACGTCACGCTCTGGGGGCGTCGTGAGGAGGTGTGCTCGACGATCAACGACAAGCGCGAGAACACCGACTACCTGCCCGGCGTCGAGCTGCCACCGAGCATCTCCGCGACCCACGACCACGAGCTCGCCGCGTCGGGCGCCGAGCTGGTGGTGCTGGCCGTGCCGTCCCAGACGCTGCGCGAGAACCTCACGCTGTGGGCGCCGGCGCTCCCGTCGGACGCCGTGCTGATCTCGTTGATGAAGGGTGTCGAGATCGGGAGCCTCAAGCGGATGAGCGAGGTGATCGCCGAGCTCGCCGGGGCCGGACCCGATCGGATCGGGGTGCTGAGCGGACCCAACCTGGCCCACGAGATCGCCCACCGCGAGCCGGCCGCCAGCGTGGTGGCCTGCGCCGACGACGACGTCGCCCACCGGCTCCGCCAGGCGCTGCACTCGGCCACGTTCCGCCCGTACTCCAGCACCGACGTCGTAGGCTGTGAGCTCGGTGGCGCGTACAAGAACGTGATCGCGCTGGCCGTCGGGATGGCCGTCGGGCTCGGCTTCGGCGACAACACGACCGCGTCGGTGATCACCCGTGGCCTCGCCGAGATCGCCCGGCTGGCCACGGCGTTCGGCGCCGACCCCATGACGCTCATGGGGCTGGCCGGCCTGGGCGACCTCGTGGCGACCTGCTCCTCGCCGCTCTCGCGCAACCGGACGTTCGGCGAGAAGCTCGGCCACGGCCTGACGACGGAGGAGATCACCGCCTCCACCCGCGAGGTGGCCGAGGGTGTGAAGTCGGCCTCGTCGCTGCACGCCCTGGCGCGCGGCCAGGACGTCTACGCCCCGATCGTCGAGCACGTGCACGCCGTCGTCGACGGGAAGCTGACGGCCGCCGACATGCTCACCAGCCTGATCAGCCGGGAGACGAAGCCCGAGCGCGACTAAGCGCCGCCGGGCGTGTCCGGCTCGTCCTGCACGCTCGGCGGTGCCGCCGGCACGGGTGGCTCCCCGGTGAGCTGGTCGAGCGCCACCGCGAGGTCGTCCCAGAGGTCGTCGACGTCCTCGATGCCGACCGACATGCGCACGAGGCCGTCGGGGATCGTCGCCGGCTCCGACTTCCAGCGCCGACGCCGCTCGAAGGTGGACTCCACGCCGCCGAGGCTGGTCGCGTGCACCCACAGGGATGTCTTGTGGGTGAGCAGGTCGGCCGCCAGCGCACCCTGGGCCATCACCACCGACACGATGGCCCCGAAGCCCGGGTAGCGAACCTCTCCGACCGCCGGGTGCTCACCGAGCCGGCGGACCAGCTCCTGGGCGTTGGCCTGCGCCCGCTCGAGCCGGACGTGCAGCGTCCTGAGTCCCCGCAGCGCCAGCCACGCCTCCAGCGAGCCCGGCACCGCGCCGATCAGCTCACGGCGCTTGCGCAGCACCCCGGCCAGCTCCTCGTCGGCGGTCACCAGCGCGCCGAGCAGCACGTCGCTGTGGCCGGCGATGAACTTGGTCGCCGAGTGCACGACGAGGTCGGCGCCCAGGGCGAGCGGCTGCTGGAGCAGGGGAGTGGCGAAGGTGTTGTCCACGACGACGTACGCCCCGGCCTCGTGGGCGGCGGCGATGATCGGCTCCAGCTCGGCGACCTCGAGCGCCGGGTTCGTCGGTGACTCCAGCCACACCAGCGCGGCGTCGGAGCAGGCCGCGACGACCGCCGCGGTGTCCTCGACGTCGACCAGCCGGGCAGTGATCCGGCCGCGTGCCTCCAGGTCGGCCAGCTGCATGACGCTGCCGTTGTAGGCGTGGCGGGGCGCCACGACCGTGCGGCCCTGACCGACAAGGTCCAGCACCGTCGCGACCGCCGCGAGTCCCGAGGAGAAGGCCAGGCAGCGCCCGCCTTCGAGCGCGCCCAGGGCCTCCTCGAACGCCGACCAGGTGGGGTTGCCGTAGCGGCCGTACTCCAGGTCGCCGCCGGCGACGTACGTCGACGCCATCGTCAGCGGGACGTTGAGCGGGCTGTCGGGGTCGTGCGGGGGACGGCCCATCGTGACCGCGAGCGTCCCCGGCCGCAGGGCGGGGGCCGCCGGGCGGGCCAGGTGCGCGGGCTGCCCGGGGATGGACTGGTCGGAGGAGGGGCCGGCATCAGACATGGGGCCAACCCTACGAGGGTGCTCGCTGATGCTCCTCGGCTGTCCGGCCGGTGTCCGGCGGGTGCCCTGCCGGTGCCCGGCGCCGATGCTCCGCACCGGTAGGGTCGGGGAACCATGGACACCCGCAAACCTCGCATCGCCGTCGTCTTCGGTGGTCGCTCGACCGAGCACTCCGTCTCCTGCGTCACCGCCGGCAGCGTGCTCGAGGCCCTCGACACCGACCGCTACGACGTCGTGCCGGTGGGGATCACGAAGACCGGCCGGTGGGTGCTGGAGTCGGGTGACACCGACCGGTTCGCGTTCACCACGGTCGACGCGCTCCCGGAGGTCGACGGCACCCGGGCACCGGTCGTCCTCGGCGGCGCCGACGGAGCGGGCGACTCACAGACGCCCTCCGGCGAGCTCGTCGTGCAGCAGCCCGGCGCGGTCCCGCAGGCGCTCGGCGCGGTCGACGTGGTGTTCCCGGTGCTGCACGGTCCGTGGGGGGAGGACGGCACGTTGCAGGGCCTGCTCGAGATGGCCGGCGTGCGCTACGTCGGCGCCGGCGTCCTGGCCTCGGCGGTCGGGATGGACAAGCACTACATGAAGATCGTCTTCCAGGCAGCCGGCCTCCCGGTGCTGCCCTACACCGTGATCACGCCGCGAGCGTGGGCCCTCGACCCCGGCGCCTGTGCGGAGGCCGTGGAGTCGCTGGGCTTTCCCGTCTTCGTCAAGCCCTGCCGCGGTGGCTCGAGCCTCGGGATCAGCAAGGTGCACGACCGATCCGCGCTCGAGGCCGCCGTCGAGGCGGCCCGCGAGCACGACCCGAAGGTGCTCGTCGAGGCCGCGGCCGAGGGCGGCCGCGAGATCGAGTGCGGGGTGATCCAGGGGTTCGGCAGCAACCCCTCCGAGACCAGCGTGGTGGCCGAGATCACGATCGACGGCAGCCACGAGTTCTACGACTTCGCCGCGAAGTACCTCCCCGAGGAGCACACGACGCTCGACGTCCCGGCCGACCTGCCCGGCCCCGTGGCCGCCCGGGTCCAGGAGCTGGCGGTGCAGGCCTTCGAGGCGCTGGGCTGCGAGGGGCTCGCCCGGGTGGACTTCTTCCTGCTGCCCGACGACCGCGTGGTGATCAACGAGATCAACACCATGCCGGGGTTCACGCCGTCGTCGATGTTCCCGCGCATGTGGGCGGCCAGCGGGCTGGACTACCCGGCGCTGGTCGACCGGCTGGTCCAGCTGGCCCTGCACCGCGACACCGGCCTGCGCTGAGCCGCACCGCCCGCACCGAGCCGGCCCACGGCCCACGGCTCACGGCTCACGGCTCACGGCTCACAGGCAGGGGTCGTCCTGGGGGATCGTCCGCTTGATCGACGGGGCGAGGTCGACCATCGCCGCGGCCGGAGGGAAGTAGGCCTCCGGCAGCCTCACCTCGACCCGCGGCGTGCGGTCGACCGTGGTCATCACGATGTCGGTGGGCTCCCCGGTGATCTGCTCCTCGGGGATGAACCAGCCGACTCCGTCGGCCACCTGGCAGGTGGACAGCTCGTCGAAGCCGTCAGGGGTGCCCACACCGCAGCGCAGCTCGATGGCGGGGTCGCCCCACGCCGCGACAGTGCCACCGGCGGGCTCCACCTCGCGGCGCGGCTGGTCGGCCACCTCGTCGGGGAGCGCCGCCACCAGCGCCCGGCAGCTCCGGGCCTGGGGCGCGGGCGCGTCGGCCGGCTCGACCTCGAGCGGTCCCGTGGAGCAGGCGGCCAGGAGCGCCGCCGTACAAGCGAAGACGCCCGCGCTCCGCAGAGCCGGGCGCCTCCGAGGCGGGAACGACAACGGGGTCGTCAGATGTGCACGACCGGGCAGGTGAGCGTGCGGGTGATGCCGGAGATGTTCTGCACCTTGGCCACCACCAGCTTGCCGAGCTCGTCGACGTTGCGGGCCTCTGCGCGGACGATCACGTCGTAGGGACCGGTGACGTCCTCGGCAAGGGTGACGCCCTTGACGTCGGCGATCTCGGCTGCCACCTCGGCGGCCTTCCCGACGTCGGTCTGGATCAAGATGTAGGCCTGGACCACCATGGGGCACTCCTGCGTTCTCGTGCGGGACGTCTCTGGAGCGCTCAACCTACCGTGCGGCGAGGCCGGCCCGGAACACGGCCGGGACATCGGTTTGAATGGCACCCATGTCCTCGCCACGCCCTCCTGCTGCCGTGACCGCTTCGACGACCCTGGCCGACCTCGGCGAGTTCGCACTGATCGCGGAGCTGACCCGGCGCTTCCCGCAGGGCGAGCAGGTGCTGCTCGGGCCGGGGGACGACGCGGCGGTCGTGGCGATGCCCGACGAGCGGGTCGTGGTCTCCACCGACCTCGTCGTCGACGGCCGGCACTTCCGGCGCGACTGGGCCTCCGCCGACGACATCGGCCACCGGGTGGCCGCGCAGAACCTCTCCGACCTCAACGCGATGGGAGGACGCGCCACGGCGCTGACCGTGGGGCTCGCCGCGCCGGCGGACCTGCCGGCGCAGTGGGCGCTCGACCTGGCGGACGGGATCGCCGCGGAGGCGGCGCTCGTCGGTGCCAGCGTGGTCGGGGGCGACGTCACCCGGTCCGACCAGCTGATGGTGGCGGTCACGGCGCTCGGGGTCGTCGGCGGCGAGCCGGTGACCCGCTCGGGCGCCCGCGTGGGGGACGTGGTGGCGCTGGCGGGGCGCCAGGGCTGGGCGGCCGGCGGCCTGGCCGTGCTGACGCGGGGCTTCCGCTCGCCCCGTGCGCTGGTGGAGGCCTACCGGCGCCCGGAGCCGCCGTACGCCGCCGGGGCGGAGGCGCTGGCCCTCGGAGCCACCGCGATGATCGACGTCTCCGACGGGCTGCTCGCCGACCTCGGACACCTCGCGGCGGCCAGTGGCGTGGCGATCGACGTGCGCACGGGGGCGTTCGAGCTGCCCGAGCCGCTGCTCGCGGTCGGCGCGGCGCTGGGGGTCGACCCCATGCGGTTCCTCCTCGGCGGTGGCGACGACCACCCGCTGGCGGCCACCTTCCCGGCCGGTACGACGCTCGGTGCCGCGTGGACGGTCATCGGCGAGGTAGCCGAGGGCGACGGCGTCACCGTCGACGGTGCCGGCTACGAGGGGCCGACCGGCCACACCCACTTCTGATTCGCCCACATGCCTGGGCGCACAGGAGCCGGGTCCGGCCGTCTCCGGGCGGCGAACCAGCCGGGTCGGCAGGGGCCCGGCAGCGAACGCCGGGACCCAGCCGCACGCGCACAGCAAAGGAGCCGCCCCGCGGGGCGGCTCCTGCAGTCGAGCGGGTCAGGCGTGCGGCAGCGTCAGCGAGTGACCTTGCCGGCCTTGAGGCAGCCGGTGCACACGTTGAGGCGCTTGGGCGCGCCGTTGACCGTAGCGCGGACGCGCTGGATGTTCGGGTCGAAGCGACGCTTCGTAATCTTGCGCGACCACGGCCGGTTGTGACCGAAGCCAGGGCGCTTGGCGCAGATGTCACAGACGGCAGCCACCGTGAACTCCTGGAGGTTGATCGAGGTGCGTGATTCAGTGTCCTGAGCGTGCCGCACGAGCGTGGGCAACCGCATCAGAGTATCCGATCGCCCCGGCGGCACGCCAATCGGCGACCGGGGCCGTGCGGGTCGAGCGCTCCCGCTGTCGTGGGCGACGCCTGGACTACCCTGGGGCGGCGCCGGGTCGCCGCTGTCGGGCCGGAGGGAGGACGCGGCCCTCTGCCAGCCGTCCTGGCCGCGACCGGAGCGCCGCGAACGGAGACCGAGCCGGAGACGGAGGAGGAGGCCCGCATGCGCCACGGCGACACCGACGTGCCGGCCGGCCTCGACCTGGCCGGGCTCCGGCACTTCGGCGAGGTCGCCCTCGCGGCACTGGCCGCGGCCCGCGAGGAGATCGACGCCCTCAACGTCTATCCCGTGCCCGACGGTGACACGGGGACGAACATGCTCCTCACCTTCGAGTCGGCCCGTGACGCCCTGCTTCTGGCCGAGCCGACCGACGACCTCCCGACTGCCCTCGCCGCCTTCTCCCGAGGTGCGCTGATGGGCGCCCGCGGGAACTCCGGGGTGATCCTTGCCCAGCTGGTGGGCGCCTTCTGCCGCCGGCTGGCCGAGGCTGACCCGGACGAGCGGCCCGCGTGCGTGGTCGCCGACGGCCTGGTCCGGGCGACCGAGGCCAGCTACGCGGCCGTCGGCGAGCCGGTCGAGGGCACGATCCTCACCGTGGCGCGAGCGGCCTCAGAGGCGGCCCAGGCCGCGGCCCGCGACGCCCGGCGGCAGACCGGCCACGTCGTCCGGTCCGCCGCCGCCGCGGCCCGCGAGGCGCTGGCCCGCACCCCCGACCAGCTCCGCACCTTGCACGACGCGGGTGTCGTCGACGCCGGAGGCCGAGGCCTTTGCGTGATCCTGGACGCTGCGGAGACCGCCGTCACCGGCCGGCGGGTCCTGGAGAAGCACCCCTTCGGCACCCGGGCGATCCCGGTGCCGCTGCCGACCGGGGACCTGAGCGCCGGCGGACCGGCGTACGAGGTGATGTTCCTGCTCGACGCCGACGACGGTGCCATCCCCGCGCTGCGCCGGCGCCTGGCCCCGCTCGGGGACTCGCTCGTCGTGGTGGGCGGCGAGGGGCTCTGGAACGTGCACGTGCACGTGGACGACGTCGGAGCCGCCGTCGAGGCCGGCATCGAGGCCGGCAGGCCGCACCGCATCCGGGTGACGCACTTCGCCGAGCAGGTGGTGCGTCACCGTGAGGAGACGACCGGGCAGCGGGCCGGGCGCAAGGTGGTCGTGGTGGCGGCCGGCGACGGGCTGGCAGCGCTCTTCACGCAGGCCGGCGCCCTGGTCGTCCCGGGTGGTCCCGGTCGGCGCCCGTCCATGGCGGAGATCCTGGAGGCGGTCACCGGCTCCGGTGCCGCCGAGGTGGTGGTGCTGCCCAACGATCGCGACTCGGTCCCGGCCGCGGAGGCAGCCGCGTCCACCGCTCGCGAGGAGCAGGGGTTGCAGGTCGTCGTGATCGGCACCCACACCCAGGTGCAGGGTCTGGCCGCCGTCGCCGTCCACGAGCCCGGCCGCGCCTTCGACCCCGACGTGCGGGAGATGACCGCCGCCGCGCGGCACGCCCGCTCGGGGGGTGTGACGGTGGCCGCGCGGCAGGCGATGACGACGGCGGGCCCGTGCCAGCCCGGCGACGTCCTCGGCGCCATCGAGGGCGACTTCGTGGTTGTCGGCGCCGACCTGTTCACTGTCGCCACCGAGGTTCTCGAGCGGCTCCTCGGAGGTGGAGGCGAGATGGTGACGCTGGTGAGCGGCCGGGACGGCGGCGACCTCACGCAGCGGTGCGTGGCGCACCTCGCGGCACGGCACGCCACCGTGGACGTGGTGGTCTACGACGGCGGGCAGGAGCGCTACCCGCTGCTGGTCGGCGTGGAGTAGGAGGCTCACCGTGGCTGTGACCTGGGACTCCAAGCTCCGCACCGTGGCCGGCTCGTCGGCGGCCAAGATCGAGAAGGCGTTCGGCTACGTCACCGTCGGCGAGCTGCTCACCCACTACCCGCGCCGCTACGTGCCGAAGGGCACCGTGAGCGACCTCGGCGACCTGAGGGTCGACGAGCAGATCACCTGTGTCGCGCTGGTCCTCAGGTCCGAGCAGCGGCCCTACCGCGACAAGCGCACCGGTCGCCAGGCCTACCGGCTCGAGGTCACGGTCGCCACCGAGCACGACACCCTCACGCTGACCTTCTTCGACCGGGCCCGGCACACCGCCGACTGGCGGGCCAAGAAGGTCGCCAAGGGCAACATGGCGCTGTTCTCCGGGAAGGTGGGGCGCTACCGCAACCAGTGGCAGCTGGTGAACCCGCAGATGGAGGTCTTCGGCGGCGACGACGCTGCCGAGGAGGCCGACCTGGGCCTGGCCGCCTTCGACGCGCTGCCCGACCTCGTCACGCTCTACCCCGCGACCGCGACGCTGCACTCCTGGCAGATCCAGAAGGCGATCGAGGTGGCGATCGCCACGATCGAGGAGGTCCCCGAGTCCCTCCCCGAGGAGGTACGCCGTCGCCACGGCCTCCTCGACGCCCGCACCGCGCTGGAGTGGATCCACCGGCCTGCGGACGCCCAGCAGAAGGAGGCGGCCGAGCGCACCCTGCGCTTCCAGGAGGCGTTCGTCACGCAGGTCGTCCTGGCCGGGCGCCGCCACGAGCTGCGGGCGCTGGCCGCCGAGCCGCGGACCGGTCGTGAGGGCGGCCTGCTCGACCGGTTCGACGCGCGGCTGCCCTTCGCGCTGACCGCCGGCCAGCAGCAGGTGTCCGCGGAGGTCCTCGACGACCTCGCCGCCGGCCACCCGATGCACCGGCTGCTGCAGGGCGAGGTCGGCTCGGGCAAGACGGTGGTGGCGCTGCGCGCGATGCTGCGGGTGGTCGACTCCGGTGGCCAGGCGGCGCTGCTCGCGCCCACCGAGGTGCTGGCCCAGCAGCACCACCGCTCCCTCACCGCGCTGCTCGGCGACCTCGCCGCGGGCGGGATGCTCGGCGGGGCCGCCGACGGCACCCAGGTCGCCCTGCTCACCGGCTCCTCCACGGCGGCCGCCCGGCGCAGCGCGCTGCTCGACGCGGCCTCCGGCGCCGCCGGCATCGTGATCGGCACCCACGCGCTGCTCGAGGACCGGGTGCAGTTCGCCGACCTGGGCCTCGTCGTCGTCGACGAGCAGCACCGCTTCGGCGTCGAGCAGCGCGCCGCACTCACCGAGAAGGCCGGGCTCGGCCCGCCGCACGTCCTGGTGATGACGGCGACCCCGATCCCGCGCACGGTGGCGATGACCGTCTTCGGCGATCTCGAGACCTCCACGCTCAGCGAGCTGCCCGCGGGCCGTGCCCCGATCCAGACCACGGTGGTGCCGCTGACGGACCAGCCGGCCTGGGCGGACCGGGTCTGGGCGCGGCTGCGCGAGGAGGTCGACGCCGGTCGGCAGTGCTACGTCGTCTGCCCGCGCATCGGCGACGACGAGCGCTCGCCGACGGGGGAGGAGACGTCGGACGACTCGGCCCTCGCGGCGGTCGAGGAGCTCGCCCCGTTCCTGGCTCATGGTCCGCTCAACGGGCTGCGGGTCGAGCCGCTGCACGGTCGGCAGCCGACCGACCACAAGGACCTGATGATGCGCCACTTCGCGGCCGGCAGCGTCGACGTGCTCGTCTCCACCACCGTGATCGAGGTAGGGGTCGACGTGGCCAACGCGACGGCGATGGTGATCATGGACGCCGACCGGTTCGGGGTCTCCCAGCTGCACCAGATGCGCGGGCGCGTCGGTCGCGGCGGCCACCCGGGACTGTGCCTGCTGGTGACCAGGGCCGAAGCCGGGTCGCAGGCCCGGGTGCGCCTGGATGCGGTGGCGGCGACGACCGACGGGTTCGAGCTCTCCCGCCTCGACCTGGAGCAGCGGCGTGAGGGGGACGTGCTCGGCGCCTCCCAGTCCGGCACCCGGTCCGGGCTGAAGCTGCTCTCGCCCCTGCGCGACGAACAGGTGATCGTCGAGGCCCGCGCCGAGGCCGAGGCCCTCGTCGGCCGGGACCCGGTCCTCGAGAGCCAGCCGGACCTGCGCGCAGCCGTGCAGCGACTGCGTGAGACGGAGCAGGCCGACTTCCTGGAGAAGGCCTGAGGTCGGCGATGACCAGGATCATCGGCGGCTCGGCCGGCGGGCGGCGGATCCGGACGCCCACCGGCGACCGCACCCGTCCCACCTCCGACCGCGTCCGGGAGGCCCTGTTCTCCGCGCTCGAGGCCGGGATCGGGTCGGTGGCCGGGCTCCGCGTGCTCGACCTGTACGCCGGGTCCGGTGCCGTCGGTCTGGAGGCGATGTCGCGCGGGGCGGGGATGGTCACGGCCGTCGAGTCCGACCGCCGCACCGCCGCGCTGGTCCGCGAGAACGCCCGGAGCCTCGGGTTCCGCTCCGTCGAGGTGGTGGCCGCGCCGGTCGCCCGCGTCCTCGGGGCCGCACCGCGTGCGCCGTACGACCTGGTCTTCGCCGACCCGCCCTATGCGGCGCCGGCCGAGGCGGTGGCCGCCGACCTCGCCGCGCTGGTGGCGCACGGATGGCTGGGGGAGGACGCCATGGTCGTGGTCGAGCGGTCGGTGCGCGGCGATGCGCTCACCTGGCCCCGCGGGGTCACCCTGGACCGTCAGCGCCGCTACGGCGAGACCGTGCTTTGGTACGGTCACGCCACGACGGCCGGTCAGCCGTGACCGCCCGCCGACCAGCCCGGCCCCCTGCCCGCCACCCCAGGAGACCCCCGTGCGCAGAGCCGCGTGCCCCGGTTCCTTCGACCCGGTCACCAACGGTCACCTCGACATCGTCGGGCGCGCAGCCGCCCTCTTCGACGAGGTGGTCGTCGCGGTCGGCGTCAACCAGTCCAAGCGCCGGCTGTTCAGCCCTGAGGAGCGCATGGACATGCTCACCGAGGTGCTGGCCGACCATCCGAACGTGCGGGTCGCCGGCTTCGACGGCCTGCTCACCGACTTCTGCCGGGCCGAGAGGGTGGTCGCGATCGTCAAGGGGCTGCGCGCGGTGAGCGACTTCGACTACGAGCTGCAGATGGCCCAGATGAACTCCAGCCTGGCCGACATCGAGACGGTGTTCGTGCCGACCAGCCCGGAGTACTCCTTCCTGGCGTCGAGCCTGGTCAAGGAGGTCGCCACCTTCGGCGGGGACGTGTCGTCGCTGGTGCCGCCCTCGGTGCTCACGCGGCTGACCGACCGGCTGCGCGAGAGACGCGAGGCCGGGAACGACTGAGATCGTGGTGGCGGGGCCCCGGGCACCACCCCTCGCGCCACCCCGGGCACGACTGGAAAGGGAGAACGTGGACGTGCATGCCGTGCTCGCCGATCTTCGGCGAGCCATCGAGGAGGCGAGGTCGATGCCGATGTCGGCGTCGGCCGTGGTCAACCGGGCCGAGCTGCTGACGATGGTCGACGACCTCGGCGCAGCCATCGACGCGGCCGTCAGCGAGGCCCGGCGCGTGGTCGCCGAGCGGGAGTCGGTCGTGGAGACCGGGCGCGGGGAGGCGACGGAGCTGATCGCCGAGGCGAAGAACGAGCGTGAGCACATGGTCTCCGACACCGAGGTCCTCCGGCTCGCCGAGCGCGAGGCCGACCAGATCCGTGAGCGCGCCCGCAGCGAGTCCGCCGAGCTGCGGCGGGAGACCGACGACTACGTCGACGCGAAGCTGGCGAACTTCGAGATCACCCTGGCGCGGACCATGGACGCGGTACGCCGCGGCCGGGAGCGGCTGGCCGGCCGCACCGAGTTCGACTCGCTCACCGACGCCGAGGTGGACAATGTGCGGCTGCCCGAGCACCTCGACGGCTGAACCGGCACGGACCCCGACCCGCGAATTGGTCCGGAGCGGACCTGTTCGGTAGTCTTGCGCCCGGTCCTGCGTGCCCCGTCCCGCCGTCGACGTCCTCGACGTCGACCCGAGACGTCGGTGGGCAGGACCTGTGATCTGTTGGCCCCGATGACCTGAATGGACCTGCTGTGCGTCTCGATCCGAGAGCGCCGCTCGTGCTCGACACCCGCGAGCTCGGCCGCCGCCCGGGATCGCAGCGACGGCAGACCGTGACGGCGCCGGCGCCGGCCGATCTCGGTATCGAAGTACTCCGCGTCCCCGAAGGGTCGCCGGTCGAGCTGGAACTGCGGCTCGAGGCGGTCATGGAGGGAGTCCTCGTCACGGGCACGGCCACGGCCGGGCTCGAGGGGGAGTGCGTCCGGTGCCTGGAGGAGATCCGCGAGGACGTCGCGGTGGACTTCCAGGAGCTCTTCGTCTACGAGGAGTCCGACACCGCGGCGGGCGAGGAGGA
Organism: uncultured Actinomycetota bacterium; assembly: GCA_963835385.1. Classification (GTDB taxonomy): domain Bacteria; phylum Actinomycetota; class Actinomycetes; order Propionibacteriales; family Nocardioidaceae; genus Nocardioides_B. The sequence goes on from CAWIFK010000002.1 coordinate 25,994, forward strand.
CGGCGCTACCGGACGGCTCGAGGGCGACCTGCTCGACCTCGAACCACTGCTGCGGGACGCGGTGGTGCTCGCACTGCCGTTCCAGCCGCTGTGCCAGGACGACTGTCCGGGGCTGTGCGTCGAGTGTGGCGCGCGCCTCGCAGACGATCCCGGCCACCAGCACGAGGAGCCGATCGACCCCCGGTGGGCGGCGCTCCGCGGACTGGCCCAAGACGACGTACCCGGCCGGAACCCCGGCGGACAAGAGGAGTGAGTTAAGTGGCTGTTCCGAAGCGGAAGATGTCGCGCAGCAACACGCGTCACCGTCGCTCGCAGTGGAAGGCCGTCGCGCCCTCGCTGGTCACCTGCGCCAACCCGGCGTGCGGCGCCAAGCACCTGCCGCACCGCGCCTGCCCGGAGTGCGGCCAGTACGGCGCACGCACCGACCGTCGCCAGGTCCTCTGAACGACGGCGGGGTCGTGAGCCAGCCGACCGAGGGTCCGCGCGACCTTCCTGAGCTGCGCGCCGCGCTCGGCGACCCGGTCCTGGATGCCGACCTCCTCGACCGGTCGCTGACGCACCGCTCCTTCGCCTACGAGAACGGTGGGCTGCCGACCAACGAGCGGCTGGAGTTCCTCGGTGACTCGGTGCTCGGCGTGGTCATCACCGACACGCTGTTCCGGACCCACCCGGACCTGTCCGAGGGACGCCTGGCGAAGCTCCGGGCCGCCGTGGTGAACGCGCGCGCCCTCGCCGAGGTCGCCCGCACCATCGGACTGGGCGAGCACGTCAAGCTCGGCCGTGGCGAGGAGTCGACCGGCGGGCGCGACAAGGCCTCGATCCTCTCCGACACCGTCGAGGCGGTGATCGGTGCTGTCTACCTCTCCGGCGGGTTCCAGGCGGCCAGTGCCGTGGTGCACCTGCTCTTCGACCCGCTGATGGCCAACGCCGCACGGCTGGGGGCCGGCCTGGACTGGAAGACCAGCCTCCAGGAGCTCGCGGCCGAGCACGGCCTCGGCGTGCCCGAGTACGTCATCGAGGACGCCGGCCCCGACCACGAGAAGACCTTCACCGCCCAGGTCCGGGTCGGCGACGAGCTCTACGGCCACGGCACCGGCCGGTCCAAGAAGGAGGCCGAGCAGCAGGCGGCCGAGACCGCCTACCGGCACATCGCCGAGACCTACGGCGCCGTCGAGGCCGTCGCCGAGCCGGTCGGGTCCGAGGCCGCCACCGAGCCGCCCGCCACCGAGCCGCCCGGCACCGAGCCGGCCGCCACCGGCGACTGACCCCGCACAGGCAAGCGCGTGCCGGAGCTTCCCGAGGTCGAGGTGGTACGCCGTGGCCTGGCGCTGCACGTGGTCGGCCGTACCGTCGCCGGGGTCGACGTGCTGCACCCCCGACCCGTCCGACGCCACCTCGCCGGACCGGCCGACTTCGCAGCCCGGCTGACCGGCCGCACGGTGCTCGACACCCGCCGCCGCGGGAAGTACCTCTGGCTGCCGCTCGACAGCGGCGACGCGCTGCTCGCCCATCTCGGCATGAGCGGCCAGATGCTCGTGCAGCCTCCGGACGCCCCCGACGAGCGGCACCTCCGGGTCCGGCTGCGGCTGTCGGGGTCCCGCGAGCTGCGCTTCGTCGACCAGCGGATGTTCGGCGGTCTGGCGCTCTCCGAGGGTGGCGCGGAGCTCCCCGCGGAGATCGCCCACATCGCCCGGGACCCGATGGACCCGCTCTTCGACGAGGAGCTGTTCGCGACCCGGGTGCGCAAGCGCACCTCCGGCATCAAGCGGATCCTGCTCGACCAGGCCGTGGTGTCGGGCGTGGGGAACATCTACGCCGACGAGGCGCTGTGGCTCGCGCAGCTGCACGGTGACCGGCCGGGCGAGCGCCTGACCCGCAGGCAGGCCTCGGCGGTGCTGGCCGGCGTACGGCAGGTCATGGCGGCGGCCCTCGAGCAGGGCGGGACCTCCTTCGACGCCCTCTACGTCAACGTCAACGGGGAGAGCGGCTACTTCGACCGTTCGCTCGAGGCCTACGGACAGGCCGGACAGCCGTGCTCGCGCTGCGGCACGCCGATCGTGCGGGTCGCCTTCATGAACCGCTCGTCCTACTTCTGCCCGCGGTGTCAGCCCGCGCCGCGCTCGTCTCGCCGCCGCACCCGCTGAACCGCAGCGGGGACCGAGCCGGTCCGGTCGACCGGGGTCCAGGCCTGCGAGGGGACCCACTCGCTGCCGCAGCCGCGGCACGCGAACAGCGGCTCGCCGTCGGAACCGTCGAGCGTGGTGCCGGTGTCGGACCAGCTGCACTGGGCCCGACAGCCCGAGATCCGGAGGGGTCGCACCCCGCTACGCTACCCGGCGGAGCGGCATTGACCGTTCCTCGGGCAGCGTGCGACTCTTGAAGACGAACACCACCACTCCTCCTGGCTGCGACCCAGCCGGTGGCCGGACGTGCCTGGTGTGCCTTCTCCCTCCACCCGAAGGACTCCCTATGGCCAAGGCGCTCCTCGGCACCATGAGCAGCTCCGACCCCCGTGTCCTCGCCTCCCTCGCCGCCGAGAACCGCCGCCTCCGGCAGCGCGTCAGCGACCTCGAGGCGCAGCTCCTCCGGCTCCAGGCCGAGAACGACTCCCTGGCAGCGGCCTCCTTCCACGACGAGCCGCTGCTCACCCTCGAGCACGCCTAGGCTCCCTCCCGCGGTCGTAGCCGCGCCGCGAGCGTCGGCCCCGGCGTGGGCCGGGTGACGCCCACGCCGCGCGCGTGCCTTGCGGCCGCACGCCGGTCCGGGACGGTAGTGTCGGCCGGGCTGGTCCTTCCCCACGGCAGCACCGCGGACCCTCGGGCGTCCTGCCCGAGCGGCCGCGAGAACCCGTCGTCAGCTCGGCGCCCCGACCCGCGGGCGACCGGCGAACCGTGAGGAGTCCTCGTTGTACCTCAAGAGCCTGACGCTCCGCGGGTTCAAGTCCTTCGCGTCCGCGACGACCCTGCAGCTCGAGCCCGGCATCACGTGCATCGTGGGCCCGAACGGCTCCGGCAAGTCCAACGTCGTCGACGCCCTCGCCTGGGTGATGGGCGAGCAGGGCGCGAAGTCGCTGCGCGGCGGCAAGATGGAGGACGTGATCTTCGCCGGTACGTCCGGCCGGCCGCCGCTCGGACGGGCCGAGGTGGCGCTCACCATCGACAACGCCGACGGCGCCCTGCCGATCGAGTACTCCGAGGTGACGATCAGCCGGACGATGTTCCGCAACGGCGGGTCGGAGTACGCCATCAACGGCCAGTCCTGCCGACTGCTCGACGTCCAGGAGCTGTTGTCCGACTCCGGCATCGGGCGCGAGATGCACGTGATCGTCGGCCAGGGCCAGCTGGACTCGATCCTGCACGCCACCCCCGAGGACCGGCGCGGGTTCATCGAGGAGGCAGCCGGCGTCCTGAAGCACCGCAAGCGCAAGGAGAAGGCGCTGCGCAAGCTGGACTCGACCGAGGGCAACCTGACCCGCCTCGGCGACCTGCTCAGCGAGATCCGCCGCCAGCTCAAGCCGCTGGGCCGGCAGGCCGAGGTGGCCCGCAAGGCCGCGGTCGTCCAGGCCGACGTGCGCGACGCCCGCGCCCGGCTGCTGGCCGACGACCTGGTCGCGGCGCGTACGTCGTTGCATCAGGAGCTGGCCGACGAGAGCGTCCTGCTCCAGCGGCGGACCGAGGTGGAGGGCAGCCTCGAACGGACGCGGCAGGCCGAGGCCGGGCTCGAGGCCGGGCTGCGCGAGGACCTGCCGGCGCTCTCGGCGGCCCAGGAGACGTGGTTCGCGCTCTCCGGGCTGCGCGAGCGGCTCAGGGGCACGGCCGGTCTCGCCGCCGAGCGCGTGCGCAACGCCGCCGAGGGCGCCGACGAGCCGAGCACCCACGGTCGCGACCCCGACCAGCTGAGCGCCGAGGCGGAGCGGGTGCGCGGCCAGGAGCGGGAGATCGCCGCCGAGGTGGAGCGGCACCGTGCGGCGCTGGAGCACGCGGTGGCCACCCGGCAGGAGGCCGAGGAGGCGCACACCCTGGAGGACCGGCGCATCGCCGCCCTGCTGCGCGCCGCCGCCGACCGCCGCGAGGGGCTGGCCCGCCTGCACGGCCAGGTCAACGCGTTGAAGAGCCGCGCGGCCGCCGCCGACGACGAGGTGGGGCGGCTCGGCGCTGCCCGCGAGGAGGCGATCGCGCGCGCGGAGCGCGCCCAGCGCGACTTCACCGCTCTCGAGACCCGGGTGGCCGGGCTCGATGCCGGCGAGGAGGGCCTCGACGCCGAGCACGAGGGGGCCGCCTCGGCGCTCGCCGACGCCGAGGAGCGGCTGGCCAAGACCCGCGAGGAGGCGCAGTCGGCCGAGCGGGAGCGGGGCGCCCTGGCCGCCCGCAAGGAGGCGCTGGAGCTCGGCCTGAACCGCAAGGACGGCGCCGGGGCGCTGCTCGCGGCCACCGACACCGTCTCGGGCCTGCTCGGCTCGGTGGCGGCGCTGGTCACCGTGCGCGCCGGCTACGAGACCGCGGTCGCCGCAGCGCTCGGCTCGGCGGCCGACGCGGTGGCGGTCGAGCACTCCGCCGCGGCGATGGGTGCGATCGAGCACCTCAAAGCCGAGGACCTCGGCCGCGCAGGGCTGCTGCTCGGGGCGGTCGACGACGCCGGTGGGTCGCCGGCCTGGCCGGCTCTGGACGGCGCCGGCAGCTACGCCGTGGACGTCGTGGACTGCCCCGAGACGCTGGCTCCCGCGCTGGCCCGGCTGCTGTCGAAGGTCGCGGTCGTGAGCGACCTGTCTGACGCGCGGGCGCTGGTGCACCGGCTGCCCGACGTGACCGCGGTGACCCGCGAGGGCGACGTGGTGGGCGCGCACTTCGTCTCCGGCGGCTCCTCGGCGCAGCCGAGCCTGCTCGAGGTGCAGGCGGCCGTCGACGAGGCGACCGAGCAGCTGAGCGCCGCCACCCACGCCTGCGAGCGGCTCGGCTTCGACCTGGCGCGGCTCGAGGAGGAGCGGGCCCACGCGCAGCAGCGGGTCGACGTGGCGCTCGCGAAGCTCCACGAGTCCGACGCCACCCTGGCCGCGGTCGCCGAGGAGCTCGGCCAGCTCGGCTCGCTGGCCCGCTCCGCCAAGGGCGAGGCCCAGCGTCTCGAGGAGGCGATCGCCAAGGCCGAGGCAGCTCGTGACCAGAACCTGGCCGGTCTCGCCGGGCTCGAGGACCGGCTCGCGAGCGCCGAGGAGGCGCCCGACGAGGACCCCGACACCGACGAGCTCGCACGTCTGGCCGAGGCGGCCAAGACCTGCCGGGCCCAGGAGACGGAGGCCCGGCTGGCCCTGCGCACGGCCGAGGAGCGGGCCCGGGCCCTGGCCGGTCGCGCCGACTCGCTGCTGCGCGCCGCCCAGGCCGAGCGGGACGCCCGGGCCAAGGCAGCGGCGCGTCGCGAGCGGCTGCTGCGCGAGGGACGCGCCGCCGAGGCCGTGTCGCTCGGGGTCGCGGTCGTCCTCGCCCGCCTCGAGGAGTCGATCGCGGTCGCCGCGCAGCGTCGTACCGAGGTGGAGGAGTCGCGGCGCGGCCGCGAGGAGGACCTGATGGCGGTCCGCGCCCGGCTGCGCGACCTCGGCAAGGAGCACGACGAGCTGGTCAACACCGTCCACCGCGACGAGATGGCGCGGGCGCAGCAGCGGATGCGCATCGAGCAGCTCGAGGAGCGCGCGCTCGAGGAGCTCGGTCTCGACCCCGACGCGCTGGTCGCCGACTACGGGCCGGACCAGCCGGTCCCGGTGCTCGTCGTCGACGATCAGGAGGCCGGCGGCGAGGCGGAGCCGCCGCCCCCGGTCGCCTTCGTGCGCGAGGAGCAGCAGAAGCGGCTGCGAGCCGCCGAGCGGGCGCTGTCGATGCTGGGCAGGGTGAACCCGCTCGCGCTGGAGGAGTTCTCCGCGCTGGAGGAGCGGCACAAGTTCCTGACCGAGCAGCTGGAGGACCTGCGCCGGACCCGCAAGGACCTGCTGGACATCGTCCGTGAGGTCGACGAGCGGGTCCAGCAGGTCTTCACCGAGGCCTGGGCGGACGTCCGTACGGCGTTCGACGCCGTCTTCGCGCGGCTGTTCCCCGGCGGCGAGGGCCGGCTGGTGCTCACCGACCCCTCCGACATGCTCACCACCGGGATCGAGGTGGAGGCGCGGCCGCCGGGCAAGAAGGTCAAGCGGCTCTCGCTGCTCTCGGGCGGCGAGCGGTCGTTGGTCGCGGTGGCGTTCCTGGTGGCGCTGTTCAAGGCGCGGCCCTCGCCGTTCTACATCCTCGACGAGGTCGAGGCCGCGCTCGACGACACGAACCTCGGCCGGCTGCTGGAGATCTACGAGGAGCTGCGCGAGAACAGCCAGCTGCTGGTGATCACCCACCAGAAGCGCACCATGGAGGTCGGCGACGCCCTCTACGGCGTGACGATGCGGGGAGACGGGGTCTCCGCGGTGATCTCCCAGCGACTGCGTGAGGCGGAGCCCGCGTGAGCCGACGACCGCCACGCCCCACCCGCTCCGACTTCGGCACCTGGCGGCCGGCCACTACCCGGTGGGCCGACGACGACGTCTACGGCCACATGAACAACGCCGTCTACTTCGAGCTCATCGACACCGCGGTGAACGCCCACCTGCTCGAGGCCACCGCAGTCGACATCCGGGGTCTTCCGGCGATCGGCGTGGTGGCGGAGGTGTCGTGCCGCTACTTCCGCGAGATCGGCTTCCCCGAGCCGGTGGAGCTGGGTCTGGCCGTCGAGCGCCTCGGGACCTCGTCGGTGACCTACCGGGTCGGCATCTTCCAGGGCCCGTCGCAGGAGGCGGCCGCCGAGGGCCGCTTCGTGCACGTCTACGTCGACAACAGAGGCGGCCCCGGGCAGCGGCCGGTACGCCCGGTGCCTGACGTCGTGCGGGCCGCGGTCGAGCCGTTGCAGCGCGGCTGAGCCGGGGCCGCGACGCGAGCCGGGCAGAGCGGCCGACGGCGCCGTGGCTCGGCTCGCGCACGCCGCCGGTGTCGAACGTCGCGGGGAGGCTCACCATCGCCCTGCCATCATGGGGGCGTCACACGACGTCGTTCCGGAAGGCCAGGGCTGTGTTCAGCATCGTGCTCGCCATGCTCGTGATCCTCGCACTCGCAGGTGCGGTGGTGGTCTACGTCGCCTTCCCGCACCGCGGCGAGGACGTCCCGCACACGCCCTGGGTGGGCCAGGCCATGCGGCGCGGCGTGCAGGCGCTCCCGACGCTGGGCAACCAGCGCGAGCGCGACCACCAGCACCAGCACCAGCACCAGCACCAGCACCAGTAGCCCCCCATACTCCCGCGGCCGCCGGACGACCCGGCCCGCCGGGAACCGCACCCGGTCCGGCCACGGCTGTCCCCGGACCGGCCGGGCCGTTCCCCGGCTCCCCGCTGAGGAGCGCGACGCCGGGTCGTGCGCAGCGCCCGCCCTCGGCCCCGCCGGGCCCCGCACCTTCTGATTGGATACGCCTGTGGAGTACCTGCTTCTGATCATCGCCGTCGCTGTCGTCCTCGTCGGGGCCCTCGTCGGCCTGGTCACGACCCGGACCCGACGCCGGCCGCCGGTCGAGCGCGGCAGGGATGCCGGCGCCGGCGGTGCCGTCCTGGCGCCCGAGGAACCCGCGGTCGGTGAGGATGCCGAGACCCCGCGCGACACCGCCACCCGCACGGTGGAGGACGCCCCGCTGCCCACGATCGAGCGGCCGGAGTCGACCGCCAGCCGCCTGGTGCGGCTGCGCGAGCGCCTGGCCCGGTCCCAGAGCCCCCTCGGGCGCGGACTCCTGGCGCTGCTCTCGCGCGACGTCATCGACGAGGACACCTGGGAGGAGATCGAGGACACGCTGCTCACGGCCGACGTCGGGGTGGCCCCGACGCAGGAGCTGGTCGCCCGGCTGCGCACCCGGGTCAAGGTGGAGGGGACCAGCGCGGAGGCGGTGCGCGACATCCTCCGCCAGGAGCTGGTCACGCTGGTCGACCCGACGATGGACCGGAGCCTGCACGTCGACGGGGCCGACGGCACCCCGGGCGTGGTGCTCGTGGTGGGCGTCAACGGCACCGGCAAGACGACGACCGTCGGCAAGCTCGCCCGCGTCCTCGTCGCCCAGGACAAGCAGGTCGTGCTCGGCGCCGCCGACACCTTCCGCGCCGCCGCCGCCGAGCAGCTGGCCACCTGGGGGGAGCGCGTCGGCGTGCCGGCGGTCCGTGGCCCGGAGGGCAGCGACCCGGCCAGCGTCGCCTTCGAGGCCGTCCGCGAGGGGATCGCCGACGGTGCCGACGTGGTGCTGGTCGACACGGCCGGTCGGCTGCAGAACAAGGCCGGCCTCATGGACGAGCTCGGCAAGGTCAAGCGGGTCGTGGAGAAGCAGGCCCCGGTGACCGAGGTGCTCCTCGTCCTCGACGCCACCACCGGGCAGAACGGCATGACCCAGGCACGGGTGTTCCGCGAGGTCGTCGACGTCAGCGGCATCGTGCTGACCAAGCTGGACGGGTCGGCCAAGGGGGGCATCGTCGTGGCGGTGCAGCGCGAGCTCGACGTCCCCGTCAAGCTGGTCGGGCTCGGTGAGGGCGCCGACGACCTGGCGCCGTTCGACCCGGAGGTCTTCGTCGACGCGCTCCTCGGCGAGGGCGCTTGACCAGGGTCTGCTCGACGGCCGGCGCGGGGGAGCCGGCCCTCAGGCGGTCTCGACGCCGAGGATCCCGCGCAGGGTGAAGTCGACGAGAGCGTCGACGTCGTCGAGAGTCGGCATCGGCCGCCCCACGATCGTCCGGGCCGCCATCATCCCGCCGAGCCACTGGGTGGCGCAGTCGAGGTCGGCGTCGGGGCGGACCTCGCCCCGTTCGACGGCACGCTCGAAGGTGCGCCGCGCCTGCTCCTCGCGCCGTATGGTCGAGCTGCGGTAGAGGGCGGCGATGCGTGGCTCGCGCATCGACTCCGAGATCGACATCCGCAGGAACGCCTCGCCCCCAGGACTGTTCACGAACGCGACTATTGCCCGGTACGACTCGGCGAGGTCGCGCTCGAGCGACCCGGTGTCGATCTCGGGGAACTCGGAGTCGTAGAGGGACTCCATCGCCGCGACGGCGAGGTCCTCCTTGGAGGGCCAGCGGCGGTAGACCGTCGCCTTGCCCACGCCGGCGAGCGCGGCGACGTCGTCGACGGTGGTCTTGTCGAAGCCGTACTGCAGCAGCAGCTCGGCCGCGGCGCGGATGATCCGGCCGTCGGTCTGCGGGTCACGGGGACGACCCCGGCCCCGCCGCTGCGCGGGAGCGGTGGACTGGGCGGACTCGGGCATGGGGCCAACGATACGACCAGTTCCGGAACGACGCACGAAGCCGTCGTCCGAAATGTGCTCGGCAACCTCCCCGTAACACTGCGCCGAGAAGTGTCACCTGCGCGCAATGTCCGCCGCCGTACGGGGAAACACCGCTGCCGGAGAGTCAGGTGCATCAGGCGTCGGTCCGGGGGGACAACGCTGTCCGCCACACCGGCGTCATCCTGATCTCGATCCACGGGAGGTTCCATGGACACCGGCTACGCAGCCTGGATGCTCGCCTCCGCGTCGATGGTGCTGCTGATGACGCCGGGCCTGGCGTTGTTCTACGGCGGCATGACGCGGTCCAAGTCCGTTCTCAACATGATGATGATGTCCTTCGGCGCCATGGGCGTCGTCGGCGTCGTCTACGTGCTCTGGGGCTGGTCGATGTCCTTCGGCAGCGAGGACGTCGGCACCCTGTTCGCCAACCCCTTCGAGCTGTTCGGCCTCAGGGACGTCGCCGCCACAGACCTCGTGTTCGTCGGCTTCCAGGCCACCTTCGCCGTCATCACGGCGGCGCTGATCAGCGGCGCGATCGCCGACCGGGTGAAGTTCTCCTCCTGGATGGTGTTCGTGCCGATCTGGGTCACCCTGTCCTACTTCCCCCTGGCGCACATGGTGTGGGGCGGCGGCTTCCTCAGCGGCTCGAACGAGAACGGCCTCGCCGCGATGCTGTTCGGCTTCGACTCCGCCACCGGGACGGCCAACGTGTCGCCGGTCGACTACGCCGGCGGCACGGTCGTGCACATCAACGCCGGTGTCGCCGGCCTGGTGCTCGTGCTCCTCATCGGCATCCGCCGCGGCTTCGGCAAGGAGCCGATGCGCCCGCACAACCTGCCGTTCACCATGCTGGGCGCCGGGCTGCTCTGGTTCGGCTGGTTCGGCTTCAACGTGGGCTCGATCGTGCCGGTCGCCACGCAGGGCGTGGGCGGCGAGCGCGGCGCCTTCTTCGCGAACTCCGTCGCCTTCGCCGAGAACTTCGTCGGCGAGACCGGCCTCGTGTGGGTCAACACCTTCGTCGCGACCTGTGCGGCGATGCTCGGCTGGCTGCTGGTCGAGAAGCTGCGGGACGGCAAGGCCACCAGCCTGGGCGCGGCCTCGGGCGTCGTTGCCGGTCTCGTGGCCATCACCCCGGCCTGCGGCTCGCTCAGCCCTGTCGGGTCGATCGTCCTCGGTGTGGTGGCCGGCGCGCTGTGCGCGCTCGCCGTCGGCCTGAAGTACCGCTTCGGCTACGACGACTCGCTCGACGTGGTCGGCGTCCACCTGGTCGGCGGCCTGGTGGGCACGATCGGCGTCGGCTTCCTCGCCACCTCCGGCGGCCTGCTCTACGGTGACGGCATCGACCAGCTGGTGGTGCAGGTGCTGGTCGCCCTGGTGGCGGTGCTCTGGTCCGGCGTGTTCACGCTGGTCGTCGGCCTCGCGGTGATGAAGGCGCTCGGCTGGCGCGTCGAGGAGGAGGACGAGGTCGAGGGCATCGACTTCACCGAGCACGGCGAGACGGCGTACGAGTTCGCCTCCCGCGGCGGCAGCACCCGAAGTGCCGGTTCCGTCACTGCGACGGCGAGCACCCAGAACAACGAAGGAGCACTCACATGAAGCTCGTGACAGCGGTCATCAAGCCGCACAAGTGGGAAGACGTCCGCGAGGCGCTGGAGACCTTCGGCGTCACCGGCATGACCGTCAGCGAGGTCAGCGGCTACGGCCGGCAGAAGGGCCACACCGAGGTCTACCGCGGCGCCGAGTACGACATCGCGCTGGTGCCGAAGATCCGGCTGGAGATCGTCGTGGACGACGCCGACGCCGACGACGTGGTCGACATCATCGTGAAGACCGCGCAGACCGGCCGGATCGGTGACGGCAAGGTGTGGGTGCAGCCGGTGGACGCGGTCATCCGGGTCCGCACCGGCGACCGGGACGAGGCGGCGCTCTGAGAAGCCCTATGTCAAGCCGCCTCGGTCTGCTGGGCGAGGACGCGTTTGAGTGCGCGGTGGGTTTCGGGGTCGTAAGCGAGGTCGTCTTGCCAGCAGTGCCAGATGACGTGCAGCCAGGCTCGGGCGAGGATGCGGATGGCGTGGGCGTGGTCGTGGCCACGGGCTCGTGCCCGGTCGTAGAGGTCGGCGGCCCAGGGGTTGGCATCTCGGCTGCCGTTGGCGAAGTCGGTGACGGCGTCGCGCAGCTGCTTGTCGCAGGCCCAGCGGAATCCGACTGCGCGGAGCTTTCCGGACTGCCGCGTCGAGGGCGCGGCGCCGGCCAGACAGGTCAGCGACTCGGGCGTGGGGAAACGGGCACGGCAGTCGCCGATCTCGGCCAGCAGCCGTGCGGCGCGCACCCGACCGGATCGGGGAAGGCTGGTGAAGATGTGGGCGTCGGCGTGCGCGGTGAGCTGGCGGTCGATCTGGGCCGAGAGCGTCTTGATCTGCTCGAGCAGGGTTCGCAGCAGCGCGACGTAGCCGGCGGTGATGGCCGCCTGGCTGGTGGCGTGGACGCCGGTGGCCCCACGGGGTGCGTCCAGCAGCCGCTGGTGCAGCACCTCGGGGTCGGTGCGGCCGGAGTAGCCCTGCTTGGCCAGCCAGTCGCTCAGGCGTTTGGGTGTGAGCCAGTCGGCGCGGTCTTGGGTGTCGAAGCGGGTCAGGAACGCCAGGGTGATCTCGGAGTCGATGTCGGCGAACAGTCCGATGGCGCCGGGGAAGACGTTACGCAGGTGGGCACGGAGCTGGTTGGCCGCGGCGACGCGGTGCTTGACCAGGTCCTTGCGGGCGCGGCAGGACCGGCGCAGCGCGATGGTGGCTTCGGTGTCAGGGACCAGCGGTCGGAGTCGGGCGCGGTCGGTGCGCAGGGTGTCGGCCAGGACGTAGGCGTCGAACCGGTCGTCCTTGTTGCCGGCCGACCCGTAGCGGCTGCGCAGGTTCTTGACCTGGTTCGGAGAGATCACCACCACGGTCAGTTCGGCGTCGAGCAGCGCGTCGATCACGGGGCCGTCGGGGCGCTCGATCGCGACCTCTGCGACTCCGTGACGACCCAGGAACGCGGTCAGATCACGCAGACCGGCGATGGTGTGCTCGACCATCGTGGCGGCGACCTTGCGGCCGCGGCAGTCGACGATGCATACAGCGTGGTCGTCGCGGGCCCAGTCGATGCCCGCGGTCACGTCGTTGGGGGCGACCTCGGGCAGGACCAGAGGACGTTCACTACTCACGGTGTTGCTGGCAGACTTCACGTCAGCCTCCTCGCTGCTAGACCCAGTGGGGAGGCACCCACTTCTTCAGGTGTCGTTGGTGCCGGGACGTGTCTGCCGGTTCGCTCACTGATCGGCGCTCGCAGCCAGTCGTCCCGGCCTTTGGCGCACAGCCCTATCGACGGTCCACACGTCCCGGGCAACCACCAGGTCCTGCAGATCTCAGAGTGGACGTCCTCGGCGTCAAGCGAGCAGGGCAGTGACCTGGCGGCACCCGGGGTGCATCAAGGCCCTATCGGAGAGCCTCAACACAAGGATGGTGGCGCAGTGAGCCCCACGCCGCGCTGAGGGCCGGGGCGCGGTGCTCGGCCGCTGCCCGACCCGGCAGGACACGACGGCACGACCGGCGGCGCCGGTCGGGTGGTGAGCCACCCGGCCGGCGCCGGGCCATGTCGTGGCCGGCGGGTCGCGCGGCATGCTGGGAACGAGCACGGGAGCCACGGATGACGGCAGAACAGCGCGCGGAGCGGACCAGCGCCGCGGACGCCTTGTGCGCGGACGCGCTGGCTGGGGTGCTGCCGACCGACGGGGGCGGGTCGTCGGAGGCGGCAGGAGTGGCGCTGGTCGCCGTCGGCGGCTACGGCCGCCGAGAGCTGGCGCCGTGCAGCGACCTCGACGTGGTGCTGCTCCACGACGACGGTGTGGACGTCGCAGCCGTCGCCGGTGCCGTCTGGTACCCGCTGTGGGACGCCCGGGTCACCCTGGACCACAGCGTCCGTGCACTGGCCGAGGTCACCGAGGCCGCCCGCGGCGACGTGCGGGTCGCGCTCGGTCTGCTCGACGCCCGCCACCTGGCGGGAGATCCGTCCCTCACGCTGCGGCTGCGCACCGGGCTGCTGGCCCAGTGGCGCCGCGACGCCCGCCGTCAGCTGCCCGAGCTCCGCTCGCTGGTGCTCGGCCGGGCCGAGCGGCTCGGCGAGCTGGCGCACGCCTCCGTCCCCGACCTGAAGGAGTCCTACGGCGGTCTGCGGGACGCCACGGTCATGAAGGCGCTCGTCGCGAGCTGGATCGTCGACGTGCCGCACGCCGACCTCGAACGCAGCCGGCTGCAGCTGCTCGACGTCCGCGACGAGCTGCACGGCCTCACCGGCCGGCCTGCCGACCGGGTGCCGCCCGACCTCTGGGGCGACCTCGCCGGACGGCTGGGTCTGCCCGGCGCCGAGGACGCGCAGCGTCACGTCCGGGAGGTCGGCCGCCGGCTCACCCACCTCTCCCGCCTGACCTGGCGGCGGGTCGACGCGGTGCTCGCCCGGCCGGCCACGCCCCGGCGCCGCGCGCCGGACCTGCAGCGGGTGGCGCCCGGCGTCGCGATCTCCTCCGGCGAGGTGGTCCTCGACGCGCGCGCCGATCCGGCCGGCGACCCCGCCCTGCTGCTGCGGGCCGCCGCGGAGGCCGCCGAGAGGGGGCTCGCCCTCAGCCCCGTGACCGCCGCCCGGCTGGCCCGGAAGGGCCGTGCACCCGACGAGCCCTGGGACGACGAGGCGCGCAACCTGCTCACCCGGCTCCTCGCCGCCGGTCCCGGCCTGGTCGAGGTCTGGGAGACGCTCGAGGAGACTGCGGCGCTCGGCCGGCTCCTGCCCGAGTGGGAGCGGGTCTACCTGCGCCCCCACGCCTCTGTGGTGCACCGGTTCACCGTCGACCGGCACCTGGTGGAGACCTGCATCGAGGCGGCCCGGCTGATCCGCCACGTCGCCAGGCCCGACGTGCTGATGGTGGCCGCGCTCCTGCACGACATCGGCAAGGGGAGCAGCGGCGACCACAGCGTGGCCGGCGCCCCCGTCGCGGCCGCGGTCGCGGCACGGCTGGGCTTCGACGCCGGGGACCAGGCGCTCGTGCACCGGCTGGTGCGCCACCACCTGCTGCTGCCCGAGACCGCCACCACCCGCGACCTGGAGGACCCGGCCACCATCCGGCTGGTGGCCGAGCGCGTCCAGCAGGAGGAGACCCTCGACCTGCTGGCGGCCCTCACCGAGGCCGACGCCCGGGCCACGTCGGCGAAGGCCTGGACGCCGTGGCGGGCCCGGCTCGTCGCCACGCTCGTCGCGCGCACCCGGTCGATGCTGGCCGGGCAGCTGCCGGCGGACCGCTGGGAGCCGCAGGTGCCGGTCGACGTCTCGGTGCCGGCCGCCGTCCGGACGGACCCCGGCGCGGTCCACGTCGAGGTGGCGGCCCACAGCCACGGGTCGAGCCTGACCCTCGCGGCCCACGACCGGGTCGGGCTCCTCGCCGACACCGCGGCCGTGCTCACCCTGCTCCGGGCCGGGATCCGCTCGGCACGGGTCTGGGTGAGCGGGGACGTCGCCCTGACGCGGTGGGAGGTCGCGGAGACCCGGGTCGACCCGGCGATGGTGCGCCAGCGGCTGGAGGCGGTGCGCGCGGGCCGGGTGGACCCGGCGGCGCGCCTCCGCCCCCGGGGCAGCCGCTGGCCGCCGAGCGTGCTGCTGCGGCCCGGTGCCTCGACCGGCGCCACCGTCATCGAGGTGCGCGTCGAGGACCGGCCGGGCGTCGTCTGGGCGGTCTGCCGGGCGCTGGCCGACCAGGGGCTGTCCGTGCGCTCCGCCCACGTGGCCACCCTGGGTCCGCAGGCGGTGGACGTGTTCTACGTCCAGGACGGCGACGGCGCGCCGCTGGTGGCGCAGCGCGCCGAGCGGGCCGTCCACGCGATCACGGACGCCCTCAGCACGACGGCTACCCTTGACGCCTGACCCACCGGCTCCCGCCCACGAGGACTGACCACCATTGTTCGCCACACTCTCCGACCGCCTCGCTGACACGTTCAAGAACCTGCGCGGCAAGGGTCGGCTGTCCGACGCCGACATCGACGCCACCGCCCGCGAGATCCGGGTGGCGCTGCTCGAGGCCGACGTCGCGCTGCCCGTGGTCAAGGAGTTCGTTGCCGCGGTCAAGGACCGGGCCCGCGGCGAGGACGTCAGCCAGGCGCTGAACCCGGCGCAGCAGGTCGTCAAGATCGTCAACGAGGAGCTCGTCACCATCCTCGGCGGCGAGACCCGGCGGCTGCGGTTCGCCAAGAACCCGCCGACCGTGATCATGCTGGCCGGCCTCCAGGGCGCCGGCAAGACGACGCTGGCGGCCAAGCTGGCGCTCTGGCTCAAGGAGCAGGGCAGCAGCCCGCTGCTGGTCGCCGCGGACCTCCAGCGGCCCAACGCCGTCTACCAGCTCCAGGTCAACGGCGAGCGCGCGGGCGTCAAGGTGTTCGCCCCCGAGCCGGGCAACGGGGTGGGCGACCCGGTCGGGGTCGCGCGGGCCGGTGTCGAGGAGGCCCGTCGTACCCTCCACGACGTCGTGATCGTCGACACCGCCGGGCGTCTCGGTGTGGACGCCGAGCTGATGCAGCAGGCCTCGGACATCCGCGACGCGGTGACTCCGGACGAGATCCTGTTCGTCGTCGACGCGATGGTCGGCCAGGACGCGGTCAACACCGCCCAGGCGTTCCTCGACGGCGTGGGCTACGACGGCGTGGTGCTCACCAAGCTCGACGGTGACGCCCGCGGTGGCGCGGCGCTCTCGATCGCCTCGATCACCGGCAAGCCGGTCATGTTCGCCTCCAACGGCGAGAAGCTGACCGACTTCGATCTGTTCCACCCCGACCGGATGGCCTCTCGCATCCTCGACATGGGCGACATGCTGACCCTGATCGAGCAGGCGGAGAAGACCTTCGACGCCGACCAGGCTGCGAAGGCCGCGGCCAAGCTCACCGGTCAGGGCGGCGACTTCACGCTCGACGACTTCCTCGAGCAGATGCAGCAGATCCGCAAGCTCGGCTCGCTGTCGAAGATCATGGGGATGCTGCCCGGGATGGGGCAGTTCCGCGACCAGATCGAGAACTTCGACGAGCGTGAGATCGACCGGATCCAGGCGATCATCCAGTCGATGACGCCCGGGGAGCGGGCCAACCCCAAGATCATCGACGGCTCCCGCCGGGCCCGGATCGCCAAGGGCTCGGGCCGGCAGGTCTCCGACGTCAACCAGCTCGTGGACCGGTTCTTCGAGGCCCGCAAGATGATGATGTCGATGGCGCGCGGTGGCGGGATGCCGGGGATGCCGAACATGCCCGGGATGCCGGGGATGGGCATGGGGAAGCGCTCGAAGGCCAAGCAGGCTCCGAAGAAGGGCAAGGCCAAGCGGGTGTCGGGCAACCCGGCGAAGCGGGCCGCCCAGGAGAAGGCGGCGGCCACCAAGCAGTCCGGCAACGGCGCCGGTGCCAACCCGTTCGGCCTGCCCGCCGGGGCCGACGAGGACTTCGACCCCTCGCAGCTCGACCTGCCGGCCGATCTCTCGAAGTACCTCAAGTAACCCCGATCCGTCCGCTCCGGCCCCGCGCGGACCTGCCTCGCAACCGCGGACGAATCGGGGTGGGTAGGGTCACGGCCATGACCGCTGCACTGCGCTTCCGGGGCCCGGTCCTGCCCGACGGCGAGACCCGCGACCTCTACGTCGTCGACGGACACGTCACCTACGAGCCGCAGGCCGGGGCGGAGACCGTCGCCGAGGGCTGGATCGTCCCCGGCCTGGTGGACGCGCACTGCCACATCGGCCTCGACGAGCACGGCGCGGTTCCCGAGGACGTGCAGGAGGCCCAGGCGCTGACCGACCGCGACGCCGGCACCTTGCTGATGCGCGACTGCGGGTCGGCCGCGGACACCTCGTGGATCCACGACCGCGACGACCTGCCGCGGCTGATCCGCGCCGGCCGGCACATCGCCCGCACGCGTCGCTACATCCGCAACTACGCCCACGAGATCGAGCCGGAGCAGCTCCCCGAGTACGTCGCGCAGGAGGCCCAGCGCGGCGACGGCTGGGTGAAGCTGGTCGGCGACTGGATCGAGCGGGAGGCCGGCGACCTCACCCCCAGCTGGACCCGGGACGCCCTGGAGAAGGCGATGGCGGCCGCGCACGAGAACGGGGCAAGGGTCACCGCCCACGTGTTCGGCGAGCACGCGCTGCCGGACCTGATCAGCGCCGGCATCGACTGCATCGAGCACGGCACCGGCCTGTCCCAGAACCTCGTCGACACGATGGTGGAGCGCGGTGTCGCGCTGGTGCCGACGGTGCGGCAGCTGCAGAACTTCCCGGCCTACGCCGCCGCCGGACGCGAGAAGTTCCCCGCCTACGCCGAGCACATGGAGCAGCTGTTCGCGTCTCGCCGCGACACGATCGGCGCGGCGTACGAGGCGGGCGTGCAGATCTACGCCGGCACCGACGCCGGGGGAGTGCTCCCGCACGGGCTGATCGCCGAGGAGGTGCGCGAGCTGACCACCTACGGCCTGACGCCCTCCGACGCCCTCGGTGCGGCCTCGTGGCGCGCGCGCAGCTGGCTGGGCCTCGACGACAACCTCGCCGAGGGCACCACCGCCGACTTCGTGGTCTTCGACCGGGACCCGCTGGCCGACCTCACCGTGCTCCACGAGCCGAAGCGGATCGTGCTGCGGGGCACCGTCGTCGCCTGAGCCGCGGATTGGAGCGCGAGCACCGGGTCTGGCACAATGGCCCGCTGAGTCCTGCGCGCCCCGGACCCTCTCACCCGGCCGCGCGGACACCGCGAGCGGACTCGGCCCGCCCCACCGGGTCACGAGCCGCTCATCCCGAAACGAACCTCCAAGGAGACACCACACACCGTGGCCGTCAAGATTCGCCTGAAGCGCATGGGCAAGATCCGCCAGCCGTACTACCGCGTCGTCGTCGTCGACTCCCGCAAGAAGCGGGACGGCCGCGTCATCGAGGAGATCGGCAAGTACCACCCCAAGGAGGAGCCCTCCCTGATCGAGGTCACCTCCGACCGCGCGCAGTACTGGCTCGGCGTCGGCGCCCAGCCGAGCGAGGCCGTCGAGGCGCTGCTGAAGGTCACCGGGGACTGGCAGACGTTCAAGGGCCTGCCGGGTGCCGAGGGCACCCTGAAGCTCAAGGAGCCGAAGCGCGACAAGACCGAGATCTTCAACGAGGCGCTCAAGGAGGCCGGCAGCGAGCCGGCCGCCGAGGCCGTCACGAAGAAGGCGGCGGCCAAGAAGGCCGACAAGCCGGCCGAGGAGGCCCCTGCCGCCGAGCAGGCTCCCGCTGCCGAGGAGGCCCCCACCGCGGAGGCTCCGGCTCCGGCCGCCGAGGAGGCTCCCGCCGAAGCCGGCGACAAGCCCGCCGAGGCCTGAGCATGCTCTCCGAAGCGCTGGAGCACCTGGTCCGCGGGATCGTCCGTCATCCCGACGACGTGTCGGTCCGCGACAAGCAGCTGCGCCGTGGGTCGATCCTCGAGGTGCGCGTGCACCCCGAGGACCTCGGCAAGGTCATCGGCCGGGGCGGTCGCACGGCGACGGCCCTGCGCACGGTGATCGGGGCCCTTGCGGGCCAGGGCGGCGCCCGCGTCGACTTCGTCGACGTCGACCGGCGCCGCTGAGCAACGTCCGCGAAGCGGGGAGGTGGCCTTCGGGCGGCCTCCCCGCTTCGTCGTCGCCGGACCGTCCCGTCCCACCTCAGCACCCGCCCCAGGAGGCGCAGCCATGAGCACCACCCAGGTCGTCGTGGGACGCATCGGCCGCCCGCACGGAGTCCGGGGCGAGCTCTCGGTCGAGCCGCGGACCGACGAGCCGGACCGACGCTTCGCCGTCGGAGCGGTGCTGGCCACCGAGACCCCGCGGGGTACGCCGCCGCACGGCCCCGGTCGACCTGCGGCTCTGACCGTCGCCGGCATCCGGTGGCACCAGGACCGGCTGCTGGTGCGGTTCGAGGAGGTCGCCGGCCGCGAGGCCGCGGAGGCCGTGCGCGGGCTGCTGCTGCTCGTCGAGGTACCCGCCGACGAGCAGCCGGAGGACCCCGAGGAGTTCTACGACCACCAGCTGGTCGGGCTCCGCGTGCACGCCGCCGGGCGCGGCCCGGACGCCGAGGCCGGCTCGGACGCCGAAGACGGCGAGGCCGGCGAGGTCGGCGAGGTGGTCTCCGTGCGCCACGGTGGCAGCCAGGACCTGCTGGTGGTGCGGCTGACGGGCGGCGGCGAGGCCATGGTGCCGTTCGTCGAGGCGCTGGTGCCCACCGTCGACCTGGCCGCCGGGCGCGTCGTGGTCGCGGACCGCCCCGGCCTGCTCACCCCGCTCGACGAGGCCTGAGCCGTGCGCGTCGACGTGGTGACCATCTTCCCCGACTACCTCGCGCCGCTGTCGCTGTCGCTGCCGGGCAGGGCCCAGGAGTCCGGGCTGCTCGACGTACAGGTCCACGACCTGCGTGCCTGGACCCGCGACCGCCACCACACGGTCGACGACACGCCTTACGGTGGCGGCGCGGGCATGGTGATGAAGCCGGAGCCGTGGGGCCAGGCCCTCGACGCGATCGTCGCCGACAACGACGGCAGCGACGGCAGCGACGGCAGCGGCGACCGCGCCGGTGGTGACCGGCCGGTGCTGGTGGTCCCGACGCCGTCAGGGGAGCGGTTCACCCAGAAGCTGGCCGCGGAGCTCGCCGGGCGCGCCCACCTGGTGGTCGCGTGCGGGCGCTACGAGGGCATTGACCAGCGCGTCGTCGACGACGCGCGTGCGCGGTTCGACGTGCGCGAGGTCTCGATCGGCGACTACGTCCTCAACGGCGGCGAGGTCGCCGCCCTCGTGGTCGTGGAGGCAGTGGTCCGGCTGCTGCCCGGGTTCATGGGCAACCCTGAGTCGTTGGTCGAGGAGTCGCACGGCGAGCACGGGCTGCTGGAGTACCCCGTCTACACCAAGCCCGCCTCCTGGCGCGGGCACGACGTGCCGCCGGTGCTGCTCTCGGGCGACCACGCGCGGATCGCGACCTGGCGCCACGAGCAGTCGGTACGCCGCACCGCCGCCCGCCGCCCCGACCTGCTGCACCCCTCGCAGGCGCTCGAGAACCTGCTGGTGGCCGGGGCGCAGCCGGGCGACTCCGGCGAGCTGTTGACGCTGCAGCGCGCCTGCGGGGCGCAGGAGCGTCGTGACCGCCCCGGCCCGGAGGCTCCGGTGCCGCACGAGGGCCTCGAGGACGTGCGCGCCTGGAGCGGCGAGGGCGGCGTCCTGGTTCTCCGCAGCGCCGGCCGGCTCGTCGGCGCGGTCCGGGGACGGCTGCTCGGCCGCACCTGGACGATCGACCGGCTGATGGTCGCTCCCGACCTGGAGGGCCGCGGGTTGGAGCGGTTGCTGCTCGAGCAGGCCGAGGCCGCAGCTCCTCCGGAGGCGGAGGCCTTCGAGCTGCTCGCCGGTGCCGGCGCCGGCGGGGACCACCGGGTGTACCGGCGGGCCGGGTACCGACCGCGCGGAGAGGCCGCACCCGGGGTGCTGCGCCTGACCAGGCGCCGCCCCTGAGCCGGCCGCTCCGATTTCCGCCGGCACCGCCCGCTGTGGCACAATCGCCTGCGCGATCCGTCGCGTCACGGCTGCTCCTCCTCTGACGGGGAGAGCCGGCGGGCCACCTGCCACAGGGGGATGCTCCGCACGACGTACACCGTGGATCCGACCGGACCAGAACCAGTTCCGTGGCTGACCTGTGGCACCCATGAGGAGAGACATGACCAACGTCATCGACACGCTCGCCGCTGCCGTGCAGCGCGACGACGTCCCCGAGTTCCGCGCCGGCGACACCCTCAAGGTGCACGTCAAGGTCGTCGAGGGCAACCGCTCGCGCGTCCAGGTGTTCCAGGGTGTCTGCATCCGCGTCCAGGGCTCGGGTGTCGGCCGCACCTTCACCGTCCGCAAGGTGTCCTTCGGCGTCGGCGTCGAGCGGACCTTCCCGATGCACACCCCGATCATCGACAAGGTCGAGATCGTCACCCGCGGTGACGTGCGCCGCGCGAAGCTCTACTACCTGCGCAACCTGCGCGGCAAGGCGGCCAAGATCAAGGAGCGTCGGGAAACCCCGACGAGCTGATCTCGCGCGGCTACGCTCACCGCGTGACCACGGACCATCCCGACGGCCCCGCCGATGCGGACCCGGACGCCTCCGGCTCCGCCACGGCGGGGCCGTCGGCCGTCCGCCGCGCCAGGCGCGAGATGCCGCTGTGGCAGGAGCTCGCGCTCCTGCTCGCCGTCGCCCTCGTGCTGGCGATCGGGATCAAGGCGCTGTTCCTGCAGGCGTTCTACATCCCGTCGGGCTCGATGAACGACACCCTCGTCCTCGACGACCGGATCCTGGTCCAGAAGGTGTCCTACTGGGGCGACGGGGCGCCGCAGCGCGGCGACATCGTGGTCTTCTCCGACCCGGGCGGCTGGCTCGACGGACCCGCCGCGACCCCGGCCAGCAACCCCGTGACCCGCGCCTTCGAGGTGTTCGGGCTCTACCCGACCGGTGGGCACCTGGTGAAGCGGGTGATCGGCGTCGGCGGCGACCACGTCGAGTGCTGTGACGACCAGGGGCGGATCCTGGTCAACGGCGTACCGCTCAACGAGAAGGCCTACCTCGCCGCGGGCGAGAAGCCCTCGCTGATCGACTTCGACGTCGAGGTCCATCCCGGTTACGTGTGGGTGCAGGGCGACAACCGCTCGAACTCCGCCGACTCCCGGGTGCACCTCGGCGACCCCGGCGGCGGCCAGGTGCCGGTGGAGGACGTCGTGGGGAAGGTCTTCGCGATCGCGTGGCCGCTCGGGCACGCCACCACGCTGCACCGGCCGGCGACCTTCGAGTCGATCGGCTGACCCACGCCCCGGTCCTCCCCGGGCGCTGGCACAGGTCACAATGGGGACGCCATGACTGATCTGCCTCGTGGACTGACCGTCCGCCGCGACGCCGGCCTCTACGGCTACGAACGGGCCCTGCGCCGAGCCGGGCTCGACCCGGTGGCCGGCGTGGACGAGGCGGGGCGGGGAGCGTGCGCCGGGCCGCTGGTGGCGGCCGCCGTCGTGCTGCCGGAGAGCAAGCGCGGTCAGGTGCCGGGCCTCGCCGACTCGAAGCTGTTGACCGCGAAGGCCCGTGAGCGCTGCTACGAACAGGTCGTACGCCGCGCGAGCGCCTGGTCGGTGGTGGTGATCGAGGCCGAGGAGTGCGACCGGCTCGGCATGCACGTGGCGAACCTGGAGGCGCTGCGGCGGTGCACCGCCCTGCTCGACGTGCGCCCGGCGTACGTGCTCACCGACGGGTTCCCCGTCGACGGCCTCGGCGCTCCTGGCCTGGCGGTCTGGAAGGGCGACCGGGTGGCGGCCTGCATCGCCGCGGCCTCGGTGGTCGCCAAGGTCACCCGGGACCGGGTCATGCTGCGCGAGCACGAGCGGTTCCCGGTCTACGACTTCGCCACCCACAAGGGCTACATCACCGAGAGCCACACCGCGGCCCTGGAGCAGCACGGACCCTGCGCGATCCACCGCCGCCGGTTCGTCAACGTCCGCAGGGTCGAGGGCACCCCGGGCGCGTCCCTGCCCCTCGACGCCGCGGGTGTCGGGGAGAATGGGTGGGTCGGCCCGCCGCACGAGCCGGGTCACGACCGGTCCGCCCCTTCGGACCGTGCCGCCCAGCCCGACCTCGGCCTCCTGGAGGCCCGTGACCTGGAGAGTGCCCGATGAGCGCGGAGGACCTCGAGAAGTACGAGACCGAGATGGAGCTCCACCTCTACCGCGAGTACCGCGACGTGGTGGGGATCTTCAAGTACGTCGTCGAGACCGACCGCCGCTTCTACCTGTGCAACCAGGTCGACGTGAAGGCGCGCACGGAGGCCGGTGACGTGTTCTTCGAGGTGTCGATGACCGACGCGTGGGTCTGGGACATGTACCGCCCGGCCCGGTTCGCCAAGAACGTCAAGGTGCTCACCTTCAAGGATGTCAACGTCGAGGAGCTGAGCCCCGCGGAGATCGAGCCGCCGAAGGCCTGAGCCGGCCGCCGCGGCCGCGCCGGATCTCGTCCACAGCCGGCCCGTCGCCCGAGTCGTCCACAGCCGGATGCTGCCCCGCTGCGCGCGGGGGCGCCACCCGGCAGCCTCCGGTCAGGAGGTGGGCAGATGAGCGAGACGGCCGAGCAGGCCCGTGCGGCCCGGGGCCGGTCCCTGGGGGCGTACGGCGAGGCCTGTGCCGCGCGGCACCTGGTCGACCTGGGGATGGTGGTGCTCGACCGCAACTGGCGGTGCGAGCTCGGTGAGATCGACCTGGTGCTGCGGCACGGTTCGGTGCTGGTGGTCTGCGAGGTCAAGACCCGCACGTCCTCGCGCTACGGCCATCCGCTGGAGGCGGTGGGGGAGCAGAAGGCCCGGCGGCTGCGGCGGCTGGCCGCGCGGTGGCTCGCCGAGCACCCGCTGCGGCCCGCCGAGATCCGCATCGACCTGGTGGGCGTGCTGTTGGCGCGCGGCGGCGCTCCGGAGATCGAGCACGTGCCGGGGGTGGGCTGAGTGTCCTACGCCACTGCACGCACGATCACCCTCGACGGGGCCGACGGCCACCTGGTCGACGTCCAGGTCGACCTCGCGCAGGGCCTGGTGAAGACGGCGATGGTCGGCCGGCCCGACGCGGCGATCACCGAGGCCCGCGACCGGTGTCGCGCGGCGGTGGTGAACAGCGGCTTCGAATGGCCCGCGACCCGGCGCGTGACCATCCTGCTGTCCCCGGCGGACCTGCCCAAGCGCGGCTCGCACTTCGACCTCGCGATCGCAGTGGCGGTGGTCGCCGCACAGAGCAGGCAGGAGGCCGCCGCCCGGCTCCGGGAGGGGCTCGAGGGCGTCGTACTCGTCGGGGAGCTGACATTGGACGGGCGGCTCCGGGCGGTGCCGGGGGTGCTGCCGATGACCATGGCGGCCGCGAGCCGCGGCATCGGCCGGGTGGTGGTCCCCGAGCCGCAGGTCGACGAGGCCAGGCTGGTGCCGGGCGTCGAGGTGCTCGGAGCCCGCTCGCTGGCACAGGTGGTGGCCGCCCTCTCCGGCGTCGCGGTCCCCGCCGCGCCGCCGGTGCCGCCGCTGGCGACCGGGCGGCTGTTGAGCTGGCGGGGCGAACGGCGCACCGAGGACCTCGACATGGCCGACGTCCTCGGGATGGCGGACGCCCGCTACGCCCTCGAGGTGGCCGCCGGAGGCGGGCACCACCTGCTGCTCTCGGGTCCCAAGGGAGCCGGCAAGACCACGCTGGCCGAACGGCTCCCGGGGCTGCTGCCGGACCTGCCGCCCGAGGAGGCGCTCGAGCTGACCGCGGTCTACTCGCTCGCCGGCGGTCTGCCTCCCGGACAGTCGCTGCTGACCCGGCCCCCGTTCCGGGCGCCGCACCACTCAGCGACCCGGGCGAGCGTCCTCGGCGGCGGCAAGGGGCGGGTGCGCCCCGGTGAGATCAGCCGGGCCCACCACGGGACCCTGTTCCTCGACGAGTTCCCGCTGTTCTCCACCGACATCGTCGAGGGCCTCCGCGAGCCGCTGGAGAGCGGGGAGGTGACCATCGCCCGCGGCGAGGAGGCGGCGACCTTCCCGGCCCGCGCGCTGGTGGTGCTCGCCTGCAACCCGTGCCCGTGCGGCGACTACCACCCCGCCGACCCCGACCACCGCTGCACCTGCAGCGAGGTGGGTCGGCGCGAGTACCGCCGCAAGCTGACCGGCCCGGTGATCGACCGGGTCGACATCACCCGCCACGTCGAACCGGTCCGGCCCCACGAGCTCACCGACCCCCTGGCCTCGCCGGAACCGTCCGAGGCCATCCGGGCACGGGTCACCGCCGCCCGGCTCCGACAGCGTCGTCGCTACGACGGCACGTCGTGGCGGCTCAACGGCGACGTGCCGGGGCCCGCACTGCGCTCGACGTGGCCGCTCACCGATCGGGCGGCGCGGCTCGTCGACGGCGCGGTGCACAGCGGCCGCCTGACCCGTCGGGGCGCGACGCGGGTGCACCGGCTGGCGTGGACGGTGGCCGACCTCTGCGGCGTCGAGCGTCCGGGCGTGGACGAGGTCGACACCGCGCTGCGCCTGCGGACCGGTGACCCGCTCCTGGTCTCCAGCCTCCCGGCCGGGAGGAGCGCATGAGCGACCGGCGCGCCCGGGTGGCGCTGAGCCGGCTCAGCGAACCGGGCGACCTGCGTCTGCGGGCGCTGGTCCGCGAGCTGGGCGCCGAGCGCGTCTACGACCTGCTGCGCGGGGAGCAGGACGTGCGCGGCGTCTACACCGACGTCGCCGAGCGGATGCGCGGCCTCGACCCCGACCGCGAGCTGGAGCAGGCCGCCGCGCACGACATCCGCTTCGTGTGTCCCGGTGAACCCGAGTGGCCGGCGCAGCTGGCGGCGCTCGACCAGGCCGGCCCCGTCCACGACCGCGGCGGTGAGCCGCTCGGCCTCTGGGTGCGAGGGCCGCTGCAGCTGTCGGAGGCGACCCACGCCTCCGTGGCGGTGGTGGGCTCGCGGTCCGCCACCACCTACGGGGCCGACGTCGCCGGCCGGATCGCCGCCGACTGCGCCGGTGCCGGGTTCGCAGTGGTCTCCGGGGCGGCGTTCGGGATCGACGTGGCCGCCCACCGGGGAGCGCTCGCGAGCCGGGGCCCGACGGTGGCGGTGCTGGCCTGCGGCGTCGACCGGGCCTACCCGACCGCTCACCGCAACGTCATCGACTACATCGCCGGCACCGGCCTGGTGGTCAGCGAGCTGCCGCCCGGCTGTGCGCCCACCAAGCTGCGGTTCCTCAGTCGCAACCGGCTGATCGCGGCGCTCTCCCGCGGCACGGTCGTCGTCGAGGCGGCGATCCGCAGCGGTGCCCTCAACACCGCGCACTGGGCCAACCGGACGGGCCGCGTGGTCATGGGTGTCCCCGGCCCGGTCACCAGCGCGCCGTCGGCCGGCGTGCACGACCTGCTGCGGCGCGGGGAGGCTCAGCTCGTCACCGGCGGTCCGGACGTGCTCGAGCTCGTCGCGACGACCGGCGAGCACGTCGCGCCGGAGCCCCGGGGCGAGGTGCGAGCCGACGACCGGCTGCCGACGACCGTCCGGCAGGTGCTGGACGCGGTGCCCGCCAGCAGGCCGGCTCCGGTCGGCTCGATCGCGCGGACGGCAGGGCTGTCCCAGCACGTCGTCGAGCAGGCACTGCGCACGCTGGACGGCTCCGGGCTCGTCGACCGGTTCCGGGAGGGGTGGCGGCTCCGCCGCGACGACGTCGGCCGACCACGCTGACCTCGACGCTCGACGCTCGACGCTCGGCGCTCGGCGCTCGGCGCTCGGCGCTCGGCGCTCGACGCCCGACGCCCGGGGACCGGTCGCTCGGGCGTGCCGACCGCACCCGGAAGGGCGGGCGCTCTAGGCTCGAGCGATGACCGAGGGCGCGGCACCGCAGGAGGGACCCGAGGCTCGCGCTGGGGACCCCGACGTGCTGCCGGAAGCGATGGCGGCGGCGCTCGCGGACTACGAACGGCACCTGCTCGCAGAGCGTGACCTGACCGCCCACACGGTGCGCGCCTACCTGGGCGACATCGCGGCCATGCTGGCGCACGCCCACCGGCTCGGCCACGACGACCTGACGACGCTGGACCTGCGAGCACTGCGCAGCTGGCTGGCCCAGCAGCAGGTCCGCGGTCGGGCCCGGACGACGCTCGCCCGTCGCGCCACCGCAGTCCGCGTCTTCACCGCGTGGGCCCAGCGCACCGGCCGCATCGAGATCGACCCCGGCGCCCTGCTGGGCTCGCCGAAGGCACGGCGCACCCTGCCGCCCGCGCTGCGTGCGGAGGAGGCCCGGGGCATGCTGGAGGCCGCCGCAGCGCACGCCGACGACGGCAGCCCGGTCGGCCTGCGCGACGTGGCGCTGCTCGAGATGCTCTACGCCACCGGCATCAGGGTCGGCGAGCTCTGCGGGCTGGATCTCGACGACGTGGACCGCGAGCGCCGGGTGGTGCGCGTGCTGGGCAAGGGACGCAAGGAGCGGACCGTACCCTTCGGCGTGCCGGCCGAGCAGGCCCTCGACGCCTGGCTCGTGCGGGGCCGGCCGGCGCTGGCGGCCGACGGTTCGGGGCCGGCACTGTTCCTCGGGGCGCGGGGGCGCCGCATCGACCAGCGGGCGGTGCGGACGGTGGTGCACCGGCGGATCGCCGAGGTGCCCGGTGCCCCCGATCTCGGGCCGCACGGACTCCGGCACACCGCGGCCACCCACCTGCTCGAGGGTGGGGCCGACCTGCGCAGCGTCCAGGAGCTGCTCGGGCACGCCTCGCTGGCCACCACGCAGATCTACACCCACATCAGCAACGACCGGCTGCGACAGGCCTACCGACAGGCCCACCCGCGCGCCTGACGGGGGGGTCCGCGGCCGTGAGCATCCTCACGAGGGCATGTCGGTCCTGAATGGCAGGTCCGCGGACAGCAGGCGTCGGCCGTCCTAGCATCGAGCCAGGACCCCTGCTCGTCCTGGAGGGCGGCATGAACAAGCGCACTGCGCACCAGCTCGTGGCCGGCGTGACCGGTCTGCTCGTCGCGCTGGGAGTTCTCGGTGGCCTCGTGGTGCCTCCTGTGGCCGCGGCGGCGCCGGTGCACCACGTCGCCGTCAGCGGCGCCGGCGTGGGGATGTACCCGGCGTTCGATCCCGAGGTCGAGCGGTACGCGGTCACGACCACAGCGGCCACCGGCGGGACGGTGCAGGTCTCCGTCGCGACCGACGACCCGCACGGCACGGTGAGAGTCGACGGCCGTCCGGTGACCGGGACGACGACGGTCACCGGACTGCAGACGGGCGACGAGATCTCGATCCTCATCGACGACGCAGGCGGGCGCAGCGTCCACTCGCTGGTCTACCTGCCGGCCGGCTTCCCGAGCCTTCGCGCCTCCGCGCCGGCGGGACCGGTGGCCCCCGGCATGGTCGGCCTCACCCTCACGCAATGGAAGTCACCGCCGGCGCACTTCGAGACGTTCGTGGACCGCAACGGTGTGCCCGTCTACGTCCGCTCCGCGGCCTCCATCTCACTGGACCTCAAGCGGCTGCCGAACGGTCACTACTCGGTGGCCCGGCAGCTTCCCGGTGGTACCCGCTTCGTCGAGCTGGACGAAAGGTTCACCGAGCGGGGCTCGGTCGGGTTCGTGGGCGCCGACACGGATGCCCACGACTACCAGCGACTGCCCAACGGGAACCACCTCCTGGTGGGGTCCCGGGTCGACCCCACCACGCACCGGACCGACTCCCTCATCCAGGAGCAGCGTCCGGACGGCACGGTCGTGTTCCGGTGGAACAGCTCGCGACTGGCCGGTGAGACCGTTCGTGGCGGCGGGGACGCGCGACTACGCCCACATCAACTCGGTGCAGCTGGCAGCCGACGGCGACCTCATCGCCTCGTTCCGACACCTGAGCGCCGTCCTCAAGATCGCCCGCCGGGCGCACGACGGCTTCGCCCGTGGCGAAGTCGTGTGGCGGCTGGGCGGACGGCACTCCGACTTCAGGTTCGTGGGCGACCCGTACCCGGGCGGTCCCTGCGCCCAGCACACCGCCTACGAGCTCGGAAACGGTCACATCCTGCTCTTCGACAACGGCTCCGGTGGGCTCGAGCAGGACATGTGCATCGACCCGGCGAATCCGACCGGTGCGACCCTGCCGCGCACGTTCACCCGGATCACGGAGTACGCCCTGGACCCCGCCGCACACACTGCCAGTCTCGTGTGGTCGTGGACGCCCGCACCGTCGCGCTACGGCTTCTTCGCCGGTTCGGCCCAGCGGCTCAGGAACGGCAACACCCTGGTCGGGTGGGCGGCCGAGCGCACGGCGGTGGCGACGGAGGTCGACCCCGCCGGCCAGGTCGTGTGGCAGCTGAGCACCGCCCAGGCGAGCGGGGACTTCTACTCCACGTATCGCGCAGCAGTGGCCGTCGTGCCCGACGCGACCCCACCCCGCGTGGGCCTGGCCCTACGGAACGGGACCCGTGTGCCGCTCGGGGAGGACCTCCGCTCCGACTTCAGCTGCTCCGACCGCGGCGGATCGAGCCTGCAGACCTGCACGGGCTCCGTGCCGGCCGGCCGGCCGCTGGACACGTCGAGCCCCGGGATCCACCGGCTGACAGTGCGAGCCACCGACGGCGCCGGCAACGTGACCACCCGAACCCGCTCCTACGACGTCGTCCCGCCCTACCGCGCCGACGGGTCCGTGCGCGCGTCCCCGCACGGGCAGTGGGTGGGAGCGGGCGTGCACGGGAGCGCCCGCCGGCAGACGATCGTCCAGTCCATCCGCCGGGACGGCGGTCGAGCGGCTGCAGTGATCCGTTTGGTCAACGACGGCACCAGCGCCGAGCGCTTCTCGGTCTCCGGTGTGCGATCGAGCCGGACCTTCCGGGTGCGCTATGTCGCCGCTGGGCGTGACGTGACCAGCGCCGTCGTCTCCGCGGGCCTCCGCACGCCCCTTCTGGCTGCAGGCGAGGCCCTGACGCTGCACGTGCAGGTGACACGCCGGCCCCCGGCTTCGCCCGGTGACCGGTCGATCGTCCGGGTCGGGCTGGCGCCGCAGCACGCCGCATCCTCCCCGGACACGGTGGCGACCCTCGTGCGTGCGGTACGTCGCCGCTGACCGCACCGCCGCGCACGCCGTCGCCGCTCGAACGGCTGCCCGGCCGCCGGCGGGAACCGGGACGACGGAGCCCCCGGCTGACCAGCCAGGGGGAGCAGACGCACCGGACCGGCTCCGACCAGCGTCAGCGGATCCACGTACGTGGGACCGCGTCGCAGTCCCCAGTGCAGGCAGGCCCGAGGCAGGCAGTGCGAGCCGGTCATCGCCAGGCGGCCCACCATCTCGCCGGTGGTCACGACGTCCCCGGTTCGGACCGAGGCGGCGACCGGTTGGTACGTCGTGCGGAAGCTGCCGTGGTCGACGACCACCACCCCGACGCCGGCGAGCGGGCCGGCGAAGGTGACGGTCCCGCCCAGCGCCGCGCGGACGGGCTGCCCCACGCCGCCCAGGAGGTCCACGCCGCGGTGCCCGGCCGACCAGCGCTGCGGGGGCGGATCGAAGGGCGCCACCACCACCGGCGCCGGCTGCAGCGGCCACGCCCCCTGGACAGGGGCCGCCGGGGCCGAGGCAGGTGTCCGGGCGGGCTCGAGGTCCGAGGTGCGGGCCGGGAGCGGCTCGGGCTGGTCGGCGAGGGCGGACGGGCGCGCCGGTGCCACGGAGGCCACCACCCCCGCACCCGGGAGGTCCGGTCGCACGGAGTCGGAGGTCTGACCGGCGGCTGCCGGAAGCACGGCCAGGGCCGTGGAGGCGATCACCAGCGTCGCCAGGCCGGTGCGGGTGCGCCGTCTCACGAGAGCCTGCGCCGGCCGTGCGCGGCCGGTCGGCGAGCGATGGCGGCGGGGGAGCGGCGTGCCGCTGGTGGGTGGGCCGGTGGATGCGCGGGAGGACCTCATGAGTCCACGATCGAACCCGTGCCGGCGGTGGGCGTGGCCGGTTGCCGAACGTGGGGACAGCGACGGCGTACCGGCGGCCTTGGACGAGAACCGGCCGATTCGCCCGACCAGCGCGCGGGGGCTAGAATCAACGCAGCGACTCCTGTGTGGAGTCGACTTCGCACGCCCGTCTCCGCAACGGGCCGCCGGTGACGGCGGGCCACCGCGGGCGTCGTCCCTCAGTCTCGCCGGGCCACCGGGGAGTCCGGACGGCGCCGGGCGTCAGGGCAGGCGAGCACCCGCTCACCTGCGACAACTGAGAGCAGACCCGGCTCGGCGCGCCAGCGATCGCCTGCGTGCCGCTCCCGGGTCATGACCGAGAGAAGGACCGACAGCCATGGCCGTAGTCACCATGCGCCAGCTCCTCGAGAGCGGCGTCCACTTCGGGCACCAGACCCGCCGCTGGAACCCGAAGATGAAGCGCTTCATCATGACCGAGCGCAACGGCATCTACATCATCGACCTGCAGCAGTCGCTGGCCTACATCGACCGCAGCTACGCCTTCATCAAGGACACGGTCGCCAAGGGCGGCACCGTGATGTTCGTGGGCACCAAGAAGCAGGCCCAGGAAGCGATCGCCGAGCAGGCGACCCGCGTCGGCATGCCCTACGTGAACCAGCGGTGGCTGGGCGGCATGCTCACGAACTTCCAGACCGTGCACCAGCGGATCAACCGCCTCAAGGAGCTCGACGAGATCGACTTCGACAACGTGGCCGGCTCCGGCCGCACGAAGAAGGAGCTCCTCCAGATGAAGCGCGAGCGCGACAAGCTGGAGAAGACTCTCGGTGGCATCCGGGAGATGACCCGTACCCCGTCGGCTGTGTGGATCGTCGACACGAAGAAGGAGCACCTCGCCGTCGAGGAGGCCCGCAAGCTCCGGATCCCGATCATCGGAATCCTGGACACCAACTGCGACCCCGACGAGGTCGACTTCCCGATCCCGGGCAACGACGACGCGATCCGCGCCGTCAGCCTGCTCACCCGCGTGGTGGCAGACGGTGTCGCCGACGGCCTGATCGCCCGCTCCGGAGCCAAGACCGGTCAGGGCGAGGCCACGCCGGGCGCCGAGGAGCCGCTGGCCGAGTGGGAGCGCGAGCTCCTGCAGGGTGACGCCGACGCTGCGGCCGTGGCCGCGACCGGCGGTACCGCCGAGGCAGCCGCGCCCGCCGGGGCCGACGCCCCGACCGAGGCGCCGGCCTCCGAGGCCACCGGTGCCTCCTCCGAGGCGACCGAGGCTCCGGCCGTCGAGGTGCCCGCCGCCGAGACCCCCGAGGCTCCCGCTGCCGAGACCGCCGCGACGCCTGAGGCCCCCGCTGCTGCGGCGCCCGAGGCCCCCGAGGCGCCGGCTGCCGAGGCGCCGGCTGCCGAGGCGCCCGAGGAGACCCAGGCCTGATCCAGGCCCGACGTCGTCCCCCCCGCGGGGCGCGACTCCAGGCGGAGTCGCGCCCCGTGCTCGGCGAGTCCGCGCCGCCGCGGACCGTCCCCAGCGAATCCCCACCACCAGCACGAGGGAGCACACAGACATGGCGAACATCACCGCCGCTGACGTCAAGAAGCTCCGCGACCTCACCAGCGCGGGCATGATGGACAGCAAGAAGGCGCTCGAGGAGGCCGACGGCGACTTCCAGAAGGCCGTCGAGATCCTGCGCGTCAAGGGCGCGGCCAAGGCCGAGAAGCGCGGTGCCGAGCGCACCGCCTCCGCGGGCCTGGTCGCCACCTCCGGCACCGCGCTGGTCGAGCTCAACTGCGAGACCGACTTCGTCGCCAAGAGCGACGAGTTCGTGGCCGTCGCCCAGCAGATCGCCGACGCTGCCGCCGAGGCGAAGCCCGCGGACCTGGACGCGCTCAAGGCCGTCGCCCTCGGCGACTCCACCGTCGGGGAGGTCGTCGAGGGTCTCGCGGTCAAGATCGGCGAGAAGATCGAGCTCGGCCGGGTCGCGGTGTTCGAGGGCCCGGTGGCGACGTACATGCACCGCCGTGCCTCCGACCTGCCGCCGGCCGTCGGTGTGCTGGTCGAGTACGACGGCTCCGACGTGGACGCCGCACGCGGCGCCGCGATGCAGATCGCCGCGATGCGTCCCGAGTACGTCTCCCGCGACGAGGTCCCCGCCGACGTGGTCGCCAAGGAGCGCGAGATCGCCGAGGCGACCGCCCGCGAGGAGGGCAAGCCCGAGCAGGCGCTGCCCAAGATCATCGAGGGTCGCCTCAACGGCTACTTCAAGCAGGTGGCCCTGCTGGACCAGCCGTCGGTCCAGGACTCGAAGAAGTCGGTCAAGGCCGTCCTCGACGAGGCCGGAGTGAACGTGAAGCGGTTCGCCCGCTTCGAGGTCGGCGCCTGACGGGTTAGGGTTCTCGGCAACGAGACGACGCGAGGAGGCCGGTTCCGTGGAAGGCACGAACACCACGCTGGACCGGCCTTCTCGTCTGTCCGGAGCCGCCTCACCGACCGGAAGGAACCACCCCGTGACCGCCTACCGCCGTGTTCTGCTCAAGCTCTCCGGCGAGGTCTTCGGAGGCGGCCGGGTCGGCCTCGACGTCGACGTGGTCCGCGGGATCGCAGCGGAGGTCGCCGCGGTCGTGCGGGCGGGGACCGAGGTCGCGATCGTCGTCGGCGGCGGCAACTTCTTCCGCGGCGCGGAGCTGCAGCACAACGGGCTCGACCGGTCCCGAGCCGACTACATGGGCATGCTGGGGACGGTCATGAACTGCCTGGCCCTGCAGGACTTCCTCGAGCAGGAGGGCGTCGAGACCCGCGTCCAGACCGCGATCACGATGGGCCAGGTGGCCGAGCCCTACATCCCGCGGCGCGCGATCCGGCACCTCGAGAAGCGCCGCGTGGTCATCTTCGGCGCCGGCGCCGGGATGCCCTACTTCTCCACGGACACGGTCGCTGCCCAGCGCGCGCTGGAGATCCACGCGGAGGTGATCCTGATGGGCAAGCAGGGCGTCGACGGGGTCTACGACTCCGACCCGAACCGCAACCCGGACGCGGTGAAGTACGACCACCTCACCTACGACGAGTTCCTCACCCGCGGCCTGCAGGTCGCCGACGCGACGTCGGTCAGCCTCTGCCGCGACAACAACATCGACATGATCGTGTTCAACCTCTCCGAGGAGGGGAACATCGCGCGGGTCGTCGCGGGTGAGAAGATCGGTACGACGGTCGCCCGGGACGCCTGAGCACCTGTGTACGTCCTCGTGGCCTCGACGTGGGCCCGCGACGTACGACGGACGCCCTGCTCGCGAGGCGCGGGCCACCCGCACGACTTACGCACAGACACAGGAAGCGACGAGGAGCAGCCGTGATCAAAGACACCCTCAACGAGGCCGACGCCAAGATGAAGAAGGCCGTCGAGGTGGCGCGAGAGGACTTCGCGTCGATCCGGACCGGCCGCGCGAACCCGTCGATGTTCCACAAGCTGACCGCTGACTACTACGGCGCGCCCACGCCGCTGCAGCAGCTCGCCTCGTTCACGTTGCCCGAGCCGCGGGTCATCATCGTCGCCCCCTACGACATGAGCGCGCTCAGCGCCATCGAGCGGGCCATCCGCGACTCCGACCTGGGGGTGAACCCCACCGACGACGGCAAGACGATCCGCGTGGTGCTGCCCGAGCTGACCGAGGAGCGCCGCAAGGACTACATCAAGCTGGCCAAGACCAAGGCGGAGGACGGCCGCGTCTCGGTGCGCAACATCCGCCGGCACGCCAAGCAGGCGCTGGAGAAGCTCGAGAAGGACGGCGAGGTCGGCAAGGACGACGTCACCGGCGCGGAGAAGCGGCTCGACGGGCTGACCAGGAAGCACACCGACGAGATCGACGAGATGCTCAAGCACAAGGAAGCCGAGCTCCTCGAGGTCTGACGCCTCGCTCCAGCCATGACCTCCCCCGACCAGCCGGCCACCCCGGCGCCACCCGTGCCCGCGCCGACCGTGAGCCGGGCGGGCCGCAACCTGCCCGCTGCCATCGCCTCCGGCGTGGTCCTGGGTGCCGCGATCATCGTCTCGCTGCTGTTCTGGAAGGCAGCCTTCATGGTGATCGTGGTCGCCGCCGTCCTGGTGGCGATCTGGGAGCTCGCCCAGGCGTTCGCCACCGGCGACATCCGGTTGACCCGGGAGCCGCTGTGGATCGGCGGCACCCTGATGGTGCTGGTCGCCTACGTGTGGGGTGCCCCGTCGCTGGTCACCGCGACCGCTGTCACCGTGCTCTCCTGCATGCTGTGGCGGCTGCGCGGCGGCATCTACGGCTACGTCCGTGACGTCACCGCGACCGCCTTCACGGCGTTCTACGTCCCGTTCCTCGGCGGGTTCGTGGCGCTGATGCTGGCCGAGCCGGCGGGGGAGAAGGCGATCGTCACCTTCATCGTGGTGACGATCGCCTCCGACATCGGTGGCTACGCGGTCGGTGTGCTCGCGGGCAAGCACCCCATGGCACCGGTGATCTCGCCGAAGAAGTCGTGGGAGGGCTTCGCCGGGTCGGCAGTCTCGTGCGTGGCGGCGGGCGTGCTGCTGGTGGTCTACCTGCTCGACGGCGACTGGTGGGTCGGGGTGCTGCTCGGCCTCATCGCCGTCGTCACCGCGACGCTGGGCGACCTGTGCGAGTCGGTGATCAAGCGCGACCTCGGCATCAAGGACATGTCCCAGATCGTCCCCGGCCATGGCGGTCTGATGGACCGCCTCGACTCGCTGCTGGCCACGGCGGCGCCGACCTGGCTGCTGCTGCACTACCTCGTCTTCTGACGCCGCGCCTGGTGCGGCCCGGCGCTCAGTCCGGGTCGGTCAGCACCGACTGAAGGGTCCGCCGGCCGATGCCGGCCATCACCGGATGGTCTGCCGAGCTGTCCAGGCACGCCATCGCGTGTGCCAGGGCGTTGCCGCGGGCGCGCAGCCAGGTCGCCTCGTCGGGGCGGCCCGCGGCCGCCCGGAACGTCTGCCGGTCGTCCGGACCGAACAGCATCCCCGCGACCGAGAGGTCGGTCGCGGGGTCGCCGGCCGCCAGGTCACCGAAGTCGATCACGCCCGCCAGCCGCCCGTCCGCGACCAGGAGGTTCGCGGGGTGCAGGTCGCCGTGGATCCACAGCGGTGGACCTGCCCAGCCCGGCGCGGCCAGGGACTGCTCCCAGCGGGCGAGCACGGCGTCGGTGTCGACCGGCGAGTGCTCGGCCCAGCGCGCGAGCCGGCCCCGGACGCCCGGGTCACGATCGAGCAGCGGCACGCCGCGAGCGGGGTTGCGGGGCGCGTCGGCCGGCGCCGGCCGGCCCAGGTCTCGCACGAACGAGCCGAGAGTCCGCGCCGCCTGCCCGGGATCGTGCGGAGCGGCCTCCTCGGCGGTCCGTCCCGGCAGCCACCGCACCACGGCCCACGGCCAGGGGTAGCCCCCGCCGGGTCCGCCTACGCGCACCGGGACCGGCACGGGCAGCGGCAGCATGGTCGCCAGCTGCGGCAGCCAGCGCAGCTCGTGCTCGAGCAGCGGCACTCCCGCGCGGCGCCGGGAAGCCGCAGCGCGAGGCTGTCACCGAGCCTGAGGACCTCGTTGTCCCACCCCGAGGAGACCGGCTCCAGCGGCAGCTCGGCGAGGTCCGGGTGCTGAACGCGCAGCAGCCCCCGCACCAGGGCGGCGGTGACCGTGACCTCGGCCGGCGGCCTTCTGCCGAGCATGCTCATGCCTCCCGCGGCCGGCGGGCCGGCGTGCCGTTCGCGAGCCGAGGCGGTCCTGGCAGCGCCCGGCGGTACGACGCAGCAGGAGGGTGGCACGAGGTCACCGGGCCAGTCTGGCAGCGCGGCGGGTGGCGGCGGTTACGGAATTGGGGCTGCCACCCGGTCGGGTGGGAGGATGGGCCGGTCATGGACACCACCCCGCCGCCCCGTCCCGCCCCCGAGACCGCCCCCGAGAGCTTCGAGACGTCGCTCGAGCCGGGCCTCGACCCCGCCGCGCCCGCCGTCGCCGAGGCGCAGGCAGCCGCAGCCGATGCCGCGGCCGCCGAGGCCGACGCCGCCGTCGCGGCCGGAGGACGGCCCGGGTTGCCGTTGGTCTTCGACGAGCCGCGCGGGCGGGGCAAGCCGCCGCGGCACCTGGCGGACCTCTCCGCGGCCGAGCGCAAGGAGCTCGTGGCCGGACTGGGCCTGCCCGGCTTCCGCGCCCGGCAGCTCTCCACCCACTACTTCGCGCGGCTGGTCGACGACCCGGCGCAGATGACCGACCTGCCGGCGGCCGAGCGCGAGCAGCTCGTCGGGGGACTGCTCCCGCACCTGATGACGCCGCTGCGCACGCTCGAGGCCGACAAGGGCACCACCCGCAAGACGCTGTGGCGGCTCTTCGACGGCGCGCTGGTCGAGTCGGTGCTGATGCGCTACCCCGACCGGGTGACGATGTGCGTGTCCTCGCAGGCCGGCTGTGGCATGGCCTGCCCGTTCTGCGCGACCGGCCAGGGCGGGCTGCAGCGCAACATGTCCACCGCCGAGATCGTGGAGCAGGTGCTGGCCGGCGCCCGTTCCCTGGTCCGCGGCGAGGTCCCCGGCGGCACGGGCCGGGTCAACAACGTGGTGTTCATGGGCATGGGGGAGCCGATGGCGAACTACAAGGCCGTGATCGGCGCCATCCGCCGGCTCACCGACCCCACTCCCGACGGGCTGGGCATGTCTGCGCGCGGGATCACGCTCTCCACCGTCGGTCTGGTGCCGCGGATCAACCAGCTGACCGAGGAGGGCATCCCGGTCACGCTGGCCCTGTCGCTGCACGCTCCCGACGACGAGCTGCGCAACGAGCTGGTGCCGATCAACACCCGCTGGAGCGTGCACGAGGCCGTCGAGGCCGCCTGGAACTACGCGCGCGTCACCAAGCGACGGGTCTCGATCGAGTACGCCATGATGCGCGACGTCAACGACCAGGCGTGGCGGGCCGACCTGCTCGGCGAGGTGCTGACGTCGTACGGCGACTGGGGCTGGGTGCACGTCAACCTGATCCCGCTGAACCCGACGCCTGGCTCCAAGTGGACCGCGTCGCGGCGCGCCGACGAGCGCGAGTTCGTGCGCCGCCTCGAGGCCAAGGGCGTGCCGACGACGGTGCGCGACACGCGGGGCAGCGAGATCGACGGGGCCTGCGGCCAGCTCGCGGCGGTCGACGTCTGATCCGCCGGCCGCCACGGCCGTCGGTGAGGTCGCGGCGGCACCCCGCCAGCTGCTCCCGGTGAGCAGTGGCGGGGCGAGCCCGCGGAGCACCCGCCGGCCGGCCGGACCGGGTCAGCCGGCGACCGCCAGCACGTCGGGACCGAACACCTCGTAGTGGATCCGGTCGGGGGAGACCCCGCGGCGGACCATGTCGGCGCGGGCGCGGCGCATGAACGGCAGCGGGCCGCACAGGAAGACGTCGGCGTCCGTCGGGAGGGAGACCTCGTCCAGGTCCATCAGCCCGGCGCGGGCACCGCGGCGGCGGCCCGCCGAGTCCACGTCCTCGTACCACGTGTGCACGGAGGCGTGCTGCATCGAGGACAGCGACGTGGTCACCGCGTCGAAGAGCGGGTGGGTCGCCGCCGACCGGTCGGCGTGGGCGACCGTGACCGACCGGGAGCCCCCGCGCGCCGACAGGTCGTCGAGGATGGCTGCGACCGGTGTGATCCCCACCCCGGCGCTGACGAGCAGGAGCGGGGTCTCGCGCCGCTCGAGCACCAGGTCCCCGGACGGGGTGCTCACCTCGAGTGTCTCGCCGACTCCGACGTGCTCGTGCAGGAACGTGGACACCATTCCGTCCGGGGTGCCGGCGCGGCCTCGCACCCGGCGGACGGTGATCTGCAGTGAGCCGGGGCGTGAGCCGCTCGAGAGGGTGTACTGCCGCGGCTGCCGCGAGCCGTCGGGCAAGGTGACCACCACGGTGACGTACTGGCCCGGCAGGTGCGGGGGTACGACGCCACCTCCGACCGGTGCGAGGACCAGCGAGATCGTGTCGACCGCCTCGTCGACGCGCTCCACGACCTCGTAGGTCCGCCACGGCTCGTGCGGGTCGACCCCGGCGGCCTTGTACAGCCGGGCCTCCTCCGCGATCAGCTCGGTGGCGAACAGCCAGTAGACCTCGTCCCAGGCGTTGGCCACCTCCGGCGTGACGGCGTCGCCGAGTACGTCGGCCACCGCGCCGAGCAGGTGACGACCCACGATCGTGTACTGCTCTCGACGGATGCCCAGCGACACGTGCTTGTGCGCGATGCGTTCCAGCACGGGCTGGAAGTCGCGAGCCTGCTCGTCGACCAGGTGGGTCGCGTAGGAGACGACGGCCGAGGCCAGCGCCCGTCGCTGGTCGCCGTTGGCCTGGTTCCCGCGGTTGAACAGGTCCAACAGCTCCGGGTGGGCCTCGAACATGGCCGGGTAGAACCGGGAGGTGATCTCCACGGCGTGCTCGGCAACGACGGGTGCGGTGGCCCGCACCACGGACTCGGACTGAGCAGACAACATGGACGTCTCTCTCTTCCCCTCTGGGGCATCAGTGTTCATATCGGAAAATTTACTATGGTCGGTTCCGTGGAAAATAATCCTCTCGGTGCGGCCTCGGTCACGTTCCCGCCATGAGCCGTTCCGTCGACCCCGGTCGCCCGCGGCTCAGCGCGCGGTGAGGTGCGGCAGCACGTCGTCGGGGGAGTCGACGAGGTGCACGTGACCGGCCATCTCCCGCCCGGCGGCCAGGGATTTCAGCAACGGCCAGGCGGGGAAGCGCCGGGTCCAGTGCTCACGGCCGACGAGCACCATCGGGGCCAGCGTCTGTGCGGTGGCGTAGAAGTTCTCGCAGGCGTCCTGGAAGACCTCCTGCACGGTGCCCGCCCGGCCGGGGAGGAACACGATGCCGGCGTCGCAGACGTGGAGCAGGATGTCCTCGCGGATCGCGTTCTTGAAGTACTTCGCGATCCGGGTGGCGAACGCGTTGGGGGGCTCGTGGCCGTAGAACCAGGTCGGGATGCCGAGGGAGTCCGCGCCGTCCGGCCACCGCTCGAGCACCGCGAAGGCGGCCCGGGCCCACAGCGAGACCGACGGCGAGAACGCCGGGGCGTCCACCAGCAGGTCCATCGCCTCCTCGAGCGCCGCGTCGTCGTAGGGGGCGAGGTAGGCGCCGAGGTTGGCCGCCTCCATGGCGCCGGGGCCGCCGCCGGTCGCGACCGTGAGGCCGGCCCTCGCCAGCGTCCGCCCCAGCCGGGCGGCGTCGACGTACTCCTCGCTGCCCCGCTCGAGCTCGTGGCCGCCCATGACGCCCACCAGCCGCACCTGCGCCACGAGCTCCCCGAGCGCGTCGTCGACGGCGTGGTCGTGCAGAGCCCGGGCGAGGTCGTGCGCCAGGTCGTCGGACGTGCGCGACCAGGCATAGGCCTGCGCGTCGGGAGTGAGGTCGTAGGAGTCCTCGAGCCCGGCGTAGAGCTCGGCCGGGGTGTAGAGGTGGGTCCGGTAGGGGTTCACCGGCACGTCGGGCACCTGCGGGAAGATCAGCGCACCGCGGTCGCGCAGGTCGTTCTCGGCGTCGTCCTCGAGGTCGCAGCCCAGCAGCAGCGACCCGCGCGCCTCGAGCTTCGACAGCTGGGGGGAGCGGTCCCTGAGGTCCACGTCCTGGATTCGCCAGTGCGCCATCGAGGTGGCCCCGGACGCGACGAGCTCGTCGAACCGGTGGAGGCTCTCGACCTCCGTGGTCCCTCGCTGCCGGCTCGCCACGGCACCGAACGTAGCCGAGGCTAGAACGCCGAGGCGACCAGCTCGCCGAACAGGGCGTGTTCGTCGGCGACCGCCGGGTCCAGCCCCCGGGCCCGGAACCAGGTGCAGACGTTGACGCAGTCGCGCATCAAGAAGTTCATGCCCGTCGGGTTGGCCACGACGTCGACCGCCTGCGGTAGGTCGATGATCACCAGCCGTTCGCCGGCGGCCAGGATGTTGTACGGCGACAGGTCGCCGTGCGCCACCCCATGGAGAGCCAGGAGCGTCATCGCCTCGCGCAGCTGCTCGAACCACAGCCGCAGCAGGTCCGGCGCCGGCCGGGTCTGCGCCAGCCGCGGCGCCGCCTGGCCGTCGACGGAGACGAGCTCCATGAGGATCTCGGTGCCGTCGATCTGCACCGGGTAGGGGACCGGCACGCCGGCGGACCAGAAGCGTTTGAGTGCCTCCCACTCCGCCCACGCCCACTGGCCGGCGGCGACCGACCGGCCGTGCGCGGTCTTCTTGGCCAGC
Organism: uncultured Actinomycetota bacterium; assembly: GCA_963835385.1. GTDB lineage: Bacteria > Actinomycetota > Actinomycetes > Propionibacteriales > Nocardioidaceae > Nocardioides_B. Next base: position 67,013 of record CAWIFK010000002.1, read on the forward strand.
GCGCGGGTGTCGCGGGAGTTCCGGGTGCGGCGGCCCTCGGTGTAGGCCGAGCTGCGGTGGAAGGAGCGGTGCTCCTCGCCGCGGTAGCGCTTGGCGGCCATCAGCACGCTCTGGGTCGGGTCGTCCGGGACGGCTCGCTCCAGCAGGAAGACGTCGGCCTCCTTCCCGGTCTTGAGGATGCCGAGGTCGGTGTCGAGGGCCGCCTGCGAGGTGACCACCCAGTCCGGCCGGGGCTCGGGGCCGCGGCTCAAGGGCTCGACGTCGAGCCAGGTGGTCCAGCGCTGGCCCTCGTCGGGGTCATCGGCGGCACGGAAGTCGAAGACGAAGAACGGGTCGAGATCAGGCGCGGACGAGCCGGGCCGGGGTGTAGCGGTGTCGGAAGACAACGGAGGAGCTCCTGGAGTGAGAGGAAGAGAGGGCTGCAGGCATGCAGACGACGTCGACGCGCATGCTCATCTCCTCCCACTCGGGCCCTCGGGCCACCCGGGCCGGCCACGGCCGGCGGTGCGCGGCCCGTGCTCGGGCCGACCGGACCAGGGTGGCGCCGGCTGCGGGTGCACCGCAACCCAATTACGCAACGGGTGCTGCTGGCTAGACTCGCGGCACCGCGGCACAGCGACCCCGCCGGAGGTACGCCGGCGCGTCGAGCGAGCGAGAGGCAGGAGCAGCATCGTGGAGCAGCCCACCGCCCGCACGGTCCACGACCGGAGCATCAGCGACCCCGACGGCTTCTGGGCGGCGCAGGCGGCCCTGGTCGACTGGATCCGCCGCCCGGCGCAGGTCCTGGACCGGTCGGACCCGCCGTTCTACCGGTGGTTCGCTGACGGCACGCTCAACACCTGCTACAACGCGCTCGACCGGCATGTCGTGGCCGGCCACGCAGACCGCGCCGCCCTGGTCTACGACAGCCCGGTCACCGGCACCGCCCGCACCCTGACCTACGCCGAGCTGCTCGAGCAGGTGGCCGCGTTCGCCGGCGCGTTGCGGACCTTCGGCGTCGGCAAGGGCGACCGAGTGGTGGTCTCGATGCCGATGATCCCCGAGGCGGTCGTGGCCATGCTGGCCTGCGCCCGGCTCGGCGCGGTGCACTCGGTGGTCTTCGGCGGCTTCGCGCCGCACGAGCTCGCCGTACGGATCGACGACGCCCGGCCCAAGGTGGTGGTCTCGGCCTCGTGCGGCATCGAGCCGTCCCGGATCGTGGAGTACAAGCCGATGCTGGACCGGGCCCTCGAGCTCGCCGAGCACCAGCCGGACGTGTGCGTGATCAAGCAGCGGCCCGAGCACGAGGCCACGCTGGTCGAGCCACGCGACGTCACCTGGGCGACCGCGATGCGCGCCGGCAGCAGCGCGCCTGCCGAGTGCGTGGAGGTGGCCGCCACCGACCCGCTCTACATCCTCTACACCTCGGGCACGACCGGGAAGCCGAAGGGCGTGGTGCGCGACAACGGCGGCCACGCCGTCGCGATGGCCTGGTCGCTGCCGAACGTCTACGACACCCACGCGGGTCAGGTCTGGTGGGCCGCCTCGGACGTGGGGTGGGTGGTCGGCCACTCCTACATCGTCTACGCGCCGCTGATCTGTGGCGCGACCACCGTGCTCTACGAGGGCAAGCCGGTCGGGACCCCCGACGCCGGGGCGTTCTGGCGGGTGGTCGCCGAGCACGGCGTGCAGGCGCTCTTCACCGCGCCGACCGCGATCCGGGCGATCAAGAAGGAGGACCCCGACGGCAGGCTGCTCGCCGGGCACGACGTCTCCTCGCTGCGCACGCTGTTCCTGGCCGGTGAGCGGCTCGACCCCGAGACCTACCACTGGGCCACCGAGCGGCTCGGCGTCCCGGTCGTCGACAACTGGTGGCAGACCGAGACGGGCTGGCCGATCGCGGCCAACCTGCGCGGCCTGGCGCCGATGCCGATCAAGCCGGGGTCGCCGAGCGTGCCGGTGCCCGGGTACGACGTCGTCGTGCTCGACGACCAGGGACAGCCGGTGTCGCCGGGGACCGAGGGGGCCATCTGCCTGCGCCTGCCGCTGCCACCCGGCACGTTGCCCACCCTGTGGGGCGACGACCGGCGCTACGTGGCGTCCTACCTCTCCGCCTTCGACGGCTACTACCTCTCCGGTGACGGCGGGTATCTCGACGAGGACGGCTACCTCTACGTGATGGGCCGCACCGACGACGTGATCAACGTCGCCGGCCACCGGCTCTCCACCGGCTCCATGGAGGCCGTCCTCGCCTCACACCCGGCGGTCGCGGAGTGTGCGGTGGTCGGCGTGGCCGACCAGCTCAAGGGCCAGCTGCCGCGCGGGTTCGTCGTGCTGAAGGCCGGCGTGGAGGCCGACCCGGAGCAGCTGGGGCGTGAGCTCGTGACGCTGGTGCGCGAGGAGATCGGAGCGGTCGCGGCGCTGCGCGAGGTCGCCGTGGTGCCGGCGCTGCCGAAGACGCGGTCGGGCAAGATCCTGCGCCGCACCATGCGCCAGATCGCGGACGGCGAGGACCCCGCGGTCCCGTCCACCATCGAGGACGCCTCCGTGCTCGACGCCCTCGCGCCCACGTTGCGCCACCGGCAGCGGTGACCGAGCAGCCGCCGGCGGGGCGAGGGCCGGCCGGCGCGGACCTTCCGGACGGAGCGACGGAGACGGCCGTCGTCGTCCCGGTCCCCTCGGCGGAGCCCCTCGTCGCGCGGCACCGCGCCCGGCTGGACGCCGCGGCGGCCAAGGGCGTGCCGGCGCACGTGACGGTGCTGTACCCGTTCGTGGCCCCGGCCGGGCTGACGGCCCGATGCATGGAGCGGCTCGCCTCGGCGGTGGCCTCCGTCCCGTCGTTCGACGGCGTGCTCGAGGCCCCGGCGTGGTTCGGGGACGAGGTGGCGTGGCTGCGCCCCGACCCGTCGGCCCACCGCTCCTTCGTGGCGCTCACCCGGGCGGTCTGGCGAGCGTTCCCCGGCTGCCCGCCGTACGGCGGGGCCTTCGGCGACGAGGTGACCCCGCACCTCACGGTCGGGGAGTCGCGCATCGGCGGTGTCGACGCGGTCCGTGCCGCGGTCGCCGACATGGAGCGGCACCTGCCGGTGCGCTTCTCGGCCCGCAGCGCGGTGCTGCTCGCCGGACGTGACGCGCCGGACTCGTGGCGCGTCGTACGACGCCTGCCGCTGGGGTAGTCGGCAGTCAGTGGCCGGTGAGTGGCGAGACGGCCCGGGCGATGCGGCTCGGCCGACCCGTCAGCCGCTCCTCGGCGTCGGCGACGCTCATCGCCCGCAGACCAGCGTTGACACCGAGCCAGCGCAGCGGCTCGGGCTCCCAGCGCCGCGAACGGTGACCGACCCACGGCAGCCGCGTGAGCTCGGTGTCGTCCTCGAGCACCAGGTCGCGCAGCGTGCGGCCGGCCAGGTTGGTGGTCGCGACACCGTCGCCGACGTACCCGCCGGCCCAGGCGAGACCGCTGCTGCGGTCCAGCCCCACCGAGGCGCACCAGTCGCGGGGAATGCCCAGCACCCCGCCCCAGGCGTGGGTGAACCGGGCCCCGGCGAGCGCCGGCAGCATCTCCACGGCCGCGCGGCGCAGCTTCGCGAACACCGCCGGGTCCCGGTCGAAGCCCGGACGCACACGGGAGCCGAAGTGGTACGGCGCTCCGCGGCCGCCGAACACCAACCGGCCGTCCTGGGTGCGTTGGCCGTAGACGATCAGGTTGCGGTGGTCGGAGAACGTCTCGCGCTCGCGCAGGCCGATCCGGTCCCACGTCGCGTCGGGCAGCGGCTCGGTGGCGACGATCAGGGAGTAGACGGGAGCGACCTCACGGCGCAGCCCGTCCAAGGAGCCCGTGTAGCCCTCGGTGGCCCGGACGACGACCTCGGCGCGGACCGTGCCGTGGCTGGTGCCCGCGATGCCGGGGGAGAGCGACAGGACCCGGGTGCCTTCGTGGAGGTCCACCCCGAGGCGTTCGACCACGCGGGCCAGGCCGCGGACCAGCCGGGCAGGGTGCACGGCCGCGCAGTCCGGGGTGTAGGTGCCGCCCGTCGTGCCGTCGGCGGCCAGCCGCTCGTAGGCTGCGGTCCGGTCGAGCAGGGCCAGGTCGTCCTCGCCCAGGCCCCACGCGCGGGCCTCGGTCACCTCGGCCCGCGCCTTGGCCAGCTGGGCGGCGGTGCGTGCCACCACCACGGTGCCGCCCTTGGCCGCCCGGGCGTCGATGCCCTCGGCGGTGCAGACCCCGAGCACCTCGTCGACGGTCTCGCGCATCGCCCGGTGCAGGGCCAGGGCACCGGCGCGGTCGGACCCGGGCAGACGCGCGAGCTTGGCCAGGGACGCGGGGAACAGCGCCGAGCACCAGCCGCCGTTGCGACCAGAGGCGCCGAAGCCGGCGGTCTCCGCCTCGAGCACCACCACGCGCAGCGTCGGGTCGGCCTTGGCCAGGTAGTAGGCGGTCCAGAGGCCGGTGAGGCCGGCGCCCACCACGGCCACGTCCGCGGTGGTGTCACCCGGCAGCCGTGGACGCGGGGCCCAGTCGTCGCCGGCCGTCTCGTGCCACAGCGACAGCGCCGGCCACTCGGGCGGCCCCGGACCGTCCGGGTCGCCGTCGCCGTCGGCGTCGCCGCCCCTCAGCGCACACCCCACGAGTAGGTCTGCTTGCGCAGCTCGAGGTACATGAAGGTCTCGGTGGACAGGACGTTCTCGAGGGTGCGGATCTTCGAGGAGATCACGTTCAGGAGGGCCTCGTCGCTCTCGCAGACCACCTCGACGAGGAGGTCGTAGGCGCCGGCGGTGATCACCACGTAGTCCACCTCCGCGAGCTCGGCGACGGCGTCGGCGACCGGCCCCAGCTCGCCACGAACCCGGATGCCGATCATCGCCTGGCGGGCGAAGCCGAGCTCCATGGGGTCGGTGACGGCGACCACCTGCATCACGCCGCTGTCGACGAGCCGCTGCACCCGCTGGCGTACGGCGGCCTCCGAGAGGCCCACCACCTTGCCGATCGCGGCGTACGAGCGCCGGCCGTCCTGCTGGAGCTCCTCGATGATGGCCTTCGACACCTCGTCGAGCACCACCGGGCTGCCGGGGCCGTTCCGTCCGTTGCGTGCGGTCACGCCTCGAATCTTGTCAGCGTTCCGCAACCGGCGTCAAAGGTCGTGGGTACGCATTCCGATGGATTCCGTTGCATCGACGTCACGACTCCACCGAATCACTTGTCGAGTGCGAGGTCCTCTGTCAAGATCCTCGGCAGGGGCTCACGCCGCAGGGGGGCTCAGCTCAGATGAGGCCGACGAGAGGAATGCTCGGATGTCGCAGACCCACGCCCACCTTCGACAACTGATGCGGGCGCAGGCCGGCCGTGGCGTGAGCCGACGCGGCTTCCTCCGTGGCGCAGGCCTCGCCGGCCTGGCGGTGGGAGCGCCGAGCCTTCTGGCCGCGTGCGGCACCGAAGGAGCCCAGCAGGCCGCCGGCGGGTGCGTCAGCACGGATCTCTCCGACACCGAGAAGACCCTGCACTTCTCCAACTGGCCGCTCTACATCGACCAGAAGAAGGTCGAGCGCAACGGCACCAAGGAGACCGTCTACCCGAGCCTGCAGCAGTTCGAGAAGGCAACCGGGATCCAGGTCGACTACGTCACCGACGTCAACGACAACGCGGAGTTCTTCGGGATCGTGCGCAACCAGCTGGCCGACTGCCAGCCGACCGGCCGCGACATGTTCGCCCTGACCGACTACATGGCTGCCCGGATGATCAAGCTCAACTGGATCCAGGAGCTGGACAAGTCCAACCTGCCCAACGTCGAGGCGAACCTGGTGGAGAACCTGCGCAGCCCCAGCTGGGACGAGAACCGGGACTACTCGGTGCCGTGGCAGAGCGGGCTGACCGGGATCGCCTACAACGCCGACCTGACCGGCGAGGTGAAGAGCTTCGACGAGCTGCTGACCCGCAGTGACCTCAAGGGCAAGATCACCCTGCTCTCGGAGATGCAGGACACGATGATCTTCATGCTGCTGCTCGAGGGCGCCGACCCCGAGGACTTCACGGCGGACGAGTTCGGTGCCGCCGTCGACCGGCTGGACAAGGCCGTGCAGTCGGGGCAGGTGCGTGCCTTCACCGGCAACGAGTACGCCCAGGACCTCGTGAAGGGCAACGTGGTCGCCTGCGAGGCCTGGTCCGGCGACATCATCCAGCTCCAGTTCGACAACCCGAACATCAAGTTCGTCGCGCCCGAGGAGGGGCTCTCGTTCTGGAGCGACAACATGATCGTGCCGAACAAGGCCACCCACAAGACGAACGCCGAGAAGTGGATGAACTTCTACTACCAGCCCGAGATCGCGGCCGAGGTGGCCGCGTGGGTGAACTACATCTGTCCGGTCCAGGGTGCCCAGGAGGCGATGACCAAGATCGACCCCAGCCTTGCCGACAACGAGCTGATCTTCCCCGGCGCGGACCTGATGGCCAACACCTACGACTTCATGGCCCTGGACACCAAGACCGAGCAGAGGTACCAGCAGCAGTTCGCCGCGGTGACCGGGGCGTGAGCGTGGGCGCGACCGACGGGGACCGGGGCGCGGACGCCGGCGCGGACCTGTCGCTGCACAACCTGACCAAGCGGTTCGGGTCCTTCACGGCGGTCGACGACCTCGACCTCGAGGTCGGGCGCGGACAGTTCTTCGCGCTGCTTGGCCCCTCGGGGTGCGGCAAGACCACGACCCTGCGGATGGTCGCCGGGCTCGAGGAGCCGACCAGCGGCCGCATCGTGCTCGGCGGCACGGACATCAGCCGCCTCAAGCCGTACAAGCGACCGGTCAACACGGTGTTCCAGAACTACGCCCTCTTCCCGCACCTGGACATCTTCGAGAACGTCGCCTTCGGGCTGCGCCGGCGCGGGGCGAAGGACGTGAAGAAGCAGGTGCACGCGATGCTCGAGCTGGTCGAGCTCGGCTCGTTCGGCCGGCGACGTCCGGCGCAGCTCTCCGGCGGACAGCAGCAGCGGGTCGCCCTGGCCCGGGCGCTGATCAACAAGCCGCAGGTGCTGCTGCTCGACGAGCCGCTCGGTGCGCTGGACCTGAAGCTCCGTCGGCAGATGCAGCTGGAGCTGAAGCGGATCCAGACCGAGGTCGGGATCACCTTCATCCACGTCACCCACGACCAGGAGGAGGCCATGACGATGGCCGACACGATCGCGGTGATGAACCAGGGCGTGATCGAGCAGATGGGCGGGCCGACCGACCTCTACGACAACCCCGCCACGACGTTCGTCTCGAACTTCCTCGGTCAGTGCAACCTGGTCCGGGCCGAGGTGGTGGGCCGCCACGCCGAGGAGATCGTCGTGGACGTGAACGGCAGCAAAGTGGGCGCGCCGACCACCCGCGCGCGCCGCACGGAGGGCACCGTCTGGGTCGGGGTGCGGCCCGAGAAGGTGTTCCTGGCCACGGCGGGGGAGGAGGGCGTGGACGGCGCCAACACGCTGTCCGGTGGGGTCGTGAGCGACGTCAGCTTCATCGGCGTGAGCACCCTGTACGTCGTCGAGATGCCGTGGAAGCAGGAGCTGACCGTCTTCGAGCAGAACACCGGCGCGCGCCCCGGGTTCCGGCCGGGGGACCGGGTGGACCTGCACTGGGCGCCGGCGCACACGTTCCTGCTCGACGCCGCCCAGGACGCGCACGCCGGTGACGAGACCTATCAGGCGCTCGCCGGGGCGGTGTCGTGACGCTCGCCCAGCTGGGTCGGGCCGCAGAGGGAAAGGCCCCCGACCCTGCGCCCCGCCGGGGTCGGAGGGGGGCGGCCACCGGCTACCTGCTGCTGCTGCCCGGCATCCTCTGGCTGGTCGTGTTCTTCGTGCTGCCGACCGTCCAGCTCGTCGCCACCTCGCTCTACGACCCGAACGGGTCCCTGGACACCGGCTACGCGATGACGTGGGCCTTCGGGAACTACCTCGACGTGCTGACGACGTACCGCGAGCAGCTCGTGCGCTCGTTCCTCTACGCCTCGGTCGCGACCGGCCTGTCGCTGCTGCTCGGGTATCCGCTGGCCTACGCGATCGCGTTCAAGGCCGGCCGGTGGAAGAACGTCATGCTGGTGCTGGTCATCGCGCCGTTCTTCACCAGCTTCCTGGTGCGGACGCTGGCGTGGAAGTCGATCCTGTCCGACAACGGCTTCGTCGTGGAGCTGCTGAAGACGCTGCACCTGATACCGCAGGACGGCCGGGTGCTGGCCACGTCGCTGGCCGTCGTGACCGGCCTGACCTACAACTTCCTCCCGTTCATGGTGCTGCCGCTCTACGCCAGCCTGGAGAAGATCGACCCGCGCCTGGTCGAGGCCGGCAAGGACCTCTACGCCGACGCGTTCACGGCCTTCCGCAAGATCACGCTGCCGCTGTCGATGCCCGGCGTGGTCGCCGGCACGCTGCTGACCTTCATCCCGGCCGCCGGCGACTACATCAACTCGGCGCTGCTCGGCACGCCCGCGCAACGGATGATCGGCAACGTCATCGACAGTCTGTTCCTGGTGCAGCTGAACTACCCGGCCGCGGCGGCCAGCTCGATGCTGCTGATGGTCGCGATCGTGGGGCTGGTGCTCTTCTACGTGCGGCGGGCCGGGACCGAGGAGCTCCTATGACCCAGCGAGCCGAGCGAGGGCCGGGCGTGCAAGGCCCGACGCCCCTGCAGCGGACCGGACGGTGGATCGCCGACCACGCCGTGATGGGGGTGGCCCTGCTGGTGCTCGGCTACATGTTCCTGCCCATCGCGTTCGTGGTGCTGATGTCGTTCAACGACCCGGCCAGCCGGCTGACGTACGAGTTCGACGCCTTCACCTGGAGCAACTGGCTGAACCCGTGCGAGCCGGCCGGCATGTGCGAGTCGGTCGTCAAGAGCCTGCAGATCGGCTTCCTGGCGACGGTGTTCGCGACCGTCCTCGGCACGCTGGTCGCCTTCGCGCTGGTGCGGCACCGCTTCCGCGGCCGCGCCGCCACCAGCCTGCTGATCTTCTTGCCGATGGCCACCCCGGAGGTGGTGATGGGCTCCTCGCTGCTGGCCCTGTTCGCGGCGGCCGGCCTGGCGGGCTCCCTGGGCTTCTGGTCGATCCTGGTCGCGCACATCATGTTCTGCCTGTCCTTCGTGGTGGTGACGGTGAAGGCCCGGCTCGCGGGTCTGGACTCGCGCATGGAGCAGGCGGCGATGGACCTCTACGCCAACGAGTGGCAGACCTTCTGGCGGATCACCTTCCCGCTGGTCTTCCCGGGCATCCTGGCCGCCGCGCTGCTGAGCTTCTCGCTGTCGTTCGACGACTTCATCGTCACGAACTTCAACCACGGCAACACGATCACCTTCCCGATGTTCGTGTGGGGATCCGCCCAGCGGGGCATCCCGCCACAGGTCAACGTGGTCGGCACGGTGATGTTCCTGGTCGCGCTGCTCCTGGTGCTGAGCGGCTCGCTGCTGCAGCGCCGCCGGCCGCAGTGAGCCATCCCGCGCTGGCCGGCGTGCGGCAGGCGGTCTTCTGGCTCGACGACCCGGCCCGGCCCGAGCAGCTGCCGTCACTGGCCCACCGCGAGCGGACGGACCTTCTGGTCGTCGGTGGCGGCTACGCCGGGCTGTGGGCGGCGCTGCGGGCCAAGCAGCGAGAGCCCGGCCGCGACGTGGTGCTGGTGGAGGCCGGTCGCTGCGGTGACCAGGCGAGCGGGCGCAACGGCGGCTTCGCCGCCGCCAGCCTGACCCACGGCTTCGGCAACGGGCTCGCGCGCTGGCCTGAGGAGCTCGCCACGCTGGACCGGCTGGGGGAGGCGAACCTGCGGGCGATCGGGGACACGGTGGCCCGGCACGGCATCGACTGCGGGTGGGAGCGGACCGGCGAGCTGAGCGTCGCCACCGCGCCGCACCAGGCCGAGGAGCTGGCCGAGGAGGCCGGGCGGCTGCAGGCGGCGGGCCACGAGGTGCAGCTGCTGGACCGCGCCGCCGTGCAGGGCCGGGTCGCCTCCCAGACGTACCGCGCCGGGCTGTTCGCGCCCGAGGCCGCCGCGATGGTGGAGCCTGCGCGGCTGGCCTGGGGGCTGCGCGAGGCCTGCCACGCCGCCGGTGTGCGCATCTACGAAGGCTCTCGCGTCGAGAGGCTGGAGCGGTCCGGTCCGGGCGTCGTCGCGCGAACGCCGCTGGGCTCGGTGCAGGCGGACCGCGTGGTGCTGGCCACCAACGCGTTCCCGCCCCTGCTGCGCCGGCTGCGCCTGATGACCGTGCCGGTCTACGACTACGCGCTGATGACCGAGCCGCTCGACGCGCGGCAGCGGGCGAGCATCGGCTGGGCGGGCCGCGAGGGCGTCGGGGACGCGGCCAACCTGTTCCACTACTACCGGCTCACCCGCGACGACCGGATCCTCTGGGGCGGCTACGACGCGGTCTACCACTACGGTTCGGGCATCGACCCCCGCTTCGAGCAGGCGCCGACCCACGAGCTGCTCGCCCGGCACTTCTTCGCCACCTTCCCGCAGCTCGAGGGCCTCCGGTTCTCGCACGCCTGGGCGGGGGTCATCGACACCTGCTCGCGGTTCGCTGCCTTCTTCGGTACGGCGGCCGGCGGCCGGGTCGGCTACGCGCTCGGCTACACCGGCCTCGGGGTGGCCGCGACCCGCTTCGGCGCCGACGTCGTGCTGGACCTGCTCGACGGTCTCGACACCGAGCGCACCGGGCTGCGGATGGTCCGGGAGAAGCCGTTGCCGTTCCCGCCCGAGCCGGTCCGCTACGCCGGCGTCGCGCTCACCCGCCGGTCGCTGGCGCGCGCCGACGCACGCGGTGGCCGGCGCAACCTGTGGCTGCGGGGCCTGGACCGGATGGGCGTCGGCTTCGACTCCTGACGCGCCGCTGGATTCGTGCCGCCGGGTTCGTGCCGCCGTCCTCGTGACAGCCGCCGCGGCGACGCCGTCGAGGGGCTATGTTCACGCAGTGCGCAACTTGTTCGCGGGACTCGGCGAGCTCGGGGCGGCCTACCAGGCCGTCGACTGGGCCTCGACGCCGCTGGGGCCCGTGGAGGCGTGGGACGAGGCGCTGCGCGGCGCCGTCGACCTGATGCTCGACACGCGCTTCGCGGTGATGCTGGGATGGGGTCCGGAGCTGGTGATGCTCTACAACGAGGCCTACGTCGAGATGATCGGCGACAAGCACCCCGCCGCGCTGGGCCGGCCGGTGTCGGATGTCTTCCCCGAGGCGTGGGACCTGGTGGGGCCGCTGTTCGCGCGGGTACGCGAGGGGCGCGGAGCCACCTTCGTCGAGGACGAGTACGTCCCGCTGGAACGACACGGGTTCCTCGAGGAGTGCTACTTCACCTTCTCCTACTCCCCGGTGCGTGGAGCCCGTGGCGAGGTGGAGGGCGTCATGGACATCGCGACCGAGACCACCGAGGAGGTCATCGCCCGCCGTCGGCTCCGGCTGCTCGGTCGCCTCACGCACCGGCTGGCCGACGTGGAGAGCCTCGAGGAGGTGCCGCGCGACGCGATCTCGCTGCTGCAGGGCGATCCTGCGGACTTCCCGTCGGTGGCGATCCGGCTCGGCGGGACGACGTACGGCTCTCGGTGCCTGCCCGAGCAGCCGCTGGGCGGCGCGCACCCCGGCCGGGGGATCCTCGAGACCCGTGACGACAGGCGGGTCGCCTGGCTCCAGCTGACGGCGCCGGCGCTCGAGGGCCCCCACCCGCCCGACCCGCTCGAGGAGGCCTCCCTCGTCGTCGAGCTGAGCCCGCGACTGCCGCACGACGAGAGCTACCTGAGCTTCCTGCGGCTGGTCTCGGCGTCGTTGCGGCAGGCCCTGGACCGGGTCCGGGGGCGCACCGCGGAGCGGCGTGCCGCCGAGGTCCAGCGCAGCATGTCCGAGGCGCTGCAGCGCACGCTCCTGCCGCAGCCGGTCGCCTGGGGCGGGGCCCGGGTCGCCGTGCGCTACCAGCCGGCCACCGAGCTCGCGCAGGTCGGCGGTGACTGGTACGACGTGTTCGAGCTGCCCGACTCCTCCCTGGCCCTCGTCATCGGCGACGTCGCCGGTCACGACCAGGAGGCAGCAGCGGCGATGTCCCAGGTGCGGAACATGACCCGCGGGGTCGCCTACGCCACCGACCCGGTGGCCCCCGGAGCGGTGCTGTCCGGCGTCGACCGGGCGATGCGCGGCACCGCGCACGAGATCGTCGCCACCGCCCTGCTGGCCCGGCTCCACGAGGGCGCCGGGGGAGGGCTGGTCCTCGAGTGGTCCAGCGCCGGTCACCCACCGCCGGTCCTCGTCGGGCCGGACGGTGTCGCGGAGCTGTTGGAGCGGCCCGCGGACCTGCTGCTCGGGCTCGACGACACCACGCCCCGGCGCGACCACCGGGCCGCGCTGGCCCCGGGGACCACGGTGTTCCTCTACACCGACGGGCTCGTCGAGCGGCGAGGCGCCCCCTTCACCGACGGACTGGCCTGGCTGGTCGAGGAGGTCAGCGGCTGCCAGGGGAGCGACGTGGAGGCGATCTGCGACCGGTTGCTGGCGGTCGCCGAGGCGGAGGACGACGACGTCGCCCTGCTGGTGCTCCGGACGTGAGGTGACCGACGGTCCGCCGCGCCCCGGCCTCTGCTAGGGCTGGTCGCGCGGGCCCCAGGCGTCGAGCTCGTCGCCGCGTGGGTCGAGGACCTCGCGGCCCCCGGTCTCGTCGAAGACCATGACCGTGCGCTTCTCGTCGAACGAGGGCCACCCGGGGTCTCCGTCGGTGGCGAACCGGACCCACGCCGCGTGCATCTTGTCGGCCAGCGGCTGGGGTGCGCCCGGCCCGGTGAGGTCGGTCGCGTGGTCGGCCCCGAGGGTGTCGAAGACGAACGGGATGTCGACCGCGTGCGCGGCCCCGAGGCCCATGCGCTCGCTGCGCCAGGCGAACTCGTAGACCCATGAGGGCCCCGCGCCCCGGGCTCGGACGACCGCGTGCATGGGCAGCCGGAAGTAGGCGTCGGTGACGAGGGCGGCCAGCACGTCCCCCGGCGTGCTCTCGGGCCGGTTGGTGCGGTAGCGCTCCACCACGGACGGCTCGATCCCGCGAGAGGCGGCGAAGGCGGCGAGCGCCTCCTCGCTCGTCGCGGCGGCGATCCCCGCCGGCACCACGAAGAACCGGAACTCCTCGGACGTGGTCCCGGTCAGCAGCGGTACGTCGGCGGAGCAGCCGGCTGCCAGCGCCTGCAGCGGGTGCTCCGGGACGAGGTCGCCGTCGACCACCGGGATGAACGCCATCGAGGAGGCCACGACGGAGGCGCCGTAGCGCGACGGGTCCGGGTCGGCCGCCATGGCGTCGCTCACCTGCTGCTGGGCGGCGACCAGTGTCGCGACGTCGATCTCGGCGAGCGAGGCCGCGCTGACCTCACGCCCCAGGACGGCGGCGAGCTCGCTGCTGACCAGCGCGGCGTCGGCGGGGGAGGCAGCCGCCTGGACGGCACCGCTCTGGGTGACGGCGCGGGTGATCAGGCCCCGGGCCCGCGGCACGGCCAGCAGCGTGGCGACGCTCATGGCACCGGCGGACTCCCCGAACACCGTGACGTTGCCGGGGTCCCCGCCGAAGGAGGCGATGTTCTCCGCCACCCACTCCAGGGCGGCGACCTGGTCGAGCAGGCCCCGGTTGGCCGGGGCGTCGGGCAGGACCGCGAACCCCTCGGCGCCGAGCCGGTAGTGGAAGGTGACCAGCACGACGCCGTCGCGCGCGAAGGCCGTGCCGTCGTAGAGGGGGACGGCGGTGTTGCCGTTGGTGAAGGCGCCGCCGTAGATCCACACCATCACCGGGAGGTCCCGGCCGCCCGACTCCGGCGCCCACACGTTGACGGTCAGCCAGTCCTCGCCCGGCACCGTGGGCTGGTAGAGGATCCGGTCGATCGGGGCACGGTAGCCGGGGGACGGTGGGGTGGGGCCGATCGCGGTAGCGGGGCGGACGCCCTGCCACGGCTCGGGCGGGCGGGGCGCCTGGAACCGGCGCGGCCCCTGTGGTGGCGCGGCGAACGGGATGCCGAGGAACCGTGCCACCCCGTCCTCGACCACGCCCTGGACGCGTCCGTGCCTCGTGCCGACCACCGGGTCCATCCGGTCCCCCTCTCGTCGCAGCGGCCCCGACCGGGTCGGTGGGGCCGCTCGTCGGCGTACCCCGGCAGCGGCCGGGGCAACCCTGGCCGCTGCCGGGCCGGCGTGGCTCAGTGCGAGGTCAGAGCCGCGACCAGGCCTCGGTCAGCACGTGCCGCAGCTTCTGCTCCATCTCGTCGAAGTGCTGCTGGTCGCAGATCAGCGGCGGGGCCACCTGGATCACCGGGTCGCCCCGGTCGTCGGCGCGGCAGTACAGGCCAGCCTCGAACAGCGCCTTGGACAGGAACCCGCGCAGGAGCTTCTCGGCCTCGTCGTCGTCGAAGGTCTCCTTGGTCGCCTTGTCCTTGACCATCTCGATGCCGTAGAAGAAGCCGTCGCCGCGCACGTCGCCGACGATCGGCAGGTCGGTGAGCTTCTCCAGCGTGGTGCGGAAGGCGTGCTCGTTGGCGCGCACGTGCTTGTTGATGCCCTCGTTCTCGAACGCGTCGAGGTTGGCCAGCGCCACTGCGGAGGACACGGGGTGGCCGCCGAAGGTGTAGCCGTGGGCGAACGTGTTGTGGCCGTGCCGGAACGGCTCCATGAGCCGGTCGGTGGCGATCATGCCGCCGAGCGGGGAGTAGCCGGAGGTGATGCCCTTGGCGAAGGTGATCATGTCCGGCTGGTAGCCGTAGCGGTCGGCGCCGAACATGTGCCCGAGCCGGCCGAAGGCGCAGATGACCTCGTCGCTGACGAGCAGCACGTCGTACTCGTCGCAGATCTCGCGGACCCGCTGGAAGTAGCCCGGGGGCGGCGGGAAGCAGCCACCGGAGTTCTGCACCGGCTCCAGGAAGACCGCCGCGACGGTGTCGGGGCCCTCCATCTCGATCGCCTGGGCGATCTGGTCCGCGGCCCACTGGCCGAACGCCTCGAGGTCGTCCGCGTGCTCGGGGGCCCGGTAGAAGTTCGTGTTCGGCACCTTGTGCCCGCCCGGCACCAGCGGCTCGAAGTACTTCTTGGCGTCCGGGATGCCGGTGATCGACAGCGCTCCCTGCGGCGTGCCGTGGTAGGCGACGTAGCGGCTGATCACCTTGTGCTTCATCGGCTTGCCGGTGAGCTTGAAGTACTGCTTGGCCAGCTTCCACGCGGTCTCCACCGCCTCACCGCCTCCGGTGGTGAAGAACACCCGGTTCAGGTCCCCCGGGGCGTAGCCGGCGACGCGCTCGGCGAGCTCGATCGCCTTGGGGTGCGCGTAGGACCAGAGCGGGAAGAAGGCCAGCTCCGAGGCCTGCTTGGCGGCGGCCTCGGCGAGGTCCGTGCGGCCGTGGCCGAGCTGGCTGACGAAGAGCCCGGCCAGGGCGTCGAGGTACTGCTTGCCGTGGGCGTCGTAGATGTAGGGGCCCTCGCCCCGCACGATCACGGGCACGTCGGCGTGGTCGTAGCTGGAGTGGCGGGTGAAGTGCATCCAGAGGTGGTCGCGGGCGGAGGCCTGCAGGGCCTGGTAGCTCTCGGCGTCCATCTGGCGGCCGGGGTGGCGGGGCTGGTCCATCGGCTGGTCCACGGGTTCGCTGCCTCTTCCTCACGTCGGTCCGGAGCTCCATGGTGCCTTGTCGGTGCGGGACCGCGCAAGTGAATCAGTAGCCCGGCGCCCGGTGACGCGGTCCGATCCGACGTTGCTTGGGGTCCTCAACCACTGATTCCGCAGCGGGCATGCCCCTGGGGACTCGTGACGTCCCTCTCCCCGGCTGCCTCGTCGACGGGCTCCGCGTCCGCGGACCGCCTGCCCCGCGGGCCGGCCCGCCACGGCGCGAGTGTCGGCGCCGATGGGTACCGTCGCTGCATGGACGACTCGGCAGGCCAGGTGGGCGACGAGGGCTGGGAGGGCAGCGAGGAGGACGGGGTGCCCGAGGACGCGCCTCGCGTCACGGACCTCGTGCTGGAGGGCGGCGGGGTCAAGGGCATCGCCCTGGTCGGCGCCGTCGATGCGCTCGTGCGCGCCGGCTACGTCTTCCCGCGGGTCGCCGGCACCTCCGCCGGTGCGCTGGTGGGGGCGGTGCTGGCGGCGCTGCAGCGCTCCGGGGAGAGCCTGGACCGGCTGGAGGACATCGCGCTGACCCTGGACTACCGCAAGTTCCGCGACCGCGGCCTGCTGGGCCGGCTGCTGGGGCCGCTGGGCTTCCTCACCGACGGCGTCTCGCTGCTGCTGGAGGACGGCGTCTTCGAGGGTGACTACCTCAGCGGCTGGGTCGAGGGCGTGCTCGGCGACCTGGGGGTGCGCACCTTCGGCGACCTCCGGACCGGTGACCCGGGCGGTGACGGGGCGGTGCACCACGAGTTCTCGCTGGTCGTCATCGCCAGCGACGTCTCGCGCAAGCGGCTGGTCCGGCTGCCGTGGGACTACTCCTCCTACGGGCTCGACCCCGACGAGCAGCCGGTCGCTGCGGCCGTCCGGGCCTCGGCGTCGATCCCCTTCTTCTTCGAGCCGGTGACGCTGCAGGGCAGGCGGGGTCGCTCGACGCTGGTCGACGGCGGGTTGCTCTCGAACTACCCGATCGGCATCTTCGACCGGCTCGACGAGAACCCGCCGCGGTGGCCGACGGTCGGGGTCCGGCTGGACGCGCTCGGCCTCGGCGAGCGGGAGCGGGTCAGGCCGGTGAAGGGACCGCTCGAGCTCGGCGCGGCCCTGGTCGAGACCGCGATCGTGGCGGCCCAGGCCGACCACGTCCTGCAGCCGTGCAACGTGGCGCGGAGCGTCTACGTCGACACGGCCGGGGTCAGCGCGGTGGACTTCTCGCTCGACCAGGAGGCCCAGCGCCGCCTGCTGGAGGCCGGCCGCGCCGGCGGGCGGCGCTTCCTGGAGAAGTGGGACTTCGACGCGTGGCTGCGGGCCTGCCGAGCCATCCCCGCGTCATCGAACTCGACGGTGGATCCGCCTCTCGCCTGACGAATCCGTTGCCCGTTGCGGCATCGCTATACCGAATCCGTCGTCTCCTCGCTAGGCTCGCCCTGCCGGGGCGACCCGGGACAGACGTCGGGACGAAGCGACCGCAGGGGACGAGAGCGATGACCAAGAAGTTCCACAACATCATCAACGGAGAGCCGGTAGGCGCCGCCTCGGGCGCGCCCTACGACGTGGTCAACCCCGCCACCGGCGAGGTCTACGCCCAGGCGCCGGCCTCGGACGCCGAGGACGTGGACCGGGCGATGCGGGCGGCCGACACGGCGTTCGAGACCTGGGTCGACGCCACCCCCTCGGAGCGGCAGCGGGCCCTGCTCGGGATCGCCGACGCGCTCGAGCGACGTGCCGAGGAGTTCGTGGCCGCGGAGTGCGAGAACACCGGCAAGCCGATCCAGCTCACCGCCGAGGAGGAGCTGCCGCCCTCGGTCGACGAGCTCCGCTTCTTCGCCGGCGCCGCCCGGGTCCTCGAGGGGCGCTCGGCCGGAGAGTACCTCGCCGACCACACCTCGTGGATCCGCCGCGAGCCGGTCGGCGTGGTCGGACAGGTGACGCCGTGGAACTACCCCCTGATGATGATGATCTGGAAGATCGCGCCGGCGCTCGCGGCAGGCAACTGCGTGGTGCTCAAGCCCTCGGACACGACCCCGGCCACCACCACCCTCTTCGCGGAGATGGCCCAGGAGTTCCTGCCGCCCGGCGTCTTCAACGTCGTGTGCGGCGACCGGGACACCGGGCGGGCGATCGTCGAGCACGAGGTCCCCGAGATGGTCTCGATCACCGGTTCGGTCCGCGCCGGGATGGAGGTCGCCGGCTCGGCGGCCGCCCAGCTCAAGCGGACCCACCTCGAGCTGGGCGGCAAGGCGCCGGTGATCGTCTTCGACGACGCCGACGTCGAGAAGGCCGCCGAGGCGATCGCGACGGCCGGCTACTTCAACGCCGGCCAGGACTGCACTGCCGCGACCCGGGTGCTGGCCTCGCCCGGCGTCCACGACGACTTCGTCGCCGCCCTCACCGAGCAGGCGCGCCACACGAGGACCGGCATGCCCGACGACCCCGACATCCTCTACGGCGCGCTGAACAACGCCGACCAGCTCGCGCGGGTGCGCGGGATGGTGGACCGGCTGCCCGACCACGCCGAGGTCCAGGTCGGCGGCTCCCGACAGGGGGACCGCGGCTTCTTCTTCGAGCCCACCGTCGTGTCCGGCCTCCGGCAGGACGACGAGGCCAGCCAGGAGGAGATCTTCGGCCCCGTCATCACCGTGCAGCGGTTCTCCGACGAGGCGGAGGCGGTGCGCTGGGCCAACGGCGTCAAGTACGGCCTGGCCTCCTCGGTGTGGACCAGGGACCACGCGCGAGCGCTGCGGGTCTCCAAGCGCCTGAGCTTCGGCGTGGTCTGGATCAACACCCACATCCCGTTCGTCTCGGAGATGCCGCACGGCGGCTTCAAGTACTCCGGGCACGGCAAGGACCTGTCCCTGTACAGCCTCGAGGACTACACGCGCATCAAGCACGTGATGTCCTACACCGGGGAGTAGGCGCGTGCGCATCCTCCTCGTCGGGGCGGGCGGCGTCGGGTCCGCCTTCGTCTCGATCGCCACGCGCCGCGACTTCTTCGAGTACGTCGTCGTGGCCGACCACGACCTCGCCCGCGCCGAGCGGGCCGTCGCCGCGGTCGGGGGCGACTCCAGGTTCGCCGCGGCCCGGCTCGACGCGTCGTCGGCCGGGGCGGTCGCCGCGCTGGTGCGCGAGCACGCCTGCACCCACGTCATGAACGCGGTCGACCCGCGGTTCGTGATGCCGATCTTCGACGGCGCGTTCGCAGCGGGGGCCGACTACCTCGACATGGCCATGAGCCTGTCGCAGCCGCACCCGGACACGCCGTACTCCCGCGTGGGGGTCAAGCTCGGCGACGACCAGTTCGCGAAGGCGGAGCAGTGGCAGGCGGCCGGGCGGCTGGCGCTCGGTGGCATCGGCGTGGAGCCGGGTCTCTCCGACGTCTTCGCCCGCTACGCGGCCGACCACCTGTTCCGCGAGATCGACGAGCTCGGCGTGCGCGACGGGGCGAACCTGAGCGTCGAGGGGCCCGACGGCAGCCCGGCGTTCGCTCCCTCGTTCTCGATCTGGACCACGATCGAGGAGTGCCTGAACCCGCCGGTGGTGTGGGAGGCGGCCCGGCGCGACACCGACGGGGGCTGGTTCACCACCGAGCCGTTCAGCGAGCCGGAGGTCTTCGACTTCCCGGAGGGCATCGGTCCGGTGGAGTGCGTCAACGTGGAGCACGAGGAGGTGCTCCTGATGCCGCGCTGGGTGCCGGCCCGGCGGGTGAGCTTCAAGTACGGCCTGGGCAACGAGTTCATCGAGGTGCTCAAGACCCTGCACAAGCTCGGGCTGGACCGGACCGACACGGTGCGGGTCGGCGGCGTCGAGGTCTCCCCGCGCGACGTGGTCGCCGCCTGCCTGCCGGACCCGGCGACGCTGGGCGAGCGCATGAGCGGCAAGACCTGCGCGGGGCTCTGGGTGCGCGGCACGGGCGCGGACGGCCGGCCCCGGTCGACGTACCTTTACCACGTCGTCGACAACGAGTGGTCGATGCGCGAGTACGGCCACCAGTGCGTGGTGTGGCAGACCGCGGTGAACCCGGTGGTGGCGCTCGAGCTGCTGGCGGCCGGCACCTGGTCGGGAGCCGGCGTGCTCGGGCCCGAGGCGTTCGACGCCGAGCCGTTCCTGGACCTGCTGAACGACTATGGCTCGCCGTGGGGGATCCGCGAGCTGCCGGTCAACGGAGCGGACTGACCCACCAGCCGAGGCTCACGGCGTTCTCGCGCGGGCGGCTGCGGTCCCAGCACGACCAGTGCGGGGAGCTGCCCGGGCCGGAGTCCCAGGTCAGCACGTAGTCGCGGAAGTTGCCGCCGGCGTACTCGTTGCACGCCGAGGTCGCGGCTGCGCGCAGGGCGGGTGTCACCGCGGGGCCGTAGAAGTAGACCGCGAAGCCGGCGAGCACGGCGAACACGATCGCGAGCGACCGGATGCTGCGCGTCGACAGCCCGGTCTGGCCGGTGGCGCTCACTCCCATGCGTGGACCTCCCGGGGGAACTGTAAGGCGAGCGGGAGGTGGTTCGCCGGGAAACGGCGTTTCGTCCGATCGGTCTCGAGGGGCACGCCGGCGCGACCACCGCGCACGCCGCCGCCGGACGCGGACGCGGGCGGGGGGCAGGTCAGGCGGTGGCCTCGAACGCCTCGGCGAGCACGTCGAACGCCTCCTCGAGCAGCGCCTCGGGCATCACCAGCGGCGGCAGGAACCGCAGCACGTTGCCGTAGGTGCCGCAGGTCAGGGTGACCACGCCCTGACGGTGGCAGTAGCCGGAGAGGGCACCGGCGCGGACGGGCTCAGGGGTATGCCCGTCCGCGCCGACGATCTCGACGGCGACCATGGCCCCCCGGCCGCGGACGTCCCCGATGCACGGGTGCGCCTTCGACAGTCCGTCGAGCCGGTGGGTCATCACCGCGCCGAGGCGGCGGGCGGCGGCGTTCAGGTCGTGGGTCTCCATGGCCTCCAGTGCGCCGAGCGCCGCCGCGCACGCGACCGGGTTGCCGCCGTAGGTGCCGCCGAGGCCGCCGACGTGGACGGCGTCCATGATCTCGGCGCGGCCGGTGACCGCGGCCAGCGGGAAGCCGCCGGCGATGCCCTTCGCGGTGGTGAGCAGGTCGGGGACGACGTCCTCGTGGTCGCAGGCGAACCAGTCGCCGGTGCGGCAGAAGCCGGTCTGGATCTCGTCGGCCACGAACACGATGCCGTTCGCCTCCGTCCACTCCTGCAGCCGCGGCAGGAACCCGTCGGCCGGCACCACGAAGCCGCCCTCGCCCTGGATCGGCTCCACCACCACGCAGGCCAGGTTGCCGGCGCCGACCTGCTTCTCGAGCACGTCGATGGCCCGGTCGGCCGCCCCGGCGCCACTGATCTCGGCCGGCTCGCGGAACGGGTAGGACATCGGGGCCCGGTAGACCTCGTTGGCGAACGGCCCGAACCCCTGCTTGTAGGGCATGTTCTTGGCCGTCATCGACATGGTCAGGTTGGTGCGGCCGTGGTAGGCGTGGTCGAACACCGCCACCGCCTGCCGGCCGGTCGCGGCGCGGGCGATCTTCACGGCGTTCTCGACGGCCTCGGCCCCCGAGTTGAACAGCGCGGACTTCTTCGCGTGGGTGCCCGGCGTGAGCTCGGCGAGCTTGGCGCAGACGTCGACGTAGCCGTCGTAGGGGGTGACCATGAAGCAGGTGTGGGTGAACGCGGCGGTCTGGGCGACGACGCGCTCGACCACCTCGGGCGCCGCGTTGCCGACCCCGGTGACCGCGATGCCCGAGGCGAGGTCGATCAGCGAGTTGCCGTCGGCGTCCACGAGGACACCGCCCCCCGCCCGCTCGACGAAGACCGGCAGCGTCGTGCCGACTCCGCTGGCGACGAGCTGGGCCCGGCGCGCCAGCTTCTCCCGCGAGCGGGGCCCGGGCAGCTCGGTGACGAGCCGGCGCTCCTGGGGCAGTCCGGGGCCTCCGGCCGCGTCGGCGAGGGCGTGGGTCATGCGCCCAGGGTACGACGCCCACCACCGGCCTGGCTACGGATCGGACGCCTGTTCACGTCGAACCCGGCGGGAACCGGAGGTCGAGGCCGGCGCAAGCCGCGGAATCGGTGGCGTGGCTGCCGGGTCGGGCAGGATGGGGCCATGACTCTCGCGCGACGGGACGTGGTCGTCCTCGGATCCACCGGCTCCATCGGCACGCAGGCCCTGGAGCTGGTCCGCCGGCACTCCGACCGGTTCCGCGTGGTCGCGCTGACCGCCGGCGGGTCGGATCCCGACGCCTTCGCCCGCCAGGTCGAGGAGTTCGCCCCCGCCTTCGCGGAGCTCGGCGAGGACGCCTCCTGCACCGCGGCGGGGATGGAGTGCGACGTGGTTCTCAACGGGATGAGCGGGGCGGTCGGGCTGCGCCCCACGGTCACCGCCCTCGAGGCCGGCAACACCCTGGCGCTGGCGAACAAGGAGTCGCTGATCATCGGCGGTCCCGTGGTGCTCTCGCGGGCCAAGCCCGGGCAGATCGTGCCGGTCGACTCCGAGCACAGCGCCCTGGCGCAGTGCCTGCGCGCGGGCCGGCTCGACGAGGTGCGCCGCCTCGTCCTCACCGCCAGCGGTGGGCCGTTCCGCGACCGGCGTCGCGAGGAGCTCCACGACGTCACGCCCGCCGAGGCCCTGGCGCACCCCACCTGGGACATGGGGCCCCTGGTCACGGTCAACTCCGCCACGCTGGTGAACAAGGGGCTGGAGGTGATCGAGGCGCACCTGCTCTTCGACCTGCCCTTCGAGCAGATCGACGTCGTGGTGCACCCCACCTCGGTCGTGCACTCGATGGTCGAGTTCCAGGACGGCTCCACGCTGGCCCAGGCGTCGCCGCCGTCGATGATGATCCCCATCGCGCTCGCCCTCGGCTGGCCCGACCGGCTGCCGGACGCCGCGCCCGGGATGGACTGGACCCGGCCCGAGACGTGGCAGTTCCTCCCGCTCGACGACGAGGCCTTCCCGGCCGTCGCGCTCGCCCGCCGGGCCGGGGCCGCCGGAGGGGTGGCGCCGGCGGTGTACAACGGTGCCAACGAGGTCTGCGTCCAGGCCTTCCTCGACGGTGAGATGAGGTTCACCGACATCGTGGCGAGCGTCGAGGCCGTTCTGCGTCGTGCGGACGAGCGCGACGACGTACCCTCGAAGCTGACGGACCTGACCGTCGACGACGTCCTGCACGCGGACGCCTGGGCTCGCGGCCAGGCCGCCGACCTGCGCCGCCGTACCGCCCTGTGAAGTCCCGGACCTCGAAGGAACCGCCCCGATGCTGACCGTGCTCGCCTACACCCTCGGCGTGCTGCTCTTCGTCGTCGGGGTCGCGGCCTCCATCGGCCTCCACGAGGTCGGGCACCTGGTGCCGGCGAAGAAGTTCGGGGTCAAGGTCACCCAGTACTTCGTCGGCTTCGGCCGGACGGTGTGGTCCACGCGTCGCGGCGAGACCGAGTACGGCGTCAAGTCGGTCCCGCTGGGCGGCTACGTCAAGCTCGTCGGCATGCTGCCGCCCGAGCCGGGCCAGGAGGAGGCCGGCCGGATCCGCAAGTCCAACACCGGGATGTTCACCCAGCTGATCTCCGACGCCCGCGCCTCGGAGTACGAGCTGGTCGAGGAGCGCGACCACGACCGGCTGTTCTACAAGCTGCCGTGGTGGAAGAAGGTCATCGTGATGGCGGGCGGCCCCACGGTGAACCTGGTGCTGGCCTTCCTGCTCTTCGGAGCCGTGTTCATGATCCACGGTGCCGCCCAGACCACCACGACGATCGACGAGGTCTCCGACTGCGTCATCGCGGCCACGCCCGACAACGTCGACCAGGCGCAGCGGGCCTGCCGCCCCGCCGACCCCGTCGCGCCGGCGAAGCAGGCCGGCCTGCAGCCGGGCGACCGCGTGGTCTCGTTCAACGGCACCGAGGTCTCCTCGTGGGACCAGTTCAGCTCGCTGATCCGGGCCAACGAGGACGGCGCGGCGACCATCGTCGTCGAGCGCGACGGCAGGCGGGTCACCACGACGACCAACACGACGGTCTCGCCGCGGCCGGGCACGGGCGCGGACGCGGCGCGGATCACCGAGGTCGGCTTCCTCGGCGTGGTCCCCACGGTCGTGCTCGAGCGGCAGGGTCCCGGGTTCGTCGTGGCGACGATGGGCGACTACACCTGGAGCACGCTGCAGGCGCTCGGTGACCTGCCGGTGAAGGTGTACGGCGTCGCCCGGGCCGCGCTCGGCCTGCAGGAGCGCGCCCAGGACAGCCCGATGAGCGTGGTGGGCGCGAGCCGGGTCGCCGGCGAGGTGGCCTCGACCGACACGATCCCGGTCCAGGACCGCTTCTTCAGCCTGTTGATGCTGCTCGGCGGGATCAACCTGTTCGTCGGCATGTTCAACTTCGTGCCGCTGCTCCCGCTCGACGGCGGTCACATCGCCGGGGCGCTCTACGAGGCGGTACGCCGCGGACTGGCGCGGGTGCTCCGGCGACCGGACCCGGGCTACTTCGACACCGCCAAGCTGCTGCCGGTCGCCTACGTGATGGCCAGCGTCATCCTGGTGATGAGCGTCGTGCTGATCTACGCCGACATCGTCGTCCCGGTCCGGCTGGGCTGACCCCGACCACATCCACGACACCCGCACGACACCCGCACGACGCCGGCCGCGACGCGGCCCGAGGAGGAAAGGCTCTGATGACCTCGATCGACCTGGGGATGCCCGCCGCACCGCCGCCGGTGCTCGCACCGCGCCGCAAGACCCGCCAGATCAAGGTCGGCAAGGTGCTCGTGGGCGGCGACGCGCCGGTGTCGGTGCAGTCGATGACCACCACGCTGACCTCCGACGTGAACACCACGCTGCAGCAGATCGCCGAGCTGACGGCGTCCGGCTGCGACATCGTCCGGGTCGCCTGCCCCTCGCAGGACGACGCCGACGCGCTGCCGCAGATCGCGCAGCACTCGCAGATCCCGGTGATCGCCGACATCCACTTCCAGCCGAAGTACGTCTTCGCCGCGATCGAGGCCGGGTGCGCCGCCGTCCGGGTCAACCCGGGCAACATCCGCAAGTTCGACGACCAGGTCCGCGAGATCGCGGCCGCCGCCAAGGACCACGGCACGTCGATCCGGATCGGGGTCAACGCCGGGTCGCTGGACAAGCGGCTCCTGGAGAAGTACGGCAAGGCGACGCCGGAGGCGCTCGTCGAGTCGGCGGTGTGGGAGGCGTCGCTGTTCGAGGAGCACGACTTCCACGACTTCAAGATCTCGGTCAAGCACAACGACCCGGTCGTGATGGTGCAGGCCTACGAGATGCTCGCCGAGCGGGGTGACTGGCCGCTGCACCTCGGCGTCACCGAGGCCGGACCCGCGTTCCAGGGCACGATCAAGTCGTCGGTCGCCTTCGGGGCGCTGCTGAGCAAGGGCATCGGCGACACCATCCGGGTGTCGCTGTCGGCCCCGCCGGTGGAGGAGGTCAAGGTCGGCCTGCAGATCCTGGAGTCGCTGAACCTGCGGCCGCGCCGGCTCGAGATCGTCTCCTGCCCCTCGTGCGGCCGGGCGCAGGTCGACGTATACAAGCTCGCCGACGAGGTGACCGCCGGCCTCGACGGCCTCGAGGTGCCGCTGCGCGTGGCCGTGATGGGCTGCGTGGTGAACGGGCCGGGCGAGGCGCGGGAGGCCGACCTCGGCGTGGCCTCCGGCAACGGCAAGGGCCAGATCTTCGTCAAGGGCGAGGTCATCAAGACCGTCCCCGAGGCGAAGATCGTGGAGACGCTGATCGAGGAGGCCATGCGGATCGCCGAGGAGATGGGCGAGTCCGCGGGCGACGGTGACGGCGGCGGCGCCACCGTCACCGTCAGCTGAACCGGCCCCGCGGCGGCGCCGCACGGCTGGGCTTCGCGTAGGCTCGCGGCGTGCTCCGGACCCTCGACGGCCTGCGGCTGCTCGGCCCCTCCGACCTCCCGGCGATGTTGGAGCTGACCGCACGCGATCCGGTCGTGCACGTCTTCGCCGAGTACCGCGCCCGGCTCACCCGTCTGGACCCGCGGTGGCTCGGCGGCGAGGTGTGGGGCTGGTACCGCGAGGGGGAGCTGGTCTCGGCCTGCCACTCGGCGGCGAACCTGGTGCCGGTCGAGGGCACGCCCGACGCCCTCCAGGCGTTCGCCGTGCGCGCCCGCGAGCAACCTCGCCGGTGCGCCACCATCGTCGGGCCGGCCGACGAGGTCGAGGCCCTGTGGACGGTCCTCGAGCCGTCGTGGGGGCCCGCTCGCGAGCACCGGCCGCGGCAGTTCCACATGCGGGCCGACCGCGCCCCCACGATCGCCCCGGACGCCGCCGTACGCCGGACCACGTCGGAGGATCTCGACGCGCTCTATCCCGCCTGCGTGGAGATGTACACCGAGGAGGTGGGCGTCTCGCCCGAGGCCGGGGGAGGAGGCAGCCTCTACCGCGCCCGGGTCGCCCAGCTGATCTCCAAGGGCTGGTCCTTCGCCCGGTTCGAGGAGGGCCGCGTGGTGTTCAAGGCGGAGATCGCGGCCGCCACCCCGTCCGCCTGCCAGATCCAGGGCGTGTACGTCCCGCCCGACCGGCGCGGAGAGGGCATCGCTGCCGCCGGGATGGCGGCAGTGGTCGAGATGGCGCGGCGCGACGTGGCGCCGGTGGTCTCGCTCTACACCAACGACTTCAACGAGGCCGCCTGGCGTGCTTACGAGCGGGCCGGTTTCCGGACCACCGAGCGGTTCAGCACGATCATGTTCTGACGCCGGGCGGCTGCCGTGGCGGGTCGCCGGCTGCTGGCACCGGTCCGGTGACGCAGGTCGGGGGCTGGCTCAGGCGCTGGGCCAGACCGAAGAGCAGGACGGCGACGGCGAGCACCGGGCCGGTGAGCTCCGCGCCGTAGCTGCGCAGCGCGACCGTCGCCGCCACCACCGTCAGCGCGGACATCGTCGCGCAGGGCGTGCAGCCGAGGTCGGGCCTGCGGCCCACGACAGGGACGTAGCTGGCCAGCACGCCGGCGGCCAGCGTCGCTGCGACCGCCACCACGGCGAACCAGTAGACCGAGGGAGCAGCCCGGCCGGAGCCGCCGACGGTCACGAACCAGGCCGCGACGAGGGGTAGCAGGGCTGCGGCGGCCAGCCTCCGTCGACTCGGCCACGCCTCGAGCAGTGAGCGAACCACGTCCCGTCCCTTCTCACAGACGTCGCTTCGTGATACCCACCGTGGTATCGGATGCAACCAGCGTACACAAGGTCCGTCGCGCGTGACGTCAGCAGCGAGGCGTTCGCCTGGGTGCTCGGCCGGCGCGCATCCGGCTTCTCCTCGGTCGGACTCGGTGTGAGAGTCATGTACGGTATTCCAAAGATCTTTGGAGGATGATCGAGTGGGGCACCGAGAGGCCAAGAGCGCCCTGTTCGACCGCCTGGCGGTCGTGGGCAAGGCCTTCGCGAGCGCGAAGCGGCTCGAGATCATCGACCTGCTGACCCAGGGTGAGCGCACCGTGGAGTCCCTGGCCCGGGAGGCGGGGCTCGGGGTCAGCACGACCTCCGCCCACCTGCAGGTGCTGAAGCTCTCGAACCTCGTGGTCACCCGCCGTGAGGGCACGCGGATCTTCTACCGGCTCACGGGGGAGGACGTCGCTGCTCTGCACGCTCTGATGCAGACCGTCGCGCGGGTCCACTCCGCCGACGTGGACCGCGCCCTCGCCTCGTACCTCGGCGTCACCTCCCTCGGGGGCTCCGACGGGGGAGTCGTGGAGATCACCCGCAAGGAGCTCCGCCGGCTGCTCGAGAGCGGGGAGGTGGTGCTGCTCGACGTCCGTCCGCCCGAGGAGTACTCCGCCGGCCACATACCCGGCGCTCGATCGGTGCCGTTCGGTCGGCTCGTCGAGGATCTCAGCGAGGTCGAGGGCCTCTCCCGGGACGCCGACATCATCGCCTACTGCCGTGGGGCCTACTGCGTGCTGGCCCACGACGCCGTACGCCTGCTCACCGCCCGAGGGCACCGCGCACGACGCCTCGAGGAAGGCCTGCTGGAGTGGCGCACCGAGGGCAACCCCGTGGAGGTGGGAACGCCGTGAGCCCGGCTGTTGCGCCGGGGGTGGTCGGTCACGCCGGCTCGCACCCCGAACGGCGGGGCGAGTGGGACCGGTCGTTCTGGAGCGGCTTCTCGGAGGTTCCCCTTGCCTGTCTCGCATGACCGCAAGAAGGCCACCGTTCCTGCCGTGGTGGCCCTCGTCGCCGCCAGCGTCACCGGTGTGATGCTCGTCCCGCTGCTCACCGGATCCGGCGACAGCGGCGAGGCGGCCGACCGCCCGGTGTCCGACGTGTCCACCATCCGACCGACGGGCGACGCGGAGGCCGACCCGTTGTCCAGGCTGGCACGTCGGGACGCGGACGACCCGATGGCGCTCGGCGACGTCGACGCCCCGGTCGTGATGATCAGCTACTCCGAGTTCCAGTGCCCGTTCTGCGGAAAGTTCGCGCGTGACACCGAACCCACGCTGGTGAAGGACTTCGTCGAGGACGGCACGCTGCGCATCGAGTGGCGCGACTTCCCCTACCTCGGTCCCGAGTCCACCGTCGCCGCCCGGGCCGGCCGCGCCGCGGGGGCGCAGGGCAGGTTCTGGGAGTTCCACGACGCCCTGTACGCCGACCAGCAGCCGCCGAACAGCGGCCGGCTGACCGAGAAGTATCTCGCCGCCGTCGCGAAGCGGCTGGGACTGGACGTGGCGAGGTTCGCCGACGACATGGGCTCGCAGTGGACCGACGACGCCGTCGCCGCCGACTTCATCGAGGGGCAGCGCATCGGGGTGACCGGCACCCCGGCGTTCATCGTCAACGGCCGGCCGATCATGGGAGCCCAGCCGACGGCGACCTTCGTCGATGCCATCGAGCGGGCGGCGCAGGCCGCCCGATGACCGAGGTCGGCCTGCTCGCCGCCTTCGCCGCAGGGGTGCTCGCCCTCCTCTCGCCGTGCAGCGCGCTGCTGCTGCCGTCGTTCTTCGCCTACGCGTTCTCGAGCCGCACCGCGTTGCTGCTGCGCACCGCGGCGTTCTACGGGGGTCTGCTCGTCACGCTCGTGCCGCTCGGCACCGGGGCCGGAGCCGCGAGCACGATCTTCTACGGTCACCGCTCCCTGCTGATCGCGATCGCAGGGTGGTCGATCATCACGCTCGGCCTCCTGCAGATCCTGGGCCGTGGGTTCGCGATGCCGTTCGCGCGTCGGCTGCAGGGCTGGTCGAGCCGGCGCTCCGGCAACGCCGCACGTGGCCAGGCCACCTGGGCGTCCACCGTGACGCTCGGCGCCGTCTACGGGCTGGCCGGTTTCTGCTCCGGGCCGGTCCTCGGTGCGATCCTGACCATGGCTGCGACCCAGGACTCGCCGCTGCAGGGCGGTGTGCTGCTCGCGGTGTACGCCCTCGGCATGGCCGCTCCGCTGTTCGTGCTCGCTGCACTGTGGGACCGCTTCGACCTCGGCCGGCGTGCGTGGCTGCGCGGGCGGGTGCTGCGACTCGGCCCGATCGCCGTCCACAGCACGTCGCTGGTCTCCGGCCTGCTGTTCGTGGCCATCGGGATCCTCTTCCTGCGCTTCGACGGCACGGCCGGGATCACCGGCGTACTCGGGCTGGGCGACACCACTGACCTCGAGCTCGGCGCTCAGCAGTGGGTCGCGGACGTGACCTCGAGCATTCCCGGCTGGACGGTTCCCGCCGCGGTTGCCCTGGTCGCCGGATCGGTCGCCTGGCGCCGCAGCCGGCCGACCGTCGGCCCCCACGAGCACACGCCCGACGCGCCCCAGGAATCGGAGGAGGCGACCGG
Source organism: uncultured Actinomycetota bacterium (assembly GCA_963835385.1). Taxonomy (GTDB): domain Bacteria; phylum Actinomycetota; class Actinomycetes; order Propionibacteriales; family Nocardioidaceae; genus Nocardioides_B. The sequence goes on from CAWIFK010000002.1 coordinate 96,364, forward strand.
TCCCTGATCACGGGACGTGCTCCCGGCAGTCGCCCCACCGCCGCAGCGGGTCAGGTCTCGCGCTCGAACGTCACCAGCAGCCCCTCGACCGACTCCGGGCCCATCCGGCCCTTCACGTCCGAGGACGCGATCGAATTGAGCCGCCACCCCTGCGCGGGGTGGTCGTTGAGCACCTTCTCCAGCTTGTCGCCGGACATCTTGCCGCCGATCATCCCCTCGCGGAGCTCGACGACCTGGTACGTGTACGCCATGACACCCCTCCATGCGCCGGCCCTCGCGCCGGTCTGCTCACGCTAGGGCGCCGAGCCGAATCTGGTGTGCGGTTCGCGCAGGCCGGCGGTTAGCCTTGCCGCATGATCCTGCGGATGTCCCACCTCTTCCTGCGCACGCTCCGCGACGACCCCGCGGACGCAGAGGTGCCGAGCCACCGGCTGCTGGTCCGGGCGGGCTACATCCGGCGTGCGGCTCCGGGCATCTACTCCTGGCTGCCGCTGGGCCTGCGGACCTACCGCAACATCGAGACCATCATCCGCGAGGAGATGGACGCGATGGGCGCCCAGGAGCTGCAGTTCCCGGCGCTGCTGCCGCGCGAGCCCTACGAGGCCAGCGGTCGCTGGACCGAGTACGGCGACGGCATCTTCCGGCTCAAGGACCGCAAGGGCGGCGACTACCTGCTCGGCCCCACGCACGAGGAGCTGTTCACCCTCGTGGTGAAGGACCTGTACTCCTCCTACAAGGAGCTGCCGGTCTGGCTCTACCAGATCCAGACGAAGTACCGCGACGAGGCGCGTCCCCGGGCCGGCCTGCTGCGTGGCCGCGAGTTCGTGATGAAGGACTCCTACTCCTTCGACACCTCCGACGAGGGCCTCGACAAGTCCTACGAGGCGCACCGGCAGGCCTACATCAAGATCTTCGACCGGCTCGGCTTCGACTACGTCATCGTCAAGGCGACCGCGGGAGCGATGGGCGGCTCGAAGTCCGAGGAGTTCCTGGCGACGGCCGAGAACGGCGAGGACACCTACGTCCGCTGCACGAGCTGCGACTACGCCGCCAACGTCGAGGCGGTCGAGGTGCGCGCGGCCGAGCCGCTTGCCTACGACGACGCGCCGGCCGCCCACGCCGAGCAGACGCCCGACACCCCGACCATCGAGACCCTCGTCGACCACCTCAACGAGCGCTTCCCGCGCGAGGACCGCCGCTGGCACGCCGGCGACACGCTCAAGAACGTCCTCGTCGTGCTCAAGCACCCCGACGGCACCCGCGAGCCGCTGGCCATCGGTCTACCCGGTGACCGCGAGGTCGACGAGAAGCGCCTGGCCGGCCAGCTCGAGCCGATCGAGGTCGAGGCGTTCGGCGAGTCGGACTTCGCCGCCCACCCCGAGCTGGCCAAGGGCTACATCGGACCCGGCGTGCTGGGGGAGAAGGCCGTGAGCGGGATCCGCTACCTCGTCGACCCCCGGGTCGTCGAGGGCACCCGCTGGGTGACGGGAGCCGACGTCGCCGGCAGCCACGTGCTCGACCTCGTCGCCGGCCGGGACTTCACCCCCCACGGGACCATCGAGGCGGCCGAGGTGCGCGACGGCGACCCCTGCCCGGCGTGTGAGGGCACGCTCGAGTCGGCGCGCGGCATCGAGATGGGTCACATCTTCCAGCTCGGCCGCAAGTACGCCGACGCGCTCGACCTGCAGGTGCTCGACGAGAACGGCAAGCTCGTCACCGTCACGATGGGCTCCTACGGCATCGGCGTCTCCCGCGCGGTCGCGGCGATCGCCGAGAACACCCACGACGAGCTCGGGCTGGTCTGGCCCCGCGAGGTCGCGCCCGCCGACGTGCACCTGGTCGCCACCGGCAAGGACGACGCGGTGTACGACGCCGCCCGCGGCCTCGCCGAGGACCTGCACGCCCAGGGACTGACCGTGCTCTACGACGACCGGCCGAAGGTGTCGCCCGGCGTGAAGTTCAAGGACGCCGAGCTGATCGGCGTGCCCACGATCGTCGTGGTCGGCAAGGGCCTGGTCGACGGCGTCGTGGAGATCAAGGACCGCGCGACCGGGGAGCGCGAGAACGTCGCCGTCGAGTCCGCGGTGAACCGCATCCAGGAGGTCGTGCGTGGCTGATACGGGGGAACCGATCGAGGCAGTGATCTTCGACTGGGGTGGCACGCTCACGCCGTGGCACACCGTCGACTTCATGGAGGAGAGCCTGGCGCTGGCGGCTGCCGCGGTCGGCGGGGACGACACCGTGGTGGAGCGGCTGCGCCACGCCGGTGACGCCGTGTGGGGCCGCTCGCGCGACCATCACGTGAGCGCGACGATCGCCGACATCTTCGACGAGGCCGGCCTGGCCCACGACGAGGGGATGCTCACGTCGTACCGCGAGTTCTGGGAGCCGCACACCGTCACCGACCCCGACGTGGTGCCGCTGTTCAGCCGGCTCAAGGTCGAAGGTCTCCGGATCGGCGTGCTGTCCAACACCGTCTGGCCGCGCGACTGGCACGAGGACTACTTCCGCCGCGACGGCGTCATCGACATGCTCGACGGCGCCGTCTACTCCAGCGAGGTGCCGTGGACGAAGCCTGCGCCCGAGGCGTTCCGCGCGGCGGTCGACTCGGTCGGTGCGACGTCGCCCGAGCGCTGCGTCTTCGTCGGTGACCGGCTCTTCGACGACATCTGGGGCGCCGCGCAGGTGGGCATGCGCACGATCCTGGTACCGCACAGCGACATCCCGTCGAACCAGGTCGGTCACAGCGAGGGGGACCCCGACGCCGTCGTCGATCGGCTGGCCCACGTGTACGACGTCGTGGCGAGCTGGCGCGCGGCCGGCTGACCCTCCCGGCGCCGACCCGACGCGGGGAGGCGGTGCGGCGGGCCCTGCACGAACCGGCAGCTGCGCAAAGCTGCAAGGTCCCAGCTCTTCCCAGGGGGCCGTCCCGCGGCGCAGGATCAGGGGCCGGGCGAAGGCCCTGGCCCCCGACCCAGACAGGACTGTGCCTGCCCATGACCCGTATCCGACTGCGCGCCGCCATCCTGGCGAGCGGCGCCGCCCTCACCCTCAGCGGCCTCACCGCCCCCGCCGGCGCCTCCGAGCCCGTGGCGTCGCGCGGCCCCGACTGCTTCGAGCCGGCCAGCGTCGGCGCCGGGAGCGCGGCTGCTCGCGGAGGGTTCGCCGACCGCGACCACCGGGAGATCTCGGCCCGGCAGAAGGCCGCGATCGAGGCCCGCACCGCGCGCATCCTGGCCGCGAAGGGAGTCGGCAAGGGCAAGCCCGGCGGAGGCGGGGGCGGCGGCACCGGCGGCGGTGGCACGGTGTCGGCGGGTGCCGTCCCGGTCTACGTGCACGTGATGATGGACGCCGCCGGCAACGGCAACGTGACCGACACCCAGGTCTCGCAGCAGATCTCGGTGCTGAACAAGACCTACGGGGGCCAGGAGTCGTCGGCCGCCTCCGACACCGGCTTCACCTTCAGCCTGGCCGGCGTCGACCGCTACTACAACAACCAGTGGCACGTCGACCGGCAGAGCTCCAGCTACCGTTCGCAGACACGCCAGGGTGGCGCGGACGCTCTCAACATCTGGCTGGTCGACTTCGACTACCTCGGCACCGCGACCTTCCCCTGGGACTACGCGCGCAACCCCGGCATCGACGGGATCCGGGTCCACTACGACTCGCTGCCCGGCGGCGGCATCACCAACTACAACCTCGGCGAGACTGCCACGCACGAGGCCGGGCACTGGCTCGGGCTCTACCACACCTTCCAGGGCGGGTGCACGAGCACCAACGACGAGGTCGCCGACACCCCCGCGCAGAGCAGCTCGACCAACGGTTGCCCCGCGGGCCGTGACTCCTGCTCACTGCCGGGGCTGGACCCGATCCACAACTACATGGACTACAGCTACGACTCCTGCTACACCGAGTTCACCGGCGGCCAGACCACCCGGATGCAGCAGATGTACACCGCCTACCGCGCCTGAGCCGCACCCCGGCGGCCGCAGCGCCGCCCCCACTCGTCGGTCCTCCCCGGAACACGCTTCCGGGGAGGACCTGCGCCTATCGGCAGGCGGGGGACGGGGCCGTCCGCGCAACCCTGAGACACACCGCATCTGGTGCCCTACCGTTGCCGACGGCCCGCCACGGGCGGTCCGGCCCGGGCGCCTGCCCGGGACCCACTCACAGTCCCAGGGGAATCCATGATCCGTCTGAGGAGCGTCGCGTTCGCCGGCGCCACCGTCGTGACACTGACCGGGCTCGTCAGCCCTGCCGAGGCCGCGCTCCCGGCGTCGGACCACGCCCCGACGTGCGTCGAGGCGTCCGCGGTCGCGGCCCGCGGCGGCGACGCCCGCGCCGACGGCAAGGTCGACCACCGCGACGTCTCCGCCTCGGAGCAGAAGGCGATCGACGACCGCACCGAGCAGCTCCTCGCCGCCAAGGGCGTGCGCGGCGGCAGGCCGGTGCAGGGCATCGACGTCCCCGTCTACGTGCACGTGATGGCGGCGGCGGACGGCAGCGGCGACGTCACCGACGACCAGATCACCCGGCAGGTCGAGGTCCTCAACACCACCTTCGGCGGGGGCGAGTCCCGGGATGCCGCCGACACCGGCTTCCGGTTCGCGCTGGCCGGCGTCGACCGGTTCTACAAGGACTCGTGGCACCAGGACCACAGCAGCACCAACTACCGCCGGGCCACCCGGCAGGGAGGCGCCGACGCGCTGAACATCTGGCTGGTCGACTTCAAGTACCTGGGTGTCGCCACCTTCCCGTGGGACTACGACAAGAAGGACGGCAGCGACGGCATCCGCGTGCAGTACTCCAGCCTGCCGGGCGGCACCGAGACCAACTACAACTTCGGCGAGACCGCGACGCACGAGGCCGGCCACTGGCTCGGGCTGTTCCACACCTTCCAGGGCGGCTGCAAGGAGCCCGGCGACGAGGTCGCCGACACTCCGGCCCAGCTGACCGCGACCAACGCCTGCCCCGAGGGCAAGGACTCGTGCACCGACCAGCCGGGGCTCGACCCGATCCACAACTACATGGACTACAGCTACGACAGCTGCTACTGGCAGTTCACCCCGGGCCAGTCGGTCCGCATGGGCGACATGTGGAGGGCCTACCGGTCCTGACCCACACGTAGCCCGAGCTGCCGTGACGCCCCGTCCCCGCCGGCGCGGGGGGCGGGGCGTCCCGCCTCTCACTCGGTGTGTCCCATATGACCTCGACTACGCGGGACCGGCCAGCGAACGCTGTGCGTGACGTCGAACGGAACTTCAGGGTCCGCGGCAAAGTAGTGCGACCGCAGCGCACGCCATCTGCGGCTCCGGATGGCCGAAGCGCACGCCATCTGCGGTAGATGAGTGCCTTTCACAAGCGTGCGAGCAGTATCGAGACACCCTAGAGCTGCCCGCATGGCGGCAAGCTCCGACGGCTACGGTGCTGCGTCTCAGGCGGAACGGAAGCGGCGAGTGCTCTTGTTCATCGGCCTAGGCGCGTTCGCACTTGCCATCATGTTCCTCGCCGGGGCGCTCGCTACCTCTGCTTAGTGGGAGTGGGTGCTGGCGGTTGGGTCGGTCGATTGTGGGCTTCGGCTATCTGCGGTTGCGCCGAGGGTTGAACGACGCGAACACCAGAGGCCGCTGAGCGCGCCCTCCGCGCAGCATGAGCGGTCGATGGGCCGGCCCAACGCAGCCCAGCCGGGTTCCGACCAGGCCTTCGGGAATGTGGCAGGGTGTCCCATCGGACACCACGACGGGGGAGGCGCGCACATGGTCAGGCTGTGCGAGAACGGCCACGAAGTGCGGTCGGGCATGTTCGTCTGCCCCGCCTGCGGGTCGGAGAACGTGGCCGAGCGGGAGCCGGGTCAGGTCCTGGTCGGTGAGCACGACGAGTTCACGGCCGTGACGCGTCGCCGGCGGGCCGAGCAGGAGCTGACCGGTTTCATCAACCGCGGCGTGGTCTTCATCGTGCTCGGCTTCTTGGGAGGCTTGGTCTCGGTGTGGCAGGCCGCGGAGGGCAACGGGGGCAGGTCCGGCTTCTTTGCGCTGGGGTCCTGGGCGATCGGCGCCGCAGGCGCGGCGTACCTGCTCTGCGGGACCATCGGCTGGGGAGTGAAGTACGGCAACGAGGCGACTTCGCGCGACGGGGAGCCCGCGGGGCAGGCGTAGGGCGCCTGGGCCCAGGTTGCCCGGCGACTCGCACTCTCACCGGCATAACAAGCATGTCCGGGAACAGAGCCGTGCGGCGGCACATGGAACGCACCCAGTCAGAGCTCCGGCACTCCCGGGAACGGGTCGGCGGGCAGCCCGAACCCGAGCGCCCGCACGGCGGCGTCCTCGAGCGCATCGATCGCCCACTGCCGGTCCGCCTTGGCGGTGTTCGCCACCGCCGAGGCGTAGGACTCGGCGCAGCGCTCCTCGACGACCCGGGCCGCCCGCAGGCACTGGGCGACGGTGCGCGCCGGCGTGGGGACCTCGTAGCTCGGCTCGGCCGGCACCGGCTCCTCGTCGTCGTCGCGGATGATCGACACCAGGGCGTCGCGGCGGGCCCGGTGCACGGTGTACGCCGCGCGTAGCCGCTCGGCGAGGACCGGCTGCGCCGAGGAGGAGACCCGGCCGCCGAGGAAGGCGTAGGTGTAGACGGCGGCGTGCTCGCCGGCCAGCGCCTGCTGCAGCGCCTCGACCGGCGTCATGCCTGCGCCGCTTCGCGAACCAGGACGGCCTGCTGGGCAGCCGCCGCGGCCATGCTGGCGAGGGCGCGGGCGAACACGCCGCTCTCCGCGGCGAACGCACTCTGCTTCTCGGAGGTGCTCAGCTCTTCCTCGGCGCCGGCCAGGGCTCTGACCGCCACGTCGAGCCGGCCCGGCACTCGCGCCGGCTCAGCGGCGGACGGTGTGTCCGAGGGAGAAGGGGACGGCGCGCGCTTCGGGGGAGTCGCCTGCTCCAGCAGGTCGACGTGCGCGGTGTGCGTCGCGCGCACCCCGGCGAGGGCAGGCGCCAGCCGTGGAAAGGCGGCGATCGTGTCGTCCACCCGCTGCAGCACCGCCCGCTCGGCGGCCAGCACGTCGGCCGCGAGCAGGACGTCGGGGTCGATGCCCGGCTCGGGCTTCGGCAGCGGGGCCAGCCGCTGCGACCTGGGGGCGGGCCGGCTCTCGTACGGTGAGCACGCACCGACGGCCAGGGCGCCGAACGCTGCCAGCGTGGCGCGTCGGCTCAGCGCGAGGCGGTCGGATCGGGGCGGCACGCGCCGACTCTATCCGGCACCGGGGACCACCCGGCGCCGCCGGACCCGCGCCGCACCCGGGCCCGGCGCCGCGCGTCGAGGCGCACCCGTGGCGTGGGCTAGGGTTGAGGCGCCCAACAACAGCACAGCAGGGAGGCTCCCCGTGACCATCGACCAGACCCGGGACCGCCTTGCAGGGGTCCTCGAGGGCCCGCTGGCGGCCGTCGGGCTCGACGTCGAGGCCATCGAGCTGAGCGCCGCCGGCAAGCGGCGGATGCTGCGGATCGCCGTCGACAAGGACGGCGGGATCACCCTCGACGAGATCGCCGAGGCCACTCGCGAGGTGTCCCGGCTGCTCGACGACACCGACGTGATGGGCGCGCAGCCGTACCTGCTCGAGGTCACCTCGCCCGGCACCGACCGGCCGTTGACGCTGCCGCGGCACTGGCGGCGCAACCAGGACCGGTTGGTCAAGGTGACCCGCACCGACGGTCAGAGCGTGACCGGCCGGGTCGTGGGCAGCGACGACGACACCGCCACCCTCGACGTGGACGGCACGGAGCACACGCTGGCCTACGCCGACATCGCCAAGGCGAAGGTGCAGGTCGAGCTGAACCGGCGTCCCGACAAGCTCGACGACCAGGAGGTCTGACCCGTGGACATCGACATGACGGTGCTGCGCTCGCTCGAGCGCGAGAAGGAGATCTCCTTCGACATCCTCGTGGAGGCCATCGAGCAGGCCCTGCTCACGGCCTACCACAAGACGCCCGGCGCGCAGGAGAAGGCGCGGGTGGTGCTGGACCGCAAGAGCGGCCACGTCACCGTGCTGGCCGCCGAGACCGACGAGGAGGACGAGGTCGTCGGGGAGTACGACGACACGCCCGCCGGCTTCGGGCGGATCGCGGCGACGACCGCCAAGCAGATCATCCTGCAGCGGCTGCGCGACGCAGAGGACGAGCTGAAGTTCGGGGAGTTCTCCGGCAAGGAGGGCGACATCGTCTCCGGGGTCATCCAGCAGGGTCGCGACCCGCAGGACGTGCTCGTCGACCTCGGCCGGCTCGAGGCGCTGCTGCCGCTCGCGGAGCGGGTGCCGGGAGAGAACTACCAGCACGGCACCCGGATCAAGTGCCTGGTCGTCAGCGTCCGCAAGGGCATGCGGGGTCCCCAGGTGACGCTGTCGCGCTCCCACCCCAGCCTGGTCAAGAAGCTGTTCGCCCTCGAGGTCCCCGAGATCGCCGACGGCACCGTCGAGATCTGCTCCATCGCCCGGGAGGCGGGCCACCGCACCAAGCTCGCGGTGCGGTCCACGGTGTCCGGCGTCAACGCCAAGGGCTCCTGCATCGGCCCGATGGGCCAGCGGGTCCGCAGCGTCATGAGCGAGCTGCACGGCGAGAAGATCGACATCGTCGACTGGTCCGAGGACCCGGCCGAGAACGTCGCCCACGCGCTCTCGCCGGCCCGCGTGAGCAGCGTGGAGATCGTCGACGCCGCCGCCCGGTCCGCACGCGTGATCGTGCCGGACTACCAGCTCTCGCTGGCCATCGGCAAGGAGGGCCAGAACGCCCGGCTGGCGGCGCGGCTGACCGGCTGGCGCATCGACATCCGCTCCGACGAGGCACCCGACCGCACGAGCGGCCCCGTGGCGCGCCCGGGCGGGGCGCGGGCGGAGGCGCCGGTCGCGCCTGCGCTGGAGGGCTCGGCCGGTGTCGGCGACGGCACCGCCTGAGCCGGTTCGGACACACGGGCCGGAACGGGTAGACTGGAGCGCGGTGGTCAGCCGCTCCGGCCCCCAGGCGATGTAGACGCATGCGACACGAACCCGTCCGCACCTGCCTGGGATGTCGTCGGCGAGCCGCCAGGCACGAGCTGCTGAGAGTCGTCGCCATGGATCAGGGATCCGGCCCCAGGGTCGTCCCGGACCCCGGGCGTCGGCTTCCGGGCAGGGGCGCGCACCTGCACCCCTCGTCCGAGTGTCTCGCCCTCGCGCTTCGCCGACGAGCCTTCCCCCGGGCCCTCAGGGTCCCGGGACCGCTCGCCAGCGAGCCGGTGGAGAGGTACCTCGACCAGCTCGAGGCTCAGCAGAAGACCGCAGGACAGCCGTGACACACCCGTGCACGACCGACCAGAAATTGGAGCATCAGCTCATGAGCACTCGATGAGTTCTTCCCGATGAGCATGCACACCAGCTAGCGGTCCGCGCCCACCGACAGGGGCTCGGACCAGAAGGAGAAGCGTGGCTAAGGTCCGAGTCCACGAGCTCGCCAAGGAGCTCGGCGTCGAGAGCAAGGTCGTTCTGGCCAAGCTCAAGGAGATGGGGGAGTTCGTCAAGTCGGCGTCCTCCACCGTCGAACCCCCCGTCGTCAAGAGGTTCACCGACCAGTTCGGTGCCGACCTGGCGGCCCAGGGCGCTGCGCAGCAGGCGCCCGCCAAGAAGGCCCCGGCCCCCAAGCCGGCCGCCCCCGCCCCCGCCCAGCCGGCGGCTCCGGCTCCCGCTGCGGAGCAGGCCGCCCCGGCCCCCGAGGCGCCCGCCGCCCCGAGCGCACCGAACGGGGAGTCCCCGGCCACGACCGCCCCGGCGGCCCAGCCGACCCCGTCGGCACCGGCCGCCCAGTCCACCCCGTCGGCCCCGGCGGCACCGGCGGGCCCGTCGGCCCCGCGTCCCGGCCCCAAGCCGAGCGCACCGGCCCCGCAGCCCTCGGCCCCGGCGGCGCGCCAGGAGCCTGCTGCTCCGGCCGAGGAGACGCCCGCTGCGCCGGCCGCGTCCGCGCCCACGCCGAAGGCGCCCACCCCGGCTCCGCGCCCGGGCGGTCGTCCCGGCTCTCCGCGCCCGGGCAACAACCCGTTCTCCTCCACCCAGGGCATGGGCCGGCGTCCGGCGCCGAACCGTCCCGGTGGTGGGGCGCCCGACGCCGGTCCCGGTGACCGGCCGCCGCGTCCGCCGGCCGGTCGCGAGGGTGGTGGTGCCCGTCCGGGCGGCGCTCCCGGCCGTCCCGGCATGCCGCGGCCGAACCCGGCGATGATGCCCAAGTCCCCGGCCGCCTTCGGTGGCGGCCCCGGTGGCCGTCCCGGCCCCGGTGGCCGTCCCGGCCCCGGCGGCCCCGGCGGTCGCGCCGGCGCTCCCGGCCGTCCCGGTGCCCCGGGTCGCGGCGGTCCCGGTGGTGGACCCGGTGGTGGCGGCCGTCCCGGCTTCGGCGGCGGTGGCCGTCCCGGCGGTGGCCGTCCCGGCCAGCGCGGTCAGACCCAGGGTGCCTTCGGTCGCCCCGGCGGGCCGTCGCGTCGTGGCCGCAAGTCGAAGCGCGCGCGTCGTCAAGAGTTCGAGCAGATGCAGGCGCCGACGATCGGTGGCGTGCGCGTCCGCAAGGGCGACGGTGAGACCGTTCGCCTGCCGCGCGGCGCCTCGCTGACCGACTTCGCCGAGAAGATCGGCGTCGACCCGGCAGCGCTGGTGCAGATGCTGTTCTCGCTCGGCGAGATGGTCACGGCGACCGAGTCGGTCAACGACGAGACGTTCGAGCTGCTCGGCGACGAGCTGAACTACGTCGTCACGGTCGTCTCTCCCGAGGACGAGGACCGCGAGCTGCTCGAGTCCTTCGACCTCGAGTTCGGGTCCGACGAGGGCGACGAGGAGGACCTCGCGGCGCGGCCGCCGGTCGTCACCGTCATGGGTCACGTCGACCACGGAAAGACCAAGCTCCTCGACGCGCTCCGCAAGGCGAACGTGGTCGCCAAGGAGGCCGGTGGCATCACCCAGCACATCGGTGCCTACCAGGTGGCCACGGAGGTCGACGACGACGAGCGTCGGATCACCTTCATCGACACCCCGGGTCACGAGGCGTTCACCGCCATGCGTGCCCGTGGTGCACAGGCGACCGACATCGCGGTGCTGGTGGTCGCGGCCGACGACGGCGTGATGCCGCAGACGGTCGAGGCGCTCAACCACGCCAAGGCCGCCGACGTGCCGATCGTGGTCGCGGTCAACAAGATCGACGTGCCTGCTGCGGACCCGCAGAAGGTCCGGGGCCAGCTCAGCGAGTACGGCCTCGTGCCCGAGGAGTACGGCGGCGAGACGATGTTCGTCGACGTCTCGGCCAAGAGCGAGCTCAACCTCGACAGCCTGCTCGAGGCGATCGTGCTCACCGCCGACGCGTCCCTGGACCTGCGGGCCAACCCCGACCAGGACGCCCAGGGCCTCGTGGTCGAGGCGCACCTCGACCGTGGCCGTGGCCCCGTCGCGACCGTGCTCGTGCAGCGCGGCACGCTGAGGGTCGGCGACTCGATCGTCGCCGGTCCGGCCCACGGCCGGGTCCGCGCGATGCTCGACGAGTACGGCGACAACATCGAGGAGGCCGACCCGTCGCGTCCGGCCATGGTGCTCGGTCTGACCGCCGTCCCCGGCGCCGGCCAGAACTTCATCGTGGTCGACGACGACCGGATGGCGCGGCAGATCGCCGAGAAGCGGGAGTCGCGCGAGCGGGCGGCCATGCAGGCGAAGCGTCGCGTGCGTCGTACCCTCGAGGACTTCATGGCCTCGATGGAGAAGGGCGAGAGCCAGGAGCTCAACCTGATCCTGAAGGGCGACGTCTCCGGTTCGGTCGAGGCCCTGGAGGACTCGCTGGCCAAGATCGACGTCGGCGACGAGGTCAGCATCCGGGTCATCGACCGCGGTGTCGGTGCGATCACCGAGACCAACGTCGACCTGGCGGCCGCGTCCGACGCCATCATCATCGGCTTCAACGTCCGCCCGCAGGGCAAGGCGACGGAGATGGCCGAGCGTGAGGGCGTGGAGATCCGGTACTACACCGTGATCTACCAGGCGATCGAGGAGATCGAGGCGGCCCTGAAGGGCATGCTGAAGCCGGAGTTCGAGGAGGTCACGCTCGGCCAGGCCGAGATCCGGGAGATCTTCCGGTCCTCGCGCATCGGCAACATCGCCGGGTGCATGGTCACCAGCGGGGTCATCCGCCGCAACGCCAAGGCGCGACTGCTGCGCGACGGCGCGGTGGTCTCGGACAACCTCGACCTGGCGTCGCTGCGCCGGGAGAAGGACGACGTCACCGAGGTCCGCGACGGCTTCGAGTGCGGTCTGGTCCTGCGGGGCTACAACGACATCAAGCAGGGCGATGTCGTGGAGTCCTTCGAGATGCGCGAGATCCCGCGGGCCTGACCCGACGGGTTCCACCGGTCGGGCCGGCGCTCGTGGACACGAGTGCCGGCCCGACCGCTTCCCCACGCGGGGACAGCGCCGGCCCGGCGCTGAGACCGGCCGGCAGCACCACACAGCAGGAGGAGAGATCGATGGCAAGCCCACGAGTGCGCAAGGTGGCGGACCGGATCCAGGTGATCGTGGCGGAGATGCTCGAGCGCCGGGTCAAGGACCCGCGGCTCGGCTTCGTGACGGTGACCGACGTCCGCGTCACCGGGGACACCCAGAACGCCTCGATCTTCTACACCGTGTTCGGTGAGGACGACGACCTCGCCGGTACGGCGGTGGCGCTGGAGTCCGCCAAGGGGCTCATCCGCAGCGAGGTCGGCCGCCAGCTCGGCATGCGGCACGTGCCGACCCTCGAGTTCATCCACGACGCGCTGCCCGAGAACGCCCGTCACCTCGACGAGCTGCTGGAGCGGGCCCGGGAGTCCGATGCGGCCGTGGCCGCCGCCGCGGTGGGCAAGACCTACGCCGGCGAGTCCGACCCGTACCGCAAGCCGCACGAGCCCGGACCCGGCGACGAGGACGACGAGCTCGACGAGGACGAGGCCGACCTCGACACCGACGCGCGGAGATGAGCGGCGCAGCCCGGCCGGGGCTGGTCGTCGTCGACAAGCCGGCCGGGATGACCTCGCACGACGTGGTCGCGCGGGTCCGGCGGCTGGCGGGCACCCGCAAGGTGGGGCACGCCGGCACCCTCGACCCGATGGCCACCGGCGTGCTGCTGCTCGGCGTCGACCGGGCCACCCGGCTGCTCGGCCACCTGATGCTGACCCAGAAGGCCTACGACGCGACCGTGCGCCTCGGCGCCGGGTCGGCCACCGACGACGCCGAGGGGGAGCTGACCGAGCAGGCCTCCACCGAGCACCTCACCGAGGACGACGTGCGCTCCGCCGCCGGCCGTTTCGTCGGCGAGCTCGAGCAGGTGCCGTCCGCGGTCTCGGCCATCAAGGTCGACGGGCGCCGCGCCTACGCCCGGGTCCGGGCCGGCGAGGAGGTCGACCTGCCCGCGCGCCGCGTCACCGTGCACGAGCTCCTGGTGACCGACGTGCGAGCTGAGGGCGAGTGGCTCGACGTCGACCTGACGGTGCGCTGCAGCAGCGGCACCTACATCCGGGCGATCGCGCGCGACCTCGGCGCCGCGCTCGGCGTCGGCGGGCACCTCACCGCACTGCGGCGTACGGCGGTGGGGCCGTTCTGCCTCGACGACGCCCGCACGCTGGAGGACCTCGCCGACGCCTTCGAGGTGCTCGACCTCGCCGAGGTCGCGCGTCGCTGCTTCCCCGCCGTCGACGTCGACGCCGACGCCGCCCGCGCCGTGGGGTACGGCCGCCCGCTCGCGCGGGACCTCCACGACGACGGGCCGGTCGCGGTCTTCGGCCCCGACGGCGGGTTCCTGGCGCTCTACCGGAGCGACGGCGCGGTCGCCGTCGCGGTCGCCGTCTTCGTCTGACCCGGCCGACCCCGATTCGTCCGCGGTCCCGCCGCTGCGAAACCCCGCGGAACCGCGGACGAATCGGGTTGTGGCAGGCTTGCCGCCGTGACTGACGTGTGGCGTTCGCTCGACGACGTGCCGGAGGAGCTCAGCCGCACGGTCGTCACGATCGGCAACTTCGACGGCGTGCACCTCGGTCACCAGCACGTCCTCGCCCGCGCCGGCGAGGTGGCCGACGACCTCGACGTCGACCGGGTCGTGGCGGTCACCTTCGACCCGCACCCGATCGCGGTGCTGCGCCCCGAGCACGCCCCGCCGACGCTGACCACGGTGGACAGCCGGGTCGACCTGCTCGTGGACGCCGGCGTGGACGGCGTGCTGGTGCTGCCGTTCTCGCGCGAGGTGGCCGGCTGGTCGCCCGAGCGGTTCGTCCGCGAGGTGCTCGTCGACACGCTGCACGCCCGTGCTGTCGTGGTCGGTGCCAACTTCCGGTTCGGCAGCCGCGCCGCCGGCGACGTCGCGACCCTGCACGAGCTCGGCAAGGAGATGGACTTCGTCGCCGAGGGGATCGCCCTCGACGGCGGTCCGCAGGTGTGGTCCTCCACCTACGTCCGCAACTGCCTGTCCACCGGGGACGTCGAGGGCGCGGCGGAGGCGCTGGGCCGTCCGTTCACCGTCCGCGGCGTGGTCGTGGTCGGGGACCGGCGCGGCCGTGAGCTCGGCTACCCGACGGCCAACGTGCCCACCTCCGGCATGCTGGCCGCCCCGGCCGACGGCGTGTACGCCGGCCGGCTGCGCCGCCTCGACACCGGCGAGGAGATGCCGGCCGCGATCAGCGTGGGGACGAACCCGACCTTCGCCGGCGAGCGCGAGCGGCGGGTGGAGTCCTACGTGCTGCCCGAGGCGGCCGGCCCCGACCTCGACCTGTACGGCGTCGAGGTGGAGGTCGCGTTCGTGGCGCGGATCCGCGGGATGATGCGCTTCGAGTCCGTCGACGAGCTGGTCGCGCGGATGGGCGAGGACGTCCGGCGTACCCGTGAGCTGCTCGCGAAGCAGCCCGGGTGAGGTCGGCACGCCGCACGAGCGCCCCGGAGACGGACGAGGAGGCGCTCGAGGCGACGTCGGCGTGGTTCGTGCGGCACGGCCTGCCCTACTTCGTGCCGGAGGAGCGCGCCGCGGCGCGCACCGCCCTCCACGCGCGACGCACGAAGGTGCTGGTCGTGGTGCTGCTGCTCGTCGGCCTCGCCGCCGGGGTGTCCTCCTCCTTCGCCGTGGGCGACGCCTCGCTGGCGCCGGCGACGGTGATGCTGCTGCTGGGGCTCGCCGCGCTGCTGTACGCCGGCACCGCGCTGCGCGCCCGACCGATCGCGTCCTGGGCGGTGAGCCGCACGCTGGGCAGCCTGGGGCAGCTGCTGCCGCTGGCCACCCGGGCGCTGCCGCTGCTGCTGCTGTTCGTGACGTTCCTGTTCATCAACGCCGAGGTGTGGCAGGTCTCCGCCACGCTCGACGGCGCCGTCCTGTGGGTGACGGTGATGCTGTTCGCCGGGCTCGCCGTGGTGTTCTTGCTGGTGCGCCTCCCCGAGGAGGTCGACCGCCCCGACGAGCGGTCGGCCGAGCGGCTGGTGCAGGCCTGCCGCCACACGCCGCTGGAGGGCCGCGCGGAGCAGGTGGTCGCCGACGGCGACGAGGCCGAGCTGCGCGGGCTGACCTCCGTGACCGGCTACGAGCGGGCCAACCTGCTGCTGGTGCTGGTGATCGCGCAGGCGGTCCAGGTGCTGCTGCTCAGCCTGCTGGTGTTCGCGTTCTTCCTCGTCTTCGGGGCGATCGTCATGGACGACGGCGTCCAGGAGGCGTGGACGCAGGCGACCATCCACCACCTGCCGGGGCTGACCCACGTGTCGGTGGAGCTGGTGCAGGTCTCGGTGTTCCTCGCCGCGTTCTCCGGTCTCTACTTCACCGTCTACGCCGTCACCGACGAGGCCTACCGCGACCAGTTCTTCACCGAGGTCAAGCGGGAGCTCGACCGGTCCGTCGGCGTGCGCGCGGTCTACATGCTGATGCGGCGACGTGCCGGCTGACCTCGGGCTGACCGGGGCAGCGGCGCAGTGGGTGCAGCGCTCGGCGCGCTCGCCCGTGGTGGCCTGCGCCACGCTCACCGGCGGCTACTCCTCCCGGATGCTGCTGCTGGGGCTGCAGGACGGGCGCGAGCTGGTGCTGCGTCAGCTGGTGCGGGAGCCGTGGCGCACCCACGCGGTCGGCCTGCTGGAGCGGGAGGCCTCGGTGCAGCGGATGCTGGCCGGGTCGGCGGTGCCCGTGCCCGTGCCCGAGCCGGTCGCCGTCGACGCCGACGGCACGGCCACCGGCGACCCGTCGCTGCTGATGACGCGGGTGCCCGGCCGGATCGACCTGGTGCGTGCGGACCGCCCCCGGCTGGTCGGGCTGGCCGCCGTACTGCGGGAGATCCACCGGCACGTCCCGGCGGCCGGGGAGTGGCCCCGCGACTACCAGTCGTGGGCCGTCGAGTCGAAGCGGCGGGTGCCGCCCTGGTCGCGCGACGACGGCCTCTACGCCGAGGCGTTCGCGCGGCTGGGCGAACCGCCCCCGGCGTACGAACCGACGTTCCTGCACCGTGACTTCCAGCCCGGCAACGTGCTCTGGGCCGGTGAGCAGGTCGCCGGGGTCGTCGACTGGGTGGAGACCTCGACCGGTCCCGCGGACCTCGACGTCGCGCACTGCGCCGCCAACCTCGCAACCCTGCACGGCGTGCAGGCGGCGGTGGCCTTCCGGCGCGCGTACGTCGACGTGGGCGGTGCGCTGAGCGCCGACGTCGACGCCGCGACGTACTGGCAGCTGCTCGACCTCGTAGGGTTCCTGCCCGTCGGCGGGCGGGAGTCCGGTGCCGACTCCGACACCATGCTCGCCACGTGGGCCGCCCACGGTCGCCGCGACCTCGACCCCGACCGGGCCCGGCGGCACCGGGAGGACCTGTTGCGGGCGGTCCTGCGCGGCTGACCGGGGGTGACCCAGGTCGCCGCGGACCACCCATGCTGGAGCACGTCGCCGAGCAGGGCGTCGCCGGCCGGCACGAGTTGGTCGGCGATCGCGCCGTGGAACCGCAGTCGCTTCGGCTGCCATCCGATCCCGTCCATGTGGACGGCAACGGTCGCCTCCGACCGAGAATCCGCTACCGATTCCGTCCATGTGGACGACGCGAGCACCCTGGGGCCGGGAGGACGGGCCGTCGCGATCGCCGCACCGCACCGGGACGGCTACGGGATGCGGTCTGTCGCCGAACCGGTCTCGGCAGCCGCCCTGTGCGAGACGATCGTGGCATGGGCACCCAGCGGCGGGGACCGGACTCCGCTCCACGATCCCGGGCTCCGGTCCGGCGGCTGCTCCTCGCACGGCCGGCGGACGTCATCGACCTCTTCGTGTACGTGGTCGTGCTGAACCTCGCCGTCGAGTACGTTCCGTCGGTCCTCACCGAGAGCTTCACGCTGTCGATGCTGACCGCCCTGCTGCTCAAGCTGGCTCTGGAGCTGGTCCTCCTCCTCAAGGCCAAGGTGCTGGAGCGGTTCCACGCGGCGACGACCCGGCCGGGCAAGGTGCTGGCCGCGCTGGCGTTGTGGGTCGTGGCAGCCGGCAGCAAGCTCGTGGTGCTCGAGCTCGTCGACCTCGTCTTCGGCGACGCGGTCAGCCTCGGCGGCTTCCTCGCGGTCACGGGACTCGTGGTCGCGCTGCTCCTGTCGCGTAGCGCCGTACGCCGGCTCGTCGTCGACCCTCCGACCGGCTGAGCAACGTTCCCGTTCCGGCCGGTCGGACGTGGCTGCTGCTGCGGCGACGCGACCGTGAGGGACAGGGCGAGGAGGGACCGCGCGCACGGGCCAGGGCGGGTAGCGTGGGGCAAGGGAGGTGCGCGGCATGCACCGCTACATCGACGAGCTGCGTCTGCTGCAGGCGATCCGGCTGGCGGTGCTTGCCACCGATGCGGTCGGGACCCTCACGTTCGTCAACCGGGCCGCGACCGAGGTCTTCGCCACCGTCGAGGCTGAGCTGGTCGGTCGTCATGTGCACGACCTGGTCGCACCCGGCGCCGGCGACGGGTCGCTCGACCTGGACGCGGTGATCGCGGGGGACACCTGGCGGGGCGACCTGACCCTGCGGCGTCCACGCGGTGACACTTTCGTCGCCGCGGTGTCCAGCACACCGGTCCGCGACTCAACCGGTCAGATCACCGGCATCGTGGTGGTCGCGGAGGACATGAGTGAGATCCGCTCCGCGGAGGCGGCTGCGGCCGCCAGCGAAGCGCGTCTTCGGCTCGCCCACGAGGCGGCGCAGCTCGGGAGCTGGCACTGGAACCTGGCCACGGGCGAGGTGGTGTGGGACGAGCAGCTCGAGGCGATCTACGGCATGGCGCCGGGCACTTTCGGCCGGAGCTACGAGGCATGGCTGGAGACGGTCTTTCCCGAGGATCGTGATCAGGCCCTCGCGGCTGTCGAGGCGGCGTGGGACGCCCGCTCGAGCTATGTGCTGCGCAACCGGATCCGGTGGCCCGACGGAACGCTGCGCTGGATCGAGGCGCACGGCAAGGTCACCAGCGACCAGGACGGCAACCCCACCGGGACGATTGGCTGCGTGCGCGACGTCACCGAACGGATCGAGGCCCAGCAACGGGAGGCCGCGTCCGCGGCCCGGGCGCGGCTCCTGCAGGACGTCACCGCGGGCTTCGTCCGTGCCTCGACGCTCGACCAGGTGGAGGCGGTGCTCGCCGACAGCCTGGAGCAGCTGGTGGGGATCCTGCCCGGGACGGTCGAGCTCAAGGTCCCCGACGACCTGCCGAGCATCACGGAGGGAACCTCCTTCGTGACGAGCGCTGACGCCCCGCTGTCTCTCGAAGACAGCCAGGTGCTCGACATCCTTGCCTCCCAGTGCGCCATCACCGCTCAGCGGGCCGAGGC
Organism: uncultured Actinomycetota bacterium; assembly: GCA_963835385.1. Taxonomy (GTDB): domain Bacteria; phylum Actinomycetota; class Actinomycetes; order Propionibacteriales; family Nocardioidaceae; genus Nocardioides_B. The sequence continues at coordinate 115,172 of CAWIFK010000002.1, forward strand.
GCTGGCCCGCACGGTCGACATCGCCGAGCAGCTCCAGTCCAGCCTCGCAGCCAGTCCCCTGCCGGCGGTGGAGCACCTCGACCTCGCGGTGCACTACGCCGCCGGAGGCGACGAGATCGAGCACGTCGGCGGGGACTGGTATGACGCCGTCGCCACCTCGGACGGACGCCTGGCCCTCGTGGTGGGCGACGTGATGGGCCGAGGGGTGAGCGCGGCGACCACGATGATCCGGGTGCGAGCCGGCATCCGCGGCTTGCTCACCGTGAGGCCGGGACCCGCCGCCGTGCTCACCGCTGCCGACGAGATGGTCGCCCGAGACGCCCCCGACCAGTTCGTGACCGCCGCGGCACTCCTGGTCCACCCGGTCACGGGGGAGATGATTCTGTGCAACGCCGGGCACATCCCTGCGGTGGTGGTCCACCCCGACGGCCGTACCGAAGTGCTGAGCGGCCAGGAGGGTCCACCCCTGGGCGTGCTGCGGGACGCGCCCCGATCGGTGGTCACCCGTCACCTGCGGCCCGGCTCGCTGCTGATCATGGTGACGGACGGGGTCGTCGAGTCCCGGAGCCAGGACATCGACCAGGGGATCACACGCCTCTGCGACCGGGCCGCGGACCTTCGCGACGCTCCGATGAAGGAGCTGGTCGAAGGAATCGCCGCGCTCGCCGACACCTCCATGCACGACGACGTGACCGTTCTCGCCTCGCGACTGCGGTGACAGCTCTCGCCAGCAGACACGCCGACCCGGCTCCTCTGACGACTGAGAGCCGTGGAGGGGCCGGGTCGGCGGGCCGGGGTCAGGCGTCGAGGTCCTTCTCGACGAGCGTCGCGATGGTGTCGACCGCCTGCTGGTCGTCGCCGGCGACCTCGACGCTGTCGCCCTGCTTGGCGCCGAGGGTCATGATCATCAGGGCCGACGCCGCGTCGACGGGGTCCCCGCCGGGCGTCGCGAGGGTCACCGGCGAGCCGAGCTTGCCGGCCTCCTCCGCGATCAGTGCTGCGGGGCGGGCGTGCAGGCCGACGGAGGAGCCGACGGTCACGGTCTTGGTGGGCATGGAATCTCCTTGTGTGGTGAGCGAGCTGCGAGGTCGGGTGGTGCGGGTCAGGACGTGGCGAGCGGCTGGGTGACGTCGTCGACGGGACCGGAGGTGGTCTGCTTCAAGAGCAGCACACCTGCTGCGGCGACCAGGACCCCGATCAGCAGGGACAGGAAGAACCACAGCACGTTCCCGACGGCGAAGAACACGAACACGCCGCCGTGCGGTGCCGCCAGGGTGACGCCGAGGCCCATCGACAGGGCGCCGGTGACCGCCGAGCCGAGCATGATCGGCGGGATCACCCGCAGCGGGTCGGCGGCTGCGAAGGGGATGGCCCCCTCGGTGATGAACGACGCCCCGAGCGCCCAGGCGGCCTTGCCGTTCTCGCGCTCGGCCACGGTGAACAGGTTCGGCCGGATGACGGTGGCCAGGGCCAGCGCCAGCGGCGGCACCATGCCGGCGAGCATCACGGCGGCCATGATCTTCAGGGCGGGGGAGTCCGGGTTGGCGACGGCCGCCGCGGTCAGGCCCGCGGTGGCGAAGGTGTACGCCGTCTTGTTGAGCGGGCCGCCCATGTCGAAGGCCATCATGAGTCCCAGGATCGCGCCGAGCACGACCGCCGAGCCTCCGCTCAGGCTGTTCAGGGCGTCGGTGAGCGCGGCCATCAGGTCGGCGAGCGGACGGGCCAGCACCATCAGCATCACCGCGCCGGAGAGCAGCGTGGCGACCAGCGGGATCACCACGACGGGCATCAGCCCGCGGGCCCAGACCGGCACCGTCCAGGAGGCCACCCAGTGGGCCGCCAGCCCGCCGAGCACGCCGCCGACGATGCCGCCGAGGAAGCCGGAGTTCACCGTGACCGCGATGGCGCCCATCACGAAGCCGGGGGCGATGCCGGGCCGGTCGGCGATCGCGTAGGCGATGTAGCCGGCCAGGGCGGGGACCAGGAAGCCGAAGGCGGTGCTGCCGAGGGTGAACAGCACCGCGCCGAGGTAGGCCAGCAGGCTGCTGTCGAAGGGCACCCGGTCCAGCCCGAGCGCGGTGACGTCGGGCAGGTTGAACAGCGAGTTGTTCGCGACGATGTCACCGGCCGGGCCGGTGATCTGGTAGCCGCCGAGCAGGAAGGACAGCGCGATCAGCAGGCCGCCCGCGGCGACGAACGGGATCATGTACGACACACCGGTCATCAGCACCCGGCGGATCTTGAGACCCCACGACTCCTCGCCGGTGGAGCTGGCGCGGGGCTCGCCGCCGGCGCCGCCGCCGACGCCTTCGACGCGCGGCCCGTTCGGGTCGTCGGCGTGGCGCAGCGCCTCGGCGATCATCTCGTCGGCGTCGTCGATCGCTCGCTTGACGCCGGAGGCGACGACCGGCTTGCCGGCGAACCGGACCTTGTCGCGGACCCCGACGTCGGCGGCGAAGATCGCGGCGTCGGCGGAGGCGATGGTCTCGTGGGGGAGTGGCTTGGAACCGGCAGAGCCCTGGGTCTCCACGTGGATGTCCACGCCGGCGCGGCCGGCGGCGGCTTCGAGCGCCTCGGCGGCCATGTAGGTGTGGGCGATGCCGGTCGGGCAGGCGGTCACCGCGACGATGCTGCGCCGTCCGGCGGGGGCCTCGGTCACCGTCGCGGTCGGGGCCGGACCGGGCGCGGCAGCAGTGGCTCCGCCCCCGGCCTCGGCCTTGGTGCTCGTCGCGGCGGGCGCGGGCGCTGCCTCGGGAAGGGCGACCTGGTCCTCGATCACCTGCACCACGTCGGCGGGGGTCTGGGCGTCGCGCAGGCCGTTGGTGAAGTCCGCCTTGACCAGGGCCCGGGCCAGCTGGGTCAGGACCTGCAGGTGGGTGGCGTCGCCGCCGGCCGGTGCGGCGATCAGGAACGCGAGGTCCGCCGGTCCGTCCTTGGCCCCGAAGTCCATGGCGGGGGAGAGCCGGGCGAAGACCAGGGTGGGTACGTCGACGTGCTCGGTGCGGCAGTGCGGGATCGCGATCCCGCCGGGCAGGCCCGTGGAGGAGGTCTCCTCGCGGGCCAGCGCGTCGGCGGCCAGACCGTCGACGTCGCCGGTGCGGCCGGCCTCGGCGGCGACAGCGGCGAGGCCGCGGATGACCTCGTGCTTGTCGGCTCCCAGGCTGACGTCGAGTCGGACCAGGTCCGTGGTGATCATGGGGTCGGGCATCGTGCTCCTCAGGTTTCTGCCGGGACAGGCAGCTCGGCGACGTCGACGAGCTCGGGCTGGATGTGGTCGGGGGTGGGGATCGTGGTGCCGGGCAGCGCGGCGGCGGCGCTTCCGTAGGCGACGGCGAGGCGCAGGCACTCCGCGGGCGGCTGCTCGCGCAGCGAGGCCAGCAGGAAGCCGAAGAGGCTGGAGTCGCCCGCCCCGACGGTGCTCACCACCGTCGTCGGCGGCGGGGTGGCGTGCCAGGCGCCCTCGGCGGTGACCAGCACCGCGCCCCCGGCACCGAGCGTGGCCAGGACGGCGCGCACGCCGCGGTTGACGAGCACGCGCGCCGCAGCCGCCGCGGCGACGGGATCGGCCTCGATCCGGTCGGCGTCGCCGCCGGTCAGCGAGGCCAGCTCCTCGGCGTTGGGCTTCAGCAGGTCCGGGGCGGCGTCCTCCAGCCGTGCCGCCAGTGCGGTCAGCGGGTCGTCGGAGGTGTCGACCGCGACGGAGACGTCGACCTCGCGCAGGTCGGCCACCACGTCGGCGTACCACTCCGCGGGGGTGCCGGGCGGCAGGGAGCCGGCCAGCACGACCCAGCGGGCCTGGCCGGCGCGCTGGTGCAGCGCGGCGCGCAGCCGGTCGAGCAGCGCCGGGGTGGCGGTCGCGCCGGGGGAGTTGATCTTGGTGGTGGTGCCGTCGGGCTCGGTGAGCGTGACGTTCATGCGCACGTCCCCCGCCGGGGGCTCGGGCCGGCAGTCGATGCCGTCTCGCAGCAGCTCGTGCACATAGGGATCGTCCTGCGCCGCGGGCAGCACTGCAATGGTCTTGACACCGGCGGCGACCGCCGCACGGGAGATGTTGACCCCCTTGCCCGCGGACTGGGAGGAGACCGAGACCGCCCGCAGGACGGCGCCGCGCTCGAGCGGCGACGCCAGCGCGATCGTGCGGTCGATGCTCGGGTTCGGGGTCAGGGTGACGATCATGCGACGACCACCTCGATGTCGTGCTCGTGGAGGGCCTTCTGGTCCTCCGCGCTGATGCCGTCGTCGGTCACGACGACGTCGACCTGGTCTAGATCGGCGAACCGGCACGTGCTCTCGTGGCCGATCTTGGAGGAGTCGGTGAGGACCACGAGTCGCTGGGCGCTGCGGACCATGGCGCGCTTGGCGGCAGCCTCGCTGAGGTCCGGCGTGCTCAGCCCGTGGCCGAGCGAGAGCCCGTTGGTGCCGACGAAGGCGATGTCGGCGCGGATCCGGTCGAGCGCCTCGACGGTCTCCTCGCCGACCGCGGCCTGGGTGGTACGCCGCACGCGGCCGGGCAGCAGGTGCAGCTCGACGTTGCTGCGGCCGGCCAGCCGGCTGGCGATCGGCACCGCGTTGGTGAAGACGGTGAAGGCGAGGTCGAGCGGCAGCAGGCCGGCCAGCCGGGCGGTGGTGGTGCCCGCGTCGAGCAGCAGGCTTCCACCGGTCCGGGGGAGCAGCGCGACCGCGGCGGAGGCGACCCGGTCCTTGCGCTCCCCGTGGGTCAGGTCCCGCTCCGACACGGCGAGCTCCAGGACGGAGAGCGACGTCGCGGGGATCGCGCCGCCGTGGACCCGGCGTACGATGCCGGAACGCTCCAACGTCGACAGGTCGCGGCGCACGGTCTCGGTCGTGACCATGAACCGGTCGGCGAGCTCGTTGACCGAGAGGCGGCCGCGCTGGGAGAGCAGGTCGGCGATCGCCTGCTGACGTTCCTCGGCGTACACGGTGGTCCTTCCGGTCGATGATCTGTGTGTCTGTTGTTTTACGCCCGATTGTGTTGACTGTCAAGCGGCGGCGCGGTTTACTCTCCCCATGACCCAGATCTCTTCCGGAGCCGGACCCGCCACCGACGCCCTGCAGGGCACCCCCGTCGTCCCCGGCGTCGCCTACGGCCCCGTGCTCGTGGCCACCACCGAGATCGCCCCGGACAAGATCCGGGACTTCGAGGCCCTCGAGCTGTCCGCCGACGAGGCCACCGAGCGGCTCGACGCCGCGGTCGCCGTGGTCGCCGGGCGGCTGTCGGTGCGCGCCACGGCGACCGAGGGCTCGGCGGCGGAGGTGCTCACCGCCACGGCCGGCCTGGCCAAGGACCCCGGGCTCCGCTCGGCGATCGTCGGCAGGGTCAAGCAGGGCGACGGGCTGCTGAAGGCCGTCGCGGGCAGCGTCGAGCAGTTCGCCGAGCTGTTCACCCAGATGGGCGGCCTCATGGCCGAGCGCGTCACCGACCTGCGCGACCTCGGCCGCCGGCTGAGCGCCGAGGTCGTCGGCGCGCCGGAGCCCGGCATCCCCACCCCCGACGCGCCGTCGGTGCTGGTCGCCGAGGACCTCGCGCCGGCCGACACCGCGCTGCTCGATGCCACGCAGGTGATGGCCCTGGTCACCGAGAAGGGCGGACCGACCAGCCACACGGCGATCATCGCCCGCCAGCTCGCCATCCCGTGCGTGGTGGCGGTCCCCGGCGCGCTCACGCTCACCGACGGCACGCAGGTGCTCGTCGACGGCGTCAGCGGGGTGGTCGAGATCGGTCCGGACGCGGACCAGGCCGCCCGCCGCGTCGCGGCGTCGGCCGAGCGTCGTGCGGCCCTCGAGTCGTGGACCGGGCCGGCCCGGACCGCGGACGGCACCCCGGTCAAGGTCCTGGCGAACGTCGCGGACAAGACCTCCGCCGAGCACGCCGCGCAGGGCCCCGTGGAGGGCAGCGGCCTGTTCCGCACCGAGCTGTGCTTCCTCAACCGCCAGGACGAGCCGTCGGTGGAGGACCAGGCCGAGCTGTACGCCGGCGTGCTCGCCGCGTTCGGGGCCGACCGGACCGTCGTGGTGCGCACCCTCGACGCCGGGTCGGACAAGCCCGTGGCGTTCGCGACCATCGACGGCGAGGAGAACCCGGCCCTCGGCGTGCGCGGCCTGCGGCTGAGCTTCGACAACCCCGGGCTGCTCGAGCGCCAGCTCGACGCGATCGCGCTCGCGGCCCGCAACACCGGCACCACGCCGTGGGTGATGGCGCCGATGGTGGCCACCGTCGACGAGGCGCGCACGTTCGCCGCCGAGGTGCGCGACCGTGGTCTCAAGGCGGGGGTCATGGTGGAGGTGCCCAGCACGGCGCTGCTGGCGCACCGGTTCCTGGAGGTCGTGGACTTCCTCTCGATCGGCACCAACGACCTCACGCAGTACGCCATGGCCGCGGACCGGATGGCCTCCGGTCTCGCGCACCTCACCGACCCCTGGCAGCCGGCCGTGCTGGCGCTCGTGGCGATCACCGCCGAGGCCGGCAAGCAGGCCGGCAAGCCGGTCGGCGTGTGCGGCGAGGCGGCCGCCGACCCGATGCTCGCGACCGCCCTGGTGGGCATGGGGGTGACGTCGCTGTCGATGGCGGCGGCCGCCGTGCGACCGGTCGGAGCGCAGCTGGCCGCGGTGTCGATGGACGTCTGCGAGCAGGCCGCCGAGGCCGCGCTCGCCGCGACCGACCCGGCCGCCGGCCGGGCCGCGGTCCGCGACCTGCTCGGCCTGTAGCCCGGCCACCTTCCCGGCCACCGGCCACCGGGTCGCCGGTGTCCCTCGATTGGGAGAAGCGGCACCCGCTGGGATAGCCTGGGGCGGTTGCCCGAGGAGCGGACCCTCGTGGTCCCGGCTCCCGCACCGGGCGACACATCTCAGCAACACGTCCCAGCAACAACCGCCGTGCAACGGCCGCGGATCGAGAGTGCCCGGGTGAACAGGCCCCGGCGCGCCGCGCAGACGAGAACCGAAGGGAGCTACGCGTGGCCACTGGTACCGACGCGGAGACCAAGAAGAAGATCATCGCCGAGTACGCAACGACCGAGGGCGACACCGGCTCGCCCGAGGTTCAGGTTGCACTCCTCACGCACCGGATCGCACACCTGACCGAGCACCTGAAGGAGCACAAGCACGACCACCACAGCCGTCGTGGTCTGCTGCTCCTGGTCGGCCAGCGCCGTCGCCTTCTGAACTACATGCAGAAGGAAGACATCAACCGCTACCGCTCGATGATCGAGCGGCTCGGCCTGCGCCGGTGAGCTAGCACCACGCAGATGTCGCCCGCGAGCGGCACCTCGGTCCCGGGGTGCCGCTCCTGGCGCACCCGGGGCCCTGTGCACCCGCGCACCCGTCCGGTCCGGATAGGGTCGGCCCCGACAACTGAATCCAGAGAACCACTCGAAGTTGGAGCGACCGCGGACGTCCGGCCCCGGTCCTCGGTAGTGGCCTTCGGATCCGCCGCGTCCCGTTTCCCGGGTACGCCGGAGACCGCGGGCCTCGATCGAAGACCGGCCCCTGATCCTGGCGCCCCGCGTGATCGCTCCGCTCACACCAGCGAACACCTGCGAACACTAGGAAGGGACACCCATGGAGGGACCCGAGATCTACGCCGTCGAGACCGTGATCGACAACGGCAAGCACGGCCAGCGCACCGTCACGTTCGAGACCGGGCTGCTCGCCCGCCAGGCCGCCGGATCGGTGACGGCCTACCTCGACGACGACACCATGCTGCTGTCGGCCACCACGGCCGGCAAGCACCCGAAGGACCACTTCGACTTCTTCCCGCTCACCATCGACGTGGAGGAGCGGATGTACGCCGCGGGCCGGATCCCGGGCTCGTTCTTCCGCCGTGAGGGCCGCCCGTCCGAGGACGCCATCCTCACCTGCCGGCTGATCGACCGCCCCCTGCGCCCGACCTTCAAGAAGGGCCTGCGCAACGAGGTGCAGGTCGTCATCACCGTGCTGGCGCTCGACCCGGACACGCCGTACGACGTGCTCGCGATCAACGCCGCCTCGATCTCCACCCAGATCTCCGGCCTGCCGTTCTCCGGCCCGGTCGGCGGCACCCGGGTGGCGCTCATCGACGGCCAGTGGGTGGCGTTCCCGACCCACAGCCAGCTCGAGAACGCGGTCTTCGACATGGTCGTGGCCGGCCGCGTCACCGAGACCGGCGACGTCGCGATCATGATGGTCGAGGCCGAGTCGACCGAGCAGACCTGGAACCTCGTGCAGTCGGGCGTCCAGGCGCCGACCGAGGAGGTCGTGGCCGGCGGTCTCGACGCCGCCAAGCCGGTCATCAAGCAGCTGTGCGAGGCGCAGGCCGAGCTGGCCAAGCAGGCCGCCAAGCCCGTCCAGGAGTTCCCGATCTTCCTCGACTACGAGGACGACGTGTTCGCCGCCGTCGAGGCCGCCGCGAGCGAGGACCTCAAGCCCGCGCTGGCCCTCACCGGCAAGCTCGAGCGCGAGGCCGCGATCGACGCGGTCAAGGACTCACTGCTGGAGAAGGTCGGCGGCCAGTTCGAGGGCCGCGAGAAGGAGATCGGCGCGGCGTTCCGGTCGCTGACCAAGAAGCTGGTACGCGAGCGGGTGCTGCGCGACAAGGTCCGCATGGACGGCCGCGGCCTCACCGACATCCGCACCCTCTCCGCCGAGGTCGGCGTGATCCCGCGGGTGCACGGCTCGGCGCTGTTCGAGCGCGGCGAGACCCAGATCCTGGGCGTCACCACGCTGAACATGCTGACCATGGAGCAGAAGCTCGACACGCTCTCCCCGGAGACGAGCCGGCGCTACCTGCACAACTACAACTTCCCGCCGTACTCCACCGGCGAGACCGGCCGCGTGGGCTCGCCCAAGCGCCGCGAGGTCGGCCACGGCGCGCTCGCCGGCCGGGCCCTCGTGCCGGTCCTGCCGACGCGCGAGGAGTTCCCCTACGCGATCCGCCAGGTCTCCGAGGCGCTGGGCTCCAACGGCTCCACCTCGATGGGCTCGGTCTGCGCCTCCACGATGGCGCTGCTGCAGGCGGGTGTGCCGCTCAAGGCGCCGGTCGCCGGCATCGCGATGGGCCTCATCTCCGGCGAGGTCGACGGCACGACGCAGTACGTCACGCTGACCGACATCCTCGGTGCCGAGGACGCCTTCGGCGACATGGACTTCAAGGTCGCCGGCACGCCGCAGTTCGTCACCGCGCTGCAGCTCGACACCAAGCTCGACGGCATCCCGGCCGACGTGCTGGCCGCCGCGCTGAACCAGGCCAAGGACGCCCGCACCACGATCCTCGAGGTGATGAACGAGGCGATCGCGGCTCCGGCCGAGATGTCGCTGCACGCCCCGCGGATCATCACGATGCGGGTGCCGGTCGACAAGATCGGCGAGGTCATCGGCCCCAAGGGCAAGGTGATCAACCAGATCCAGGACGACACCGGCGCGCAGATCACCATCGAGGACGACGGCACGATCTACGTCGGCGCGACCAACGGCGAGGCCGCCGAGGCCGCCCGCTCGATCATCAACGGCATCGCGAACCCCACGATGCCCGAGGTCGGCGAGCGCTACCTGGGCACGGTCGTGAAGACGACCAACTTCGGCGCCTTCGTCTCCCTGCTGCCCGGCAAGGACGGCCTGCTGCACATCAGCAAGCTGCGCTCCCTGGCCGGCGGCAAGCGCGTGGACGCCGTCGAGGACGTCGTCTCGGTCGGCCAGAAGGTCCAGGTCGAGATCGCCGAGATCGACGACCGCGGCAAGCTGTCGCTGATCCCCGTGGTCGAGGAGTCGGGCGCCGGCGAGGCCCCCGCCGCCGAGACCGCCGAGGCCGAGGCGGAGTAAGACCCCTCCTTGGTCATCAGCGCTGCCCAGCAGAAGCCCGGCACGACCCGCACCCTCTTGACCGCCGAACAGGGCGGGCTGGTGCGACGCACCGTCCTCCCCGGAGGGCTGCGGGTCGTGACCGAGGCGATGCCCGGCGTCCGGTCCGCCGCCGTGGGCGTGTGGGTGGGCGTCGGGTCGCGCGACGAGTCCCCGACCCTGTCGGGGGCGTCCCACTTCCTCGAGCACCTGTTGTTCAAGGGCACCTCGTCGCGGTCGGCGCTGGAGATCTCGGTGTCCCTGGACGAGGTGGGCGGTGAGTTCAACGCCTTCACCGCCAAGGAGTACACCTGCTTCCACGCGCGGGTGCTCGACCAGGACCTGCCGCTGGCCGTCGACGTGCTCGGCGACATGATCACCTCCTCGCTGATCACGCCCGAGGACGTCGAGGCCGAGCGCGAGGTGATCCTCGACGAGATCGCGATGCACGACGACGACCCCGACGACGTCGTGCACAACCTGTGGGCCGCCCAGGCCTGGGGCTCCTCGCCGCTCGGCCGTCCGATCGCCGGCACGGTGGAGTCGATCAAGTCGCTCACGCGCGCGCAGATCGCGCGCTACTACCGCTCGCGCTACGCACCGGGGAACATGGTGCTGGCGGTGGCCGGCAACGTCGACCACGCCGCCGTCGTGGCGATGGTGCGTTCGGCGTTCGGCCGCGGCCGCTTCCTCGCCGACACGACCGCCACGCCGAGACCGGTCCGCCGCACCGGTCGACCGCGGCGCAGCACCACGGGTGAGATCGTCGCGCACCGGCCCTTCGAGCAGGTGAACCTCGTGCTGGGGGTGGACGCGCCGGTGCGCACCGACGAGCGCCGCTACGCCCTCGGCGTGCTCAACGCCGCGCTCGGCGGCAGCACCTCCTCCCGGCTGTTCCAGGAGGTCCGCGAGCAACGGGGGCTGGCGTACTCGGTCTACTCCTACGCCGCCCACTACGCCGACGCAGGGGCGTTCTCGGTCGCCGTCGGCTGCCTGCCCTCCAAGGTCGAGGAGGTGCTGGCGGTCGTGCGAACGGAGCTGGAGCGGATGGCCGGCGAGGGGATCACCCTCGAGGAGCTGCAGCGCGGCCAGGGCCAGCTGCGGGGCGGCCTCGTGCTCGGGCTCGAGGACTCGGTCTCGCGGATGGCTCGTGTGGCGAAGGCCGAGCTTCTCTACGACGAGCTGCCCAGCATCGACGAGGTGATCCGCCGCATCGACGCGGTCACGCTCGACGACGTCCGCACCCTTGCCGCCCAGCTGTTCTCCCAGCGCCAGACGCTGGCCGTCGTCGGTCCCTTCGAGAGCGACTAGGGTCGGGTCGTGGCGAGCGAGCGGATGCGGGTCGGTGTCCTGGGGGCGCGGGGCAAGGTGGGCACGGCCGTGTGCGCGGCGGTCCGGGACGCCGACGACCTCGAGCTCGTCGCCGAGGTCGATGCCGAGGACTCCCTCGACCAGCTGGTGCAGGCGCGCGCCGCGGCGGTCGTCGACTTCACCCACCCCGACGTGGTGATGGACAACCTGCGGTTCTGCGTCGAGCACGGGATCCACGCGGTCGTGGGCACCACCGGCTTCACCGAGGAGCGGCTCGAGCAGCTGCGCGGCTGGCTCGCCGGCTCGCCGTCGACCGGTGTGCTCGTCGCCCCCAACTTCTCGGTCGGTGCGGTGCTGATGATGCGCTTCGCGGCGGAGGCGGCGCCGTACTTCGAGTCGGTCGAGATCGTCGAGCTGCACCACCCCGACAAGGCCGACGCGCCCTCCGGTACGGCGTCGCGCACCGCTGCGCTGATCGCCGCCGCCCGGCGCGAGGCCGGCTCCCCGCCGATCCCGGACGCCACCACGTCGGCCCTGGAGGGTGCCCGGGGCGCCGACGTCGAGGGCATCCGCGTCCACGGTCTGCGGATCCGCGGCCTCGTGGCGCACCAGGAGGTCCTGCTCGGGGGACCGGGGGAGACGTTGACGCTGCGCCACGACTCGCTGGACCGGGTCTCCTTCACCCCTGGTGTGCTGCTGGGCCTGCGCCGCATCGCCGGCGTCCCGGGGCTGACCGTCGGCCTCGAGCCGTTCCTGGGCCTGGACTGATGCGGGCCCGGACCGCGCTGACCCTCGGCTTCATGCTGCTGGCCCTGGTCGTCTACGGGCTGCTGCTCGGGGTCAAGGGCGTGCTGCTGCTGGGCAGCGGCAGCGTGGTGGGAGTGCTGCTCGGCCTCGCGGTGCTCGTCGTGCCGCTGCTCGGCGCGCTGCTCGTCGCCCGCGAGGTCCAGTTCGGCCGGCAGTGCGCGGTGCTCGCCGCGCAGCTCGAGGCGGAGGGCGGCCTGCCCGCCGACGAGCTGCCGCGGCGTCCCTCCGGCCGCGTCGACCGGGGCGCCGCCGACACGTTCTTCGACCGGGTGCGTGCCGAGGCGGAGGCGGCCCCCGACGACTGGCGCAGCTGGTTCCGGCTGGCGGTGGCCTACGACGCCGCCGGCGACCGGACCCGTGGCCGGGCCGCGGCACGGCGGGCCCTGGAGCTGCACGGCTCCTGACTATCCTCGGCGCATGAGCCACCGTGTGCAGGTCGAGACCACCGACGGGCCGATGCCGGCGTACCTCTGGACGCCGGAGGCCGGCACCGGCCCCGGTCTCGTGCTGCTCCAGGAGATCTTCGGGGTCAGCGACTACATCCAGCGGCGCGGCGCGGACCTGGCCGCCGCCGGCTACGTCGTGCTCGGCCCCGAGCTCTACTGGCGCCTGGAGGACAGCCGCGTCGACGAGTCGGCGCCCGACGTGGTGGACCGGGCCATGGCGCTGGCCGGGAAGCTCGACTGGGCGACCACGGTCGCCGACTCCGCCGCGGCCCTGGCGTACCTGCGCGAGCGCGAGGAGGTGCGGGGCGGCACGGGCGTCATCGGGTTCTGCTTCGGCGGTGGGCTGGCCTTCAACGTGGCCGCGGTCGAGGAGCCCGACGTCCTGGTCAGCTACTACGGCTCGGCGCTGCCGGGGCTGCTCGACCTGGCCGGGCAGGTGACCTGCCCGAGCCTGCACCACTTCGGGCTCTCCGACGGCTACATCGACGCCGCGACGGTCGAGGTGATCCGCGACCGGGTGACCGCCGGCGGCAACGCGCGGGTGGAGACCTACCCGGGGGCCGACCACGCCTTCGACAACTCCGACTTCTTCCTGCACCACCCGGAGGCCTCCCGGGTCGCCTGGGCACGGACCCTGGAGTTCCTGGCCGAGCAGCTGACCGCCGGCTGATTCTGCAGGCTTCTGCACCGCACAAACGTGCACCGTCCTTCGGCTTCCCAGCCGGGGGCGCTCCCACCGATGGTTGACCCCGCGGGACAAGCCCGTCGGCACCTTCGAAAGGGAGACATGCGCACGACTGCAGCCCTCAGCGCCGCCGCTCTCGTAGCAGCCGGCCTGGCCTCGTCGCTCACCGCGACGTCCGCGGGGGCCGCTCCGCACGGGGGCACCCACCAGGTCGACCCGGGCGGCGACCTCGCCCGGGCCGCGGTGGCGGCGGTCCGCGCCCACCCCCGGGCCGCGAAGGTCGGCGAGGGGCAGGGCTTCGACGTCGGCTCCGCGCTGGTCGACAGGGACGGCAGCACCCACGTCCGCATGGACCGCAGCTACCGGGGCCTCCGGGTCCGCGGCGGCGACCTGGTCGTCCACCAGGACGCCGACGGCGCGTTCGAGGGCGTCAGCCAGACCCTGGACCGCATGATCGACCTCTCCGTGACCCCGGTCCTCTCCCGCCGGAGTGCCGTGGAGAGGGCACTGGCGCCGAGCAAGGTCACCCGCTCCATCTCGGGCGAGCGGGTGGCCGGTGCTCCGGAGGTGGTGGTCGACGCCAGCGGATCGGCGCCCCGTCTGGCCTGGGAGGTGCTCACGGGCGGCACCCAGGAGGACGGGACGCCGAGCCGGCTGGCGACGTACGTCGACGCCGTCACCGGCGAGGTGCTCGGCACCGAGCAGCAGATCCAGAACGCCGACGGCACCGGCCGCTCGCTCTACGGCGGCACCGTGCCGCTCACGACCACGGCGGCCTCGGGCGGCTTCCAGCTCAAGGACGCGACCCGGGGCGGCACCTACACCACCGACATGGGCAACAAGTCGGACTCGAGATTCTGCCAGCTGTTCGGCAGCCGGTGCGCCACCGGCACGCTGTTCACCGACGCCGACAACGCCTGGGGCGACGGCACCAACGCCAACCGCCAGTCGGCCGCGGCCGACGCGCAGTACGGCACGAACATGACCTGGGACTACTTCCTGGACGTGCACGGCCGCAACGGGATCTTCGGCACCGGGAAGGGCTCGTTCAACCGGGTCCACTACGGCAGCGGCTACGCCAACGCCTTCTGGGACGGCACGAAGATGACCTACGGCGACGGCGACGGCACGAACTACGGCCCGCTGGTCTCCCTGGACGTCGCGGGCCACGAGATGAGCCACGGCGTCACCGAGAACTCCGCGAACCTCACCTACTCCGGTGAGTCCGGCGGCCTCAACGAGTCCACCTCCGACATCTTCGGGACGCTGGTGGAGTTCCACGCCGCCAACGCCGGCGACCCCGGCGACTACCTGATCGGCGAGGAGTTCGACCTCAGGCAGCATCTCGGCTTCCGCCGGATGGACAGGCCGAGCAGCGACGGCGCCTCCTACGACTGCTACACCTCCGGCGTCGGCAGCGCCGACGTGCACTACTCCTCCGGCGTGGGCAACCACTTCTTCTACCTGCTCGCCGAGGGCTCCGGGGTCAAGACGATCGGGGGAGTGGCGCACGACAGCAGCACCTGCGACGGCTCGACGGTCACCGGCATCGGTCGCGACGCGGCCGGCCGGATCTGGTACCGCGCGCTCACCGTCTACATGACCTCGAGCACCAGCTACTCCGGTGCCCGTACCGCCTCGCTGAACGCAGCCCGGGACCTCTACGGCTCGGGCAGCACCCAGTACGCCGCCGTGGCGGCCGCCTGGAGCGCGGTGTCCGTCCGCTGACAGAACCCCCGGCCGGCGTCCTGCCGCCGGCCGGCACGGAACCCTTCCAGGGGATCAGAGGGGCCGCCACCTGCGCTACCGGGCGCAGATGGCGGCTCCTCGCTTGTGACCGGCCCGGTCGGACGGCGCCGACTGAGACACTGGGTGCCATGCCCACCGACGTGCCTGCCCAGTTCAGCATCGTGACCCTCGGCGTCACCGACCTCGAGCGGTCGGCCCGGTTCTACCGTGACCTCGGCTGGGAGCAGCGCGGCGACCTCGCCCAGGGCATCACCTGGTTCCGCACCAGCGGCACCTGGCTGGGGATCTTCGGCTACGACGCCCTGGCCGAGGACGCCGCCCTCGACCCGGTGCCTCACGACGAGCTGCCCGCCTACCGCGGCGTCACCCTGGCGATCAACCTCGGCTCCGAGGACGCCGTGGACCTCGCCTTCGCCCGGGTGCACGAGATCGGGGGGCGGATCGTCAAGCCGGCCGCCCGCACCGAGTGGGGCGGCTACTCCGGCTACTTCGCCGACCCGGACGGTCACCTGTGGGAGATCGCCCACGCGCCCGGCTTCCCCATCGACGCGCACGGCCGGATCGAGATCGGCGGCTGAGCACTCCGGCCCGGTCCGGCGGCGACGGGTGCATTCTGCCCATGGGAGATCAGCCGCCCTTCGGCCCTGTCCGGGTCGCGCGGCCGGGTGCATCCTGGAGCGGTGGGTGGGGTCAGCAGGGTGCGCGCTCGCGGAGGACGGCTCGGCGTCGTCGCCGTGGCGGTCTCGCTGCTGCTCCTGCCGGTGGGCACCGACGCCGGGGCCGCGGCCGCGGGGCAGCCGCTGAGCGGTGCCCAGGCGCCTGTGGCGGCGGGGAGCGCGGCAACGGCGACAGCCGCGCGCTCGTGGACGCTGCGCGACCGGTTCAGCCGCGAGGTGGTCCGCCGCGGCGACGTCGACGCCGATCCGTACCACATCGAGCACGTGCTGGAGCTGCAGTACCGCCTCAAGTGGCGCGGCTTCTTCGACGCGACCCCCAACGGGCAGTTCGGGCCTGTGACGGAGGCGGCGGTGAAGGCATTCCAGCGGCGCAACGGCCTCGCCGCGACCGGCGTGGTGGGCTACCGGACGTGGAAGCCGCTGATCCGGCGGACCGTCCGGGGCCGGGACCGGGTGCCGGCCCGCTGCACCAGGGCCGGCCGGCACGCCTGCTACGACCGCACCCTGCACCAGGTGAACCTGTACCGCGCGGGCACGCTGCTGAACTCGTGGCTGGTGCGAGGCGGCGGCTCGTCGACGCCGACCCGGCGTGGGACCTTCACCGTCTACTACCGCGACATCGACCACGTCAGCTCGCTCTTCGGCGCCCCGATGCCCTACTCCCAGTTCTTCTCCGGCGGGCAGGCACTGCACGGGTCCCGGTTGATGATGGATCCCTTCGTCGGGCACAGCCACGGCTGCGTGAACCTCTGGACCGAGGACGCCCGTCAGCTGTGGAACCTCACGGCGACCCGGGCCCTGCGCGTGCACGTCTACGGCGCCTGGGGCTGACACCGTGACGGCCCGCGCAGGGCCGGTCGCTCCGGCTACGGCTCGACGGTGACCTTGATCGCCTCGCCGTTCTTGACGATCGAGAACGCCTCCAGCACGTTCTCGAGCGGGATGTGCCGGGTGATCAGGTCCTTGACCGGGACCTGGCCGGTGGAGATGTACTCCAGGGCGCGCTTGTTGTGCTCCGGCGCCGACCCGTTGGCGCCGTGGATGTGCAGCTGGCGGTAGTGCACCACGTTGGAGTCGCAGGTGATCGTCGGGTTCGTCTTGGGCAGGCCGCCGAAGAACGAGATCCGGCCGTTGCGGGCGGCCATCGCGATGGCCTGCTCCTGGGTGATGTTCGCCGCCGTAGCGGTGATGATCACGTCGGCGCCCCGGCCGCCGGTCAGCTCCATGACCCGCTCGACCACGTCCACCTGCGACCCGTCGATCGTCTCGTCGGGCTGCACCGCGTCGGCGGACATCTTGAGCCGGTCGGCGTTGACGTCGACGAGGTAGACCGGGCCGCACCTGTGCACCCCGCGAGCGATCCGGATGTGCATGCAGCCGATGGGGCCGGCGCCGAAGACCACGACGGTGTCGCCCTCCTCGATGCCGAGCAGCTCCTGGGCGTTGATCGCGCACGCGAACGGCTCGGCCGCGGAGGCCTCGTCGTACCCGACGTTGTCGGGGACCTTGTTGAGCCCGTCGACCTTGAGCACCTGGCGCGGCACGATCATGTACTCCGCGAACCCGCCGTCGTACTGGTAGCCGACCGAGGTCTGGTTCTGGCAGACCGCCATCCAGCCCTTGCGGCACTCGTAGCACTCGCCGCACGGCACCGCAGCGATCACCTGGGCGCGGTCACCGACCGCCCAGCTCGAGCCGTACGTCGCGTTGACGTCCGCGCCGACCTCGACCACCTCGCCGGCGATCTCGTGGCCGATCGTGCGCGGGGGAGTCAGGTTCTGGTGGCCGTTGTAGAAGATCTTGACGTCGGTGCCGCACGTCGAGCAGTTCTTCACCTTGATCTTGACCTCGTCGGGACCGCACTCGGGCTCGGGCACGTCCTCGAGTCGGACGTCCTCGGGAGCGTAGAAGCGCAGGGCCTTCATAGGGGGTCCTTTCGGGTGGCGGAAGTGGGCGAACGGTGGCTCTCCTGGCGACTCTAGCGAGTTGTCGGGCCGATTACCACACAAACGAAGGCAATTTCTCTGCCCGAGTGCTTGGCAATGTGCCCGTTCATGCGCAAGACTGCTGGTCTCTGGTGATGACGGTCACGCCAGACGCGTCGGAAGGGTTCAGATGACGACCACCACGACCAGCACAACGACCGAGGCGCCGCCGCGCAGCGGTGTCCGCGTGCGAGTGCAGAAGTTCGGCACGTTCTTGTCCAACATGATCATGCCGAACATCGGCGCGATCATCGCCTGGGGCCTGATCACCGCGTTCTTCATCCCCGACGGGTGGACCCCCAACGAGAAGATCGCGACGATCGTCGGGCCGACGATCATGTACCTGCTGCCGATCCTCATCGCCTACACCGGCGGCAAGATCGTCTACGAGGTGCGTGGCGGCGTGGTCGGCGCACTGGCGGTCATGGGCGTGATCATGGGCACCAGCGATCCGTTGTTCATCGGTGAGGACGGCAACGCCGCACCGATGTTCCTCGGCGCCATGATCATGGGCCCGCTGGCGGCACTGGTCATGAAGAAGGCGGACGCGCTCTGGCACGGCAGGATCCGGCCGGGCTTCGAGATGCTCGTCGACAACTTCTCGGCCGGCATCGTGGCGGCGATCATGGCCATCGCGGGCATGTTCGTGCTGGCCCCCGTCCTGCGCCAGGTCACCGAGTGGCTGGGCTCCGCGGTCAACTTCCTCGTCGACAACAGCGTGCTGCCGTTCGCCTCGGTCCTGATCGAGCCCGCCAAGGTCCTCTTCCTCAACAACGCGATCAACCACGGGGTGCTGACGCCGCTCGGCATCCAGCAGGCCTCCGACCAGGGCTTCTCCATCCTCTTCCTGCTCGAGGCCAACCCCGGTCCGGGCATGGGCATCCTGATGGCCTACATGTTCTTCGGTCGCGGCATCGCCCGGGCGTCGGCTCCCGGCGCCGCGATCATCCACTTCTTCGGCGGCATCCACGAGATCTACTTCCCCTACGTGCTCATGAAGCCGAAGCTGATCCTGGCCGCCGTGCTCGGCGGTGCCACCGGGATCACCGTGAACATGCTCTTCGACTCCGGACTGCGCGCCCCGGCCGCACCGGGCTCCATCCTGGCCGTCTGGGCGCAGGCGCCCGGCGACAAGATCGTCGGCGTCACCCTGTCGGTCCTCGCCGCGGGGACGGTGTCATTCCTGGTCGCGTCCTTCCTGCTCAAGATCGACCGGTCCGACGACGAGGGCGACCTCTCCGCGGCCACGGCCGACATGGAGTCGATGAAGGGCAAGAAGTCCGTGGCGTCCTCGGCGCTCGGCGGCCAGCGCGCCGCCACCCGCAGCGGTCCGATCAGCTCGATCGTCTTCGCGTGTGACGCCGGGATGGGCTCCTCGGCCATGGGCGCCTCGGTGCTGCGGCGCAAGGTGCAGGCCGCCGGCTTCGACGACGTCACCGTGGTCAACAGGTCCATCTCCAACCTGAGCGACGAGTGGGACGTCGTGGTCACCCACCGCGACCTCACCGAGAGGGCTCGGCAGCGCACCGCGTCCGCTGAGCACGTGTCGGTGGACAACTTCATGAACAGTCCTCGGTACGACGAGATCGTGGAGCTGCTGCAGCGCACCAACGGCGACGACGCGGAAGCCGCCGGCGGCTCGGTCGACGCCACCCCCGCGGGCGCCGGTGCCAGCGTCCCGTCGGGCGGCGTGGCCACCGCCACCGACCAGACCGTGCTGGCCGAGACCTCGGTAGTGCTCACCGGGGCGGCCACCGACCGCGACGAGGCGATCACCGAGGCCGGGGAGCTGCTGGTGGCCGCCGGTGCCGTCGAGGCCGACTACGTCCCCGCCATGCACGAGCGGGAGCGGTCCGTCTCGACGTACATGGGCAACCTGCTGGCGATCCCGCACGGCACCAACGAGGCGAAGGGGTCGATCCACCGCACCGCGATCTCGTTCGTGCGCTATCCCCGGGGACTGGACTGGAACGGCCAGCGGGTCGAGTTCGTGATCGGCATCGCCGGCGCCGGTCAGGACCACATGAAGCTGCTCGCCCCCATCGCCGAGACCTTCCTCGACGAGTCCGAGGTCGACCGTCTGCGCGAGGCGTCCTCGGTGGCAGAGGTGCAGGCCGTCCTCGGCCGCGTCCAGCCCTGATCCTGAGCCGCTGGCGGCCGGTCCCGGACTCCGGGGCCGGCCGGCAGCGCGTCCGCGGGGTGGGGGCGGGTCACAGCATGCGCAGCAGCGCCGCGGTCGTCGCGGCGGCGACCACCACGACGAGGAACGGCGCGCGCAGCAGCAGCGCGACCACCGCGACCGCGAGGCCGGCGACCCGGGCGTCGAGGACCACCGACGACCCCGAGCCGACCACCTGCACCGCCACCAGAGCGGAGAGCAGGGCGACCGGCACCAGGTCGGCGACCCGGGCCACCAGGGGGTGGTCGAGCGCCGCCTGCGGCACCGAGAGGCCGGCGAGCTTGAGGAGGTAGCAGCCGAGCGCCGTGCCCAGCACGGCCGCCCAGATCATCGCCGGCCCTCGTCTGTGGGGGCGGGTGGCTGCTCGGCGGGGTCTGCCTGGCGGTGCGGGTCGTCGGGGGGACGGGTGCCGACGTGCGGCCCGGCGACCCGGTGGGCGGCGTCGACCGGCTGGCCCCACTCCTCGAGGTCGGCGGTCGCGACCGGCTCGCCCGGGTGACGCCGTACGGTCAGCAGGCCGGCGACCAGGGCCACGCCCGCCGACGCCAGCACCGGAACGCCGGCCGGGGTCACCGGCACCAGACCGAGAGCCAGCACCGCTGCACAGACGGCGACCGCCTGGTGCGTGCGCTCGGTCAGCCGGGGCCAGAGCAGGGCCAGGAAGGCCGCACCGACGGCCGCGTCGAGGCCGTACGTGCGCGGGTCGCCGAGTGCGGTGCCGGCCAGGGCACCGCCGAGCGTGGCGGCGTTCCACAGCGCGAACACCGACAGTCCGGCGCTCAGGAAGCCGACCCGGGCGGCGGCCGTGCCGTCGCGGGTGAGCGCCATCGCCGTCGACTCGTCGATGACCATATGGGCCGCGGCCACCCGCCTCCAGCCGGTCCAGCGGAGCATCGGGGCCAGCCGCAGGCCGTAGAGCGTGTTGCGGGTGCCGAGCATCAGAGCGGTCACGGCCCCGGAGAGCGGTGCGCCGCCGGCGGCGAGGACGCCGACGAGCGCGAACTGGGAGGCCCCGGTGAAGACCAGCAGGGACAGCGCACAGGTCTGCAGGACACTCAGGCCGGAGGAGACGCCGACCGCGCCGAAGGAGATGCCGTAGGCGCCCGTGGCCACACCGACGGCGAGGCCGTCGCGCACGATCTTCCGGTGCTCTCGCCGGCTGTCGTCCTTCCCGGTCACGCCACGACCCTACGGAACCTGGTCGCGCCGGCGCCCGGCGGCACCAGACAGCACCGGCTGATGCGTCAGTGCGGGCGGTGCCTCAGCCCGGCGTGCCGGAGACGCGCCCGCGCCGTCGAGGGCTCGTGCAGCAGCGCGAGCACCGCGACGACCCCGATGCAGACCCCGACGGAGGCGCCGGTGCCGGCGACCATCGTCACGGGCAGCGTGAACGCGAGCCAGGCACCCAGCCCGGCACAGACCAGAACGGCGACCGCGGCGACGACCGCCTTGTACAGCTTGGGAAGTGGACCCAGCATGTCTCGCTCCTCGCCAACCAGAACCGGTCAGGAGCCCCCGTCTTGAGCTGCCCCGGCGCCGGCCTCACGCGGAGGGACGCCCGAGGCCGACCCCCCTTTTGCCCGGATCCTGAGGGTCTCAAACCTGCGACGGGTCCAGCGCGCTGAGGTCCGTGTGCAGCCGGACCTGCTTCACCCGGACGCTGCCGTCCCCGTGCAGGTCGAGCTCGCGGTGGGCGCCGTCGGGTGCCCAGCCCGCCTCGCCGAGGAAGCCCCGCCGTACGTCGTCGGTGCTGGCCAGCCAGACGACGGCCCGTGCGAACCGGTCGGCGCGCAGCGTCTCGGCGCAGGCCTGCACCAGTCGCGAGCCGTGCCCGTGCCGGGTGTGGTCGGGGTCGACCGTCAGCTCCACGATCTCCCCGTCCCCGACCGGGTCGGTGTCGGGGTCCGACGCCGGTCCGGTGACCGCGAAGCCACGCACCGTCGCCCGCTCGAGCGCGACCAGCACCCGGTTGCGGGCATCCTTCGGCCGGGCCAGCGAGGCCTCCCAGGCCGCGGCGAAATCGGCGGGGTCCATCGCGTCGAGCACCTCGCCGGGCAGCACTGCGGCGTACTCGCGCCGCCAGGCGCGGACCTGGACGGCGGCGATGGCGGCGGCGTCCTCGCTCCAGGCGACGCGGACCGAGACGTCGGCGGTGGGGGAGCTCATGTCCCGATCCTCTCAGCCCCGGCCCTGGTGTTACACCGGTGCCGCACAGATGCGCGAAAACTGTCATACGTTGCTAGGCTGGGAGCATGTACGGCAACGACTTCACGGCGCCCGGCGCCGAGGCGGGTCCGGCCGCGGCGAGCGAGCCCGGCCCGGACGGCTTCCAGCGCATCATCGACGCCGACAGCCGCATCGAGCCGCGCGACGAGATGCCCGAGGCCTACCGCAGGACGCTGGTGCGCCAGATCGCCCAGCACGCCCACTCCGAGATCATCGGGATGCAGCCCGAGGGAGCGTGGATCTCCCGGGCGCCCAGCCTGCGCCGCAAGGCGATCCTGATGGCCAAGGTGCAGGACGAGGCCGGTCACGGGCTCTACCTGTACGCCGCTGCCGAGACCCTCGGCGCGGACCGTGCCGACCTGCTGGACCTGCTGCACAGCGGCCGGCAGAAGTACTCCTCGATCTTCAACTACCCCACGCTCACCTGGGCCGACATCGGCGCGATCGGCTGGCTGGTCGACGGGGCCGCGATCGTGAACCAGGTGCCGCTGTGCCGCTGCTCCTACGGTCCCTACGCCCGCGCGATGATCCGGGTGTGCAAGGAGGAGTCCTTCCACCAGCGCCAGGGCTTCGAGATCCTGCACACGCTCTCGCACGGCACCGAGGCGCAGACGGCGATGGCGCAGGATGCGATCGACCGGTGGTGGTGGCCGAGCCTGATGATGTTCGGGCCCTCGGACGACCAGTCGCCGAACAGCGCGCAGTCGATGGCGTGGGGGATCAAGCGGTTCAGCAACGACGAGCTGCGGCAGCGCTTCGTCGACATGACCGTGCCCCAGGCCGAGGCGCTCGGCCTCACGCTGCCCGACCCCGACCTGGCGTGGAACGAGGATCGCGGCCACTACGACTTCGGCGAGATCGACTTCACCGAGCTGTTCGAGGTGATCAAGGGCAACGGGCCCTGCAACGAGCAGCGGATGGCGCACCGGGTCGGCGCGCACGAGCGCGGCGCCTGGGTCCGGGAGGCGGCCGTCGCCTACGCCGACAAGCAGGCCGCCCGCTCCGCAGAGGTGGCGTGATGAGCGAGCAGCAGAGCCGTCCGGCGAGCCGCGACTGGCCGCTGTGGGAGGTCTTCGTGCGCAGCCGCCGCGGCCTCAACCACGTGCACGTCGGGTCGCTGCACGCCTCCGACGCCCAGATGGCGCTGCGCAACGCGCGCGACGTCTACACGCGTCGCCAGGAGGGCGTCTCGATCTGGGTGGTGCCGGCCGCCGAGATCACCGCCACCAGCCCGGACGAGAAGGACTCCTTCTTCGAGCCGGCCGGTGACAAGGTCTACCGGCACCCCACCTTCTACCACGTGCCGGACGGGGTCGAGCACCTGTGACGCCCGACCTGGCGACCGCTCCGCCGGTGGCCGAGTACGCCCTGGCGCTCGGCGACGACGCCCTCGTCGCCGCCCAGCGGCTGGGGGAGTGGATCGCTGCCTCGCCGCAGATCGAGGAGGACGTCGCCCTCGGCAACATCGCCCTGGACCTGCTCGGCCAGGCCCGGTCGCTGCTGACGTACGCCGGGTCGCTGCTCGAGCCGGTCGCCGGCGAGGACGACCTCGCGTACTGGCGGGGTGCCGAGGAGTTCCGCAACGTGCACCTCGTCGAGCGGCCCTGGGACGGTCCGGACGGCGAGCCCCTCGACTTCGGGATCGCCATGGCCCGGCTGCTGCTGCTCTCGGCGTACCTGTGCGCGCTCTACGAGAGGTTGCGGCGCAGCCGCGACGAGACGCTGGCGGCCGTCGCGGCCAAGGCGGTCAAGGAGGTCGACTACCACCGCGACCACGCGACCCAGTGGGTGGTCCGGCTCGGCGACGGCACCGAGGAGTCGCACGCGCGGATGCAGCGCGCGCTGGACGCCGAGTGGCCGTACCTGGCCGAGCTGTTCTCGCCGGTGACGGCGCACCAGCGCGACCTGGTCACCGGCGGCGTCGCGGTCGACCCCGACGCCCTGCGCGGGCCGGTGACCGAGCGGCTCGCCGCGGTGCTGCACGAAGCCGGGCTCGCGGTGCCCGACACGTCGCCGGCGCCGGGCGGGGGGCGCAGTGGCGCGCACACGCCGGCGCTGGGCGCCTTGCTCGACGACATGCAGAAGGTGGCCCGGGAGCACCCGGGGGCGACGTGGTGACGCGCACGGCGCCGACCCCCGCCGCCGCCTGGGCGGTCGCGGCGTCGGTCCCGGACCCGGAGATCCCGGTGGTGAGCATCGAGGACCTCGGCATCCTGCGCGAGGTGGAGGTGGCCGAGGACGGGCACGTCCGGGTGGTGATCACCCCGACGTACTCCGGCTGCCCGGCCATGGAGGCGATCCGCGACGACGTGCTCACCGCGTTCGCGCGGGCCGGTCACGACGACGTCGAGGTGGCGATGGTGCTGGCTCCGGCGTGGACCACCGACGCGATCACCGAGGAGGGACGCCGCCGGCTCGAGGAGTTCGGCATCGCGCCACCGCAGACCAGCCGCGGCGACGCGCCGGTGCCGCTCACGCTGAGCGTCCGGTGCCCGCAGTGCGGCTCGCCCGACACCCGGGAGCTGAGCCGGTTCGGCTCGACCGCCTGCAAGGCACTCTGGGTGTGCCAGGCCTGCAAGGAGCCCTTCGACCACTTCAAGCCCCTCTAGGACGAGCCTGCCCGTGAGCACCCGCCACTCCGTCTTCCACCCGTTGACGGTGGCCGCCGTCGAGCCGGTCACCGACGACTCCGTCGCGATCACCTTCGAGGTCCCCGAGGAGCTGCGCGAGGACTACGCGTTCACCCAGGGCCAGCACCTGACGATCCGCACCGAGCTGGCCGGCGACGACGTCCGGCGCAACTACTCGATCTGCGCCCCCGCCGGCTCCGGGGTGCTCCGGGTCGCGGTCAAGCGGCTGCCCGGCGGCGCCTTCTCCGAGCACGCGCTCGACGTCCTCCAGCCCGGCGACGTGCTCGACGTGATGACCCCGAGCGGACGGTTCTTCACCGAGCTGGACCCGGCGAACCGCAAGCACTACGTCTGCGTCGCGGCCGGGTCCGGGATCACGCCGGTCCTCTCGCTGGTGACCTCCACCCTGGAGGTGGAGCCACACGCGCAGGTCACGCTCGTCTACGCCAACCGCACGCACGCGAGCGTGATGTTCCTCGACGAGGTGGAGGACCTGAAGAACCGCTACCCGCAGCGGTTCCAGCTCCTGCACGTCCTCTCCCGCGAGCCCCAGGAGGTCGAGCTGCTCTCCGGCCGGCTCGACAGCGAGCGCATGGGGCGGCTGCTGGAGACGCTGATCCCGGTCGACGGCGTCGACGAGTGGTTCCTGTGCGGCCCGTACGTCATGGTCGCCGACCTGCGTCGGCTGCTGGTCGAGTCCGGGGTGTCCAAGCGGTCGGTGCACGCGGAGGTGTTCCACGTCGAGAGCTCTCCGCCACCTCGCCGTACGACGGTCCCGCCGGACGGCGGCGCGCCCGGGGAGGGCGCCGAGGTCACCGTCACCCTCGACGGCCGGCGCTCGACGTTCCGGCTCGCCCCCGACGGGCCGGCCGTCCTCGACGCCGCCCTGGCCGTGCGCTCCGACGCGCCCTTCGCCTGCAAGGGCGGCGTCTGCGGCACCTGCCGCGCGAAGGTCGTGGAGGGCGCGGTCGAGATGGACACCAACTGGGCGCTCGAGCCCGACGAGGTGGAGAAGGGCTACGTGCTGACCTGCCAGTCGCACCCGACCACCGACACGGTCGTGCTCGACTACGACGCGTGAGGCGGAGCCGGGCCCGGGCGCCGCAGAGAGGTCGCTCGCGCCGACGGTGATTCGGGGCGACATCGGGGGCCCGGACACCCGACAATCTCTCGTGATGTTCACCGCCCTCGCCCGCCACGCGCGGCCCCCGTCGCCGCTCGCGGGCCGTCTCGCCGCCCAGTCACTGCTCTTCGCCCTCGGCGAGGGCACCTTCATGACCGGGTCGGCGGTGTTCTTCACCCAGATCGTCGGGCTGTCCGCCGCCCAGGTGGGGCTCGGTCTCACGATCGCCGGCGTCGCGGCCTTCCTGGCGGCGCTGCCGATGGGCAAGCTGGTCGACCGCTTCGGGCCCAAGAAGATGTGGGCGCTCAGCGCGACCGGGCAGGCGGCGATGTTCTCGGTGTGGCCGTTCATCACCGACTTCCAGGGCTACGTCGCGATGGCGGTCGGCATGGAGGTGATCGGCGCTCTCGGCGGCGCCGCGCACGGCGCCTACACGATCGACGTGCTGCCGCCGGGCGAGCGGGTGAGGTCACGCGCCTACATGTACTCCGCGCTCAACGTCGGCTTCACCGTCGGCTCCCTGCTCGGTGGCATCGCGCTGGCGTTCGACTCCAACGACGTCCTGCACGCGCTGCCCTGGTTCACCGCGGTGGCCTTCCTGGTCAACGGCGTCGCGATCAGCCGGCTGCCGCGGGCCTCGCACGACGACCGCACGCCCGAGGACCGCAAGCTGAAGGTCCCCGGGCCCGGGCCGCTGAGGAACCCGGGCTGGCTGCTCACCACGTTCTTCGGGGGCGTCTTCTGGACCAACCAGGTGCTGCTCAACATCGTGATCCCGCTGTGGCTGGTGGAGGAGACCGACGCGCCCCGGGTGCTGCTGGCCTTCCTGTTCGGGACCAACACGGTGATGTGCATCTTCTTGCCGATGGCGGCGGCCCGAGGCATCCACGACGTGCCGACCGCGTTGAAGGCGGTGCGGCTGTCCTCGACGTTCTTCGTGGTGTCCTGCCTGATCACCCTCGCCACCCACGACACCGTCGGCTGGGTCACGATCGCGCTCGTCTGGCTCGGGCACGTGACCGTGACCGGGGCCGAGCTCTACCTCTCCGCCGCCAGCTGGTCGTTCGAGGCCGAGCTCATGGACCCGCGCCGCAGAGGCGCCTACCAGGGGGCCGCCGAGCTGAGCAGCACGCTGGGGCGGGTGTGGGCGCCGGCGCTGTACACGTTCCTGGCGATGAACTTGGGCGCCGCCGGCTGGCTGGTGATCGCCGGCATCATCGTGGTGGCCACCGTCGGCATCCACCCCTCGAGCCGGCTGGCCCGGCGGTTCCTCGAGCAGCACGTCCCCGCCGACGTGCTGGCCGGCGCCCGGGCCTCGACTCCCGACCCCGAGGAGGGGGTCGCCACGGGACCCCCGTCGCTGATCGACCCTGCCGACCCGGTCCCCGAGGCCGGTGCCGACCTGCGCCGCTGACCGGTCCGCCTCCCCGGGTCGCGGCAGGGCGCGGCAGGACCCGGCTGCCCCTGGGCGCCCGGGCCGAGGCTGACGCATCCAGCGCCCGACGTCGCGTCGGGACCTCGGCCCCTGTCGGGTCGCCGGGAGCGGGGCCGACCATGGTGGTGCACCCCGGTGCGAGCACGGAAGGGGACGAGCATGCGCAGCAGCCGCATCACATCGATCCTGGCCGCAGCGGCCCTGGTCCTGGTCACCGGCAGCGGCCCGGCCACCGCAGCGACGCTCACGCAGAGGGACCCGGTGGGCGATGCCGCCGCGAGGTACGACATCGTCCGGGTCACCTACCACAACAACACCAAGGCGTTCAGCTACCGGATGAAGCTGCACGACATCAGGCCGAGGCACGGCATCTTGGCCTTCCCCAAGCTCCTGGTCAACGGCACGTGGGACCGGTTCTTCCAGGTCACTTCGGGGGCACGCCGCGACGGGACCAGGTTCCACCGGCTCGACTTCTACGACCTGTCCTCCCACACGCGCGTCCGCTGCCCGCGGATGACCGGGACCGTCGACTTCGCCACCGACGTGGTGACGGCGCGCGTGCCGCAGGCGTGCCTCGCGCGGGTCGGGTACGGCCACCGGGCTTACAAGGTGGTCGCCTACGCAGCGACACCCGGCATGACGCAGGCAGGTGACATGACCCGCTTCCGGTGGGTCCGGTACGACTGAGACCGACGGCCTACTCGAACAGCGACGTGCTGCCGCCGCCTCGCCGGACGACCTCGGGCGCGCCGGAGGAGAAGTCGATCACGGTGGTCGGCTCCTTGCCGGCGTCCCCGGAGTCGATGACCGCCTCGACCTGGTGGTCGAGGCGCTCCTTGATCTCCCAGCCGTCGGTCATGGGCTCGGGGTCGCCGGGCAGCAGCAGCGTGGTGGTCACGAGCGGCTCGCCGTTCTCGGCCAGCATGGCCTGGGCGACCTTGTGATCGGGGATCCGCACGCCGACCGTCCGTTTCTTCGGGTGCAGCAGGCGCCGCGGCACCTCGCCGGTGGCCGGCAGGATGAACGTGAAGCAGCCGGGGGTCAGCGACTTGATGGTCCGGAAGGCCGAGTTGTCGATGTGCACGAGCTGACCCATCTGGGCGAAGTTGCGGCACAGCAACGTGAAGTGGTGCTTGTCGTCGAGGCTGCGGATCTGCCGCATCCGCGCGAGACCGTCCGCGTTGCCGAGCCGGCAGCCGAGAGCGAACCCCGAGTCGGTCGGGTAGGCCACGACCCCGCCCTCGGTCATGATCCGGACGACCTGGGCGATCGAGCGGGGCTGGGGGTCCACCGGGTGCACGTCGAGGTAGGTCGCCATGACCCGAACCTGCCACACGGCGGCGGAGCCGGCCAGCGTGTCCGTCAACCTGAGGTGGTCGGGGGCGGTGGCGGGGCTGGCGCCGCCTTCACCGCGCGGAAGGTCAGGTGACCCATCATCGTCGGGGAGCCCACCGCGTAGGCGAGGTGGGAGTACGCCGGCGCCACGGGCCGCAACCTGTCGGGCAGGTACCACTGGTAGCGCTCCGCGGCGTCGTAGCAGCGGAACTCCAGCGACTCGAACCCGGCGGCCTCGCAGTGCCGGCGCACCGTCCGCAGGGAGTTGAACCGGTAGACGGTCGGGAAGTGGTGCTCGTGCACCAGCGCGTCGCCCTTGAGCCGGTGCAGCGCCCATTCGGCGACCTTGAGCCGCGACATCGCCCACGTCGTCGCCCCGAAGTAGTGACGCACGTTGAGGGTCAGCGCGAACCACTGACCGCCCGGACGGAGCACCTGCGCGCAGGCCGCGGCGAACGCGGCCGGGTCGCTCACGTGCTCGAGCACGTAGACGGCCAGGACCACGTCGAACTCGCCCTGGTGCTCCCCGGCGAAGTCCTCGAGGCACATGCGGTGCCGCTCGTGCAGCGACTCGTTGCGCTCGATGGCCTGGTCGGGGTCCACCCCGACCAGGTGGGGCCGGCGCCGGAGCAGGGGAGCGAGCGCCCCGGAGACGTCCGCGCCGGCCCCGACGTTGAGGACGCGTGCCTCCGGCGGGCACGACTGGGCGACCCACCGGGCGAAGTGGGTCACCGTGTGACGCGGCGGTGAGACGACGGTCGCTGTCGTGGTCAGCACGGGCATCCCCCTCGTCGAGCGCTGCTGCCCGCTGCCCGAGGCAAGCGGCCCCAGCAGTGTGCGCGCGAGCGCGGTGCTGCACCAGACCCCCCGTGGTGGATGTTGCGGCGCTCGCGCTGTGCTGCGCCGCTGGTCGCGTCGCCGGGGGAGGCGGCGGCCGGGTCGGGTACGTTGTGGCCGTGCGCGCGTACCTCGACCTCCTGCAACGGATCCTCGACGAGGGGGTGGAGAAGGGCGACCGGACCGGCACCGGGACCCGGAGCGTGTTCGGGCACCAGATGCGCTTCGACCTCGCGGAGGGCTTCCCGCTCGTCACCACCAAGAAGGTGCACACCCGGTCGGTCTTCGCCGAGCTGCTCTGGTTCCTGCGCGGCGACACCAACGTGAAGTGGCTGCAGGACCGCGGGGTGAGCATCTGGGACGAGTGGGCCGACGAGACCGGTGACCTGGGCCCCGTCTACGGCTATCAGTGGCGCTCCTGGCCGACCCCCTCGGGCGAGCACCTGGATCAAATTGCCCAGATCGTCGACAGCATTCGCCGCGACCCGGACTCGCGCCGCCACATCGTCTCGGCGTGGAACGTCGCCGACATCCCGCAGATGGCGCTCGCGCCGTGCCACGCGCTGTTCCAGTTCTACGTCGCCCCCGCCGCCGACGGCGGGCCCGGACGGCTCTCGTGCCAGCTCTACCAGCGCTCCGCCGACGTGTTCCTGGGCGTGCCGTTCAACATCGCCTCCTACGCGCTGCTCACCCACATGGTGGCGCAGGTGACCGGGCTGCGGGTCGGGGACTTCGTGCACACGCTGGGCGATGCGCACCTCTACTCCAACCATCTGGCGCAGGCCCGGCTCCAGCTGACCCGTGAGCCGCGGCCGCTGCCGAGGCTGCGCCTGGACTCCTCGGTCACCGAGCTGGACGGGTTCGACCTCGAGCACATCGCGGTCGAGGGCTACGACCCGCACCCGGGCATCAAGGCGCCGATCGCCGTATGAGCACCTCGGAGAAGAAGGTCGTCCTGGTGGCGGCCGTCGCCGACAACGGCGTCATCGGCCAGGGCGGTGACATCCCCTGGAGCATCCCGGAGGACCTTCGGCACTTCCGCGGCACGACCACGGGCAACGTCGTGGTGATGGGCCGGCGCACGTTCGAGAGCATCGGCCACCCGCTGGCCTACCGCACCAACGTCGTGGTCACCCGGGACCGGGACTGGTCGGCCGACGGCGTGCTCGTCGCGCACTCGGTGGAGGAGGCCCTCGGGCTCGCGCAGCAGGGCGAGGGCGACGTCATGGTCATCGGCGGCGGCCACGTCTACCGCGACGCGATGCCGCTTGCCGACGCACAGATCCTCACCGAGGTGCACCAGTCGCCCGAGGGCGACACCCACTACCCGGGCTTCGCGCGGGAGGAGTGGACCGAGGTGCGTCGCGAGGCGCACGACGGCTACGACTTCGTCTGGCTCGAACGCGCGGGCGGCTGACCGGAGCTCCTACTCCTCCTGGGCGCCGGGGGTCTCGAGGTTGCGGGAGATGAGGTCCATCACCGAGGAGTCCGCCAGCGTGGTGACGTCCCCGACCTGCCGGTGCTCGGCCACGTCCTTCAGCAAGCGCCGCATGATCTTGCCCGAGCGGGTCTTGGGGAGCTCGGGCACCACCATGATCGACTTCGGCTTCGCGATCGGTCCGATCTCCTTGGCGACGTGGTCACGCAGCTCCTGGACCAGCGGCTCCGCGCTGCCGCCCGCCTGCGCCAGAGCGCTCTCGCGCAGGATCACGAAGGCGTTGACCGCCTGGCCGGTGTCCGGGTCGTTGGCCCCGACGACCGCCGCCTCCGCCACCTTGGGGTGGGACACGAGGGCGGACTCGATCTCGGTGGTCGACAGCCGGTGCCCCGCGACGTTCATGACGTCGTCGACGCGGCCCAGCAGCCAGATGTCTCCGTCCTCGTCCAGCTTGGCGCCGTCGCCGGCGAAGTACTTGCCCGGGAAGCGCTCCCAGTACGTGTTGCGGTAGCGGTCGTCGTCGCCGTAGATGGTGCGCAGCATCGCCGGCCAGGGCTCGGTCAGCACCAGGTAGCCGCCGGAGCCCTTCTCCACCGGTTCCCCCGCGTCGTCGACCACGCTGGCCGAGACGCCGGGCAGCGGGGTCATCGCCGAGCCGGGCTTTCCGCGGGTGACGCCGGGCAGCGGCGAGATCATGATCATGCCGGTCTCGGTCTGCCACCAGGTGTCGACCACCGGGCACCGGCTGCCCCCGATGTGCTCGCGGTACCACACGTAGGCCTCGGGGTTGATCGGCTCGCCGACCGACCCGAGCAGCCGAAGCGACGACATGTCGAAGGAGGCGGGGACGTCGGCGCCCCACTTCATGAACGTGCGGATCGCCGTGGGGGCGCAGTACAGGATGGTGACGCCGTGCTGCTCGATGATCTCCCACCAGCGGCCCTTGTGCGGCGTGTCCGGGGTGCCTTCGTACATCACCGAGGTCGCACCGTTGGCCAGCGGACCGTAGACGATGTAGCTGTGCCCGGTGACCCAGCCGATGTCGGCCGCGGTCCAGAACACGTCGGTGTCGGGCTTGAGGTCGAACACCGACCAGTGGGTGGCCGCGGTGCCGACCAGGTAGCCCCCCGTGGTGTGCAGGATCCCCTTCGGCTTGCCGGTGGTGCCCGAGGTGTACATGACGTAGAGCGGGTGCTCGGCGTCGAACGCCTGCGGCTCGTGCTGGGCCGGCTGCCGGTGGACCACGTCGTGCCACCACAGGTCGCGCCCCTCCTGCCACGAGACGTCCTGGCCGGTGCGGCGCACCACGACCACTTGGCGCACGCCGGGGCACTCGGTGAGCGCCTCGTCGACCGCCGGCTTGAGCGCCGCAGCCGCTCCCCGGCGGTAGCCGCCGTCGGCGGTGACGACCACCCGGGCGTCACAGTCGATGATCCGGTCCTTGAGCGCGTGGGAGGAGAAGCCGCCGAACACGACCGTGTGCGGGGCGCCGACGCGAGCGCAGGCGAGCATCGCGATGACGGTCTCGGGAATCATCGGCATGTAGATCGCGACCCGGTCCCCGGCGTGGACGCCCAGCTCGGTCAGAGCGTTGGCCGCCCGGCACACCTCGTCCTTCAGCTCGGCGTAGGTGAGGTCGCGGGTGTCGCCGACGGGCTCGCCGACCCAGTGGAAGGCGACCTTGCCGCCCTTGCCCGCCTCCACGTGGCGGTCGACGCAGTTGTAGGCGGCGTTCAGCCTGCCGCCCACGAACCACCTGGCGAAGGGCGGGTTGCTCCAGTCCAGGACCTCGGTGAAGGGCTCGGCCCAGGTGATGCGCTCGGCCTGCTCCGCCCAGTAGGCGAGCGGGTCCTTGGCCGCGGTCTCGTAGACGTCCTGCGTCACGTTCGCCTGGGCCGCGAGGTCCTCGGGCGGCTCGAAGCGGCGGGTCTCGTGCAGCAGGTTCGACAAGGACGGGTTGCTCATGGTTTCTCCTCCAGTCGAGAGGGCGGCCGGCGGAGGGACCTGGTGAGTCGCCTCCGCCGGTGTCGACCGGCTGCGCCGGTCTCGGGTCGGTCCGGATCAGTGGGCGCCGGTGGGAACCAGCGGCCGCTTGTAGGCGAAGGCCGTGACGCCCGCGAAGGAGGCGTACCAGGCGGCGAGGGCGGTCACGATCCCGACGTACCCGCCGGCCTTGTGCAGCCCGCTGCTGGTGGCGAACTCACCCCACGCCAGCAGCAGGAAGGTGACCGTCAGCAGCACGAAGACCGCGAAGACGGCTGCGCTGACCCGGTACGACGCCACGGTCATGTAGGCGGTGAACAGGCCCCAGGCGAGCAGGTACAGCCCCAGGCCCTTGCCCACGTCGCCGGCCGGGATCTTGTAGCCGTCGAGGTGGGCGGTCAGCCACCAGTACGACAGCCAGAAGGCGCCGAAGGACGAGAACGCCGTGGCGCCGAACGTGTTGCCCTTGGCGAACTCCCACATGCCGGCCAGCAGCTGGGCGCCGCCGCCGTAGGCCAAGGCCAGCCCGAACACGACCGGCGTGACGGTGTCGGGCACCCAGCCGGCGTTGACGACGCTGAGCACCAGCGTGGTGAGTGCGAAGCCGGCCAGGCCCAGGGGCGCGGGGTCGGCGATGTGCGAGCCAGGAGCGATCCCCGTCGAGTAGGCGGTCGGAGGACGTTCCGTGGTGGTAACCATGTCTGCTCCTTCCGGTGGGAAGTGACTGCGTTGCAGACGTAGGCACCTGGAGACCCGCCGCGGATGCGGGCGGGGTCGGCACCGCGGGACCGGTTCGCGAGCGGATCAGCGGTGTGCACGCCTCGTTCATTGCGAGACTACCTCGGCATTGCGAGACTTGGTATTGCGACAATCCGGACCGCTCACCGCGAACCTCGCGGGTCGCGGTCCGCCGGTGCCCGGTGCCCGGCCCCGGCAGCCCGCCGACGGGCCTGGGAACCCCGACCTCCGCGGAGCGATAGCCTGTCCGGCATGACACTGGCACCCGCTCCGTTCGGCCGTGTGCTGACGGCGATGGTGACGCCGTTCCACGACGACGGCTCCCTGGACCTCGACGGAGCGGCGCGCGTCGCCGAGCACCTCGCCGCGCACGGGCACGACGGCGTCGTCGTCTCCGGGACGACGGGGGAGTCGCCCACGACGAGCACCGAGGAGGACGGCCGCCTGCTCCGCGCCGTCGTCGAGGCCGTCGGGGACCGGATGAGCGTCGTCGCCGGCGTGGGCACCAACAACACCGCGCACTCCGTCGAGCTGGCCGTGCAGGCGGAGAAGGCCGGCGCGGACGGCGTCCTCGTGGTGACCCCGTACTACAGCAAGCCGACCCAGCCCGGCCTCGCCGCCCACTTCACCACGGTCGCCGATGCCTGTGGCCTGCCGGTGATGCTCTACGACATCCCGAGCCGCTCCTCGATCGCGATCGGCGCCGAGACCTACCGGCAGGTGGCGCGGCACGAGCGGATCATCGCGGTCAAGGACGCCGTCGGCGACCTCGCCCGCGGCGTCGCCCTCATGGCCGAGACCGGCCTGGCGTTCTACTCCGGCGACGACGTGCTGAACCTCGGCTGGCTGACCCACGGCGCGGTCGGGGTGGTCTCGGTGGTCGGTCACGTCGCCGGCCGGCAGTACGCCGAGATGGTCGCGGCCGTCGACCGGGGGGACCTCGACGCCGCGCTGCGCACCTACCGCGACCTCGTGCCGGTCGTCGAGGTGATCATGAGCCGCGCCCAGGGCGCGATGACAGCCAAGGCCGCCCTGCAGCTCGCCGGCGTGATCGACTCGCGCGCCGTGCGGCTTCCCCTCGTCGCGGCCGCGGACGACCTGGTCGCCGAGATCGGCGACGTACTGACCCGCCACGGACTACTGGAGGACCCCACCGCATGAGCCGCGCGCACCCCGAGCTCTCCGCCCCCGGCCCGCTCCCCGAGCACGGCCTCCGCGTCACCCCGCTCGGCGGTCTCGGTGACGTCGGTCGCAACATGACCGTCTTCGAGCACGCCGGCCGGCTGCTGCTGGTCGACTGCGGCGTGCTCTTCCCCGAGGACCACCACCCCGGCGTCGACCTGATCCTGCCGGACTTCGAGTCCATCCGGGACCGTCTGGACGCGGTCGAGGCGCTGGTGCTGACCCACGGCCACGAGGACCACATCGGCGCGACGCCGTTCCTGCTGCGCGAGCGCGACGACATCCCGCTGGTCGGCTCGAAGCTGACGCTGGCGCTGCTGAGCTCCAAGCTGCGCGAGCACCGGCTCAAGGAGACCGCGCAGTACACCGTCGCCGAGGGCGACACGATCAGCTTCGGGCCGTTCGACCTCGAGTTCGTCGCGGTCAACCACTCCATCCCCGACGCGCTGGCCGTCGTGATCCGCACCCGCGCCGGCGTCGTGCTGCACACCGGCGACTTCAAGATGGACCAGCTGCCGCTCGACAACCGGATCACCGACCTGAACGCGTTCGCCCGGCTCGGGGACGAGGGCGTCGACCTGTTCATGGTGGACTCGACCAACGCCGAGTCGCCGGGCTTCACCGTCAAGGAGCGCGACATCACCCCGGTGCTCGACCGGGTGTTCCACCAGGCGAAGAGCCAACGGATCATCGTGGCCTGCTTCGCCTCGCACGTGCACCGGGTGCAGCAGGTGATGGACGCGGCCGTCGCCCACGGGCGCAAGGTCGCCTACGTCGGCCGCTCGATGGTGCGCAACATGGGCATCGCCCGCGAGCTCGGCTACCTCACGGTGCCGCCGAACACCCTGGTCGACGCCAAGGAGCTCGCCGGGTTCGCCCCGGAGCGGACGGTGCTGATCTCGACGGGCTCGCAAGGCGAGCCGCTCTCGGCGCTGTCGCGGATCGCCCAGCGCAACCACAACTTCGTGCACATCGAGGAGGGCGACACCGTCGTGCTCGCCTCCTCGCTGATCCCCGGCAACGAGAACGCCGTCTACCGGGTCATCAACGGGCTGACCCGGTGGGGGGCCAACGTCGTGCACAAGGGCAACGCCCTGGTGCACGTCTCCGGCCACGCATCTGCCGGTGAGCTGCTCTACTGCTACAACATCGTCAAGCCGCGCAACGTGCTGCCGGTGCACGGAGAGATCCGGCACCTGCGCGCGAACGCCGAGCTGGCCCGCGCCACCGGCGTCCCCGCGGACCGCGTGGTGATCGCCGAGGACGGCGTGGTCGTGGACCTCGTCGACGGCAGGGCCACGATCGCCGGCAAGGTGGACTGCGGCTACGTGTTCGTCGACGGCTCC
This sequence comes from uncultured Actinomycetota bacterium, assembly GCA_963835385.1. Taxonomy (GTDB): domain Bacteria; phylum Actinomycetota; class Actinomycetes; order Propionibacteriales; family Nocardioidaceae; genus Nocardioides_B. Next base: position 151,115 of record CAWIFK010000002.1, read on the forward strand.
TCCGTCGGCGACGTCAGCGAGACCCTGCTCAAGGACCGCCGGATCCTGGGGGAGGAGGGGTTCATCTCCGTGATCGTCGTGGTCGACTCCGTCAGCGGCAAGGTCGCCGGCGGACCGGAGATCCACGCCCGCGGCTTCGCCGAGGACGACGGCATCTTCGAGGACATCAAGCAGCCCCTCGTCGACGCGCTCGACGCCGCCCTGCGGGAGGGCGTCGACGACCCCTACCAGCTGCAGCAGACGATCCGTCGGGTCACCGGCCGGTGGGTGTCGAACAAGCACCGCCGCAAGCCGATGATCATCCCGGTGGTCGTCGAGGCCTGACCCCGGTCAGTCCTGGAGGGCGCGGCGGCGCTTCTCGCGGTACATCGCCCGGTCGGCCTCGTCGAGCAGGTGGCCGAGGCCGACGCCGGGCGGTGCCGTGCCGACCCCGACGCTGGCGGCCAGCCGCACCGGACCGGCCGGCGACTCGACCCGCACGGCGGCCACCGCGGCCTCGACGCGGCGGGCGAGTGCCTCGCCGCTCGCCAGGTCGGTGCCGTGCGCGAGCACGACGAACTCGTCGCCGCCGAGGCGGGCGACCAGGTCGTCGCTGCGCGCGACGCCGCCCACCGCCCGGGCCACCGCGCGCAGCACCGCGTCACCGAACACGTGGCCGTGCTCGTCGTTCACGGACTTGAAGTCGTCGAGGTCGACGACCAGCAGGCTCGTGGGGCGCTGGTCGCGGTGCGAGCGGAGCTCGGCGTCGGCGAGCGCCAGGTCGAGCGCGCGGCGGTTCCCGATCCCGGTCAGCGGGTCCTCGCGGGCCGCTTGCCGCGCGGCCCGCTCGTCCTGGCGCAGCCGCTCGACGTCGAGCGCCGCAGCGGCGCCGTGCAGCGTGCTGAGCCGCTGCTGCCACAGCACCTGCGAGAGCAGCCGTCCGTAGGCGCGTCCGGCCTCCGCACCCGGCACGCCGGCCTCGGCCTGCATCTCGACCAGCAGCCAGCGGGCGCCTGCGCTGATCTGCCAGTCACCGGCCTCGTCGGCCTCGTCGGCCGCCGCGCGAGCCACCTCCAGCGCCCGCTCGCCCATCCCGCTGCGCCACAGCGCCCGGGCCAGAGCCCCGCCGACCGTGGCCCGGCCGCCCTGGGAGGCGTGATGGTCCTCGCTCGTCCAGGCCGTCCACAGCTCATCGAGCGAGGTCTCCGCCTGTGCGCGGGCCCGGGAGACGAGCTCCATCGCGCGGGCCAGCTCGGCGTGGCCGGCCGCGCCGACCCGCTCGGCCTCCTGCAGGCCGGCGAGGGCGTAGCCATGGCCGGTGGTGCGGTGCCGCTCGGCGTCGTCACCGGACCCGGCGTACGGCGTCGCCCGCTCCAGCTCGTCGGCCCACCGCAGGTGCAGCTCGGCGAGGTTGACCAGGTCGATCGCCCGCTCCTCGGCCAGCGGCACCGGGCCGGGACCCAGGGTGGGGGCCGTCTCCAGGTGCGGCCGCGCGAGCTCGTAGAGGCGCAGCTCGAGGTAGCAGTAGCCGAGCCCGGTGTGCGCCCAGCCGGCCAGGCCGTCGTCGGCGCAGGCCGCGAGCTCCACCTCGGCCCGCGCGAGGTCGACCAGGGCCGGCTCGACGGTGTTGGCGCGGATCAGCGCCATCGCCCGCATCGACAGCGCGTTGGACGCCCACCCCGGGGCGCCGGCCGCGCGGGCCAGCTCCAGGCATCGGTCGGTCGCCGCGACCTGCTCGGTGTGCTGTCCCAGCACGTGGTGGCCGACCGCGACGGCGTACCAGAGCCCGGCTTCCTCGGCGGGGTCGGTGCCGTCCCCACCGGGGTCCTCGGCCGCGGCCAGCTCACGGCAGGCCAGCGCCAGCGCCTCGTGCGGGCGACCGCCTTGGGCGAGCGACATCGCACGGGCGGTGGCGGCGGAGACGGTCACGTTCCGATTCTGTCCGGTACCGGATCGTGATGCGGCGAAACTAGCCGAAACGACCCAGATCGGGCAGCGGAGCCGTTCCGACCGGCGGTCGGTCGGTCCGCTCCGCTCCGTGGGCGCCCAGGTCGAGGACCGCGTCGACGTGGTCCAGCCCGGCCGCGCCGTGCGTGATCCACAACGTCGTGGGCCCCGCCCGGCCCAGCAGGTCCGCTGCGAGGGCGCGGGCCGTGGCGCCGTCGAGGTGCGCGGTCGGCTCGTCGAGCACCAGCACCGGCCGGTCGGCCAGGAGCGCGCGGGCGAGCCCGATCCGGGCGCGCTCGCCCCCGGAGACGTCCGCGTGGCCCTCGCCCAGCATCGTGGCCAGCCCGCGGGGGAGCGCGTCGAGGAAGTCGCCGAGCCGGGCGTCGCGCAGTGCCTGGGCGACCTGTTCGTCGTCGGCGCCGGGCCGGGCCAGCCGGACGTTCTCGGCAAGGCTGGTGGCGAACACGTGCGGGTCGTCGTCGAGCAGGCCGACCAGCCGCCGGACGTCCGTGAGCGCCAGTGCCGGCAGCGGGGTCCCGCCGAGGCGCACCTCGCCCGAGGCGGGGTCGAGGAAGCGGACCAGGCACGCGGCCAACGTCGACTTGCCGGACCCCGACGGGCCGACCACGCCGATGCGGGCCCCGGCCGGCAGCTCCAGCGAGAGGTCCCGAAGGACCGGCGTCGCGCCCCAGCCGGCGCTGACCCGCTCCAGCACCACGTCGCTGCGGTACGGCGCCGTGGCCGGCGCCCCGGGCTCCGACACCGCCGGCTCGGTCTGCCCCAGCCCGGCCAGCCGGTCACGGGCGGCGGAGGTGCGCACCGCGAGGGCACCGGCGTCGGCGAGCGGGAGCAGCACGTCGAGCAGCGCCAGCGGCACCAGCGCCAGCAGCGCCAGCAGCGCGCCGCTCAGCTCCCCGGCGGCGTGCGCCGGGGCGCCGGCCGCGACCACCGCCACGGACCCGAGACCCCCGGCCAGGACGGCCGCAGCCCGGCCGGCCGCGACGCCGGAGATGGTGCGCTCCGTGCCCCGCGCCGCGGTCGAGGAGTGCCGGTCGAGCCGGTCCAGCGCCGGCGGCACCGCTCGCCACAGAGACAGCTCGGCGGCGCCCTGGAGCAGCGAGGCCACCCAGTCCGACGTGGCGGCGCGGCCCTCGACCAGCAACCGCTCGCCGCGGCGGGCGGCGAGGTGGGCCAGGCCCCAGGCGGCCGAGGAGCCCAGCGCGACGACGCCGGCGACCACGGCGGCGACGGCCGGGACCTGCGGGGCCAGCAGCCAGCACACCACGACGGTGCCGGCGCCCACGGCCACGCCCGCGCGCAGCGGGGCGCGGACCCGCAGCTCGTGGTCGAGCACCGCGTCCACGTCGTCGACGACGCCGGCCAGCAGGTCGCCACGGCGCCGGCCCAGACGGCCTGGCGTCAACGGGACGAGCGTGTCGTACACCTCGGCGCGGCGGTCGGCGAGCAGTCGCAGCGCCGCGTCGTGGGAGACCAGCCGCTCGACGTACCGCAAGGCCGGCCGGGCGATGCCGAAGGTGCGCACGGCGACGATCGCCACCATGAGCACCAGCACCGGCGGGTGGTCGGCGGCGCGGACGATCAGCCAGCCGGCGGTGGCGGTGAGCGCGACGCCGGCGGCGGAGGCCAGTGCTCCCAGAGCCGTGCCGGCAGCCAGCCGCCGCCGTGCGGTCGCGGGGGAGAGTCCGGCCGCCGCGGGCGCGTCGGCAGGTGACGCCGCCGCAGAACCCGCCGGGACAGTGGTGGGCCCTTCTCCGGACACCGGCACTCCGGCGGTGCGGACACCGGTCGCTTGCCGGCCGGCCGCAGGCGGGCCGGCCGCGGGCGGGCCGGCCGTGGCGGGCGCCGCCGGCAGCTCGACGACGTGGTCGGCGAGCGCGACGAGCGCCGGCCGGTGCGCCACCACGAGCACGCCGCGGGTGCGCGCGAGCTCGACCAGGGTGTCGGCGACCGCAGCCTCGGTGTCGGCGTCGAGGTGTGCCGTGGGCTCGTCGAGCACCACCCACGGACGCTCGCTGACGACCGCCCGCGCGAGCACCAGCCGGGCCCGCTCGCCGGCGGAGAAGTTCGTGCCGTCCTCGCTGACCTCCGCGTCCAGGCCGGCCGGCAGGGTGGCCACGTGGTCGGCGAGGCCGACCAGCTCCAGCGCCCGCCACACGGCCGCGTCGTCGGCGCCCGCGCGGCCCAGGCGCACGTTGTCGCGGACGCTGCCCGGCAGCAGCCACGGACGTTGCGGAACCCAGGCGAGCAGCTCGTCGCGGTCGGCGCCCGCGCGGCCGGACACGTTCACCGAGCCCGACTGCACGGGCACGTGGCCGAGGAGCGCGGCCAGCAGCGTCGACTTGCCGCAGCCCGACGGACCCGTGACCGCGGTGAGGCCCCGCGACGGGATCCGCGCCGTGACGCCGTCGAGGGCCGGAACGGTACGACCGGGGTAGCGGACGGTGAGGTCGCGCACCTCCATGCCCGCACGGCCGTCTGCGGCGGCCCATGCGGGGCCGGCGGTCGTGGCGCCGAGGGGACCGACCGGGTCGCCGGTCGCGTCCCGGCCCGCCTCGGCGCCGGCCGCCTCGCCGACGAGCCGGTCCACCGCCTCGAAGGTCGCGGTGCCCTCGGCCGCCGCGTGGAACTCCGCACCGACCCGGCGCAGCGGCCAGTACGCCTCCGGCGCCAGCAGCAGCACCACGAGAGCGGTGGAGAGGTCCAGGGACCCGGCGGCAAGGCGCAACCCGACCAGGACGGCGACCAGCGCGACCGAGAGCGTCGCCACCAGCTCGAGGACCGCGGAGGAGGCGAAGGCCAGCCGGAGCGTGGACACGGTGGCCCGCCGGTAGCGGTCGGTGATGTCGCGGATCCGGCCGCCCTGGACGCCGGCCCGGTCGTGGGCGACCAGCGTGGGCAGGCCGCGGACCACGTCGACGAAGTGGCCGGCGAGCGACGCCAGCGCCTGCCACTGCCGGTTCGCGCGGTCCCGGGTGCTGATCCCGACCAGGGCGGCGAAGACCGGCACCAGCGGCAGGGTGAGCAGCACGACCAGCGCGGCGGCCAGGTCCTGGGAGGCGATCGCGACGAGCGTCACCGGGGGCAGCAGCACCCCGAGCACGAGCGCCGGGAGGTAGCGGGTGAGGTAGGGCTCGGTGGCGGCGACGCCCCGCGTCGCGAGCAGGGTGAGCTCACCGGTGCGCCGCCGGGAGAGCCCGGCCGGGCCCAGTGCGACCGCGGCCGCGACCACCCGGCGGCGCAGCGCGGTGCCGACGCGGGCGGAGGCGCGGGCCGCCGAGCGGTCACCGACCCAGCCCGCCAGCGCCCGGCCGAGGACCACGAGGGCGAGTGCGGTCGCCGGCCCGGCGAGCGGCCGGCCGGCCAACGCCTCGACGAGCAGCGTCGTGACGGCGAAGGCCTGCGCCACCAGGAGCAGCCCGCCGGCGACCCCGGCTCCGACGACGCCCGCCAGTGGCAGCCGGGCCGGCCGCAGGTGCGGCAGCAGCCGCGGGTCCAGCGGCCTCACGGCACCGGCTGCACGGTCGGGGTCTCCGTCGGCCCCGGGTCGGTGCGGATGTGGTGGGTGGCGATCCGCTGGCGGAACACCCAGTAGGTCCAGCCCTGGTAGGCCAGCACGATCGGGGTGAACAGCGCAGCCACCCAGGTCATCACCGTGAGCGTGTACGACGTGGCCGCGGCGTTCGTCGTGGTCAGGGACCAGGCCGGGTCCAGCGACGAGGGCATCACGTCCGGGAACAGGGCGGCGAACAGGCCCGCGACGGCCAGGCCGATGGCCATGAAGGTGCCGAGGAAGGCCCAGCCCTCCCGGACGCGCGTCGCCGCGAGCAGGCCGCCGACCAAGCTGGCGGCCGCCAGGACGAAGAGCACCAGCGAGCCGGTGGAGCCGGTGTCGGCCTGGGTCCAGAGCAGGAACGCCACCGCCGCGACTGCCGCGGCCACGCCCACGCGGATGCCCAGCAGCCGGGCCCGGTGCCGGATCTCGCCGTCGGTCTTGAGCGCCAGGAACAGCGCGCCGTGGGTGAGGAACAGCAGCAGCGTGGTGAGCCCGCCGAGCAGCGCGTAGGGGCCGAGCAGATCGAAGAAGCCGCCGACGTACTCCTTGTCGGCGTCGATCGGGACGCCGCGGACGATGTTGGCGAACGCCACCCCCCAGAGCACGGCGGGCACCAGCGAGCCGAAGAAGATCGCCGCGTCCCAGCGCGCCCGCCAGGTCGCGTCGTCACGCTTGGCGCGGTACTCGAAGGCCAGGCCGCGCACGATGAGGGCGACCAGGATCAGCAGCAGCGGCAGGTAGAAGCCGCTGAACAAGGTGGCGTACCACTCCGGGAACGCGGCGAACGTGGCGCCGCCGGCCACGAGGACCCAGACCTCGTTGCCGTCCCAGACGGGGCCGATGGTGTTGATCAGCACCCGCCGCTCGGTGTCGTTGCGCGACAGCACCGGCATCAGCATGCCGACGCCGAAGTCGAACCCCTCGAGGCAGAAGTAGCCGATCCACAGCACGGCGATGAGGCCGAACCAGACGGTGGTGAGCTCCATGGTCAGTGGTCTCCGTGAGCGTTGCGGGCGGGTGGGGTCAGTAGGCGACGGCGAGCGGCTCGTCGCTCTGCTCGCCGAGCGTCGGGTCCGGCGGCTCCTCGAACGGGTCCGCGCCGCGCTTGATGTAGTGCAGCATCAGCCCGACCTCGACGACCGCCAGGACGCCGTAGAGCACCGTCAAGGTGATCAGCGAGGTGAGTGCCTCGCCGGCGCTGACGCCGGGGGAGACCCCGTTGGCGGTGGTCATCAGTCCGAAGACCACCCACGGCTGGCGGCCCATCTCGGTGAAGATCCAGCCGAATGAGTTGGCGAGGACGGGCAGCAGCGGCAACGCCGCGGCCGTCCAGATCCAGCCCCGGCCGGTGGGGGCACGCCCGCGGCGGGTCGCCCACAGGAACAGCGCCGCCGCGCCGGCGGCCAGCACGCCGAGGCCGATCATGATCCGGAACGTCCAGTAGGTGACCGGGATGACGGGGGTGTAGTCGCCCGCGGAGTAGTAGGCCGCGCCCGGGTCCTGGCCGTAGGTGTCGACGTACTCCTGGCGCAGGTCGTCGATGCCCCGCACCTCGCCGTCGAGGGTCCCCGTGGCCAGGAACGACAGCAGGTGCGGGATCTTGATCGCGAACTTCTCCTGCGAGCCGTCCAGCGAGCCGATGGTGAAGATCGAGAACGACGTCGGCGCCTCGGTGTCGTAGAGCGCCTCGGCCGCGGCCATCTTCATCGGCTGGACCTCGGTCATGATCTTGCCCTGGTAGTCGCCGGAGACCGCCACTCCCAGGCCGCCGAGGAGGGTGACGATCGCCCCCACGCGTACGGCGGTGCGGTACATCGGCCGGTCCCCGTCGGGGGTCCGGCGGCGGATCAGCAGGTAGGTGGCGACGCCGAGGACGAAGGCCCCGCCGGTCATGTAGCAGGCGGTGATCGTGTGCGGGAACGTCGCGAGCTGGACCTTGTTGGACAGCACCGCCCAGAAGTCGTTCAGCTCCGCGCGCCCGGTCTCGGGGTTGTAGCCGTAGCCGACCGGGTTCTGCATCCACGAGTTGGCGGCGAGGATGAAGTACGCCGAGAGCAGGGTGCCGATGTGCACCAGCCACATGCAGGCGGCGTGCAGCGGCCGCGGCAGCTTGTCCCAGCCGAAGATCCACAGACCCAGGAACGTCGACTCGAGGAAGAACGCCAGCAGCCCCTCGATGGCGAGCGGCGCGCCGAAGATGTCGCCGACGAAGCGGGAGTAGTCGCTCCAGTTCATCCCGAACTGGAACTCCTGCACGATGCCGGTGACCACACCGATCGCGAAGTTGATCAAGAAGAGCTTGCCGAAGAACTTCGTCAGCCGGAGGTACTTCTCCTTGCTGGTGCGCACCCAGGCCGTCTCGAAGCCCGCCACGAGCGCGGAGAGGCCGATCGTGACGGGCACGAAGAGGAAGTGGTAGACGGTGACGATGCCGAACTGCCACCGGGCGATATCGAGGGGGTCCACACGAGGCTCCTGGGAACGAAGCGGGCAGGCAGGAAGGAACTACTACAAAGCGTAGTAGATGTTACGCGGCGTAGTACTTCGGGCGACAGGGCCCTTAGACTCACCTCCCGTGATGCCAAGGTCCCGTCGAGGCGACCTCGAGCAGGCCGTCCTGGACCAGCTGTGGTCCACCGGAGCCGACCGGTGGTGGACCGTCCGCGAGGTGCACGAGGCGCTCGCCGCCCATCGCGACATCGCGTACACGACCGTGATGACCGTCCTCCAGCGCCTGGCCGGCAAGGAGATGGTGCGCCGGCGACGCGACGGTCGCGCCCACCACTACCAGGCGGTGGCCGGCCGCGGCGTGATGACCGCCGGCGTGATGCGCGAGGCGCTCGAGGAGCTCGCCGGCCCCGACCGGCGCGCCGCCCTCGTCGCCTTCGTCGCGGGCGCCACCGACGCGGACCGAGCGGCCCTGCTGGGGGCGCTGGGGCGGCCGCGCGGCGGGCCGGACGCCGCCGGGAGGTGACCCGGTTGTCGCCGGACCGCCCGGTCCGGCGTGTGAGGCCTGGGACTGGAGTGACCGCTGTGTAGTTTGGTGACCATGGCGACCCGTACGTCTTCCCCACCGGCGTCGTCGAGAAGCCGGGCCACCCGCAGCGGTGGCTCGTCGTCCTCGAAGACCCGGTCGTCCGGTAGTCAGACCCGCAGCAAGAAGTCCTCGGCCTCCGGCCGCTCGTCCGCCTCCAAGCGGTCGTCGCGTCCGGCGCCCAGGGCGGTACGCAACGGGTCTGGACCTATCGCGCGAGTGTTCGCTGCCCTCGGCCGTGCCCTGAGGGCGGTCTGGCTGGGCCTGGCCCACGTGATCGGTGCCGGCGTGCGCAAGATCGGCCACACCGCGCGCGAGCTCGACCCCGAGCACCGCCGCGACGGCGCCGGGCTGTTCCTCATCGGGCTCGCCGTCGTGGTCGCTGCCGCCGTCTGGTGGCAGCTGCCCGGACGCGTCGGCGACTTCACCCGCACGGTGGTGGCCGGCTCCGTGGGGCTGGTCGGCTGGTTCGTGCCGTTCCTGCTCTGCTTCGTCGCGTGGCGCAACCTGCGCGACCCCGAGTCCAACGGTCCCGCGGGCCGTCAGGTGATCGGCTGGGCGGCGCTGCTCTTCGGGGTGCTGGGCCTGGTCCACATCGGCAACGGGATGCCGGAGCCCGCGGCCGGCGACACCGCCGCCCTGCAGCAGGCCGGCGGCGCCATCGGCTTCGTCATCGCCTCGCTGTTCATGGACCTGCTGCGCAGCGCGCTGGTCGTCGTACCGCTGCTGGTGCTGCTCGCGGTCTTCGGGGTGCTGGTCATCACCGCCACTCCGCTCTACCAGGTGCCGGCCAGGCTCCGGGAGGCGCGCGACCGCATGCTCGGTCGCGGGGCGGCGAGCGAGCCGGAGGAGACCTCGAGCGCCGAGGAGACCCAGCCGCTCAAGCGGAGCCGGCCGCGGCGCCGGGTCGGGGCCATGGCCGACGACGAGGTCGACCCCGACCTCGGTGACAAGCCCTACGACACCCCGGTCCTGGAGGAGCGGGCTTTCCTGGGGCGGAAGAAGAAGGCCGCCGCCGGCGACGCGCCGGAGGAGGAGCCGCAGGCGAGCAGCCCGGAGGACGATCGGGCCGAGGCGCCGCCGCACACGCCGCTCCCGCCGCGCGTGGAGCAGCTCGCGCTCTCGGGCGACATCGCCTACTCGCTGCCGGGCAACGAGGTGCTGAAGCCCGGCTCACCGCACAAGGCCCGCTCGAAGGCGTCGGACGACGTGGTCAGCCGGCTCACCGAGGTGCTCGAGCAGTTCGACATCGACGCCCAGGTGACCGGCTACACCCGGGGGCCGACCGTGACCCGCTACGAGGTCGAGCTCGGGCCGGCGGTGAAGGTGGAGAAGGTCACCGCGCTCGGCAAGAACATCGCCTACGCGGTCGCCTCCGCCGACGTCCGGATCCTCTCCCCGATCCCCGGCAAGTCCGCGATCGGGATCGAGATCCCGAACACCGACAAGGAGATCGTCTCCCTCGGCGACGTGCTGCGCTCGGGCAACGCCCGCAACGACCACCACCCGATGATCGTCGGCCTCGGCAAGGACGTCGAGGGCGGCTTCGTCGTGGCGAACATGGCGAAGATGCCGCACCTGCTCGTCGCCGGGGCCACCGGCTCCGGCAAGTCGAGCTTCGTCAACTCCATGATCACCTCGCTGCTCATGCGGTCGACGCCGGACGAGGTGCGGATGATCCTCGTCGACCCGAAGCGGGTCGAGCTCAACGTCTACGAGGGCGTGCCGCACCTGATCACCCCGATCATCACGAACCCCAAGAAGGCGGCCGAGGCGCTGCAGTGGGTCGTGCGCGAGATGGACATGCGCTACGACGACCTCGCCGCCTTCGGCTTCCGCCACGTCGACGACTTCAACAAGGCGGTGCGCGCCGGCAAGGTGCAGGTGCCGCCGGGCAGCGAGCGGGTGCTCTCGCCGTACCCGTACCTGCTCGTGGTCGTCGACGAGCTCGCGGACCTGATGATGGTCGCGCCGCGAGACGTCGAGGACTCGGTGGTCCGGATCACCCAGCTGGCCCGCGCCGCGGGAATCCACCTGGTGCTGGCCACGCAGCGGCCCAGCGTCGACGTGGTGACCGGCCTGATCAAGGCCAACGTGCCCTCGCGTCTGGCGTTCGCGACCTCCTCCCTCGCCGACAGCCGGGTCATCCTCGACCAGCCGGGCGCCGAGAAGCTGGTCGGTCAGGGCGACGGCCTGTTCCTGCCCATGGGGGCCGGCAAGCCGGTCCGCGTGCAGGGGTCCTGGGTCACCGAGGCCGAGGTGCACCAGGTCGTCAAGCACTGCAAGGGGCAGCTCGAGCCGAGCTACCGCGAGGACGTCACCGCACCGGCGCAGTCGAAGAAGGACCTCGACGACGACATCGGCGACGACCTGGACCTCGTGGTGCAGGCGGTCGAGCTCGTGGTCTCCACGCAGTTCGGCTCCACCTCGATGCTGCAGCGCAAGCTCCGCGTCGGGTTCGCCAAGGCCGGCCGGCTCATGGACATCCTCGAGAGCCGCGGCATCGTCGGGCCGAGCGAGGGCTCGAAAGCCAGAGACGTTCTCATCAAGCCCGACGACCTCGACGAGGTCATCGCGACGTTGCAGGGGGAGCAGTGAGCGCCATGCACCACGAGGACCGGTACCGCGACGGCGAGGTCAGCCCGCCCGAGGCCACCGACGAGGCCGTGCTCGCCCCGAGCCCGGTGGTCGTCCGCCGCAACGCGGGCATCGCCGCACTGATCGGCGGGGCGGCCTGCGCGATCGCCATCGCCTACCTCTGGCGCGCCATCGGCAGCGGTGCCCCGCTGGACTGGCTGCTGTGCCTGACGATGGCCGGCGTCGGCGGCTACCACCTCTCCACGCTGCTCGACGCCCGGACGCCGCTGGTCGTGGCCGACGAGCTGGGCGTCCGGATCCGGCTCGGCCGGCAGTGGCGCGGCCTGCCGTGGGACGCGGTCGCCTCGGTCGAGGTGGAGCCGCGGCGCGGCGCCCTGCGCGACGGCCGCCTCGTCTTCCGGCCGTACAGCCTCGAGCGCGCGCTGGAGAACCTCGAGCCGGGCAGCCGGCGGGCGGCGCGCCTGAACCAGAAGATGTACGGCGGTGCGCTGGCGGTGCCGATCGGCCTGACCACCCGCGCCGCCGCCGACCCGAGCGACCTCGTCGCGGGCCTCGAGGCGCTGTCGGCCGGCCGCACCGGCGTCGTGCTGCTCGAGCCGGAGCCGGACCCCGCCGTCGAGCCGGAGGCCGCACCGGTCCTCCAGGAGGAGGCATCGCCGGAGCCCGCGCCGGTCGGGCTGGACCCCGCGCCGGTCGGGCTGGACCCAGCGCTGGTCGGCCTCGAGGCCGCGCCGGTGGACCTGGAGCGTGCGCCGGTGGACGTGGAGGCCGCGCCGGTCGGTCCCGCGATCGACGCCACCGGGGAGCCGGCCGACCCGGAGACCGAGCCGCCGGCTCGTCGCCGGCGCACCTTCGTCGGCGGGCTGGGCACGATCGTGTCTCGCGTCGCCAAGGGCCGCAGCCACGACACCGACGCCGACGCCGACACCTGCATCGACGCCGACGCCGACACAGACGTCGACGCCGACGCAGAAACCGGCACCGGCACCGGCGCCGAGCAGGCGCCGCAGGCCCGGCCCGCGGCCCACGCCCCGGCGCTGCGCATCGCCCGCAAGGGGGCGCGCGCCGAGGTCAGCCGGGACCTGCCCGCCACCGGAGGCCTCCTCTCCGGCGCGACGGCCCTGCATCCGGACGGCTCCGCCGCCGACGCGCCTTCGGGCCTGCCCGAGGGCCGCGAGCTGCGCCGGGCCGGCAGCGTGGACCTGGTATTCGAGCCGCCGGTGAGCAGCACGGTGCGTCCGATCTCCCGCCTGGGCACCGCCGTCGAGCCGCTGGTGATCGACGACTTCGTCACCGAGCCCGCCTACGACCCGGTGATCGGCCCGGACCTCGCGGCGGCGCGGACCCGGCTCGGCCTCACCGTCGACGAGCTGGCGGACCGGACCCGGATCCGGCCGCACGTCATCGAGTCCATCGAGGTCGACGACTTCACGCCCTGCGGCGGGGACTTCTACGCCCGCGGCCACCTGCGGACGCTGGCCCGGGTGCTGGGTCAGGACCCGGATCCGCTGCTGGAGCGCTTCGACGACCGCTACGCCACCGCGCCGATCAACGCCAGCCGGGTGTTCGAGGCCGAGCTCGCCACCGGGATGACCGGCAGCATGCGCCGCACCGTCGGCGGCCCCAACTGGGGACTGCTGGTCGGGGCCGTGCTGGTGCTGCTGATGGCGTGGGGGGTGATCCGGCTGTTCGAGACGGAGCCGCCGGCGCTCGTGCAGGCGCCGACGGCCGTGCTGAACGGCTCCGCCGGGCTGCCCCAGGAGCGGGAGGCCGCGCAGCAGCGGCGCGCGGCGGCCGCGCCCGTGCCGGTGGCGCTGGTCGCCGACCAGGACGTCAGCGGGGTGCTGGTCCGCGACGCCGACGGCACGGTGGTGTGGGCCGGGCGGCTCGGGCAGGGCGAGCGCAAGACGCTGTCGGCGGCCTTCCCCATGACGGTCCGAGCCGACGACGCCGGCGCGGTCCGGGTGCTGGTGCGCGGAGAGCAGCGCGGTGTCCTGGGCGAAGCCGGTTCGCCGGCACGCCGTACCTTCACCCGCGCCGACCCGCGCTGAGCGGCAGCCGGCCGGACCCGTGCCGGACTCGTGCCGGTTCGCGTCCCGGGGGCGCGGGCCGTCATACTCGAAGGCACACCATGACTACTTCACCGCCCGCGTCCCCGACCACCGTCGCCCTGGTCACGCTCGGCTGCGCCCGCAACGACGTCGACTCCGAGGAGCTCGCCGGCCGGCTCGAGGCCGGCGGCTTCCGGCTCGTCGAGGACGCCTCGGACGCCGAGACCGTCGTGGTCAACACCTGCGGCTTCGTCGAGGCGGCCAAGAAGGACTCCGTCGACACGCTGCTCGAGGCCGCCGACCTCAAGGGCGAGGGGGCCACCCGCGCGGTGGTCGCGGTCGGCTGCCTGGCCGAGCGCTACGGCAAGGACCTGGCCGAGTCGCTGCCGGAGGCCGACGCGGTCCTCGGGTTCGACGACTACCCCGACATCGCCGCGAAGCTGCGCGGCATCCTCGCGGGCGAGCAGCACCACCCGCACACCCCGCAGGACCGGCGGCGGCTGCTGCCGATCTCGCCCGCCCGGCGCGACCCCGGTGGCGTCGTGGTCCCCGGCCACACGATCCTCGAGCCCGACCTGCCCGCCGCAGTGGCTCCCGCCAGCGGCCCCCGGGCCGTCCGGCGGCGCCTGGACGGCGGCCCGACCGCCGCGCTCAAGCTGGCCAGCGGCTGTGACCGGCGCTGCTCCTTCTGCGCGATCCCCTCCTTCCGCGGGGCCTTCGTCTCCCGCCGACCCTCCGACGTGCTCGGCGAGGCCCGGTGGCTCGGCGGTCAGGGCGTCAAGGAGCTGTTCCTGGTCAGCGAGAACTCCACGTCCTACGGCAAGGACCTCGGTGACCTCCGGCTGCTCGAGACGCTGCTGCCCGAGCTGGCCGCCGTCGACGGCGTGGAGCGGGTGCGGGTCTCCTACCTCCAGCCCGCCGAGACCCGGCCGGGCCTGGTGGCGGCCCTCGCCGGCACGCCCGGAGTGGCGCCGTACTTCGACCTGTCCTTCCAGCACGCCTCCGCCCCGGTGCTGCGCCGGATGCGCCGCTTCGGCGACCCGGACAGCTTCCTGGGCCTGCTCGAGCAGATCCGGGCGCAGTCGCGGCTGGCCGGCGTCCGCTCGAACGTGATCGTCGGGTTCCCCGGCGAGACCGAGCTGGACCTGCAGACGCTGTGCGACTTCCTCGTCGCGGCGCGCATGGACGTGGTCGGGGTGTTCGGCTACTCCGACGAGGACGGCACCGAGGCGGCCGGCTACGACGGCAAGCTCGACGAGGACGAGATCCGCGAGCGCACCGAGCACGTCACCCGGCTCGTCGAGGACCTCACCGCCCAGCGCGCCGAGGAGCGGGTCGGCGAGCGCGTGGAGGTGCTGGTCGAGCACGTCGAGGACGGCGCCGGCGGTACGGCGGAGGGGCGCGCCGCCCACCAGGGCCCGGAGGTCGACGGCACCACCGTCCTGACCGGCTCCGCGGGCGCGCTCCACGTCGGCGACCTGGTGACGGCGGAGGTCACCGCCGCGGACGGCGTCGACCTCGTGGCCCACGTCGTCTCAGAGGCGCGGGCCACGGCGGACCTGCGGCCGGCGGGGGCGCCGGCATGAGCCAGACGCAGCCGGTGAGCAACTGGAACGTCCCCAACGCACTGACCACGCTGCGGATCGTGATGGTGCCGTTCTTCGGCTGGGCGCTGCTGCAGGACGGCGGCGACTCGGTCGGGTGGCGGGTGCTGGCGTGGTTCCTGTTCGTGCTGGCGATGCTCACCGACAAGGTCGACGGCGACCTCGCCCGCAAGCACAACATGGTCACCGACTTCGGCAAGATCGCCGACCCGATCGCCGACAAGGCGATGACCGGGATGGCCTTCATCGGGCTCTCGATCATCGGCGACCTGTGGTGGTGGGTGACGATCGTCGTGCTGGTCCGCGAGTGGGGGATCACGCTGCTGCGGCTGTGGGTGATCCGCTACGGCGTGATGGCCGCCGGCCGGGGCGGCAAGCTCAAGACCGTCCTGCAGACCGTCGCGCTCGGCGCGCTGCTGCTGCCGCTGCGGCTGCTCGAGGGCCCGTGGGAGACCGTCGGGCTGGTGCTGTGGTGGATCGCGGTCGCGGTGATGGCGGCCGCGGTGCTGCTCACGGTGGTGACCGGCGTGGACTACGTGGTCAAGGCCGTAGCAGTGCGGCGTGAGGGCCGGTTGCGCCAGCGCCCCTGAGCGACTCGGGTCGCTCCGCCCGCGCCAGGTCCAGCACCGCTCCGACCAGGGTGAGGTGTGAGAACGCCTGCGGGAAGTTGCCGGCGAACCGGTCGTGCGCCGGGTCGTACTCCTCGGGCAGCAGGCCCACGTCGTTGGGGATGCGCAGCAGCCGATCCAGCAGCCGCCGGGCGTCGTCGACCCGGCCCGCGCCGGCGTAGGCGCTGACCAGCCAGAACGAGCAGGCCAAGAAGGCGCCCTCGTCTCCGGCCAGACCGTCCACGCCGGACTCCGTGCGGTAGCGCCGCACCAGCCCGTCGACGCTGAGGTCGTCCTCGACGGCCCTGATCGTGCCCAGCATCCTCGGGTCGTCGCCGTCCACGAAGCCGACGGTCGGCAGCACCAGCAGCGCCGCGTCGACCTCGGTGGTGTCGTAGTGCTGGGTGAAGGTGCCGCGGTCCTCGTCGAAGCCGCGCTCGAACACCTCTGCGCGCACCTGGTCGCGGATCTTGCGCCAGCGGTCGACCGGCCCCTCGAGGCCGTGCTCCTCGATGGCGCGCACCGCCCGGTCGAAGGCCACCCACACCATCACCCGCGAATGCGTGAAGTGCCGTGCCGGCCCGCGGATCTCCCACAGGCCGTGGTCCGGGGCCTGCCAGTGACCGGCGAGCTCCTCGACGAGCGCCGTCTGCAGGGCCCAGGCATCGGGGGTGTCCTCGAGACCCAGCTCGCGTGCAGCGTGCAGGGCGGCCATCACCTCGCCGAGCACGTCGGTCTGACGTTGCCGGGCGGCGCCGTTGCCGATGCGCACCGGCGTCGAGCCCGCGTAGCCCGTGAGGTGCGACAGCGCCCGCTCCGGCAGGTCGCGGTGCCCGTCGACGCCGTACATGATCTGCAGGTCCGCGGGGTCGCCGGCGACGGCACGCAGCAGCCAGTCGCGCCACAGCTTCGCCTCCTCGAGGTACCCGCAGGCGAGGAACGCCTCCAAGGTCAGCGAGGCGTCGCGGAGCCAGCAGAACCGGTAGTCCCAGTTGCGTTCGCCGCCGAAGTCCTCCGGCAGCGACGTGGTCGGCGCCGCGACGATCCCGCCGGTGCTGCCGTGGGTCAGCATCCGCAGCGTGATCAGCGAGCGCAGCACCTGGGCGCGGTGTGGTCCGTGGTAGGTGCACCGGTGCGCCCACTCCTCGGAGACACGCAACGTCTCCTCGATGCGGTCGTCGACCTCCAGCGGTGCGGGCAGCGCGACCCAGGACGGCGCCCAGGTCAGCGAGAAGGTGAGCTCCTCACCGGCGGCCACGTCGAACTCGTCCTCGTGGACGCCGTCGGTCGACGTCGGCAGCCGCGGTCCGCGCAGCACCAGCCGGTCGGGTCCGGCGACAGCGGTGATCACCTCGACGCCGTGGTTGTCGGCGCGGTGGATCCAGGGCCGGATCCGCCCGTAGGCGAAGCGGACCACCC
Source organism: uncultured Actinomycetota bacterium (assembly GCA_963835385.1). Taxonomy (GTDB): domain Bacteria; phylum Actinomycetota; class Actinomycetes; order Propionibacteriales; family Nocardioidaceae; genus Nocardioides_B. The sequence continues at coordinate 167,929 of CAWIFK010000002.1, forward strand.
ACTCGTGCCGGACCCGGACGGTGCCCTCGACGCCGCGCACCTGCCGGACCACGTCGGCCCGGCCGTCGTTGACCGGCATCGAGTCGGTGACCGTGACGACCCCGGTGTCGGTCGTGTACGTCGTCTCCAGGACCGCCGTGTGGCCGACGTAGCGCCGGGTCGACCGGGCCTCGCCCACCGGGCCGAGCAGCCAGCGGCCGTTCCCGGGGCCGCCGAGCAGGGCGGCGAAGCAGGCGGGGGAGTCGAAGCGGGGCAGGCACAGCCAGTCGAGGGAACCGTCACGGCCGACCAGTGCGGCCGTGCCCGTGTCGCCGAGCATCGCGTAGTCCTCGATCGGCAGAGCCATGCCGGTCAGGGTAACCGGACCGGAAAGTTCACGTGTCGTCCTGTGCGGCGACACCTGCGCCACGTAGGTTCCCCTGGACAGCACACTTCTTCTGGGGAGAAACCCACACATGAGACCGCTCTCGGGATCCCGGCCGCCGCATGCCGCCGGGCTGGTCCTGACCCTCACCTCCGCCCTGATCGGGTCGGGCGTCGCGCTCGCCCCCGCCGCGCAGGCAGACCCCGGAGACCCCGCCGGCGCCGTACACCTCGTCATCGACGAGGTGTACGGCGGCGGCGGCAACTCCGGCGCCGCCTACCGCAACGACTACGTCGAGCTCCTCAACCCGACCGCGCAGCCGGTCCGCCTCGGCGGCCTGTCGGTGCAGTACCGCAGCGCCGGCGGCACCGGTTCGCCGTCCGGCGTCGTGCCGCTCGACGACGTGCTGCTGCCGGGCGGCTCGCGCTACCTGCTGCAGCTCGCCGCGGGGAGCAGCACCACCGGTGCGCCGCTGCCCGCCGCCGACCAGAGCGGCACGGTGAACCTCTCCGGCACCTCGGGCACGGTGCTGCTGGTCGACGGCACCTCCGCCTACGACCCCGGCACCGGCGACCAGGCCGGTGATCCCGGGCTGGTCGACCTGGTCGGGTTCGGTGGCACCAACACCTTCGAGAACGCCGCCGGGGACGCCGGTCCGGCGCCGGCGCCGAGCAACTCCTCGTCGGTGAGCCGCACCGACGGCGTCGACCGGGACGACAACAGCGCCGACCTCACGGTGCTGGCCGGCACCGCGATGTCCCCGACGGCCTGTGGAGACGCCTGCACTGCGCCGCCGACCGAGCCGACGCTGACCCTGCCGATCGCGCAGATCCAGGGCTCGGGGGCCGAGAGCCCCGTGGTCGGCCGCACCGTCACCACCCGCGGCGTCGTCACGGCGACGTACGCCACGGGCGGCTTCCGCGGGTTCTACCTGCAGACCGCCGGCACCGGCGGCGACGTGGGCGCCGCCCACGACGCGTCCGACGCCGTGTTCGTGTGGGGCACCAGCACGGTCACCGCCATGGGTCGCGGCGTCGCCCGGGGCGACTCGGTGCAGGTGACCGGCGAGATCAGCGAGTACGGCGGCCTCACCGAGCTGACGCCGGGCTCGGTCGCCGACATCGTGGAGCTGGCCGAACCGCTCGCGCCCGTCACCCCGGCGACGGTCGGCTGGCCGGGCACCGACGCGGAGCGCGAGACCCTCGAGGGGATGCTGCTCGCGCCGCAGGGCGACTTCACGGTCAGCGACAACTACTCGTTGAACCAGTACGGCGAGATCGGCATCGCCGCCGGTGACGAGCCGCTGCGGCAGCCGACCGACGTGGCGCCGTACGGCTCCGCCGAGGCAGCCGCGGTCGCCGCCCGCAACGAGGCGGCCCGGGTCACGCTCGACGACGCCGCGACGACCAACTTCCTCTACACCGACTCCGGCGAGGACACCCCGCTGCCGTGGCTGACCGACGACCCGACCATCCGGGTCGGGGAGGCCGTCACCTTCGTCCGCCCGGTGGTCCTCGACTACCGCTACGACCTGTGGCGCTTCCAGCCGCTGGCCCAGCTCACCGCCGAGGACCAGGACGACGTGTCGCCGGCGACCTTCGGCGACACCCGCACCGACCGGCCCGCCGACGTCGGCGGTGACCTGCAGGTCGCCAGCTTCAACGTGCTGAACTACTTCACCGACCTCGGGGTCGACCTCGCCGGCTGCACGTTCTACTACGACCGCACCGAGCAGGACCCGGTCACGGTCAACCGCGGCTGCGACGCTCGCGGCGCCGCCGAGGCCGAGGACTTCGCGCGCCAGCAGGCCAAGATCGTCACCGCGATCAACCGCCTCGGTGCGGAGGTGGTCTCGCTGGAGGAGATCGAGAACTCCGCCAGGTTCGGCCACGACCGCGACGCGTCGCTCGCCGCGCTGGTGGACGCGCTGAACGCCGACGCCGGCGCCGACGTGTGGGCCTTCGTCCCCACGCCGACGGTGCGCCCGGACGCCGCCGACGAGGACGTCATCCGGACCGCCTTCATCTACAAGCCGGCCGCGGTGCGTCCCGACGGCGAGTCGGTGATCCGGATCAAGTCCGGCGACGACGACCCGTTCGTCAACGCACGGGACCCGCTGGCCCAGGTGTTCGCTCCAGTCGGCACGGTGCGCGGCGACCGGTTCATGCTGGTGGTCAACCACCTGAAGTCCAAGGGGTCCGCGCCGAGGGACGACGAGGACCCGAACGCCGACAACGGGCAGGGCGCCTGGAACGTGCGGCGCACGGAGCAGACGGAGGCGCTGGCCGCGTGGGTCCAGGAGGTCCGGGCCGCGCACGGGGTGGCGAAGGTCTACCTCGACGGCGACTTCAACTCCTACACCTTCGAGGACCCGATGCTGGCGCTGTACGACGCCGGCTTCACCAACCTCGCCACCGAGTTCGACGCCGGGCACACCTACCTGTTCGGCGGGCTGGTCGGGTCGCTGGACCACGGGCTGGCGAGCGCGGCGGCGCTGTCCTCGACGACCGGGGCCACCGTGTGGAACATCAACTCCGTGGAGTCGGTCGCGCTGGAGTACAGCCGCCACAACTACAACGCCACGCTGTTCTACGACGGGCAGACGCCGTACCGGGCCTCCGACCACGACCCGATCCTGTTCGGGATCGACACGCACCCGCTGCCCGCGCGCAGCGGTGCCGGTCACGGTCGGGGCTGACCCGACGTCGCGCGCAGCCGGACGGGACGACGCAGGCCGACGTGCCTAGGTCGTCCCGTCCGGTGCGTCCTGGGTGCCGGCGCGAGCGCGCGTGGCACCGCCGTACGATCGCCCGCGTGGGCAAGGAGCTGGACGACGAGCTGGTGGTCGACGCGCGTGAGCGGGCCGCGGAGCTGAACGCCGCCCTGCTGGCGCGGCACCTGACGCTGGCCACCGCCGAGTCGCTGACCGGCGGTGGGCTGGGCGACCTCGTCTCGGCAGCGCCCGGGGCCAGCGCGTCCTACCTCGGCGGGGTGGTCGCCTACGCCTCCGAGGTCAAGGTCGACGTGCTCGGCGTGTCCGCCGAGACGGTCACCCGGCACGGCGTGGTCTCCGAGCAGTGCGCGCGCGAGATGGCGGTCGCGGTGCGCCGGCTGATCGGTGCCGATGTCGGGGTGAGCACCACCGGCGTCGCCGGCCCCACCACCCAGGAGGGCAAGCCGGTCGGAACGGTGTACGTCGGCGTGGCCGATGGCGAGGGGAGCCGCGTCCACGAGCTGCACCTGCACGGCGACCGGGCCGAGATCAGGGCGCTGGCCGCACGCCGTGCCCTCGTCGCGGTTCTCGACACCGTCGTCGGTCCCTCCGTCTAGTCTGGGGACGACCGGGCGGCACCGAGACGTTTGGGTCGGGGGGCCGGGGGAACATTTCGGCGAACCGGTAGCGTTGAGCCCGCACGACGACCGACCGCGACGAGCGCGAGGCGGACACGGAAGGAGCACGGACCATGGTTCTCTTCCGACGCCTGCTCGGCGAGGTGCTCCGCTCCCAGCGGATGCGGCAGGGCCGCACCCTGCGGGAGGTCTCGGCCGACGCCCGGGTGAGCCTGGGCTACATCTCCGAGATCGAGCGCGGCCAGAAGGAAGCCTCCTCCGAGCTGCTCGCCTCGATCTGCTCGGCGCTCGACGTGCCGCTCTCGGAGATCCTCTCCGAGGTCAGCGACGCGGTCGCGCTCGAGGAGGCTGCGCTGGCGGTCCGCCTCGAGGACGTCTCGCTCTCCTCGCACCGCATCGCCGCCGGTGAGGCCAAGCCCTCGCGCCGGGGCGACGTGGTCGCGTCCGCCGCCTGACCGCGCTCGCGTCCGCGGGCCGGTTCACCGCCCCCGAGCCTCGAGCATCGCTGTTCGGGTGCGTCGCAGCAGGCTAGGTTCACGATCGTGGGGTCGTTGCGAGCAGCCGTGGACGCAGTGGCGGCCCGCACCGCTTTCTGCGGCGCGGTGCGCTTCGACCGGACGGGCGAGACCGAGGTCTGCGAGGCGTACGGGCTCGCCGACCGTTCTCACGGAGCTCCCAACACCGTCCAGACGCTGTTCGCGACGGCGAGCGGGTCGAAGACCCTGACGGTGCTGGCGGTGATGAGCCTGGTCGAGCGAGGGACGCTGGGCCTCGGCACGACGGCCCGGTCGTTGCTCGGTGCCGGCCTGCCCCTGGTCGCCGACGACGTGACGGTCGAGCACCTGCTGGCGCATCGGTCGGGCATCGGGGACTACCTCGACGAGGAAGCCCTCGACGGCATAGCCGACTACGTGATGCCGGTGTCGGTCCACGAGCTCGCCACCACCGAGCGGTTCCTACCACTGCTGGAGGGACACCCGGCGGTGTCCGCGGCGGGTGCCGACGAGCTGCCGGGACGCGCCGCCCGGGGCGACCTGTCCCTCGACGGTCCGAGAACCAACGTGCTCCACCTGCCGGCTCTCGGCAACGGCGACGGGGGATCTACTCCACCCTCGCCGATCTCACCGCGTTCTGGGACGCGCTCGTCGCCGGGCGGATCTTCGCGGCTGAGCGGGTCGCCGAGAATGGTGCGACCGCACAGTGACTGGCCGGCTGAGTCGCGGCGCTACGGGCTCGAGTTCCACGTGCATGCGACCGGTGACGCGGTCTGGCTCGAGGGGGACGACGCGGGCGTGTCCTTCGCCAGCCTGCACGAGCCGTCGTCGTCGACCACCCGTCGTCTCCAACTGGTCGGACGGTGCCTGGCCGATGACCAAGCTGCTCCACGACCGGCTCGGCGTCTGAGCCCCGCAACCCACGAGGTCGGGGGCAGCACTATCGGTGCACGGTGAGCGGTTTGTGCTGTCGGCGGAGCGGCGGTGCAGCACTATCAGCGCGCGGTGAGCGCTTGGTGCTGTCGGCGGGGGCCGGGCGACCCCGCTGACCACGCCGCCGGGACCTCGCCGGTCGTTTGCCGACGGCAATGGCGGGTACATGACAACGGCCTGCATCCGAGAAGAATCGAGGCCTCCCGTGAGCACTGCCGGCATCTTCACGGCCCTCCTGGCCGGGATCGTCATCGGCGCACTCGGGCGGCTGATCATCCCCGGTCGCCAGGCGATCGGCTGGATCCTCACCTTCACCATCGGACTGGTCGGCGCCTTCGTCGGCGGCTTCCTGGCCGAGGGGATGGACCTCGACGTCTGGTGGCAGACGCTGATCCTGCAGGTGCTCGTGGCGGCCGTCCTGGTCCTGCTGGTCAGCTCCCTGGTGCGCAGCTCGGTCGCCAAGCGCCAGGAACGCGCCTGAGACCGCATCATCTCCGCAGCCGCGGTGTAGCGGTGGCGCAGCCGGGCGAGGCGGTGGCAGGCTGAGCCGATGGAGCAGACCGGGTGGCCGCAGCCACCGACGGGGTGGCGCCGGGTGCTCTTCCGGCTGCCGGTGCTGCTCTACCGTGCGCACCTCGGGGCCCTGCTCGGTCGACGGTTCGTGCTGATCCACCACGTCGGCCGCAGCTCGGGGCTGCCACGACGGGCGGTGGTGGAGGTGGTGGCGCTCGATGCCGGCACCGGCTCGGTGACGGTCGCCTCCGGCTTCGGCCCGCGGTCGCAGTGGTACCGCAACCTCGTGGCGGAGCCCGACGTCGAGATCGAGGTCGGCTCCCATCGCCAGGCCGTCCACGCCACCCGGCTCTCACCCGCGCAGGCCACCGACGTGATGCTCGGCTACGCCCGCCGGCACCCGCGCGCAGCACGCAGGCTGTCCCGGTTCATGGGCTTCCGGGTGGACGGCAGCGACGAGGACTACCGCGCCATGGGTACCCAGGTGCCGATGCTCCGCTTCGACCCCAGGCGGTGAGCGGCAGGTCAGGCCGGCTGACAGCGGGGGCACCAGTACGTCGCCCGCTCCTGGGTCTGCGGGCCCTGCTGGTCGACCAGGACCCGGGTGCCGCAGCGGCGGCACGGCTGCCGCTCCCTGCGGTAGACCCAGGTCTGCTTCCCGCGCCGGGTGTCACCGGTGAGGGTCTGCTCGACCCGGTCCTTGTTGGCCTCGAGGGCGGCCTTCGCCCGGCGCACGAGCCGGGGCAGGTCGGCCACCTCGGCCACCGGCCGCTGCGGGTTCACCCCGGCGAGGAAGCAGAGCTCCGACTTGTACAGGTTGCCGATCCCGGCCAGGTTCCTCTGGTCGAGCAGCGCCTCGCCGACCGGCCGCCTCGCGTCCGAGGCCAGTCGGCGCAGCGCCTCTGCCTCGTCCCAGTCGGGGCCCAGCAGGTCCGGGCCGAGGTGCCCGACCACGCCGGACTCGTCGGCGCGGGGGACCACCTCGACGACCCCGAGCGCGAACCCGACGGCCGTCCAGTCGTCGGTGGCCAGCACCACGCGCGCCTCGTGCGCGGGGCGCCGCCACCGTGTGTCCGGCTTGTAGAGATGCCAGCTGCCCTCCATCTTCAGGTGGGTGTGCAGGGTCAGCCCGCTGCCGGTGGGGCCGATCCGGGTGAGCAGGTGCTTGCCGCGCGACACCGTCGCCTCGACGACCTGCCCGGAGAGGTCCAGCGTGGCCAGCGCCGGCACCCGGAAGTCGGTACGGCGCAGGGGGTGGCCGCTCAGAGCCTGGTCGAGTCGTCGCGCCGTGCGCCAGACGGTGTCGCCCTCAGGCACGGAGCCGCAGTCCTCGCGGGGTGGCGACGAACCCGGCGTCCTCGAGCGCCTGGCGCAGCACCTCCGGGCGCTCGCCGGACGCCAGGATGCTGGCACCGTCCGCCCGCTCGACGGTGAGCCTGCCCAGGGCGCCGCTGCGGACGGCGCCGGCCAGCGCGGAGAACGCCGGGGTCATGGCCTCGGCGTCGTCGCGGAAGGTCAGCAGCGTCCGGCCGCCCCGCTCGACGTACACCGCCAGCTCGCCGTCGACGAGCACGACCAGGGCCCCCGCCTTGCGTCCGGGACGGTGCCCGCTGCCCGGCTCGTCGCTGGTCGTCCGCTCGGGCCAGGCCAGCGCGGCGCCGTACGGGTTGGCGGGGTCGGTCGCGGCCAGGGCGAGGGCCACCGGCTTGTCCTTGGTGGCGTCGTCGCCCTCGTCGGGGCCGACCTCGCGGCTGAAGGTGCGCAGCCGGTCGACGGCACCGGGAACGCCGAACTGGGCGGCACCGAGGCCGGCGACGAAGTAGCCCCGACGGCACCGGCCGGACTCCTCGAAGGCGGAGAGCACCTTGTAGACGCCGGCGAAGCCGCCCGGCACGCGTTCGCTCGTCACCGCACCGCGGGTGACCACGCCGTGCCGCTCCAGCAGCCCCTCGGCCGATGCGTGGGCACGGCGGGTGGCGTCGGGCTCGAGCTCGGGCAGCAGCGACCAGCGTCCGGCCATGGTCGGCGGACCGGTGCGCGAGGGCATCGCGGGCCGGCCGGCGACCGGGCGGCGCGAGCCGATCCGGGTGCGGGGCGGCGGCCGGCGGCTGCGGTGCGCGGTGCGCCCGGCGGCGGTGAGCGCTCGCACCGGGGCCAACGTGTCGTTGGAGACCAGACCCGCCCAGACGAGGTCCCACAACGCCGCTTCGAGGGCCTTGTCGTCGACGCTCTGGCTGCTTCCGGCAGCGGCCGCGACCAGGCCGCCCACGACGTCGGCGAGTCGCCGGAAGAAGTAGGCGCCACCGCCGTCGAGGGCCTGGAGCACCGCGTGGTGGACCGGGGTGAGGTCGACGTCGTCGTGGTCGGGCAGCGTGAGGTGGGCGGAGTCCGCGAGGTGCAGGGAGACCCAGCCGTCGTTGCCCGGCAGGGTGCCGTGGCCGGCCCACAGCACCTCCCCGCCGGCGGTCAGCTCGTCGAGCATCGCGGGGGAGTAGTCCACCACCCGGCTGCCCAGGACCAGCGGCTCCAGCGCGGAGGCGGGCACGGCGCAGCCGGCGAGCTGGTCGATCACGGACAGGACGCCGTCGACCCCGCGCAGGCCGCGGCTCCCGGAGGCGACCAGGCTCTGCCACGCCGGCAGGAACCGGCCGAGCGTGGCCGGCTCGACGGGCTCCACCTCCTTGCGCAGCGCGGCCAGCGACCGCCGGCGCAACCGGCGCAGGACATCGGCGTCGCACCACTCCGAGCCGGCGCCGGCCGGGCGGAACTCGCCCTCGAGCACCCGCCCCTGCGCGGCCAGCCGGACCAGCGTCTGCTGGGCGACCGCCACGCCGAGCCCGAGCCGCGCGGCCACGTCGGCGACCGTGAACGGCCCGTGCGTGCGGGCGTAGCGCCCGACCAGGTCGGCGAGCGGGTCCTCGACCGGCTCGGTGAACACCTCGGGGGTGCCCGGTGGCACCGGTACGCCGAGCCCGTCGCGCAGCCGGGCCACGTCCTCCACGACGGCCCAGGAGGCGACGCCGCCGAGCCGGACCTCCACGACGCGACGCGCCTCGCGCAGCATCCCCAGCCAGCCGCCGGGGTCGCCGGTGGCGCGTGCGGCGACCTCCTCGGTGGTGAGCGGCCCGAGCAGCCGCAGCAGGTCGGCCACCCCCTCGGCGTCGCGCGCCCTGCGCTCGGGCGTCAGCCGCTGCAGCTCCCGCTCGAGCTCGGCGAGGGCGTCGGGGTCGAGCAGCTCGCGCAGCTCCGCCCGGCCGAGCAGCTCCGCGAGCAGACCCTGGTCGAGCGAGAGCGCGGCGGCCCGCCGCTCGGCCACCGGGTTGTCGCCTTCGTACATGAACGCGGCGACGTAGCCGAACAGCAGGCTGCGGGCGAACGGGGAGGGCTGGGTGGTGGCCACCTCGACGGTCCGGATCCGGCGCGAGGACAGCTCGCGCATCAGCCCGACCAGCGCCGGCACGTCGTAGACGTCCTGCAGACACTCGCGGACCGCCTCGAGGACGATCGGGAAGCACGGGTACTTCGAGGCCACCTGGAGCAGCTGGGCGCTGCGCTGTCGCTGCTGCCACAGCGGCGAGCGGCGGCCCGGGTCGCGACGGGGCAGCAGCAGCGCCCGCGCCGCGCACTCGCGGAACCGGGACGCGAACAGCGCCGAGCCGCCGACCTCGGAGGTGACGAGGTCCTCTATCTCGTCGGGCTCGAACACCACGACGTCGGCGCCCGGCGGCTCCTGGTCGGTCTCGGGGATCCGCAGCACGATGCCGTCGTCGCCGGGCAGCGCCTGGGCGTCGATGCCGTAGCGCTCGCGCAGCCGGACCCCGATCGCCAGCGCCCACGGCGCGTGCACCTGGGCGCCGTACGGCGAGTGCACCACCATCCGCCAGTCGCCGAGCTCGTCGCGGAACTTCTCCACCAGCACGGTGCGGTCGCTCGGCAGCGTGGTGGTCGCCTCCCGCTGCTCCTCGAGGTACGTGACCAGGTTGCCGGCCGCCCACGCGTCGAGGCCGGCCTGGCGGCAGCGCTCCTCGGCCGCTGCGCCGGGGAGGGCGGCGAGCTCGCGCGTGAACGCGCCGATCGCGGCACCGAGCTCCGCGGGCCGGCCGAGCTGGTCGCCCTTCCAGAACGGCAGCCGACCGGGCTGGCCGGGGGCGGGGGAGACCAGCACCCGGTCGTGGGTGATGTCCTCGATCCGCCAGGACGTCGCGCCCAGCGCGAACACGTCGCCGACGCGAGACTCGTAGACCATCTCCTCGTCGAGCTCGCCGACGCGCGAGGCCTTCTCGCCGACCAGGAACACCCCGAACAGGCCACGGTCGGGGATGGTGCCGCCGCTGGTCACCGCGAGCCGCTGCGCGCCCGGCCGGCCGGACAGCTCGCCGGTGACGCGGTCCCAGACGATGCGGGGCCGCAGCTCGGCGAACTCGTCGGAGGGGTAGCGCCCGCTCAGCAGGTCCAGCGTCGCGTCGTAGGCCGACCTGGGCAGCGTCGTGAACGGGGCCGAGCGTCGGACGAGCTCGAAGAGGCGGTCGGCCTCCCACGTGTCGACCGCGGTGGCGGCCACGACCTGCTGGGCGAGCACGTCGAGCGGGTTGGCCGGCACCCGCAGCGACTCGACGGCGCCCTCGCGCATCCGCTCGACGGCCACCGCGGTGTGCACCAGGTCGCTGCGGTGCTTGGGCAGCAGCACGCCACGGGAGACCTCGCCGACCTGGTGGCCGGCGCGCCCCACGCGCTGCAGCGCGCTGGCCACCGAGGGTGGGGACTCGATCTGGATCACCAGGTCGACCGCGCCCATGTCGATGCCGAGCTCGAGGCTGGACGTCGCGACGACGCAGGGCAGCGAGCCGCGCTTGAGGTCGTCCTCGATCAGCCCCCGCTGCTCCTTGGACACCGAGCCGTGGTGCGCGCGGGCGATCACGACCGGGGCGCCGTCGGACTGCCCGGACTGGGCCATGAGCTGCGCCGGGCTGCCGAGCCCGGGCTGGCCCCGCCCCCCGGGCAGGAGGCCGGTCGACCACAGCTCGTCGGCGACCCGCGCCTCGGCGCGCTCGGAGGCGATCTCGTTGAGCCGGGCGGTCAGCCGCTCCGCGAGCCGGCGCGAGTTGGCGAACACGATCGTGGAGCGGTGCTGCTCCACGAGGTCGACGACCCGCTCCTCGACGTGGGGCCAGATCGAGGCGCGGCTCGGGCCGCCGGCGGCGGACCCCTCGGCCGGCTCCTCCGCGGCCACGCCGAGCTCGGTCATGTCCTCGACCGGGACGACGACCTGCAGGTCCCACTCCTTGGTGGACGCGGGGGCGACGACCTCGACCGGGCGGGCGCCGCCGAGGAAGCGGGCCACCTCCTCGACCGGTCGGACGGTGGCCGACAGGCCGATGCGCTGGGCGGCCGGCTTGTCCTGCTGGAGCAGCAGCTCGTCGAGCCGCTCCAGCGACAGTGCGAGGTGGGCCCCGCGCTTGGTGCCGGCGACGGCGTGCACCTCGTCGACGATGACCGTCTCCACGCCGCGCAGCGCCTCGCGGGCCTGCGAGGTGAGCATCAGGAACAGCGACTCCGGGGTGGTGATCAGGATGTCCGGCGGCGCGGTGGCCAGCCGGCGCCGGTCCTGGGCCGGGGTGTCACCGGAACGGACGCCGACGGTGATGTCGGGGACCTGCTCGCCGAGCCGGTCGGCGGTGTGCCGGATGCCGGTCAGTGGCGCGCGCAGGTTGCGCTCGACGTCGACGGCCAGCGCCTTGAGCGGACTGACGTAGAGCACCCGGCAGCGCTGCTGCTTGTCGGCGGGACGGATCTCGCGCGCGATCCGGTCCAGCGACCACAGGAAGGCCGACAGCGTCTTGCCGGACCCGGTCGGTGCGACGACGAGCGCGCTGCGGCCGGCCGAGATGGCCGACCAGGCCCCGACCTGGGCCGGCGTCGGCTCCGCGAACGCGGCTTCGAACCAGGTGCGGGTGGGCGCGCTGAAGACGTCGAGCACTCCGGCAGGTCCACGCGTCTTCGCCACGGCGTCAATCCTGCCCGACGGCACCGACAGGCACCCCCGGGCGGAGGTCCGCGCGTGTGCTCCGGGAGCCGGACGGAAAAGCGGCTGAGAAAGGTCGGCGCCCCGGTCTAGGGTCGGAAGGGTGTCGCAACCAGGTCCGGAGGCGGTCCCCGGCGCCGCCCCCGCAGCTCCGGCTCCCGCTGTCACCGCGGGGTCGCTGATCCGCGCGGTCGGGCTCCGCAAGTCCTTCGGCGAGGTGGCGGCGGTGCGCGGCATCGACCTCGACGTCCGGCAGGGCGAGGCCTTCGGCTTCCTCGGCCCCAACGGCGCCGGCAAGTCCTCGACCATGCGGATGATCGCGGCCGTCTCCCCGCCCAGCGGCGGGACCTTGGAGATCCTCGGCCTCGACCCGGCCGTGGACGGTCCGGCGATCCGGGCCAGGCTGGGCGTGTGCCCCCAGGAGGACACCCTCGACGTCGAGCTGACCGTGCGGGAGAACCTGGTGGTCTACGGCCGCTACTTCGGGCTGCCGCGGGGCGAGTCCCGGGACCGCGCCGACGAGCTGCTCGGGTTCTTCTCGCTGGGGGAGAAGGCCGCCGCCAAGGTCGACGACCTCTCCGGCGGCATGAAGCGCCGGCTGACGATCGCCCGGTCGCTGATCAACCGCCCGGACCTGCTGCTGCTCGACGAGCCCACCACCGGCCTCGACCCGCAGGCACGTCACACGCTCTGGGACCGGCTGTTCCGGCTCAAGCAGGAGGGAGTGACGCTGGTGCTGACGACCCACTACATGGACGAGGCCGAGCAGCTCTGCGACCGCCTCGTCGTCATCGACGGAGGGGTCATCGTCGCGGAGGGCTCGCCGTTGCAGCTGATCCGCGAGCACTCGACCCGCGAGGTCACCGAGCTGCGCTTCGGGGTCGGGCAGCACGAGGCCCTCGCGGAGAGGCTGGCCGGCCTGGCCGAGCGGGTCGAGGTGCTTCCGGACCGTCTTCTGCTCTACACCGCCGACGGCGAGGACACGCTGGCCCGGGTCCAGTCCATGGGGCTGGAGCCGGCCGCTGTGCTCGTGCGGCGATCCACCCTGGAGGACGTGTTCCTGCACCTCACCGGCAGGACCCTGGTGGACTGATGCCGACGTCGAGCGCCGCGCCCGACCGGGTCCGCCCCGCCCCGCCGAGCCGGGTGGTCATGCTGGCCCGGCAGACCGACTACTGGCTCACCGCCTACCGCCGCACCTGGCGCGGGTCGGTGTTCACCTCGTTCGTCACTCCGCTCTTCTACGTCGTGGCGATGGGCGTGCTCCTCGGCGGCTACATCGACGCCGGGTCGGCCGACCTCCAGGGCGCCCCCACCTACCTGGCGTTCATCGCGCCGGGGCTGGTCGCCGCCCACGTCATGCAGATCGCGACCGGTGAGGTCACCTGGCCGGTCATGGGCGCGATCAAGTGGGACCGGACCTACCTGGGCATGGTGGCGACCCCGCTGCGGGTCAGCGACATCGTCGGCGCGCACCTGCTGTTCGTGCTCTTCCGGGTGGCCAGCACCAGCGCGGCGTTCCTGCTGGTGCTGTCCTTCTTCGACGTCTTCGCCTCCGCAGCGGGCGCGGTCGGGGCGTTCGCCGCCACGCTGCTGATCGGCATGGCCTTCGCGACGCCCGTCTACGGGCTCAGCGCCGGGCTGAAGGACCAGACCGCCTTCGCGCTCATCTACCGGCTCGGGATCGTGCCGCTGTTCCTGTTCTCCGGCGCGTTCTTCCCCATCGCGAACCTGCCGGCGCCGCTGGAGGCGGCCGCCGTGCTGACCCCGCTGTGGCACGGCGTCAGCCTCACCCGGATGCTCACGCTCGGTCACGTCGAGACCGGCCTGGCCCTGCTGCACGTGGCCTACCTGGGCACCTGTGTGCTGGTCGGCTGGTGGTGGTCGGTGCGCCGGCTCACCCGCAGGCTGGTGACCTGATGGCGGTGGTGACGTCGCTGGTCCGCCCGCGCGCCGGCTGGTCGCCGTCGTGGCGGCTGGTGCTGCGCAACTACCTCGCGCACCGGCGCAGCAAGGTGTTCTTCCTGACCGGCTTCCTCGAACCGGTGCTCTACCTGTTCTCGATCGGCGTCGGTGTCGGGCAGCTCGTCGACGGCTTCAGGTTCAACGGCCGCCCGGTCGACTACGCCGCCTTCGTCGCGCCGGCGATGCTCGCTGCCTCCGCGATGAACGGAGCCGTGCTGGACTCCACCTTCAGCGTGTTCTTCAAGCTCCGGTTCGAGAAGCTCTACGACGCGATCCTGGCCACCCCGCTGCGGCCGCGGGACGTCGCGCGCGGCGAGATCACCTGGGCCCTGCTGCGCGGCGGCGTCTACTCCGCCGGCTTCCTCGTCGTGATGCTGCTGATGGGGCTGGTCGGCTCCTGGTGGGCGGTGCTGGCGGTGCCCGCCACCCTGCTGGTGGGCTTCGGCTTCTCCGCGGTCTCCATGGCCCTGACGACGTACATGCGCTCCTGGCAGGACTTCGAGTTCGTGACGCTCTCGATCATGCCGATGTTCCTGTTCTCGGCGACGTTCTTCCCGGTGACGACGTACGACGGGTGGCTGCGGTGGGTGGTCGAGGCGACGCCGCTCTACCGGGGGGTGGTGCTGTGCCGCGAGCTGACCACCGGCGCGGTGACGGTCGCGTCGCTGGTGTCGGTGGCCTACCTGCTGGCGATGGGGGCGATCGGCCTGGCCGTCGTGTCCCGCCGGCTCGGACGGCTGCTGCTCCGCTGATCTCCGCGTCACCCGCCGCGGTCGATCCCGAGCGGGGTCGGCGACCTCCGGTGCCACGCGCTGCGGCCCATGGGCGAAGGAGGTCCGGCGTGTCCCCGCCGGATGTGACACGCGCCCGCGCCGCGGTCACCACCGACGACCGCGACGTCGCACCGGTCGCGGTGGCCCGGCCGAGCGCTCGGGTCGAGCTGAGCGACGTCGCTCGCAGGGCGGCCCGGTCGGTGCTGCCGGCGACGCCGGTCCTGGTCGGCGCGGCGTGGTTCTCGCAGTACGTCTGGCACTACAGCGCCGAGGGCCCGATGTACGGCGCGCTGCTGGGCGGCGTGCTGGGCTACGCCACCCACGCCGTCAGGTCGCGCTTCCGGCGCTGAGCCCGTCCTCGGCAGCGCGCCCGAACGCGTGCGGAGCCGACCGACGGCAGTGGGGTGGCCCGTGCCGTCCATGTGGACGGGATCGGTTGCGCAACCGCGCGGATCTGCGACCGTTCCCGTCCAGGCGGACGGCAACGGTCGTCAGCCGGGTGGCCTACCCTGCGCCCGGAGTCGCCACCCACCACCGGTTGTCCCAGGGATCGGTGAACCCGCCGACGCGGTCGCCCCACGGCACCGGGCCGGGTTCCCGGCGCGAGGTGCTGCCCCGCGCCAGCGCCCGGTGGTAGCAGGCGTCGACGTCCGGCACGAACACGAACGCCACGGTCGGACGCGGCTCGGCGCCCTCGCTCATCATGATGATCGAGTCGCCCACGAGGACGTCGGCGTGGTCGATCCTGCCGTCGGGCAGGAGCTCCTTGTGGGTCGTCTGCTCCCGGCCCTCGAAGACGTCGACGAGGAAGTCGATGAAGTCCGCGACGCCGTCGACCACGAAGCACGGGTGCACGCTGTGGTAGCCGGGCTCGAGCCGAAGGCCCTGCGGGTGTTGGGGACGCTTCATGACGTCCCCTCTCCGTCACTCGGGAATCTACGTCGTCGCGGGAGCGCGGCGCACCGCCGGGCCGGGCCCTGCCGGCGGCAGCGGGAGGACGCTTGCCGTCCATGTGGACGGGATCGGTCGCGCAACCGCCCGGATCCACGACCGTTCCCGTCCAGAGGGACGGCAACGGTCGCCGCCCGGTCGGCCTAGACGGGCTCAGTCCGAGGCGAGCATCTTCTGGTACCACTCCACGTCGATCCACTGGTCGAACTTGTAGCCGACCTCGCGCATGGTGCCGACGTGCTCGAACCCGACGGCCTTGTGCAGCTTGACGCTGCCCGGGTTCGGCTGGGCGACCAGGGCGACCGCGGTGTGCACCCCTGAGCCCGCCATCGTGTCGAGCAGCGCCGGGTAGAGCCGGCGGCCGACACCCTTGCCGCGCACCGACGGGTCGAGGTAGATGGAGGTCTCGCGGGTCAGGGAGTACGCCGGCCGGGGCCGGTAGGACCACGAGTACGCGTAGCCGGCCACGTCGCCGTCGGAGTCCACCGCGACGAGCAGGTGGTCGCCCTCGTGGTTGCCGGCCAGCTTCTCGCGCCAGTAGGACAGCGTCGGCGGCTCGAGGTCGAACGTGACGATGCTGTTCTCGACCTCGTGTGCGTAGATCGTCGCGATGTCGGGCAGGTCACTCTCCAGAGCGGGGCGGATGGTCACGTCGAAGCCCATGGGGCCATCCTCCCAGCACCGGTCGCCCGCTGGCCGCCGGGGGAAATGAGCGAGACGGCGACCGACGCCGTGCACCACACTGGGCGGATGACCAGCGGAGCGAGGGAGCCTGACCGGTACGCCGCCGGGGCCGGTGCCCAGGAGCCCCGCAGTGCACCACGAGCCGGTCGGACCCGGCACGTAGGCTCGTCGGGTGCGGCACACGGAGTTCTGGGAGCGGATGGACGAGGTGCTCGGGCGCGACTATGCCCGGGCCTGGGCCGAGCAGCAGGCGATCGCCGCGCTCGACGGGCGCACCGTGCAGCAGGCTCTGGCGGCGGGGGAGCCGCCGAAGCAGGTGTGGCGCGCGGTGTGGGCGGTCCTGGACCTGCCCGCGAGCCAGAGGTGAGCCGGGGCAGCTCGTGACCGAGCAGGCCGGCCGGCGCCTGGCCGGCTGGGTCTCCGGCGGGGTGGGCGGGGTCGCCCGCGGCATCAACGGCGGCATGCGCTGGCCCGACCACCGTGTGGCGCAGGTGCAGCGACGCACGATGGCCACCTTGGTGGTCACCCAGAGCCTGGGTGGGGTCGGCCTGACGATCGGCATCGCGGTCGCCGCCGTCCTCGCCGAGGAGATCACCGGGTCGGCCGAGCTGGCCGGACTGGCCCAGACCACTCAGGTCCTCGGGGCGGCGGTGGCGTCGTACCTCCTGGCGCACCTGATGGGCAGGCGCGGTCGACGTCCCGGCCTGGTGCTCGGCTACCTGCTCGGAGCGCTGGGCTCCGCGCTGTGCGTGGTGGCGGGCGTCGTGGGCTCCTTCGCCGTCCTGCTCACCGGCACCGTCCTGCTCGGTGCCACCACCGCGGCGAACGCCCAGTCCCGCTACACCGCCACCGACCTGGCGCGGCCCGAGCGCCGGGCCCGCTCGCTGTCGGTGGTGGTGTGGGCCACCACCGTCGGCGCGGTCGCCGGACCCAACCTGAGCGGCCCGGCCGGCACCGCCGCGCGGGGTCTCGGCCTGCCCCCGCTGACCGGTCCGTTCCTCTTCGGGACGGTCGGCATCCTGGCGGCCGGCGCCGTGATCGCGATCTTCATGCGCCCGGACCCGCTGCTGGTCGCCCGGGAGGCGGCGCTCTCGCGCAACCCGGTGGTGGCCTCGACCACGGGCACCTCGTGGTCGCGCGTCGTCGAGGCCGCCCGGGCCCGGCCGCCGATCATCGCCGGCGTGGTCGCGCTGGCGCTCGCACACGCGGTGATGATCGCGGTGATGGTGATGACCCCGCTGCACATGCACCACGGCGGCGCCAGCCTCGAGGTGATCGGTCTGGTGGTCAGCGTCCACGTGCTCGGCATGTTCGCCCTGTCCCCGGCGGTCGGCTGGGCGGCGGACCGGTTCGGCCGCCCGGCGGTGATCGGCGCCGGGGCCGTCGTGCTGCTGCTCGCGCTGGTGCTGGCCGGCAGCTCGCCGGACGGCGCGTCGATCCGGATCGGCGCCGGTCTCTTCCTGCTCGGCCTCGGCTGGTCCCTGTGCACGGTCGCCGCCTCGACGCTGCTGTCGGAGGCCGCCCCGATCGCGGTGCGCACCGACGTCCAAGGAGCAGCGGACCTCGTCATGGGGCTGACCGCTGCGCTCGCCGGGGTGGTCGCCGGTGTCGTGATGGGCACGCTCGGCTTCCTCGCCCTGAACGTGTTCGCCGCCGTGCTGGTGACCGGCATCGTGACGGCGGCGGAGTTCGCCCGTCGCACCAGCGCCGGCGCGAGGGCCCCGGCCGACGACGTACCCGCCCTCTGACCTGCGGCCGCCAGGGGCCGCCAGCGGCCGCCAGCGGCCGACAGGGGCTGCCGCGGGCCGGGGATCGGGCGTACCGTCGAGGCGCGGGGCCCGCAGGGCCTCGGAGAAGGAGCAGGCCATGGCCGACAAGTCGCCGCGACAACACCTGTCCAAGAAGGCCGGGAAGTCGATCAAGGAGAAGCGGGCGGAGAAGCAGGCGAAGGCCGCTGCCAAGGACCGCACCGAGATCCCGCACGGCAAGCGGCACTGACCTCCGTCTCGTCGGGCGGTACGCCGTCGCCCGGTCCCCGCGCGGCCACGAACACCGGCCGGCGTGGGAGTGCCGGGCGTGTCGGCGTGGATCGAACACGTGTTCGGGTTAGTCTCGGGCTGTTGGAAACCGTTGACGACCGACCCTGACCGGCTCTCGCCGTCCCCAGGTCGCACATCGGGATCGCAAACTGTCGGAGGGCCTCTCTAGTGTCGGTGACGATGAAGAAGACAGCAGGTTCCGCCTCGAGGCGGACAGACGAACGGACGACTTCCATGGCTGGTGGAGACCGCGACAAGGCACTCGACACCGCGCTCGCGAACATCGAGCGCCAGTTCGGCAAGGGCTCGGTGATGCGTCTGGGCGATGACGTCCGCGCCCCGCTCCAGGTGATCCCCACCGGGGCGATCGCCCTCGACGTGGCGTTGGGCCTCGGCGGCCTGCCTCGCGGCCGGGTGGTCGAGATCTACGGTCCGGAGTCCTCCGGAAAGACGACGGTCGCCCTGCATGCGGTGGCCAACGCGCAGAAGGCCGGCGGCATCGTGGCGTTCATCGACGCCGAGCACGCCCTCGACCCCGACTACGCCAAGGCCCTCGGCGTCGACACCGACGCACTGCTGGTCTCCCAGCCCGACTCCGGTGAGCAGGCGCTGGAGATCGCCGACATGCTGATCCGGTCCGGCGCGCTGGACCTGATCGTGATCGACTCGGTGGCCGCCCTGGTGCCGCGCGCCGAGATCGAGGGCGAGATGGGCGACAGCCACGTCGGCCTCCAGGCCCGGCTGATGAGCCAGGCGCTGCGGAAGATGACCGGTGCCCTCAACGGCGCCGGGACCACCGCGATCTTCATCAACCAGCTGCGCGAGAAGATCGGCGTGATGTTCGGCTCCCCGGAGACCACGACGGGTGGCCGGGCGCTGAAGTTCTACTCCTCGGTGCGCCTCGACGTCCGTCGGATCGAGACGCTCAAGGACGGCCAGGAGATGGTCGGCAACCGCACCCGGGTCAAGGTCGTGAAGAACAAGGTGGCTCCGCCGTTCAAGCAGGCGGAGTTCGACATCATGTACGGCGAGGGCATCAGTCGCGAGGGCGGCCTGATCGACGTCGGCGTCGAGGCGGGACTCGTGCGCAAGGCCGGCGCCTGGTACACCTACGAGGGCGACCAGCTCGGCCAGGGCAAGGAGAACGCCCGCAGCTTCCTGCGCGACAACCCCGACCTGGCCAACGAGCTCGAGAAGAAGATCCTCGAGAAGCTCGGGGTCTTCCCGCAGGTCGACGCCGAGGACGCGCCGGCCGAGCCGACCGGCATCGACTTCTGAGGTCCGCCGACCGGCTGACCCGAGCTGACGTGGTGACCCCGACCCCCGCCGACCGCCCACCCGGCGACCCGGAGGAGTGGCACGGCGTCGGCGTCGGGGTGCAGGCGTGGCTGCACACGCAGGGTGCGGCACCGGTCGAGGACGTCGAGAGTCTGGGGCCGGAGGCCGACCACGAGGCTGTGGCGCGCAAGATCCTGCTCGACCAGCTGACCGGCGCCGCGCGGACCCGGTCGGAGCTGGCCGGCAAGCTGGCCAAGAAGAACGTGCCCGTCGAGGTCGGCGAGCGGTTGCTGGACCGGTTCGAGGAGGTGGGCCTGGTCGACGACGGGGCCTTCGCCCGCTCGTGGGTCCAGTCGCGCCAGAGCGGCAAGGGGCTGGCTCGCCGTGCCCTGGCCCAGGAGCTGCGACGCAAAGGCGTCGACGACGAGGTGGCGCGTGAGGCGCTCGACGACCTCGACCCCGAGGAGGAGGTCGAGGCCGCCCGGATGCTGGTGCGCCGCAAGCTGCGCACCGCGGCCCGCCTCGACCGCACGACCGCCGTCCGCCGGCTGAGCGGGATGCTCGCGCGCAAGGGGTACCCGCCCGGTGTCGCGTTCCGGGTGGTCCGCGAGGAGCTCGACGCGGCCGGCCACGATCCCGGGCCGGACATCGACCCCGACGGCGTCTGAACCTGGCGAATCGTGCCTGAGCGCGACGGTTCGGTGCACCTTCCTTGACCGACCCCCCGCAGCGACCTAGATTCGAAGTGCACCACCGACACCCCGGAGCCCCGGGGCCTGACGATGACACACACCCCGGCTCAGGCCGGGACGCGAACGACTGGCACTCCGACGACGGCGGCGTGGGCGGGCCGCTGCGGCGGCACCGATCGGCCGCGGGACGGCACCGTCGGCGAGCCGTCGTCGCACGAGCAAGAAGGAGCGGCTCGTGGACGTGACCGGCGCGATCGGGATCCTGCTGGTCGTCCTCGGCGGTGTCGCCGTCCTCGCGGTCGCCACGGTCGCCGTGCTGTTGCTGCACCGGCAGCGGGCCGCTCGCCACGAGCACGAGCTGCACCAGGACCTCCAGGACCAGCGCAGCGACATCGAGCGCCGCGAGCACCGTCTCGCCGAGCGGGAGGAGCGCCTCGACGCCGAACAGCGCCACCTCGACGAGCGGGCGCACCAGCTCACGGAGACCGAGGCGGGACTCGACGCGCGCCGCGCCGAGCTGCTCGACCTCGAGCAGGAGCGCCGTCTGGTCCTCGAGCGGACCGCCGGGCTCACCGCCGAGGACGCGAAGGCGCAGCTGGTCGAGACCATCGAGAGCGACGCCAAGCGCACCGCGGCGATCCTGGCCCGCGACATCGAGCGCGCGGCCCAGGACGAGGCCGAGACGCGCGCCAAGCGCATCCTGAGCACCGTCATCCAGCGACTGGCGGCCGAGCAGACGGCGGAGTCCGTCGTCGCCGTGGTGCCGCTGCCCTCCGACGACATGAAGGGCCGGGTGATCGGCCGCGAGGGACGCAACATCCGCGCCTACGAGCAGGTGACCGGCGTCAACCTGATCATCGACGACACGCCGGGTGCGGTGCTGCTCAGCTGCTTCGACCCGGTACGCCGCGAGGTCGGGCGGCTGACCCTGGAGGAGCTGGTCGCCGACGGGCGGATCCATCCGACCCGCATCGAGGAGGTCCACGAGCGCTGCGAGCGCGAGGTGAACGACCTGTGCGTCCGCGCCGGCGAGGACGCCGCCGTCTCGGTGGGCGTCACCGACCTGCACCCCGAGCTGGTGGCGACCATGGGGCGGTTGAAGTACCGCACCTCCTACGGGCAGAACGTCCTCAAGCACCTGGTTGAGTCCGCGCACGTCGCGGGCCTGCTGGCCGACGAGCTCGGGCTGCAGCGCGAGACGATCGTGCGCGGGGCCTTCCTGCACGACATCGGCAAGGCGCTCACCCACGAGGCGGAGGGATCCCACGCGATCGTCGGCGCCGAGCTCGCCCGCCGCTTCGGCGAGAGCGACGACGTCGTGCACGCCATCGAGGCCCACCACAACGAGGTCGAGCCCCGCACGGTCGAGGCGGTGCTCACCCAGGCGGCCGACGCGGTCAGCGGCGGCCGGCCGGGGGCGCGCCGGGAGTCACTCGAGGCCTACGTGCAGCGCCTGCACCGGCTGGAGGAGATCGCGCTCACCCACGCCGGGGTCGACAAGGTCTTCGCGATGCAGGCCGGCCGCGACGTCCGGGTCATGGTGGCGCCCGACGCCGTCGACGATATCGCGGCCCAGGTGCTTGCGCGCGACATCGCCAAGCAGATCGAGGAGGAGCTGACCTACCCGGGCCAGATCAAGGTCACCGTGGTGCGGGAGTCCCGCGCCACCGAGATCGCGCGCTGAGCAAGCCGGCGGGCGGGCTCAGGCGCCGGTGTTCTCGCCCACCTGAGCCTCGACGTCGGCCGCCCGTCCGGCTGTGGAGCTTCCGCGCCGCGAGAGCCGCCGCTCGAGGTAGACGGCGAACCGGGACAGCGAGTAGTTGATCACGATGAAGATGATCGCGGCGACGACCAGTGGCACGAACGTCGCGTGGATGAACTGGGCGATGCCCTCGGCCTCCTTGACCAGCTCCCGGTAAGAGACGATCACGCCCAGCGCGGTGTCCTTGAGCACGATCACGCACTGGCTCACGATCGCCGGCAGCATGATCGAGATGCTCTGGGGCATCAGCACCAGTCGCATCACCTGGTTCTTGCGCATCCCGATGGCGTACGCCGCCTCGGACTGCCCGCTGGGGACCGCCAGCATGCCGGCCCGGAAGACCTCGGCCAGCACGGAGCCGTTGTACAGCGTCAGGGCTGTGACCAGGCTCCAGTAGAGCCCCAGCCCCAGGCCGAAGTACACGAACATGATCAGCAGGAGCAGCGGCACGGCGCGGAAGAACTCCACGACCGCCCACGCGGGCAGCCGCACCCAGCTGCGATCGGAGAGCCGGGCCACGGCGAAGAGGGCACCGAAGACGATCGCCAGCACGATCGCCGAGGCGGCCGCCAGCAGGGTGGCCTTCAGGCCGAGCCAGTAGGCCCGCCAGATGTTCGGCTCCGCCATGTCCTGCCAGACCTCGGCGTCGAACTCGCCCTCCTGGTAGAGCTTCCACAGCACCCAGGCGAGCACCAGGGCGGCCAGCACGGCCGCCACGATCGTCAACACCCGGTGCCGGGCCCGAGCGACGGGACCGGGCGTGTCGAAGAGGACAGTGCTCATCGGGCCACCGCCAGTCGCCGCTCGAGCAGCGACGCGGTCAGCGAGATGACCGCGACGATGAGGATGTAGCCGAGCGCGATGCCGACGAAGATGGCCCACAGGTCCGTGGCGTACTGGTTGCTGAGCTTGCGCATCACGTAGGCCGCTTCCGGCACTCCGAAGATGGCCACCACGCTGGTGTTCTTCGCAAGTGCGATGTACGTGCTGGCCAGCGGCGGGATCACGGCCCGGAAGGCCTGGGGGAGAACGACCAGCTGCAGCGACTGCACGAAGTTCATGCCCACCGAACGTGCTGCCTCGGCCTGTCCGGGAGCCACCGAGTTGACCCCGGAGCGCACCGCCTCGCACACGAACGCCGCGGTGTAGAGGGAGAGTCCGAGCATGTTGACGATGAAGAAGGTGTTGAAGCTCCGGAACCCCAGGCTGAAGCCCAGGTTGTTGAAGCCGAGGGCCGGGATGGTGAAGATCGCCAGCGCGAGGATCAGGACCAGGGGCGTGTTCCGGAACGTGTTGACGTACCAGGTGCCGATCGCCTGCAGCGACGGGATGGGCGAGACCCGGAAGCTGGCCAGCACGGTGCCCACGATGGTGGAGATGATGAGCGAGAAGAACAGCAGCCAGAGCGTGGTGAAGAAGCCGTCGCGGATCTGGTCGAACTCACCGATCAAGGTGTCCATGTGTTCAGTGCCTCACCTAGAAGGGCCGGTCGGGCCACCTGGTGCGGCCGGTGCGCGGGAGGACAGGCCCCGCGCACCGGACCGCAGTGGCGTCAGCAGGTCGGGTCGACCGTCGGCGGCTCGGGGGTGTCCACGCCGGACTCGCCGAGTGTCGACTCGAAGCCGTCGGCCCAGGAGCCGTCGTCGAACGAGCCCTTGATGGTGTCCTGGAGGAAGGTGCACATCGCCTCGTCACCCTTCTTCAGGCCGATTCCGTAGCGCTCCTCCGAGAACGGCTCACCGACGACCTCGAGGTTGTCCGGGTCGTCCGCGGCGTAGCCGAGCAGGATGGCGCCGTCGGTGGTGACCGCGTCGACGGTGCCGTTCTGCAGCTGGTCGACGCACTCGGAGTACGTCGAGAACGGCACCGGGTTGGCGCCGTAGTCGTCGACCATGCGCTGCAAGGACGTGGACCCGGTCACCGAGCAGACCTTCTTGCCCTTGGTGTCCTCGGGGGTGGTGATCGCGTCCTTGTCCTCCTCGCGCACCAGCAGCTGCTGACCGGTCACGTAGTACGGGCCGGCCTGGCCGACCTCCTGGCGGCGTTCGTCGGTGATCGAGTAGGAAGCGATGACCAGGTCGACGGTGCCGTCCTTGAGGTACGGCTCGCGGTTGTCCGACACGGTCTCCTTCCACTCGACGTCCTCGGGGGCGATGCCGAGCTTCGCCGCGATGATCTTGCCCATCTCGATGTCGAAGCCCTCGGGCTCCTCGGCGCCCGGAGGCAGGAAGCCGATGCCCGGCTGGTCGTACTTGACCCCGATCGTGACCTTGCCGGCGTCGTTCAGCTTGGCCATGGTCGTCCCGGAGTCGAACTCGGGGTTGTCCTCCACGGCGACGTCGCTGCCACCGTCCCCACCGCAGGCCGCGAGGGTCAGAGCCAGGCCGGCGACCGCCAGCGCTGCCTTGGTGCGCTTCATCCGCATGTTCTCTCCCTTGTTGTCATGGCCGCTTCTCGGAGCGGTGCCCCCGGCCGGTTCCTGATCGGGTCAGTGCTTGAGGATCTTCCCGAGGAAGTCCTGGGCCCGGCTGGACTTCGGGTTGGTGAAGAACTCCTCGGGCGTGCTCTCCTCGACGATCTGGCCGTCGGCCATGAAGACGACGCGGTTCGCCGCCGTGCGCGCGAAGCCCATCTCGTGGGTCACCACCACCATCGTCATGCCCCCTTCGGCCAGGTCGACCATGGCGTCGAGGACCTCCTTGATCATCTCGGGGTCCAGGGCCGAGGTGGGCTCGTCGAAGAGCATCACCTTGGGCTCCATGGCCAGCGCCCGGGCGATCGCCACCCGCTGCTGCTGCCCGCCGGAGAGCTGGGCGGGATACTTGTCGGCCTGGTTGCCGACGCCCACCCGGTCGAGGAGGGTCCGCGCCTTCTCCTCCGCCTCCGCCTTGCCGAGCCCGCGCACCTTGGTCGGGCCCAGGGTGACGTTCTCGAGGATCGTCTTGTGGGCGAACAGGTTGAAGGACTGGAACACCATCCCGACCTCGGCGCGGTGCGCGGCCAGCGCCTTGCCCTCGGCGGGCAGCGGCTCGCCGTCGAGGGAGATGGTGCCCTTGTCGATGGTCTCCAGCCGGTTGATCGCGCGGCACAGCGTCGACTTGCCGGAGCCGGAGGGCCCGATCACCACGACCACCTCACCGCGCGCGATGCTGAGGTTGATGTCCTGGAGGACGTGCAGCTCCCCGAACCACTTGTCGACGTGGTCGAGGACGACCAGAGGCGTGCCCGGTGAACCGCTCATGTCCGCGAAACTAGCGGGTCACCGGCCGTCCTGACCATTGCGACCCGCCCTTGTCGTCTATCTGTGACATGACTCGGGCGCGCGGCGAGTGGGTATGGCCGCTGTGCTTGAATCCGAAGTACCGCTCCTGTTGTTCCGCGAGGAAGGTGGCTGCATGCCCCCCAAGAACCCCCTGACCGCTTCGCTCGGCAAGCTCAAGGACGTGGCCGCCGAGACGTTGGCCGATCCCAAGGGCGCCGCCACGAAGGCCGTGGGCCAGGCCGTGGCGACCGCCTCGCTCGGGCGTCACGTCGCCGGTGGGGTCGTCTCGGGCGTGACGGGCAGGGTCCTGCGCCGGGGTGGGGCTACCTCGTCCGGCTCCGGGGCCGGGGAGACGCCGTCCACCGCCACGGCGGCCGCCGCCCCGTCGCAGCAGCGCGCCCGGCGGGTTCCTGAGGCCAGCCGGCGTCAGGGCGACCCGCTCGCGGGGGACGCGCGGGCCGCCGCAGCCCAGCAGGCGCCGGCCGCCACCGAGGCGGAGCCGGAGACGATCGTGGCGCCCACCGAGGAGGACCGGGCCGCCGCGCACGACGCCTCACCCGCCGACCTGGCGCCGGCGCCCGCGAAGAAGGCGCCCGCCAAGAAGGCCCCGGCGAAGAAGGCCCCGGCGAAGAAGGCGCCCGCCAAGAAGGCCCCGGCGAAGAAGGCGCCCGCGAAGAAGGCGCCCGCGAAGAAGGCCGCCGGGACCGACGCGCCCGACGCGCCCGACGCGCCCGACGCCGACAGCCTGCTGGAGCCGACCCCGGAGGACCGCGCGGCGGCGCACGAGGCGTCCCCGGTCGCCGTCGCCCAGGTGGCGGCCAAGAAGGCTCCGGCCGAGAAGGCCGCCACGAAGAAGGCGCCGGCCGAGAGGGCCGCCACGAAGAAGGCGCCGGCCAAGAAGGCGGCGACGAAGAAGGCAGCCGACCCGGCTGCGGTGGACGGTCCGGATGCGGCGGACGGCCCGGGCGACAAGCTCCCCACGCGGGCACGGCAGCAGGGCACGGACCGACCCGGCGACGGGGACCCGGCGCCGAACAACCTCGGCACGGCCTGACCGAGCCGCTGCTGTGAGGACAGCCACAGCGGCGTCGGTCAGGGTTTGCGTGAGCGCCGCACGGGCACTTCGCGAGTTGTCGATGAGGAGGACTCACATGCTCTCAGCCATTCACCCGTCCCGCGTTGCGAAGGGCGCGTTCGGCGTCGCGGACAGCGCCGTCGGGGTCGCCGGCACCGCCGTCGGCCTCGCCGAGGCGGCGGTCCGCAAGACGTTCCACATCGCGCAGCTGCTGCTGTCGGACGGCCACCGCCCCGCGACGGTCCCGGGCCAGCGGGCGGCCGGCCACGACGCCGACGCGCCGCCCCGGACGTCGGCTGCCACCGCCTCGGACGGTGCGGCAGCCGGTCTCGACGGGACCGACGTCGGTGAGGAGCCGGAGGTCGTGCTCGCGGAGCCCGCGCCGCCGGCCGAGCCGCCCGTGGACGTGGTCGGCGAGGCTCTTGCCGCCGAGGCCGCGGCCGAGCGGGGGGAGGGCGACTACCTCGACGGGATGGCCCACGAGCCCCGCGGCGCGAGCCGCGACGAGGAGCACGGGGACGCCGCGCTCCAGCGGGCCGAGGTCGACGAGATCGCGGACGAGGTGGCCGGCGAGCTCGAGGACGAGCTGGGCGCTCCCGAGCCGGAGGTGCCCGACACCACCGACGACCACCTCACCGAGCCCGTGCTCGACCTGGGCGAGGCCAACGCCGTCGCTGCGGAGATGGAGACCCTGACCGAGGCCGCGGACCCCGACAAGGGCTGATCCGGGCGCAGCCGCCGGGTGGGGACGCGCTCACTGCGCCACCATCCTTGTGTTGAGGCTCTCCGATAGGGCCTTGATGCACCCCGGGTGCCGCCAGGTCACTGCCCTGCTCGCTTGACGCCGAGGACGTCCACTCTGAGATCTGCAGGACCTGGTGGTTGCCCGGGACGTGTGGACCGTCGATAGGGCTGTGCGCCAAGGCCGGGACGACTGGCTGCGAGCGCCGATCAGTGAGCGAACCGGCAGACACGTCCCGGCACCAACGACACCTGAAGAAGTGGGTGCCTCCCCACTGGGTCTAGCAGCGAGGAGGCTGACGTGAAGTCTGCCAGCAACACCGTGAGTAGTGAACGTCCTCTGGTCCTGCCCGAGGTCGCCCCCAACGACGTGACCGCGGGCATCGACTGGGCCCGCGACGACCACGCTGTATGCATCGTCGACTGCCGCGGCCGCAAGGTCGCCGCCACGATGGTCGAGCACACCATCGCCGGTCTGCGTGATCTGACCGCGTTCCTGGGTCGTCACGGAGTCGCAGAGGTCGCGATCGAGCGCCCCGACGGCCCCGTGATCGACGCGCTGCTCGACGCCGAACTGACCGTGGTGGTGATCTCTCCGAACCAGGTCAAGAACCTGCGCAGCCGCTACGGGTCGGCCGGCAACAAGGACGACCGGTTCGACGCCTATGTCCTGGCCGACACCCTGCGCACCGACCGCGCCCGACTCCGACCGCTGGTCCCTGACACCGAAGCCACCATCGCGCTGCGCCGGTCCTGCCGCGCCCGCAAGGACCTGGTCAAGCACCGCGTCGCCGCGGCCAACCAGCTCCGTGCCCACCTGCGTAACGTCTTCCCCGGCGCCATCGGACTGTTCGCCGACATCGACTCCGAGATCACCCTGGCGTTCCTGACCCGCTTCGACACCCAAGACCGCGCCGACTGGCTCACACCCAAACGCCTGAGCGACTGGCTGGCCAAGCAGGGCTACTCCGGCCGCACCGACCCCGAGGTGCTGCACCAGCGGCTGCTGGACGCACCCCGTGGGGCCACCGGCGTCCACGCCACCAGCCAGGCGGCCATCACCGCCGGCTACGTCGCGCTGCTGCGAACCCTGCTCGAGCAGATCAAGACGCTCTCGGCCCAGATCGACCGCCAGCTCACCGCGCACGCCGACGCCCACATCTTCACCAGCCTTCCCCGATCCGGTCGGGTGCGCGCCGCACGGCTGCTGGCCGAGATCGGCGACTGCCGTGCCCGTTTCCCCACGCCCGAGTCGCTGACCTGTCTGGCCGGCGCCGCGCCCTCGACGCGGCAGTCCGGAAAGCTCCGCGCAGTCGGATTCCGCTGGGCCTGCGACAAGCAGCTGCGCGACGCCGTCACCGACTTCGCCAACGGCAGCCGAGATGCCAACCCCTGGGCCGCCGACCTCTACGACCGGGCACGAGCCCGTGGCCACGACCACGCCCACGCCATCCGCATCCTCGCCCGAGCCTGGCTGCACGTCATCTGGCACTGCTGGCAAGACGACCTCGCTTACGACCCCGAAACCCACCGCGCACTCAAACGCGTCCTCGCCCAGCAGACCGAGGCGGCTTGACATAGGGCTTCTCAGAGGTGCTCGTCGGCCAGCGCGGCCCCCACCCGCTCGAGCAGCGTGGCCGCCTCGCGCATGCAGACCTGTGGGTCCGGCTCCCGGTCCAGCAGCGCGTACGCCGCCGCGATGCCGGCGCCACGCAGCGCGACGTCGTCGAGCTCGCGGCGCCCGCAGACCGCGACCACCGGCACCGCCGGGCCGGCCGCCCGGGTGGCGCGGGCGACGCCGACCGGCGCCTTGCCGTGCAGCGACTGGTGGTCCAGCGAACCCTCACCGGTGACGACCAGGGCGGCGCCGGGCACGCGTGCGGCGAAGTCGACGAGGTCCAGCATGAGCTCGATCCCCGGGCGCAGCCGGGCACCGAGCAGCGCGAGCGCGCCGAACCCGACACCGCCCGCGGCGCCGGCCCCGGCCTCGTCGCGCCGGTCGGACCCGGTGTCCGTGGCGACCACGTCGGCCCAGTGCGCCAGCGCCGCGTCGAGGAGCGCGACGTCCCCGGCCGAGGCGCCCTTCTGCGGGCCGTAGACGGCGGCGGCGCCCTTGTCGCCGGTGAGGGGGTTGTCGACGTCGCAGGCGACCACGATCTCGGTCTCCCGCAGGCGCGGGTCCAGGTCGCCGAGGTCCAGCGTGTGCAGCCGGGCCAGGGCCTCGCCGCCCTCGGGCAGCGGGTCCCCGGCGACGTCGAGGAGTCGTGCCCCGAGAGCCGCCACCAGGCCGGCGCCGCCGTCGGTGCTGGCGCTGCCGCCGATGCCGACCACGATGCTGCTCGCTCCGGTCTCGAGCGCCGCGGCGATCACCTCCCCGAGCCCGCGGCTGGTCGCGCTCCGGGGAGCGAACCGACCGCCCGGCAGCCGCTCGAGCCCGCAGGCGTCGGCCATCTCGACGACGGCGGTCTCGCCGCGGCGGGCGAACCGGGTACGCACCGGCTGCCCGGTCGGTCCGGTGACGGTGACCTCGACCGGCTCGAACCCCGCGGCGACCGCGGCGTCGAGGGTGCCGTCGCCGCCGTCGGCCACCGGCAGGATGTCGACCTCGACGTCCGGGCGGCGGCTGCGGAGGCCCCGGGCGACGGCCCGGGCCACCTCCAGGCCCGTGAGCGAGCCCTTGAACTTGTCCGGTGCCACGAGAACACGGGTCATGCGGGACATCCAAGCACGCCGCCGTACCCTTGACCGGTCATGACTGCAGCGCCCGAGACCCTTGCCACCAGTCCCCGCACCTACGAGGTGCGCACCTACGGCTGCCAGATGAACGTCCACGACTCCGAGCGGCTGACCGGCCTGCTCGAGGATGCCGGCTACGTCGCCGCACCCGACGACGAGCAAGCGGACGTGGTCGTGTTCAACACCTGTGCCGTGCGTGAGAACGCCGACAACAAGCTCTACGGCAACCTCGGCCACCTGGCCCCGGTGAAGGCCAGGAAGCCGGGCATGCAGATCGCCGTCGGGGGCTGCCTGGCGCAGAAGGACCGCGGCGAGATCACCCGCAAGGCGCCCTGGGTCGACGTCGTCTTCGGCACCCACAACATCGGCTCGCTGCCCGCGCTGCTCGACCGGGCCCGCGTCCAGGACGAGGCCCAGGTCGAGATCCTCGAGTCGCTGGAGGTCTTCCCCTCCACGCTGCCGACCAAGCGCGAGTCGGCGTACGCCGCCTGGGTGTCGATCTCGGTCGGGTGCAACAACACCTGCACCTTCTGCATCGTGCCGAGCCTGCGCGGCAAGGAGAGGGACCGGCGGCCCGGCGACGTCCTCGCCGAGGTCCGCGCGCTGGTCGCCGAGGGGGTCAGCGAGGTGACGCTGCTCGGCCAGAACGTCAACACCTACGGCGTCGAGTTCGGCGACCGGCTCGCCTTCGGCAAGCTGCTGCGCGCGTGCGGCGAGATCGACGGCCTGGAGCGGGTGCGGTTCACCAGCCCGCACCCGGCGGCCTTCACCGACGACGTCATCGAGGCGATGGCGCAGACACCGAACGTGATGCCGCAGCTGCACATGCCGCTGCAGTCGGGCTCGGACAAGGTGCTCAAGGACATGCGCCGCTCCTACCGGCAGGAGCGGTTCCTCGGGATCATCGACCGGGTCCGCGCCGCGATGCCGCAGGCCGCGATCACCACCGACATCATCGTCGGCTTCCCCGGCGAGACCGAGGAGGACTTCCTCGAGACGATGAAGGTGGTCGAGAGGGCCCGGTTCTCCGGTGCCTTCACCTTCCAGTACTCCAAGCGTCCCGGCACCCCGGCCGCCGTGCTCGAGGAGCAGGTGCCGCGCGCGGTGGTCCAGCACCGCTACGAGCGGCTGGTCGCGCTGGTCAACGAGATCGCCTGGCAGGAGAACCGCGCGCTCGAGGGCTCGGTCGTCGAGCTGATGGTCGCCGAGGGGGAGGGGCGCAAGGACGAGGCGACCCACCGGCTCTCCGGCCGCGCGCGCGACAACCGGCTGGTGCACTTCACGCCGGTCGACGCCGACGGTCGCCCTGTCGACGTACGCCCGGGCGACGTGGTCGAGGTCGAGGTGACCTACGGCGCCCCGCACCACCTGGTCTCGGACGCGGCGGTGCGCAGCGTCCGGCGTACCCGGTCCGGCGACGCGTGGCAGGCCCGCACCGCGGCCCCGGCCCAGGGCTCGTCGGTCTCGCTGGGCCTGCCGGGCGTCGGCGTCCCGGCGCCGCTGCCCGAGGCCGCGGGCTGCTCGGCCGAGTGAGCCGAGCGGCTGCGGTCCGCGGCCCGGTCAGAACCCGAACGCGATCACCGGGGGGACGGACCCGGCGGCCAGGGCGCTGAGCACGGCGTGCTCGTGCGGTACGACGGGGTCTGGGAGCGCCGACAGCGCGAACCAGTCCAGGGCGGCGCACTTCTCCGGCTCGACGATCCGGGGCTCGCCGGTCCAGGACCTGGCGGCGAAGAAGTAGTCGACGCGCTCGTCGACCGGCCGGCCGTTGCCGTGCGTGCGCTGCATGGCGCAGACGGGGGAGAGCCCGACGTGGGTGACCCCGAGCTCCTCGGCGGCCTCGCGGGCAGCGGCTGCGAAGACCGACTCACCCTGCTCGACGTGGCCGGCGGCCGCGCACGCCCAGTGCCCGTCCCGGTAGCCGGTGCCCCGGCGCAGCTGCAGCAGCACCTCCCGCTCGCTCTCGGGCCCGCGCAGGAGCATCACGTAGGCGGCCGGCACGACCGCGAAGCGCGGCTGCGGAGAGCTCACCTCAGCCGTGGGAGTGGCCCGGGTTCCTGGCCCGGTCGAAGGGCTGGCTCGGCACCTCGGCGGTGTTCGACTCGCCCACGGTGCGGTCCACGCCCGTCGTCGACTCGTCGTCGGCGCCCTCGGCGGGGTCCTCGGGGTGCACCCGCGGGGCGTCGCCGTTCTGCCCCGGCTCGTCGTGGGCCGGCTCGTCGGGCCCCTCGGCCGGGTCCTGCGGATGCGGTGTCGCGCCGGGCTGCTGGGAGCCGGTGACCTCCGGATGGGTCTCGAGGGTGCCGTCGGTGTGGTCGACGGCCGTCCCGGCGCTGCCGGTGCCGTCGATCCCCTCGAACGGCGCCTGCCGCTCGCTGCTCACGCCGAGGTCGCCGGCGAGGTGCTCGGGGCTCTCACCGGAGGGGTTGCCGGCGCGGGCGTCCTCGTCGATCTCCTCGTTGCTGGTCACTCGCCGCGTCATCTCGCGCTCCTTGCTCCTGGTCCGTTCCGTGCCGGTCGGTGCGGTTGCGGTGGTGCTCACTCGGCGCCCGAGCCGTCGGAGGGCTGGTCCAGCGACGACCCGGCGTTCTCCTCCTGGACCGCCTCGTCGCGGGGGTCCGGCCCCGGCTCGCCCTCGGGCGTGCTCGGCGACGGGATCGTCGTCGGGCCGTCCGGCGTGCTGCTCGGCTGCACGTCGGGGTCGGGCCCGGGCGGTGCCGGGTCCACCGAGCCGGTGGGGTCCACGTCGGCGTCGGGCCGGTCCTGTCGCAGCGGCCCGCCGGGGGGAGTCGGCGCGTCGAGGTCGGTGTGGGCGGCGTGGTTGGCCGGCCCACCTTTCACCTGCTGCGTCTGCTCACGAGGTGCCATACGCAACGACGTACCCGGGCGGGGGACCGGGAAACCCCGGAGCGGTTTGGAAGACTCCTCCCCATGTGGAAGAGGAGGGTCGACGAGCCGAGCCCCGCCGGGGCGCTGCCGCCTGTGGTCGCCGTCGTGGGCGCCACGGCCGCCGGCAAGAGCGACCTGTCCCTCGCCCTCGCGGAGGCCACCGGTGGCGAGATCGTCAACACCGACTCCATGCAGCTCTACCGCGGCATGGACATCGGCACCGCCAAGCTGCCGGTGGCCGAGCGCCGCGGCATCGCCCACCATCTGCTCGACGTGCTCGACGTGACCGAGCCGGCGACCGTGGCGCAGTTCCAGGCGTGGGCGCGCGCGGCCGTCGACGACTGCCGCCGGCGCGGCGTGACCCCGGTGCTGGTCGGCGGCTCGGCGTTGTACACGCGGGCGGTGCTCGACCGGTTCGAGTTCCCCGGGACCGACCCCGCCGTACGGCTCCGGCTGGAGGCGGAGCTCGCGGAGGAGGGCGCCGAGGCGCTCCACCGGCGGCTCGAGTCGCTGGACCCGGTGGCGGCCGGCCGCATCATCGCCACCAACGGCCGCCGGGTCGTGCGCGCCCTCGAGGTCGTCGAGATCACCGGCCGCCCGTTCAGCGCCACGCTGCCGGACCAGACGTACTTCTACGACGGCGCCGTCCAGGTGGGCGTCGAGATCCCCCGGCCGGCCCTCGACGAGCGGATCGAGCAGCGGGTGCGGCGGATGTGGGAGGCCGGCCTCGTCGAGGAGGTACGCCGCCTGGAGGCGGCCGGGCTGCGGGAGGGCCGGACGGCCCGGCGGGCCCTCGGCTACCAGCAGGTGCTCGACCACCTCGCCGGGAACCTCACCGAGGAGGAGGCGTTCGCGCAGACCGTGCAGGGCACCCGCCGGTTCGCCCGCCGGCAGGACGCGTGGAACCGCCGGGACCCCCGGATCACCTGGGTGGGCTGGGACGCCCCGGAGCGGGCCGAGCTGGCTCTCGCGGCGGTCCGTCGGCCAGGTGGTCAGAACTGACTATTGCAGCGGGGAGCGGCACCCGAGAAGTGTGGGAGCCGTCGACCCGCCACCGGGCGGCCTGCTTCCTCCGGCGGCCGGAGCACCCACCACGTGCCCCGGCCGCCGGGTTGCGCGTGGGGGAGGCGAGCCGTCTCTAGCACGCCCGGCGACTGAGCAGCACGTCTCCGGCGACGCCGTCGAGCAGCACGACGGCGGCGTCGCACGAGGTGCAGCAGAACTCCGGCCCGCCGAGACCGGCCGGGTCGACCGGGACCAGGATCCGCAGGTCGCCGCAGTCGGGGCAGGGACCCTCGGTGCCCCGCAGCATCAGGACCTCTGAGGTGTTCATGACCCCAAGGTCACACACGCCGCCGACAGTTTCCGCCCGCCACGCCCGGGACCGGGGACGAGCGGCGCACCGGCCTAGACTGGGGCGATGACCAGCGGCTTCCGGTTCGTCAAGGGGCACGGCACCGAGAACGACTTCGTGCTGCTGCCGGATCCCGACGGCTCGGTGCACGGCGACCTCACCCCGGACCTCGTCGCCCGGCTCTGCGACCGGCGCGCCGGGCTCGGCGCGGACGGCGTGCTGCGGGTGGTGCGGACCTCGGCGTACGACGACCCGGCCTGCGTCGCGGCGCGCGGAGCGGCCGAGTGGTTCATGGACTACCGCAACGCCGACGGCTCGCTGTCGGAGATGTGCGGCAACGGCATCCGGGTGTTCGCGCGCTACCTCGTCGAGCACGAGGGCGCCGACGCCTCGCGCCCGCTGCCGATCGGGACCCGCGCCGGCGTGCTCACCGTCACGTTCGGCGACCTCGAGCACTTGGCCGGCGCTGCCGGGCAGGCCAGCGTCGACATGGGTCGCCCGCAGGTGCTCGGCGAGACCAAGGTGGGCGTGGGGGAGCGGTCCTGGGTGGCGCTGCACGTGTCCATGGGCAACCCGCACGCGGTCGCCTTCGTCGACTCCCTCGACGACGCCGGGCCGCTGCTCGACGCCCCGGCGCACGACCCGGCCGACTACCCAGCGGGCGTCAACGTCGAGTTCGTGGCCCGCCGCGGTCCCGGGCACGTCGCGATGCGCGTGCACGAGCGCGGCTCCGGCGAGACCAGGTCCTGCGGCACCGGCGCGTGCGCGGTGATGGTGGCGAGCGCGCTCGCGGACGGTGCGGAGCGCGGCACGCCGTACCGCGTGGACGTGCCGGGAGGGACGCTGCTGGTCACCTGGACCGCCGAGGACCACGTGGTGCTGACCGGGCCGGCGGTGCTGGTCGCGGAGGGTCGCTGGCTCCGGAATAGCGGTCCCGAACAGGGCGTTCCCCTGACATGACCCGTGCACCTGGGCGTAAATGGGTTTCCGGCGGGCCGACCCGCGTGCCACTCTGAACGGACTTATGACGAACGCACACAACGCAGACAACGCAGCCGTCGCGAACCTCCCGCAGCAGCCGGAGGACTTCGACCTCGACGCCGAGATCGACGCCACCCGCGGGTGGGAGAGCGCCGACTTCGACGAGGCGGACCCCGAGGAGAGCTCGGGCGACTACGACCTCGCCGAGCGGCACGCCCTGCGCCGGGTCGCCGGCCTGTCGACCGAGCTCGAGGACATCTCCGAGGTCGAGTACCGCCAGCTGCGCCTGGAGCGGGTCGTGCTCGTCGGGGTCTGGACCGAGGGCTCGGTCGCGGACGCCGAGAACTCGATGGCCGAGCTCGCGCTGCTCGCCGAGACGGCCGGCTCCCAGGTGCTCGACGCGCTCTACCAGCGCCGTCAGAAGCCCGACCCGGCCACCTACATCGGCCGCGGCAAGGTCGACGGGCTGCGCGAGATCGTGCAGGCCACCGGCGCCGACACCGTGATCTGCGACGGTGAGCTCGCCCCCTCGCAGCTGCGCAACCTGGAGGACCGGGTCAAGGTCAAGGTCGTCGACCGGACCGCGCTGATCCTCGACATCTTCGCCCAGCACGCGAAGTCGCGGGAGGGCCAGGCCCAGGTCGAGCTCGCCCAGCTCAACTACATGAAGCAGCGGCTGCGCGGCTGGGGCGGCAACCTGTCGCGCCAGGCCGGTGGCCGGGTGGCCGGGGGCGCCGGCATCGGTGGCCGTGGTCCCGGTGAGACCAAGATCGAGACCGACCGCCGCCGGATCAACACCAAGATCGCCAAGCTGCGCCGCGACCTGTCGCACATGCGCACCACCCGCGACACCAAGCGCACCGAGCGCCGCCGCCACCAGGTGCCGTCGGTCGCGATCGCCGGCTACACCAACGCCGGCAAGTCCTCGCTGCTGAACCGGCTCACCGACGCCGGCGTGCTGGTCGAGAACGCGCTGTTCGCCACCCTGGACCCCACGACACGGCGCACCACCACCGCCGACGGCCGCGTCTACACGATGTCGGACACCGTCGGCTTCGTGCGGCACCTTCCCCACCAGCTGGTCGAGGCGTTCCGCTCGACCCTGGAGGAGGTCGCCGACTCCGACCTGGTCCTGCACGTCGTCGACGGCTCCCACCCCGACCCCGAGGGGCAGCTGGCCGCCGTGCGCGAGGTGCTCGCCGAGATCGGCGCCGACAAGGTCCCCGAGCTGGTGGTGATCAACAAGGCCGACGCGGCCGACCCGATGGTGCTGGCGCGGGTGCGCCAGCGCGAGCCGCACTCGGTGGTGGTCTCGGCCAAGACCGGTGAGGGCATCGCGGAGGCGCTGGCGGCGGTCGAGTCCGAGCTGCCGCACCCGGGGGTGCCGTTCGCGGCGCTGCTGCCCTACGAGCGGGGCGACCTGCTCAACCGGATCCACACCTCCGGCGAGGTCGACCACCTCGAGCACACCGGCGAGGGCACCGTCGTGCGCGGGCGCGTGCACGAGGGGCTCGCCGGCGAGCTGGCGCCGTACCTCACCACTTCCGCCTGACCCCGGCCTGCGCACCATGGCCTACGTCGAGCAGCACGCCCAGGACCTGTCCGTGCCGTGCCGGGAGGCGTGGTCGGTGGTCAGCTCCATGGGCGGCGACCCGGGTCGCTACGTCCCGGTCGGACTGTGGCGGCTGCGGGGACTGGCCGACCGGCTGCTCGGCGGCCCCGGGTTCCGGCTGACCCAGCCCGCAGGGGCGCCCGCCCCGGGCGACGCCGTCGACTTCTGGGAGGTCGAGTCCGCGGACTACCCCGTGCTGCGGCTGCGCGCCCTGATGCGGCTGCCCGGCACCGCGCACCTCGAGATCCGGGTCGAGCCGCGCGGCCCGCTCAGCCGGCTCGTCGTGTGCACCGTCTTCGAGCCGGCCGGTCCGGTCGGGCATGCGTTCTGGTGGGCCGAGCTGCCCGCCCACAAGGTGGTCTTCGCGCTGATGACCGCCCGCTGGGCCGCCCGCATCAACCCCTGAGCCGGCACCGACCCGGAGGCGCTGGGGGGTTGACAAACCCGAGTGACGTGGCTCACGTTGGATCATGTAACCGCTTTCAGAGACCGGTTGCACCGACGCACAGACACCACTCGGGAGGTGTTGCATGCGGCCCACGATCCGCGACGTCGCGCACCGTGCCGGCGTCTCCATCGCCACCGTCTCCCGGGTGCTGCGCGAGTCCCCCAGCGTCACGGCCGCCACCCGGGAGCGGGTGACCGACGCGGTGGAGGAGCTGCAGTTCACGCCGAGCGCGCTGGGCCGTTCGCTGGCCGAGCGCCGGCACGCCGCCAACGGGATCGTCTTCCCCGACCTCTCCGGCCCGTACTACGCCGAGGTCGTGCTCGGCTACGAGGCCGAGGCCGCCGAACGCGGCCGGTCGGTGCTGATCCTCACCACCCACGGGCGCCACGCGGCCCCCACGATGGTCGAGGACCTGGCCGGCCGGTGCGACGGGCTGGTGATCCTGGGCCGGACCGTCTCCGACGAGGTGGTCAAGCGGCTGGTCGGGCGCGGCACCCGCCTGGTGCTCGTGGCCCGGCCGCCGGTAGAGGGCTGCGACTCGGTCAGCGCGGAGAACCGCGGGACCGCGATGCGGCTCGGCGAGCACCTGCTGGGCGCGGGGGCCCGCCGGCTGCGGTTCGTCGGCAACCCCGACGCCTCCCCGGACGTGGCCGAGCGGTGGGAGGGCCTCCAGCAGGCCGCCGCGGTGACGGCCGGTACGGATCTGACCCTGGTGCGCGTCGCGGACTTCAGCGAGGCCACCGGCGCGGAGACCGTGCGTCGGCTGCTCGCCCGCGACGGCCGCGAGGGCCTTCCCGACGCGCTGGTCTGCGCCAACGACGAGCTCGCCCTCGGCGCGCTCGCCCAGCTGCGGGAGGCCGGGGTGGACGTCCCCGGCCGCGTGCAGCTCACCGGCTGGGACGACGTCATGGCCGCGCGGTACGCCGGCCTGACCACCGTCCGGCAGCCGATGCGGGAGCTCGGCGGGACCGCCGCCCGGCTCCTGGACCAACTGATCTCGGGCTCGCGAGCCGAACCCCGGCACGAGCTTCTGCCCACGGAGCTGGTCACGCGGACCAGCACCGGACGACCCGCGAGGAGAACATCATGATGCTCACCGGTTCCACCCGCCACCGGCGCGCCACCGCAGGTGTCGCCCTGCTCGCCGTCGCCGGCCTCGCGCTGGCCGGCTGCGGCCGCGACTCCGCCACGGGGACCGACGGTGGCCCCGGCCAGGGCGAGGCGGTGTCCGAGGGGAAGGCCACCGGCACCATCGACGTCTGGGCGATGGGCACGGAGGGCGAGGAGCTGCAGGCCTTCACCGCCGACTTCGAGAAGGCGAACCCCGACGCGACCGTCAACGTCACCGCCGTCCCGTGGGAGGCCGCGCACGACAAGATCTCCAACGCGGTGGCCGCCGGCGAGACCCCCGACGTCAGCCTGATCGGCACCACCTGGATGGGCGAGTTCGCCAACGCCGGTGGCCTCGACCCGACGCCGGAGGACCTGGTCGACGAGAGCGCCTTCTACGAGGGCCCGTGGGGCAGCACGGTCGTCGGCGGAACCTCCTACGGCGTCCCGTGGTACGTCGAGACACGGGTGCTGTTCTACCGCAAGGACCTGGCCCAGAAGGCGGGCTGGGACCAGCCGCCGGCCACCTGGGACGAGCTCAAGCAGTTCGCCCAGGACCTGGAGAAGAAGGGCGGCGCGGAGTACGGCCTCAACCTCCAGCCGGGCCAGACCGGCTCGTGGCAGACCATGCTGCCCTTCGCCTGGTCCGACGGCGCGGCCGTGACCAACTCCGACGGCACCGAGTACACCCTGGACTCGCCGGAGATGACCGAGGCGCTCGACTACTACAAGAGCTTCTTCGACGCCGGTCTCGCCCCGAAGCGGGTGCTCGACCCCGGCGAGCTGGAGAGCGGCTTCGCGAAGGGACAGTTCGGCGCGTTCGTCTCCGGCCCCTGGCACACCGGCCTGGTCGAGGACGCCGGCGTGACCCCGGACCAGTACGCCCTCGCGCCGCTGCCCGGCAAGGACGAGGCCCCGGGCACCTCGTTCGTCGGCGGCGGCGACCTCGCCGTCTTCGCCGACTCCGACAACAAGGACTCCGCCTGGAAGCTCGTGCGGTGGCTCTCGCAGCCGGAGACCCAGCAGGGCTGGTACGACACGCTCGGCGACCTGCCGGCGGTGAAGGCCGCCTGGGAGACCGGTGAGCTGGCCACCGACGAGCAGCTGCAGGTCTTCGGCAAGCAGCTGGAGACGACCCAGGCCCCGCCGGCGGTCCCGACCTGGGAGCAGGTGGCCGCAGTGATCGACTCCGACGTGGAGAAGGCCGTGAAGGGCGCGATGCCCGTCGACAAGGCGGTCAAGGACATGCAGAGCCAGGCGAGCTCCATCGGCACCGGGCTGCAGTGATGGCCACCGCGACCGGCTCCGACCTCCGGACGGGCGGCGACCGGCCCCGTCCGGAGCGCGACCGGAGGACCCGCCGCGGCGACCCGACCCGCCGCCAGCAGGCCGTCGCCGCCTGGGTGCTGGCCCTGCCGTTCATGGCGCTGTTCCTGGTGTTCACCGCCGGCCCGGTGCTGGCCAGCCTCGGGATGAGCTTCACCGACATCCGCCGGGCGGACATCCGCTCGCCGTTCGCGGTGTCGTTCGTCGGCCTGGACAACTACACCAAGCTGCTCTCCGACGACCTGTTCCAGAAGGTCATGGTGAACACCGGGATGTACGTCGTGCTGGGGGTCCCGCTCACGATGGCGCTGGCGCTGGCCGTCGCGGTGGGGCTCAACCAGGTCACCCGGCTGCGCGGGATCTTCCGGGTCGGCTACTACCTGCCGGTGGTCACCAGCATCGTCGCGGTGTCGGTGGTCTGGAAGTTCCTGCTCCGCACCGACGGCGGGCTGGTCAACACCGTGCTCGGCGGGCTGGGCCTGCCCGGGCCGGCCTGGCTGGACAGCACCACCTGGGCGCTGCCTTCCCTGGTGCTGATGGCGGCCTGGCGCAACCTCGGCACGCTGATGGTGATCTTCCTGGCCGGCCTGCAGACGATCCCCACCGAGGTGCAGGAAGCCGCCGAGGTCGACGGCGCCGGCGCCTGGCAGCGGTTCCTGCGGATCACGCTGCCGATGATGCGGCCCACGCTGCTGTTCGGGGCGGTGATCACCAGCGTCGGCTACCTGCAGTTCTTCGAGGAGGCGTTCGTGATGACGCACGGCGGCCCGCTGGACGCCACCCGGTCGGTCACGTTCTTCACCTACGACCAGTTCGGCTTCGGCAACTACGGCTACGCCGCCGCCGCGAGCTACCTGCTGTTCCTCGCGGTCGTCGTGCTGACCTTCGTGCAGTTCAAGGTCTTCGGCGAGAAGGACTGAGACATGAGCGCGCAGACGACGACCGCGACCCGCGCCGACACCTCGCGCGGCGGCGGCAGCACCTACGTCCTGCTCGGGCTCGGGCTGATCCTGATGGTGATCCCGTTCCTGTGGATGGCCATCTCCTCCATCAAGCCCGAGGCCGAGGTCCGGGCGGTGCCGCCCACGTGGTGGCCGCACAGCGTCACGATGGACAACTACCGGACCCTCTTCGACAAACTCGACTTCACGACGTACTTCGCCAACTCGCTGCTGGTGGCCGCCGCCGTGACGATCGGGAACATGCTGTTCTGCTCGATGCTCGGCTACGCGCTGGCCAAGCTCGACTTCCCTGGCCGCCGGGAGATGTTCGGCCTGGTGCTGCTCACGCTGATGATCCCCGGCGTGGTCACGTTCGTGCCGCTGTTCGTGCTGACCGCGAACCTCGGGCTCGTCAACAGCCTGACCGGGATGGCGCTGCCGTTCCTGGCCGGGCCGTTCGGGGTGTTCCTGATGCGCCAGTACATCCTCAGCCTGCCCGACGAGCTGATCCAGGCCGCCCGCGTCGACGGCGCCGGCGAGCTGCGGATCTTCTACTCGGTGATCCTGCCGCTGTGCGGGCCGGCCCTGGCCACGCTGGGGATCCTGACCTTCCTGACCTCGTGGAACAACTTCCTGTGGCCGCTGGTGATCGCCACCGACGAGAGCAAGTACACCCTTCCGGTGGCGCTGGCGCTCTACTCCGTCGGCCAGAACTCCACCCAGTACGGGCTGCTGCTCGCCGGCGCGGTCGTGGTGGTGATCCCGGTCATCGTGGTGTTCCTGTTCCTGCAGCGCCACATCATGCAAGGCATCTCGATGACCGGCATCAAGTAGCCGGCACCACGCAACCCTCGTCTCGGGAGGACGCATGCACATCCGACGGACCACGCGCCTGATCGGCGCCGCCACCGCGCTCGCCGTGGCGGCCGGGCTCGGCGCCCTCACGCCGACCAGCACCGCGGATCCGCGGGCCGGCTCCCGCGCGCACCAGCCCGGCCAGCACCGGCAGAGCAAGGGCATCTTGAAGCGGTACGCCGCGGACACGTGGCGCTCGTTCGAGAAGATGGTGGACCCCGGCACGGGGCTGCCGGCCGACA
Source organism: uncultured Actinomycetota bacterium (assembly GCA_963835385.1). GTDB lineage: Bacteria > Actinomycetota > Actinomycetes > Propionibacteriales > Nocardioidaceae > Nocardioides_B. Next base: position 209,322 of record CAWIFK010000002.1, read on the forward strand.
ACATCGCCGGTGACCTGTCCGCCGGCTCACGGAGCCGCTTCACCTCGCCCACCAACATCGGCACCTACCTGTGGAGCACGGTCGCCGCGCGCGACATCGGCCTGATCGGCACCGCCGAGGCGCACCGGCGACTGGCGCAGACCCTCGACACGGTGGCGGCGCTGGACCACCACGAGGCGAGCGGGATGTTCTACAACTGGTACGACCCGGCGACGGGGGACAAGCTGCTGACCTTCCCCGAGAGTGGCGACCCGATCCAGCCGTTCCTGTCCTCGGTGGACAACGGCTGGCTGGCCACCGCGCTGCTGCTGGTGAGCCGGGCCGACCCGTCGCTGGCGCACGAGGCCGACGCGGTCCGCGACGACATGGACTTCGGGTTCTACTACAACCCCGAGGAGAACGCGCCGGGCGGCCAGATCCGCGGCGGCTTCTGGGACGAGGAGCCGACCGGCTGCTCGGTGCGGGGCAACTACCGCGACGAGGGCCCGGACGTCTGGTACACCTGCCACCACTACGGCGCGTTCAACACCGAGCCGCGGATGGCGTCGTACCTCGGCATCGCGTCGGGGCAGATCCCGCAGGTCCACTACTTCGGCACCTACCGCACCTTCCCGCCGACCTGTGACTGGTCCTGGACCGAGACCAAGCCGGTCGGGCAGTGGCGCACCTACCTGGGCCAGGACGTCTTCGAGGGCGCGCTGCCCTACCGCGGCATGGACATCGTGCCGACCTGGGGCGGCAGCATGTTCGAGGCGCTGATGGTTCCGTTGTTCGTGCCCGAGGAGACCTGGGGCCCGCGCTCGTGGGGCGTCAACCACCCGCTCTACGTCCGCGGCCAGATCGAGCACGGCCTGGACGAGGCCGGCTACGGCTACTGGGGCTTCTCGCCGTCGAACAACCCCGCCGGCGGCTACCGCGAGTACGGCGTCGACATGCTCGGCCTGGACGGTCCCGGCTACACCTCCGACCAGGAGCGCACCGACTGGGAGCAGCCCTACGAGGGCTGCCGCCCCGGCGAGCCGGCGCCGACCGAGTACGGCGACGGCGTCGTCACGCCGCACGCCTCGTTCCTGGCGCTGCGCTACGCCAAGAAGGCGGCGCTGAAGAACCTGGGCAACCTGCGCAAGGACTTCGACGCCTACGGCCCCGGCGGGTTCTACGACGCGGTCGCCGTGCGCAGCGGACAGGTCTCGCAGCGCTACCTGGCGCTGGACCAGGGCATGATCATGGCGGCCCTCGGCAACGCCCTCGCCGGTGACGACATGCGGCGCTACGTCTCGGCCGGCGCGATGCAGGACCGGCTGCGGCCGCTGATGGCGAGGGAGGTCTTCTCCGCAGGTCGCGAGGGTCGATGAGCCGGCCCAACCTGCTGCTGGTCGTCGCCGACGACCACGCAGCGAACGCGGTCGGCTGCTACGGCGGTCACCCGGTGACCCCGAGCATCGACCGCCTCGCGGCGGAGGGGCTGCGGTTCGACGCGTGCGGCTGCACCAACTCGCTGTGCTCGCCGAGCCGGGCGACGATCCTCACCGGCACCTACAACCACCGCAACGGCGTGACCACGCTGTCCACGGAGTTCGACAACCGGCAGCCGACCTTCCCCGGGCTGCTGCGCGAGTCCGGCTACCGGACCGCCCTCGTCGGCAAGTGGCACCTGGGCCACGGCGGGGCGCACGACCCGCGCGGGTTCGACACCTGGGAGGTGCTGCCGGACCAGGGGGAGTACGTCGACCCGACGTTCCTCACCAGCGACGGCGATGAGCACGTCCGGCCCGGCTACGCCACCGACGTGATCACCGACCTGGCGCTGGACTGGCTCGGCGAGGTGCGCGACGGCCCCGACCCGTGGTGCCTGCTGGTGCAGCACAAGGCGCCGCACCGGCCGTGGCTGCCGGCCGAGCGGCACCGCGACCTGTTCGAGGACGAGCCGGTCCCGGCGCCGGACACGTTCTTCGACGACTACGCCCACCGGGCCCGGGCGGCTCGCGAGGCGCGGATGCGGGTGGCGCGGGACCTGAACGCCGAGGACCTCAAGGCCGGGCCGCCCGGCGGGCTGGACGACAAGGGCCACGCGCTGTGGGCGCTGGACCGCTACCTGACCGACTACCTGCGCTGCGTGGTCGCGCTCGACGAGAACGTCGGCCGGCTGCTGGACCACCTCGACGCCACCGGTCGCGCCGCGGACACCGTCGTCGTCTACACCTCCGACCAGGGCTTCTTCCTCGGTGAGCACGGCTGGTACGACAAGCGGTTCATGTACCGCGAGTCCCTGGAGATGCCGCTGCTGGTGCGCTACCCGCCGCTGGTGGCGCCGGGCTCGACCAGCGACGCGCTGGTGCTCAACGTCGACCTGGCCCAGACGTTCCTGGAGCTGGCCGGCGTACCGGCGCCCGAGCGGATGCAGGGACGGTCCCTGGTGCCGCTCCTGTCCGGTCGGCGCTCCGACGAGGTGGCCTGGCGGACCCAGACCTACTACCGCTACTGGGAGCACCTGGACTCCATCCACCGCGTGGCCGCCCACCGCGGGCTGCGCACCCGCGAGCGCAAGCTCGTGCACTACTACGGCTCCGGTTGCGACCAGCCCGGCGCCTCGACCGAGGAGACCGCGGCCGAGTGGGAGCTGTTCGACCTCGAGCGAGACCCGGCCGAGCTGCACTCGGTGCACGACGACCCGGCGTACGCCGACGACCTCGCCCGGCTCCGGGCCGACCTGGACCGCGTCGCCCGCGAGCTGGGCGACGAGGTCCCCGCTGCACCCCGACGACCCGTGCCCGACAACCCGAGGAGGCCCACTGTGACCGATGCACGCACCGACTGGGAGGAGCGGATCGGCATCCGCAGCGGCCAGGCCGGCACCGGCCGCGCACCCCGGCTCGACCCGCCGCAACAGCTGAGCGCCGTCGCCGGCGGTCACCAGGTGACCCTGGACTGGACGCCGGTGCCCGGCGCGATCGGCTACCAGGTGTACGCATCCGACTCCGCCGACGGCGAGTTCGAGCCGGTCGACCATGCCGGACGCGACGTGCTCGCCGTGCCGCACCCGCCCTACGTCGACACCACCGGCAGCCCCGGGCAGCAGCGGTGGTACGCCATCGCGACGCTCTCGGACATCGCGGTGCAGGGTGAGCCGTCCGAGCGGGTGGTGGCGGCCGCGGACACGGAGGCAGGGGCCGTCACGCTCGCCGTGGACGCGAGCGGGGACGCCGGCCGGCTGGACCGCCCCTGGCGGCCGATGATCGGCAGCGAGCACCTCTCGCACGCGCTCTCCACGGACACCACCGGCGGCCGGGTGGTCGGCGAGGAGCTGACCGCGGCGCTGCGCGCGGCCCGCACCGAGCTCGGCGTCGAGACGGTCCGGGCGCACGCCATCCTCTCCGAGGACCCGTCGCAGGACTACTGGGTCTACCGGGAGGTCGACGGAGAACCCGTGCACGACTTCTCCGGGGTGGACCGGGTCTACGACCACGTCCGCGGGCTGGGGCTCTACCCGGTCGTCGAGATCTCGTTCATGCCGCACGACCTGGCCAGCGACCCGTCGACGACCGTGTTCGAGTACAGCGCGATCGTCTCGCCGCCGAAGGACTGGCAGCGCTGGTACGACCTGGTCCGCGACCTGACCGCCCACCTGGTGGAGCGCTATGGCCGCGAGGAGGTGGTGCACGAGTGGTCCTTCGAGGTCTGGAACGAGCCGAACCTGGAGGTGTTCTGGTCCGGCACCCCGCAGGAGTACATGAAGATGTACGACCTGACCGTGGCGGCGGTCCGTGAGGTCGACGAGCGGCTGGTCGTCGGCGGGCCATCCTCGGCGGCAAGCGGCTGGGTCGAGGAGCTGCTCGCCCACGTCGAGGAATCCGGCGCGCCGCTGGACTTCGTCTCCACCCACACCTACGGCTCGCCGCCGCTGGACTTCCGGGCGTCGCTGGAGCGGTACGGTCGTGCCGGCACGCCGATCTGGTGGACGGAGTGGGGCGTGACGCCGACGCACTTCAACGAGGTCAGCGACGCCGTGTTCGCCGGCGTCTTCCTGCTCCGCGGCATGGCCTCGGCGATGGACCGGATCGACGCGCTGTCCTACTGGGTGGTCTCGGACCACTTCGAGGAGCTCGGCCGGCCGGCCGCGCTCCTGCACGGCGGCTTCGGACTGCGGACCGTCGGCGAGCTGCGCAAGCCGCGCTGGTGGGCGCTGGCCCTGCTCGAGCGGCTGGACGACCAGCGGCTGCCGGTGCGGCTCGCCGGCGACGGCGCCGGCTCGCTGGTGGAGGCGCTGGCGACGCGCGACGCCCGGGACGGAACGCTGTCGGTGCTCGTGTGGAACATGACGCTGGACCAGACGAAGGCGGCCGGCTCCGCCGACCTGGCGCGGCACGTGCAGGTGACGCTCCACGGCGCGGAGCCGGGGTCGACGTACCTGGTCAGACAGCACGGCGTGGACGCCCACCACTCCAACATCGCCGCGGTGTGGGGGGAGCTGCGCGAGGAGGGGCAGAATTGGCCCAGCGAGGAGCAGTGGCAGCAGCTGCGCGCGGCCGACCGCCTGGAGCGGACCGGATCCGAGGTCAAGGTCGTCGCCGACGACGCCGGCACGCTCGTCGTCGAGCTCGACCTGGAGATGCCCTCGATGCACCTGCTCCGGCTCAGCGCCACCTGACGCGACGCCCCCGCCCCGGTCCGGTGGGGGCGTCGTCATGCCCGGGGTCAGGCCCGGTACGGGTCCCGGCCGATGAATGCGACGAGCCGGGTCTGCACGTCCGCGTCGGCTGGTACGGCGATGCGCGGACCGTACTGACCGCTGGCGCGCAGCAGCTCGTCCAGCGGCTCCATCCCGGCCAGCAGCACCGCGCACTTGTCGGGGTCCAGGGTCGCGTCCTGGCCGGTGGCGCGCGCCAGGTCCCAGGTGTGCAGGAACACGTCGGAGGTGTAGAACCGGTCGACCGCCTGGTCCAGCGGCACCTCGCCGACGTGGCGGTTGCTCAACGTGCGGCCGGGTGTCGCCGGGTCGTCGAGCAGCGCCTGAACGGCGTCGCAGTGGACCCGCCATGCGGTCACCGGGTCGTCGTCGACCGACGGCCCGTGCTCGAGGCGGACCCCGGCGCCGTCCTCGAGGAACGCGGGGAACCACTCCACGAGGTGGCGCACCACGTCACGGGCGGTCCAGTCCTCGACCGGGGCGGGGGCGTCCCAGTCGGCCGTGCCGTCCACCCGGTCGGTGAAGACGCCGGCCACCCGGCGGTGCTCGTCGGCGGGGGAGAGGTCGGTCATGGTGCCAGTGTGCACCGGCCTGTGGAGCGGGCAGGCCGTGTGGCGGTGGCGGCGGATAGGGTGCCGTGGTGCCCGAATCCAGCTCCGTCCGCGAGGTCCTCGCCGGCGCCGTCGAGGCGCTCGGCGGCCAGGAGCGCGCCGGCCAGATCCAGATGGCCGAGGCGGTCGCGCGTGCGATGGCCGAGGGGGAGCACCTGCTGGTCCAGGCCGGCACCGGCACCGGCAAGTCGCTGGGCTACCTCGTGCCCGCGCTGCTGCACGACCGGCGCGTCGTCGTCGCCACCGCCACCCTGGCGCTACAGCACCAGCTCGTCGAGCGCGACATCCCGGCGCTGGTCAAGGCCGCCACCCCGCTGCTCGGCGGCCGGCCCCCGTCGTACGCCGTCCTCAAGGGCCGGTCCAACTACGCCTGCCTGCACCGGGTCCGCGAGGGGGTGCCCGACGACCAGGGCACGCTCGTGGACGTGCCGGAGGGGTCGATGGGCGCCGAGGTGCTCAAGCTGCGCTCCTGGGCCGAGACCCAGGCGGAGCGGGGCGGCCCCGGCGACCGCGACTCGGCCCCGAAGCACACCGACCGGCTGTGGCGGCAGGTCTCGGTCAACCACCGCGAGTGCCTCGGGGCGACCCGGTGCCCGTTCGGCGAGGAGTGCTTCGCCGAGGTCGCCAAGGAGAAGGCCGCCCGCTCCCAGGTCGTGGTCACCAACCACTCGCTGCTGGCGATCGACGCGATCGAGGGCATCCCGATGATCCCGGAGTACGACGCGGTCGTGATCGACGAGGCCCACGAGCTGACCGCCCGGGTCACGCAGGCGGCGACCGACGAGCTGAGCGTGCCGGAGATCGAGCGGGCCGCGCGCCGCAGCCAGAAGCACGTGTCGGGCTCGGCGGCCGGCGGGTCCGAGGCCGACGACCTCGCCGACGCGGGGGAGGCGCTGCGGGCGGCGTTCGAGGGCTGCGGCCCGGGGCGGCTCGACTCGCTGCCGACCGACCTCGCCGATGCGCTCGCGCTCGTGCGCGACGCCGCCCGGGCCCTGGTCTCGGCCTTCCCGAAGCAGTCGGGGCAACCCGGCGGGGAGGGCGAGGCCGACGCCGGTCAGGTGCAGGCGCGCGGATGGGTGCAGGAGATCTTCGCGACCGCCGAGCGGATGGCCGCCAACCTGGACAGCGACGTGCTCTGGCTGGCCGAGCGCGACCGCAGCCGCGGCGGGGACTACCTGTGCGTGGCGCCGCTGCAGGTCTGGGGGCAGCTGCGCGACAAGCTGCTGTCGGACAAGACGGTGGTGTTCACCAGTGCGACGCTGATGCTCGGCGGCGACTTCGGCACGGTCGCCACCAGCATCGGGCTCAAGCCCAGCGAGCGGGTCGACCACTCGATCGACGAGCCGGCGGTGCTGCAGCAGCCCGAGGGAGCCGCCGAGCGCGAGGATGACGGTCGGCTGCCGTGGCGCGGGATCGACGTCGGCTCGCCGTTCGACTACGGCCGGCAGGGCATCCTCTACGTCGCCCGGCACCTCCCGCCGCCGGGGCGCGACGGGCTGGGCACCGCCCAGGTCGACGAGATCGCCGACCTCGTCGACGCCGCGGACGGGCGGACGCTCGGGCTGTTCTCGTCCCGGAGAGCCGCGGACGCGGCGGCCGAGGCCCTGCGCGAGCGGCTGCCGCACCTCACGATCCTGGCGCAGGGCGAGGCGCAGCTGCCCGAGCTGGCCCGGCTGTTCGTCGACGACCCGCACGCCTGCCTGTTCGGCACGCTGTCGCTGTGGCAGGGCCTCGACGTCCCGGGCGAGACCTGCCAGCTGGTGGTGATCGACCGGATCCCGTTCCCGCGCCCCGACGACCCGCTGATGTCCGCGCGGCAGAAGGCCGCCGACCGGGCCGGCGGCAACGGCTTCATGCAGGTGGCCGCCACCCATGCAGCGCTGCTGCTGGCGCAGGGGGCGGGGCGGCTGATCCGGACCACGGACGACCGCGGTGTGGTCGCCGTGCTCGACCCGCGGCTGGTGACGGCCCGCTACGGCGGCTTCCTGCGCGCCTCGCTGCCGCCGATGTGGCCGACGACCGACCGCGACGTCGTGCGAGAGGCGCTCCGGCGAATCGCATCCTGAGCGGCATTTCGGCTGTTACGGTCGTTTTATGCGACGTACCTCTCGGGTGTCGGCCCTGCTGGCTGTGCGGAATGCGGCCCTGACGGCCGCCGTCGCGGTCGTCCTCGCCGCCTGTGGCACCGCCACCGCTCCGCCCTCCCTCGACGAGTCGGGGAGTGCGGGGACCGCGACGCGCGCCGCGAGGTCGTTCACCTTCGGCGCGGGCGGGGACCTCGGTGCCAACGAGCTCACCGCCGCCGGGCTGGCGAAGCTCGACGCCTCACCGGCGCGGTTCTTCCTCGCCCTGGGCGACCTCGACTACGACCAGACCTCCAGCGACACCGCGTGGTGCGACTTCATCCATGCCGGGCTGCCGACGAAGGGCTCCGGCTTCCCCTTCGAGCTGGTCTCCGGCAACCACGAGGCCGACGGCGGTCCCGACGGCCGGGTCGCGAACATGGCCTCGTGCCTCGGGGACAAGCTGGGGTCGAGCGGCCACTACGGGGCGCAGTACACCTTCCGCTACCCGGCGACGAACCCCATGGCCACCGTCGTGATGATCTCGCCGCGGCTGCGGGTCGACGGGCACACCTACGACTACCGCAGGGGCACCGCCGACCGGGCGTGGCTGGCGCGCACCATCGACCGCTCGCGCGCCGACGGCGTCCCGTGGGTGATCGTCGGGATGCACTACCCCTGCTACTCGACCGGCGCTGCCCACGGCTGCGACTCCGGGCCGCAGGTGATGAACCTGCTGGCCCGCAAGCGGATCGACCTGCTGCTCGTCGGGCACAACCACCTCTACGAGCGCAGCAAGCAGATCCGGCTCGGTGCGAGCTGCCCGGCGCTCGTAGCCGGCCGGTACAACCGCGGCTGCGTGTCCGACCACGGCGGGGACGGGCTCTACCGCAAGGGCCGGGGCCTGGTCCAGGTCACCTCGGGACGCGTCGGCGGGCGCAAGCAGGGCATCGACCCCGACGACCCCGACCGCCGCTGGTTCGTGAAGGCGGGCGCCGCCACCACGGGCTGGACCCAGGTGACCGTGACGCCGAGCCGGCTCACCGCCGGCTACGTCCCCACCAGCGGCACGATGCAGGACTCCTTCACGATCCGCTGAGGCCGCTGAGGCCGCTGAGGCCGCTGAGGCCGATGAGCCGGTGTGGCGGGTCGCTGGCGGTCTCGGCGACCGTCTGCCTGAGACGATGGAGCCATGAGCGCCCTCTACGTCGTCAGCGACATCCACGGGTACGTCGACGACCTTCGCGGAGGGCTCCTCGGTGCCGGCCTGGTCGACTCCTCGGACAGGTGGACCGGCGACGACGCCGACCTGTGGGTGCTCGGCGACCTGCTCGACCGCGGACCGGACGGCATCGGCGCGATCGACCTGGTCCGGTCGCTGCAGCAACAGGCGCCGTCCCGGGTGCACGTGCTGATGGGCAACCACGAGGCGCTCGCGCTCGGCTACAAGCTGTTCCCCGAGACCCGGTTCGCGCAGCTGTGGAGGGCCAACGGCGGCCGGCCGGCCGACCAGGAAGCGCTCACCGACGACGACGTCGACTGGCTCCGGCGACTGCCGGTGATGGCGCGGGCCGGGGACTTCCTGCTCATGCACTCCGACGCCACCGACTACCTCGAGTGGGGCGGGTCCATCGAGGAGATCAACGAGACGGTCACCTCGCTGCTCACCGAAGGCGACGACGCGGAGGCGACGTGGGAGGTCTTCGCCTCGTTGACCTCGCGGTTCGCGTTCGCCGGCCAGGAGGGGCAGCGGGCTGCGCAGGACATGCTCACCACGCTCGGCGGACGGTGCATCGTCCACGGGCACAGCATCATCGGCACCCTGACCGGTCAGCCGTCCGAGGAGATCGAGGGGCCGATCTCCTACGCCGACGGCCTGGCCATCGCCATCGACGGCGGCCGCTACGACGGCGGCCGACTGCTGATGGTGCAGCTCGGCTGAGCGGGTCTCAGCCCCGGACCGCGACGGCCTCGAAGCTCATCAGGCTCTGGTCGTCGAGGGCCCACCCGCGGCAGGAGTAGAAGGTGCCCTTGCCGCACCGGAACCGGGTGCTGGCGTTGGTCAGCACCAGCTCCAGGCTGCGCACCGCGGACCGGCTGAACTCGACGGCGGCGCGGCCGTCGCCGGCCCTCGAGAGCCGGATCGGTCGCCGGGTGGTGCGGCCGTCGGTGTGGTGCACCAGCACGGTGGCGTCGAAGCCGCGGGCGGTCCTGGGCAGGTCCACCTTGATCCGCAGGGTGCGCTCGCCGCCCAGCGTGCGGTTGGCCTGCCAGCGCACCGTGGCGTTGCTCAGGTGCGCGCTCCGCAGGCGCTGCACGGTCGTGCGCGGGGACCTGCGCCCGAGGGTGTAGGACCGGGCGACCGGCGCGTGCCTGAACGCGGCGCCCTCGGAGTAGCCGGACGCCGGGGCCAGGTTCGCCTGGGCGTACTGGCTCATGACGGTGGGCAGGCGCAGCCGGCGGGCGGCCAGCGTGGACCGCACCGCTTGGGCGGAGTACTGGTCCGGTGCGCCGGGAGCCGCGTCGAGGCGATCCCACATCGCGCGCACGATGCCGGCACCGTGGCGCTCGGAGAGGTACTGGAAGAACAGCCAGGAGCCGTAGCCCGACCCGCTGTCCGGGTCGTCGAGCGGGATGCCCGGGTTCGTCAGCTGGCTTCCGCGCAGGTACTGCCGGTTGTCGTTGATGGCGTCGTAGACCTGCTCCTCCATCCAGGCGGCCGTCCCCTCCATGACCCACGCGTCCTCGCGCCAGTCGTAGCCGAACTGCACGGCGTGGAAGAGCTCGTGGGCGGCGGTCACCTTCAGCACGTCGAGCGGCTTGGTGCGGGCGCCGTACTGGGAGGCGGCGTAGTCGTTGTCGAGCACGCAGTAGCCCGGGTCGGTTCGGTAAGGACGGCCGTTGTCCTCGGAGGTGCAGTAGCCGTAGATGCCCTGGGTTCCGAGGTCGGTGAGGTAGATGTCGAGCTTCGGGTTGGGGCCGTGGTCGCCGCGCACCCGGCCGTCCTTGAGCGGCGCCCGGTAGCCCAGGCCGCCCACGATCGTGGACCAGACGTGCTCGGCGACCGCTCCCGTGGTGCGTACCCACTTCGCGTCGCTGGCGTCGGCGGTGGTGCTCACGTGATGGACGCAGACGTGGGCGAACGAGCAGTCCGGGGTCTGCTCCTTGACGCCGTAGCCGGTCTCGAACCACGGCGAAGACGGCCCCGACGACGTGGGCCGGGCGAGGATCCGCTCGGCGGTGCGCCGCTGCCTGCCGCTGAGATCGTCGACGCTCTCCGACAGCTCGAGCAGCGTCATCGTGGCGTCGGTGGCCGGCTGGCTGGCCGGGTCGCCGTCGAAGAGCTCCTTGGCCTCGGCGAGCGCCTCGGTCGCGGTCGGTGCGGCCTGCTCGGGCAGGTCGGGTGCCGGGGCGGGCTCGCCCGCGGGCTGGGGGAGCGGCGGGTCTGCCACCGCCGGCGAGCCCACCGTGCCCAGGAGGAGGGCGGGCAGGACGAAGGGCAGCGCGAGGCGAGAGTGCACGGCGTCTCTTTCCGAGAACTGGGAGGACGACCGAAACTTTACTGTGTACCCCCTAACCGCGGCGTTGAAACCGGCAAGGGGGCCGGTCACATTCGGCGCAGCACCGCGGTGACCTTGCCCAGGATGGTGGCGTGGGTGCCGTCGATCGGCTCGTAGGCGTCGTTGTGCGGGAGCAGCCAGACCTTGCCGTCCTTGCGCTGGAACGTCTTGACGGTGGCCTCGCCGTCGAGCATGGCGGCGACGATCTCGCCGTTCTCGGCGATGGGCTGCTGGCGGACGACGACGTAGTCGCCGTTGCAGATGGCGGCGTCGATCATCGAGTCGCCGGCCACCTCGAGCAGGAAGAGCGTGCCGTCGCCCACGAGCGTCTTGGGCAGCGGGAAGATCTCCTCCACGCGCTCCTCGGCCAGGATCGGCCCGCCCGCGGCGATGCGGCCCACGAGCGGCACGTAGTTGGCTGCCGGCATCGCGTCGCCGGCACCGGTCTCATCGACCGCGGTGGCCTCGTCGGGGTCGAAGACCGACAGCGCGCGCGGACGGTTCGGGTCGCGCTTGAGGTAGCCCTTCTCCTCGAGCATCCGCAGCTGGTGCGCGACCGAGGAGGAGCTGGTCAGGCCCACCCGCTCGCCGATCTCGCGCATGCTGGGCGGGTAGCCGCGACGCTCGATGGAGTCCTTGATGACGGCCAGGACGCGCTGCTGCCGCGCCGTGAGGCCACTCGCGTCAGGCGGTCCGTCGGGCAGCTCGGTCACCTTCGCCGTGTCCGTACCGTTGCCCTTGCGTGCTGCCATGGCTCGCCTCGTCTCCTCGCCCGTGCTGGTGCTCACACGGTAGTGCGACCGACCCGTCGGGTTCAAACACCTGTTCGAACTGGCGTGTCGTGGTTGGCTGGGGCGTATGACGAGCACAGGCGCGGTCGCCGATTCCCAGGTCGCCGTCGTCACCGGTGGGGCACGCGGCATCGGCCGGGCCGTCGCGGCGCTGCTGGTGCGGCGCGGGTACGTCGTCGTCCTGACCGACCTGGACGGCGAGGCGGCCCGTCGTACCGCCGCGGAGGCGGGGGCGGCGCGGGGCATCGCCCAGGACGTCCGCTCGGAGGAGTCGCACGCCGAGGTGGCTGCGGTCGCGGCCGGTCTCGGCGAGCTCGTCGTCTGGGTGAACAACGCCGGGGTCGGCGACGACGGCACGCTGGAAGACCTGTCGTCCGAGGCGGCCCGTCGGCTCGTCGAGACCAACCTGCTGGGTGTGATCTGGGGGATGCGCGCGGCGCTGGCGGCGTTCGGGGCCGCCGGCGGCGACGTCGTGAACGTCGACTCGGTCTCGGGGCTCGGGCCGGTGCCGGGACTGTCGGTCTACGCCGCGACCAAGGCGGCCGTGCTGTCGCTGACGATGTCGGTGTCGCTCGAGACGGCGGCGGGCGTGCGCGTGCACGCCGTGTGCCCCGACGGGGTGGACACCGACCTTCTGGCGTCGATGCGGGCGGACGGGCGCGCGAAGGCCATGGCCCACTCGGGCGGGCGGCTGCTCACGGCCGACGAGGTCGCCGAGGCGGCGGTGGCGCTGATCGGCTCCCGGCGCGTGGTGCGCACGCTGCCGGTCTGGCGGTCGCCGCTGGTCCGCGCAGCCGCTCTTGCGCCGTCCCTCTCCGGTGGGGCCTTCGACGCCTTCGAGGCGATCGGGCGCCGGGTGATGTGGCGTCGCTGAGCCGGCCGCCAGGGGCGGGTAGCGGCCCGCTGCTATCGAACCTGTGTTCGAATCGCTCTTGATTGGTTCGAACACATGCTCTAACGTCGCACACATGTTCGATCGAACGCGTCTTCGAGTCGTCGCCACCGGAACTGTCGGTGCCTCTCGATACACCTCTTCCCATGAGGTCAACCGACGCATCGCACTCCACTCGCAGGAGGCCTGACATGAGCACAGTCGTCATCACGCCCGACTTCGGCGTCCGCCGTCCCGTTCGCCGTCCCGCCGACGCGCCACCGCTGCGGCTCACCCGGCGCGGCCGCGTAGTCGCGACGCTGGTCTTCCTCGCTCTCGCGCTGGCCGTGCTGGCCGTGCTCGGCCCCGGTTCGGCGGCGACGGACGAGGCCGGACGACCCGAGCCCACGCGGCTGGTCATGGTGCAGTCGGGCGACACGCTGTGGGACATCGCGGCCACCGTCGCCGCGCCCGGCGAGGTGCGCGAGATGGTGCACCACATCGAACAGCTCAACGCGCTCTCGGGAGCCGAGCTCTCCGCCGGCCAACAGATCGCCGTCCCGGCGAGCTGATCTGCGCCACTCCGAGCGCGATCAGGCCCTGGGCCGTGCTGTAGCTGGCCATCACCAGCCGCTCCGCCGCCGGGTTCTGGGCGTCGAGCAGGAACTTCTGCGTCGCCAGCACGGTGTCGGAGAGCACGAACAGCGCGGCTCCGGACCGGACGAGCCGCCTACCGCGGCGCGGCAGGCTCGGGTCGAGCACCCGCGAGGCGGCGAGCATCGCCGAGAGCAGCGTGGCGTAGCCGGCCACCGGCACGGCCAGCTCGGGTTCGTGTCGGCGGGCAGCCCCCGCCATGACCGGAGTGAGGCACAGCCACAGCGCGAGCGGCAGGCGCTGGGACGGCCGCGAGTCGCCGCGAGCGGACACGAACGCCGCGACGTAGCCGAGATGCGCGCCGGCGAAGCCGCCGACTCCGGCGAGGAAGGCTTTGCTGCCGGGGCCGAGGAGCGCGACGTCACCGACCCAGGACAGCCCCTGCCCGACCTCGGTGCCACGGCGCAGGCGCATCGTCGCCTGTTCCCTCGCCGGGAGGGCGCGCCGGAACGCCAGGTGCAGCACGGGCATCAGCAGCGGCTTCGTGAGCAGCCGGGCCTGGTGGGCGCGCGCGTCGGACGCGCCGGCCAGCCAGGTGTCGGCCGCGGCAAGGACGGCGTAGCCGATGGACGGCGCCAGGGCGCGGGGGAGTCGCACAGGGCCATCGTGTCCGAGTGCGCGCGCGGCCGCTACATCTCCGGCGGGCGTCGCCTGAACGTGCTACCTCGGCGGGTGCGGATGACGTAGGTGCCGTCGTCCTCCCGGGTCACGGTGACGCCCTGCGAGTGCTTCACCATGTGGTGGCGGTGGCAGAGCGAGTCGAGGTTAGACTCACACGTGCGTCCGTCCGGGTACGGCATCCGGTGGTCGCTCTCCGTCTGCGTCGCCGGGCGATGGCAGTTCGGCCAGGTGCACGTGTTGTCACGGGCCACGATGGACCGCCACAGCGGGTCGCTCGGCTGGTAGCCGGTGCAGGAGAGCTCGACGAACCGCCCGGCCGCGTCGGTCAGCATGCGGTACCAGGTCGACGTCGGGTCGTGCGCGATCGCACGGGCTGCCTCCGCCGTGATGACGCCGCCGCCGGACAGTCGGCCGGGGTCTTCCGAGAGGCCGGCCAGCGTGGTGAACGGCACCGTCACGTTGATGACGGGTCGTGCGAAGCTGCCGACGTCGGGGATCCACTCGAAGGTGCTGGCCGGATCCGCTCCGTCGGCCGCGCCGTCGCTCACCGCCGTACTGTCCTGCTCGAGGTCGGCGTTGCTTGCCCCGACGCGCAGCCGGCCGAGCAGCAGGTCGAACACCGTGTCGGCACGCATCTGCTCCAACGTCCTGGACTCGCCGGGAGCCTCACAGCGCTTCTTGGCGATGAGGGTCAGCCGGTAGTCGCAGGCCATGACGTCGTGCGCCGATCCGGTGGCGGTGATCGCTCCGGTGCCCACCTCGTCGACCTTGTGCCAGGCCCGTCGTTTGCTGAACGCCTCGTGGTAGGTCTCGTCGGCGCTCTTCTGCGCGAACTTGAGCTTGCGGTAGCGCGCGGCGTTGGCGAGCTGATGGCGTTCTATCGTCAGAAGGGGGTCGCTGAGGTCGTCGTACTTGCGGAGGTAGTCCTCCATGAGCTCGGCGAACGCGGGGATGTCGGACTCGTCGGCGAGGTCTCCCGCGGCGTCGACCAGGACTTGCGCGCGCCAGAGGTCCAGCCGTCCGGTGAGGCAGCGGGCCCACACGGGGGGAAACCACTCGACGAGCCGGTCCCGCAGGGCGAGGTCCGTCTCGATCCGCTTCTCGCTCACGTGCAGGGCGCCGCTGAACTCGACGGCGGTCTCGCGCAGCGGCGTGACCGCGAAGTACTTCGGCGCCCCGGTCGCCATGTCCTTCTCGCAGCGGTCGCGCAGCGTGGCGTAGGCGTCGAGCCGGTGTGCCTCGTCGGCGTTGTGCCGGACCTGGGTGGCGACGGCGAGGGAGATGAGCTCCTGGTCGCTCAGCGTCGTCGGATCGGGCCAGCTCTCCGGCGGGTCCGGTGGTGCATCCTCGCCGGGCTCGGGCGGGGGACTCTCTGGTGCGTCAGCCATGGCGGCTCCCGGTGGATCGAATCTCTGTTCGAACCACTACACCAGCCCGCGCCGACACATTTCGGGTATCTGTCTAGGCCTGTGGATCACTCGTACTGGCCCGAGAGCACCGCAGTCGCCTCGCTGATCCGCAGGGGGTGGGCCGGGCCCTCGATCGTGACCGTCTCGTCGATGTCCTGCCAGGCCCCTCCGTTCACGCGGAAGCCGGCGGCGTACTCGACGTCCACGCGCGTCAGCACGGTGCGGTGGGCATCGGTGTACACGTGGGTGATGTCCGTGGCCGGATACGGAGCGCCAGGACTGTCGGTGGTGGCGAGCGTCCCGTCACCGTGCTGCCAGGTGTACGTGGTGGGAACGGCCTCGACGTCGACCTGCTGACCGAGCAGCGTGATCGTTCGGCTGAACGTCTCCGGCTCGGCGTAGAAGATCGTCTCGAAGTTGACCAGCGTCTTGTCGGCCGGTTGCGTCTTCGCCTCGACCGCGGGAAGCCCCAGCCGGCGGAGTGCCTCGAGCACCAGCGCCGGTGTCACCTGGGGAAGCGGCGCATCCGCCACCGTCGGTGGCCTGCCGAAGCACTGTGTGGCGAGCGCGTGCCACGAACCGTCTGCAAGACGTCCGTACAAGATCCAGAGACGCATGGCTGGATCGGCGCAGCTTCGTGCCGCTGCACAGTCAACCGCACTATTCGTGTTGTCGCTTGCGTCGAATCGAATGCACACGCTCGCCCACTTGTACTCGACGTAAGTGGCTGACGCGGCATCGGACGTCTGGCTAGATGGGCCGGGGCCGCTCTGGCCGGCACCGTCACCGGAACACGTCACTCCTATGGCGATCCCGTTGTCCACGGTGTCCCCACCCCCAGCGCACGATTCATCACCTAGGGCGGACGATGCTTGACCGAAGACCATCAGCATCCCGGCGAGGGCAATGGCTAGCCAACCGCGATTGCTCATGTCACGAAGTCCAGTTTCGAGACAGTGAACGAGGAGTCAGCGGGCGCTAGAAATAGCGTCATGGGCTGCTTGCCACCCGGACGCGTCTTTGCTGACCCGTTCTCGCTGACAATCACCTCAGGCGCCAAGAGCGCGCCGATTGCCAGAACGGTCGCTTGCTCGTCCGACTGGATCACGCGCAGTGTGTTGATCTGCCAGTTCTCTGCAGTGATGCTTCCGCCCGCGCCGTAGATGTCCTCGATGTTGCTCGCGATGGCGTCACACGAGACGCAGTCGGCGGTGCCCAAGGTTCGGAGCTCGGCGGTGTCTCCGGTGGCGGCTGCGTAGTTGACCGCATCGAAGAAGTGCCGCGCGAAGGCCTTCGCCGCGGCGGGAGAGGTGCCCTGGGCTTCGGAAGGGAGCACCGGCGGCGTCGGGCTGGGCGAAGCGGAGTTCGACGGCGCCGAGGATCTGACAGAGAGTGAGGGGGAGGGCGAGGCCACGGGCGGAGGCTCCGCCGTCGACGTACAGCCGGCCAGGACGGCGCACCCCAGCAGGGCGAGTGAAGCACCAGCCGCACGCATCATCCGACCCCTCGACGTGGACCCGATCCGCCCGTGCGGGGGCGGTCGACGTGGGGAATCTATCCAAAGCCGCCGGGCGGCGTAACCCGTGACGCCAGTCTGTGGACGCTCGGTCAGCGGGGCGAGAGCTCGGTGACGTGCCAGTCACCGTCGGTGCGCTCCACGTGCAGCCGGAACGCCTGCTTGCCACCCTTGAACGTCTGCGGCTTGGCGTTCTTGTCGGCGAACACCTTCTGCGGCGCCACGTCGACGGTCAGGAGCAACCCCACCTCGTCGTCGGTGGCCCCGGCCTCCGGCACGACCTTGTCGAGCGACCACCCGTCGGTCTCGACGTGACCGCCTTCGTCATAGATCGTGTCGAGCTGGTCGGCGAAGTCGCTGCATGCGGTGCACTCCGGTGCTGCGAGGGACCTGAACGTCTTGGTGTTGCCGGTGTCGGTCGCCTCGTTCAGGGTCTCCACCCAGTAGTCCGCGAACTGCTCGGCGCCCGCCCGTCCGGCGTTGTCGGCGTACGCCGGCCGTTCCGAGACGTCGGCGTCGGCCGCGCCAGACGACGACGAGCCGCAGCCGGACAGGCCGATCACGAGCGCAAGGGACACAGCGGCGAGACGAGCGATCACGCCCAGATCCTGACACGCGGTCGTGGCGAACCACGAACGATGGGCCGTCACGGAATGGACACGGACCCGGCTCGGCCCCTGGTTCAGCGCGACGCCCGACGCCCCGCCGCACGCCGTGGGCGGTAGTCGCTCACCACGCCCACTGTCACGAGTCCGCGGCTCAGCAGCACGAACACCAGCACCAGGCACACCGAGGCCCCCAGCGTCGCCGCTGCCGTGAAGGCCCAGGCCGGCGTGTCGCCACCGCGGGCGGCGCCTCCGAAGTCGATCGCGGCGCGCACGAGGTAGAGCCACGCGCCGGAGCCGGCGACAGCCCCCAGTACGAGCACCGACAGCTGGGGGACCTTGCTCGGTCGGTCGACCTTCTCGGCCCTTCGCCTGCCGCTCGCCGCTGATGCGCCTCGTCCGGTTCGCGCCGCCACCACTGCCACGGTCCGAATTGTGCCGTACCCCGAGGATCACGCGCCGGGAAACGGTAACGAAACCGGACCCACCAAGAGCCGACCGTCACCCGTCCGAGCCACGCACACCCCGGCGCGCCAACGCCTCGGTCACGACGTGCTCGGCGATCGCCAGCGACGACGTGGCGCCGGGGGAGGGCGCGTTGCGCACGTGCAATACCCGGTCGGTGCCGGTGATGACGAAGTCGTCGACCAGCCGGCCGCGAAGGTCCATCGCCTGCGCCCGGATGCCGCGCGGCCCGGGACGTACCCGGCTCGGGTCGACCTCCGGGACGTAGGCGCGGGCCCCGGCGACGAAACGCCGGCGGCTCGCCGCCGTACGCGCCTCGCGGAACGCCGCCGGCACGTTGCCCGCAGCGAAGCGCCAGAAGCCGCCGAAGCCGACCGCCTCGCGCACGTCGCGGGCGACGAACCCACGCCGCAGTCCGCGCGCGTAGGACTCCCGCCCTAGCGACAAGAACGCGTTCGGCCCGACCATCACCTCGCCGTCGACGCGACGGGTCAGGTGCACGCCGAGGAACGGGTAGCGCGGGTCGGGCACGGGGTACACCAGTCCCCGCACCAGCTCACGCTGCTCCGGGGCGAGCAGCACGTAGTCGCCGAAGAACGGCACGATCCGCGGACCGTCGGGGTCACCGGCGAGCCGGCCGACCCGGTCCGCCTGCAGCCCCGCGCAGGCGATCACCAGGTCAAAGGGCTCGTCGAGCCCGCCCGACGTGCGCACCACGACCGCGTCGCCGCGACCCGACACCTCGAGCACCTCATGACCCAACAGCACCCGGGCACCGGCCGCCGACAGCTCCGCGGCCAACGCCTCCACCACGGCGGGGTAGTCGACGATCGCGGTGTGCGGGGAGTGCAGCGCCCGCAGCCCGACGGCGTGCGGCTCGATCTCGCGGAGCTCGCCGGGACCGATCAGGCGGACGCCGGGGACGCCGTTGGCCACAGCCCGCTGGTGCAGCGCGTCGAGCCGGCCGGCCTCGCGCTGGTCGAGTGCGACGACGACCTTGCCGCACTCGTCGTAGGCGACGCCATGCCGCTCGGCGAACTCCTGCAGCAGCCCGACGCCGCGCCGGCACAGCCGCGCTTTGAGGCTGCCGGGCTCGTAGTAGAGCCCGGCGTGCACGACGCCGCTGTTGTGGCCGGTCTGGTGTGCCGCCAGCCGGTGCTCCTTCTCGACGAGCGTGACGCGGGCGTCGGGCACCCGGCGCGTGAGCTCGCGGGCCACCGCCGTTCCGATGATGCCGCCGCCGACGACGGCCACGCGCGTGGTCGAGGTGGTCACAGTGCCTCCGGCGTCGGCTGAAGCGGCGGGGGAGCTGTGCGGTACGCCGCCGGCGTGGCCGGCAGGGTGACGGACGGCGGGGCGTCGGAGAGGTCGTCCGTGTGCAAGGGAATCGTCGCCTCCTCGTAGACCTCGTTGGTCCCGCAGGGAGTCTCGCAGGTCGCGGACGTCGCCGAATGCCGAAGCCGACGAGCCGGTCACCTCGGGGCCCGCGAGCTGGTCTCAGCCCGCGTCGACGCAGCCGGTGTCGACCGGGCCAGCAGCAGGGCGATGTCGTCGGCAGCTGCGCCGTCCGCACACTCGGCGAGCAGGCGCGCCGCGAGCTCCGCGGTGGTTTCGCCGAGGGGCGTCATGGTGGCCAGCGCGTGGGTGAGGAGGGACATGCCGCGGTCCAGGCCCGTGGCACGGTCCTCGACCAGGCCGTCGGTGTAGAGCACGAGCAGGCTGCCCGCCGGCATCGCGAAACGCGCCTCACTGCGCCGCTGCCCGAAGGACGCGCCCAGCGGCGCCGACCCGCCGGCCTCGATGGCCTCGACGGAGCCGTCAGGACGGACCAGGAGGGGCGGCAGGTGGCCGGCGCGCGCCACCCGGGCGACGCCGCGACCGGGGTCGAGCAGGACGTAGGCCATCGTGACGATCTCGTCCTCGGCCAGCTCGAGATTGACCGAGTCGAGGGCAGCGAGCACCGCTGAGGGCGCCGGATCGAGCCGGGCGACGGACCTGACCGCCATCCGGATCCGTCCCATCAGCGCGGCCGCGTGCAGCCCCTTGCCCATCACGTCGCCCACGACGAGGGCGACCTGCCCGTCGTCAAGCAGAAGGGAGTCGTACCAGTCGCCGCCGACCAGCACGCCGTCCTGGGCGGGCACGTATCGCGCGGCCAGCTCGAGCCGGTCGGTGCGTGGCAGCCGCGGCGGCAGGAGCGACGCCTGCAACGTGCGGGCGGCGTCGGCCGCGGCCTCGTAGGCCTGGGCCCGGGCCATCGCCTGTCCGCCGTGCGCAGCCAGTCCCGCCAGCATCCGCCGCTCGGTCGGCGACCACGGGTGCGGCGACGGGTCCCACAGGGACAGGACACCGATCACATCCTTGCCCAGCCTGACCGGGAGCGCGGCGAGTGCGGCAGCCTCCGCCATCGCCGTCCCCGCCAGCCGGGGGAACCGCTGTCGCACCTGAGACGGGCTGTCCAGGAACAGCGGCTCGCCGGTGGCGACGGCGTACGGCGCAGGCAGCCGCACGTCCCAGTCGATCTCGACGAGCTGCTCGAGCATCCGGTCGGAGCAGCCGCTCGCGCCCACCAGGTGCAGTGGACCGCCACGGCGTCCCGCGAGGAGGGAGGCGAAGGTCACCCGGGTGGCGACGCGAGCGTGCGTGCTGAGCTGTTCGGCGACCTCGCGGGAGGTCACCGCGGAGGAGAGGGCCTCCGCGGACGACAGCAGGCTCTCGGTGACCGACAGCGACGTCCTCAGCTGCGCCTCCCGGCGGTCCAGCTCGTTCTCGCTCCAGGACTCGGCGTCGCGCAGCTGACGCAGCACGCTCACCAGCGGGCCCAGGACCAGCACGAGGTAGGTGGCGACCCGCAGCGACAGGCTCGCCCACCACACCGCTCCGTAGCGCTCGCCGCCAGCCGCGTTCAGCAGCACGTCGTACACCGACAGGGAGAGCGCCACGCCGATCCAGCTGTACGTCTCTGCGGCCGAGCGCCCGACGCGCACGACCCACAACGCCGTGGCGGCGGCGAGCAACGCGGCCAGCAGCAGCTCGATGCCGACCAGGAGCGGCGTGAAGTACGTGTCCGCGCTGATCAGCTGCGGGAGCGCCGCCCGGTCGAGCGCCAGCAGCAGGGCCAGCAGCCAGCCGGCGAGCACCGAGGGCAGCCGCCAGCGCGGCGGGGCGCCGAGGGCCCCGGCGACCGCTCCTGCGCCCAGGGAGAGGTGGAACAGCAGGTAGAGCGAGGCGCTCGCGTCGTCGCCGGTGCTGAGCAAGCCTCCGCCGGGCGTGACCGCCGGGAAGGAGACGAGCTGGAGCACCATCGCCACGACGCCGACCGCGAGACCGGCGCTGACCCAGGCGAGCCGTCGGTCCCCGGTCGTCCGGGCGCGGTGCTCCAGGACGACGATCGCCAGGGTCGCCAGGATCGGCGCCGCCGCGAAGAAGGCGACGGCCAGGCCCCGCGGCGGCCGCAGCTCCAGCAGCAGGGCGGCCAAGTACAGGACGACCGCCACGAACGCGGCCAGGAGCAGCCGCAGCACGTCGAGGCGGCGCTCGGGCCGTGCCGAGCGCGGGCCGATCTGGAAGGCGTCGGCCCCGTCGGCCTGCGTGACCATCCCTCAGGGTCGCGGTGCAGGCCGTGGCAGCACCTGAGTCGTTGGTCCCGAGACACGGGAACCGCCCCGGGCCTGGACCGTCCGGGTGGGCGCCTGCCCGCTGGTGACGCGAGCTGCTCAGTCGTCAAGCGCTTCGTCCAGCTTGGGGTGAGCTTGGGGCCGAGATCGCGCACCGTGCGCGATGCGGGGCCCTGGCGGGCGATGTTTGGGGCGCAGGCCGCGCACGGTGCACGATCCCGGCCCCTCCGCTGCCTGTGGACAGCCGCCGACGGCCGGCGGCCCGGCTCGGCATGCTCGTGGGATGTCCGACGCCCCCGTGCGGAACGCCGAGTCCCTCGATGTACGCCGCCCCTTCACCCGCCGGCAGGCACTCGAAGCCGGCATCACGGCCAAGCAGCTGCGTGGCCCGCGATTCCGGCGCCTGTTCACCGGCGTCTACCTCGGCGCGGACGTCCCGCTGCTCCCGAGCCACCGGGTGCACGCGGCCCTGCTCATCCACCCGCCCACGGCGTTCGCCAGCCACTCCAGTGCGGCGCGGCTGCTCGGCGCGCCGCTGCCCGCCGGCCTGGCGGACGAGCACGTCAGCGTCTGGCAGGCCGGTGACCGTCGGTGCCGCGAGGGGATCCGCTGCCACGTCGCGGCGCCCGCTGCCCGTGTCGTGCAGCTCCGCGGTCTCCGACTGTCGGCGCCTGCGCAGCTCTTCCTCGAGCTTGCCGATCAGCTCACGCTGGTGGACCTGGTCGTGGTGGGCGACTACCTCGTGCGCAGGGGGTGGGTCACGCCGGAGGAGATCGTCGCGCACTGTGCGGGACATCCGGCGGCTTCACGCGCGGCGGCCTACGTCCGGCGCGAGGTGGACTCCCCGATGGAGACTCGGTTGCGGATGTTGATCGTGCTGGCGGGGCTGCCCGAGCCGAAGGTCAACGTGGAGGTGTTCCACGAGGACGGCCGGCTGCGGTACCGCTTCGATCTCGCCTGGCCCGAGCTGCGGCTGGCGGTGGAGTACGACGGGCGCCAGCACCGCGATGACCTCGACCAGTGGGACCACGACGTCGAGCGCGACGAATGGATGGACGAGGCCGCGTGGGTCCGGGTCCCCGTCTTCTCGCGAGGTGTCTACCGGCGGCCGGACCGCACTCTCGAGCGAGTGCTGAAGGCGCTGCGCCGGCGCGGGTGTCGAGACCTTCCGCGGCGCCTGAGTGACGACTGGCGCGTCCACTTCCCGGTCATCGGCTGAGCGCGGGCGGAGTCGGCCCCACAAGGGCCCGGATCGCGCACGGCCACCGGGATGCGCCCCGAGCCGCTCGGCCGGAGGACCCAGATCGTTCACGGTGCGCCGCGTGGGCCCAGGGTCGGCGGGGCGGAGGAGGCAAACCGCCCCGCGACACGCCCGGTTTGTCCCACGACACGCCCATCCGGTCCGATCGGCCACGCCCCTGACCTGCGGTTTTACGAGCACCGGAGAAGTCATCGGGCGTTTCTCGGCGTTTCAGTTGCGCCTCTGGGGGCGCCGCCGTACGGTTACCACTACATCTAGTACTTACACGGGTGTAGTTCTCCACAGTTAGTGGTCAGTTGCACACAGGCGCAGGGCAGATGTCCCCAGGCTACGCACAGGTTCATCCCCAGATCGGCCCCCGCACCGGGGCCCGACCCGGGCAGAAACTGTCGGTCCTGGACGTTCAACTAGGTGGGTGAGCACCCACCCAGCAGACCGCACGACACGGGTGAAGGGAGCGGCGCGAGATGCACTGTCCGTACTGCCGCAGCACCGACACCCGGGTCATCGACAGCCGCGTCGCCGACGACGGCGGCGCGATCCGCCGCCGGCGCACCTGCCCGGCCTGCGAGAAGCGGTTCACCACCGTCGAGCAGATGCAGCTGACCGTGCTCAAGCGGAGCGGGGCGAGCGAGCCCTTCACCCGCGAGAAGGCGGTCAGCGGCGTCCGCAAGGCATGCAAGGGCCGGCCGGTCTCCGAGGACGACCTGGCCTGCCTCGGGCAGCAGGTGGAGGACACGCTCCGCAGCGAGGGATGGGCCGAGGTGCCCGCCCACGAGATCGGCCTGGCGATCCTCGCGCCGCTGCGCGCGCTCGACGAGGTGGCCTACCTCCGGTTCGCCTCCGTCTACCGGCAGTTCGAGTCCGCGGAGGACTTCGAGGCCGAGATCGCCGCGCTGCGCCTCGAGCGCGCAGCCGACCCAGCCGCCGTACCCAGCGGCTGACCCCAGACTGCCCGGCCCGTCGTGGGGAAGCGGCGGGTCGGGCAAACCACTTGAGCGCAACTTGAGCTCCAGTCCAGCACCACTCCAGCAGCAAGCAGCGTCACGTCAACGACGACAGCCATCAGGGGAAAGAGGCACAGCATGACCGAGACGGCCAGCGGGTCAGCACGCGCAGCGTCCAGGAAGAGCAAGGGCATCAAGATCGAGCGGGTGTTCTCCACCGAGGGCGTGCACCCCTACGACGAGATCTCCTGGGAGCGTCGCGACGTCGTCCAGACCAACTGGAAGACCGGCGAGACCGTCTTCGAGCAGAAGGGCGTCGAGTTCCCCGACTTCTGGTCGCTCAACGCCAGCACGATCGTCACCACGAAGTACTTCCGTGGCGCGGTCGGCACCGACGTGCGTGAGTGGAGCCTCAAGCAGCTCATCGACCGCGTCGTGAAGACCTACCGCAAGGCCGGCGAGGACTTCGGCTACTTCGCCACCGCTGCTGACGCGGAGACCTTCGAGCACGAGCTCGTGTGGCTGCTCGCGCACCAGTACTTCTCCTTCAACTCCCCGGTCTGGTTCAACGTCGGCACCCAGTCGCCGCAGCAGGTCTCGGCCTGCTTCATCCTCTCCGTCGATGACTCGATGGACTCGATCCTGAACTGGTACAAGGAAGAGGGCTTCATCTTCAAGGGCGGCTCCGGCGCCGGCCTCAACCTCTCCCGCATCCGCTCGTCCAAGGAGCTGCTCTCCTCCGGCGGTACGGCGTCGGGCCCGGTGTCGTTCATGCGGGGCGCCGACGCGTCCGCGGGCACCATCAAGTCCGGCGGCGCCACCCGTCGCGCGGCGAAGATGGTCGTCCTCGACGTGGACCACCCGGACATCGAGGAGTTCGTCGAGACCAAGGCGCGCGAGGAGGACAAGATCCGCGCCCTGCGCGACGCCGGCTTCGACATGGACCTCGGCGGCCGCGACATCACCAGCGTGCAGTACCAGAACGCCAACAACTCCGTCCGGGTCACCGACGAGTTCATGCGTGCGGTCGAGGAGGGCACCGAGTTCGGCCTGCGTGCCCGTGGCACCGGCGAGGTCATCGAGACCGTCGACGCCCGCGACCTGTTCCGCAAGATCAGCACGGCCGCGTGGGAGTGCGCCGACCCGGGCCTGCAGTACGACGACACGATCAACGACTGGCACACCAATCCGGAGACGGGGCGGATCACCGCGTCGAACCCGTGCTCGGAGTACATGTCGCTGGACAACTCCTCGTGCAACCTGGCGTCGCTGAACCTGCTGAAGTTCCTCAAGGACGACGACACCTTCGACGCCGCGCTGTTCGCGAAGGCCGTCGAGGTGATCATCACCGCGATGGACATCTCCATCTGCTTCGCGGACTTCCCGACCGAGAGCATCGGCGCGACCACCCGTGACTACCGCCAGCTCGGCATCGGCTACGCCAACCTCGGCGCGCTGCTGATGGCGATGGGCCTGGGCTACGACTCCGACGGCGGCCGCGCCCTCGCCGGGACGATCACCTCGCTGATGACCGGCACGTCGTACAAGCGCTCGGCGGAGCTCGCCGGCGTCGTCGGCCCGTACGTCGGCTACGCCCGCAACGCCGAGGCCCACAAGCGGGTCATGCGCAAGCACCAGGCGGCCAACGACGCGGTGCGCACGCTGCACATCGCCGACACCGAGGTGCACCAGGCGGCCACCCAGGCGTGGGCCGAGGTGATCAAGCTGGGGGAGAAGAACGGCTTCCGCAACGCGCAGGCCTCGGTGCTCGCGCCGACCGGCACCATCGGCTTCATGATGGACTGCGACACCACCGGCATCGAGCCCGACTTCTCGCTGGTGAAGTTCAAGAAGCTCGTCGGCGGCGGCTCCATGCAGATCGTGAACCAGACGATCCCGCGGGCGCTACGCAAGCTGGGCTACCAGGAGGAGCAGGTCGAGGCGATCGTCGAGTACATCGCCGAGCACGGCCACGTCATCGACGCACCGGGCCTGAAGACCGAGCACTACGAGGTCTTCGACACCGCGATGGGCGCGCGGGCGCTGGCTCCGATGGGTCACGTGCGGATGATGGCGGCCTGCCAGCCCTTCCTGTCCGGCGCGATCAGCAAGACCGTGAACCTGCCGGAGTCGGCGACGGTCGAGGAGATCGAGGACGTCTACCTGCAGTCGTGGAAGCTCGGCCTCAAGGCGACCGCGATCTACCGCGACAACTGCAAGGTCGGCCAGCCGCTCTCCGACGGCGGCGGCAAGGCCAAGAAGGACGCCGCCGACGCCGAGGCAGCCGCGGCCGAGATCAAGACGGTCGTCGTCGAGCGCCCGGTGCGCAAGCGGCTGCCGAAGTCGCGCCCGTCGCGGACCACGTCGTTCACGGTGGGCGGCGCCGAGGGCTACATGACCGCCGGCTCCTACCCCGACGACGGCCTCGGCGAGGTCTTCCTCAAGCTCGGCAAGCAGGGCTCGACCCTGGCCGGCGTGATGGACGCCTTCTCGATGGCGATCAGCATCTCGCTGCAATACGGCGTCCCGCTGGAGACCTACGTCTCGAAGTTCGTCAACATGAAGTTCGAGCCGGCCGGCCTCACCGACGACCCGGACGTGCGGATGAGCCAGTCGATCATGGACTACGTGTTCCGCCGCCTGGCGCTGGACTACCTGCCGTTCGAGACCCGCTCGGCGATGGGCATCTACTCCGCCGACGAGCGCCAGCGCCAGCTCGAGACCGGCTCCTACGAGCCGATCGCCGAGGAGTCCGAGGTCGACCAGGGCAGCGTCGGTGGCGAGACGGCCGCTCCGGCCGAGACCGCGCCGAAGGTCGAGGCGGCCACGGCGAAGGAGGCGCCGAAGGGCGCGCACACCTCCGCCGAGCTGATGGAGGCCATCACCGGTACGGCGGTCGACAGCCCGCTCTGCTTCACCTGCGGCACCAAGATGCGCCCCGCCGGCAGCTGCTACGTCTGCGAGGGATGCGGCAGCACCAGCGGCTGCAGCTGAGCGACGCCGCGATAGGCAGTGGCCAACAAAGGCGCCCGCTCTCCTCTCTTGGAGAGCGGGCGCCGTATTGCGCGTGGGTACTGAGCGGGTGAGCGAACGAGAGGGCGGCTCTCGCGGCCATACAGGTAGCTGCTTACCCACGCCGGTTGTGACCGACGTCCGCTGGAACAGGTACTCGGAGTTTGCGCCTGCTGAACGTGCGTAAGTCGGTCCTGTGCCTACCGCTCGGCTGACCATGTGACGAGCCCCCGATCGCTGCCGGGCCGGGGTCTCTTGTTCGCATGGATAGCAATGGGGCGCCAGTCGCCCAGCCGCGACCGCCGGTCTGGACGCGCAGTCGGGCCGGCAGCTTTTGAGGGACCCTGATCGGCCCGTCGGTGCGACAGTCTAGATATGCAGGAAGTCACGGCCCACACCGATGCCGAGCTGGTCACGGCTCTGGCGTCGGGTGAGCTGGCTGCGCTCCGCGAGCTCTACGACCGGCACGCGCCGTGGCTCACTTTACGTCTCTCGCGCAGGTGCAGCGACCCGGACGCGGTGGACGACGCGGTGCAGGACTGCTTCACAGTCGTCTGGCGGGAAGCTGCGCGGTGGCGGGGGGACGGCGACGTGGCCGCCTGGATCTGGGGGATCGCCGTCCGCCGGCTGGTCTCGCGGCTGCGCAGCCGGCCGACGATCGGCGCGCGGCTCCAAGTGCTGTCGCTGACCAGAGCCGAGCCGGAGCCGAGTGCCGAGGAACGGGTCCTGGTCGGGATCGAGTACGGCGGTCTTGCGTCCGCGCTCGACAGGCTGAGCCCGGAACTGCGCTCGGTGGTGCAGGCGATGATCCTCGATGGGCTCACCAGCGGCGAGGCTGCCCAGTTCCTCGGCGTACCGGTCAACACCGTCAAGAGCCGCATGCGCCGCGCGAAAGTGCAGCTACGGGCCGACGTGGCAGGAGGAATCCCATGAGCCAGTGGCACGCCGAGGTGGCAGCGCTGAGGGACTACGCGGCCGGCAGGACGCCACTGCCGGTCACCGCGTCGCTCGAGGCGCACCTGATCCGCTGCGACGAGTGCCGCGCCGTCCTGCGGGACGTCGCCGACCACGGCCGGCACGCGGCGGTCTGGGACCGGGTGGTCGTCGACGTGCTGGCCGGACCGGAGTCGCGCGTCCAGCGCGTCGCGTCGCGACTAGGCCTGTCCGAGCGAGACGCCATGATCGCCGGGTCCGCCCCCCGGGTCCGCGGGGCCTGGCTGCTGGCCGTCCTGCTCTGCGTTCTGCTCGGCATCGTCGCGGTCCAGGCCAGCTCGACCTGGGGCACTCTCATCTTCCTGGCCGTCGCGCCCCTCGTGCCCGTCGGCGCGGTGGCCGTCGCCTACGGGCAGGACGCCGACCCGATCTGGGAGACCACGCTCGCCACCCCGAGCGAACCGCTCCGGCTGGTGATCCTGCGGGCGGTCTCGGTGCTGGTGGTTGCCCTCCCGCTCCTGCTCCTGGTGGCCCCGCTGCTGCCCTGGCCCGCGTGGACGGCCGCCGCCTGGCTGCTGCCCGCGTTGGCTTGCACCGCGCTCACCCTCGCCCTGTCGACGTGGTTCCCCGTCTCCGGGGCTGCGCTGGGGATCACCGCGATGTGGGTGGTCACCACGGCGGTTGCGTCGGGACCTGGGTTCCGGGATGTCGTGCTCGTGCTCAGCACACCGATGCTGTCGCTCTACGTCGTCGTGGCGGTGGTCGCCACGCTCGTCTTCTGGTGGCGGCTGGACCGCCTGGCGACCCTGGGGAGGACCCGATGAACACGTCCACCGTCGCTCTGCGGGGCGTCACCAAGAAGTACGGCAGCCGGCCGGCGCTCGACGACGTCGACCTGGCCTTCGGCGTCGGCATCACCGGCCTGCTCGGGCCGAACGGCGCCGGCAAAACCACGTTCCTACGCATCCTGGCAACGGTGCTGCGGCCCACGGACGGTGCCTGTCGCGTCCTGGGGCTCGACCCGTCCCAGCCCGAGCAGCGCACGGGCATCCGCCGACGCCTGGGCTACCTGCCGCAGGAGAGCGGCTACCCGCGCGGGTTCACTGCATTCCGGTACGTCGACTACCTGGCGGCGCTCAAGGAGTGGTCGGACCGACCGGCCCGGCACGCCGAGGCGCGACGAGTGCTCGAGCTGGTCGGCATGTCCGACCTCGCGGGCAAGCGCATGCGTGCGCTGTCGGGCGGCCAGCGCCGCCGGGTCGCGCTGGCCCAGGCCCTGATCGGGGAGCCGGACCTGCTCGTTCTCGACGAACCCACCACCGGCCTCGACCCGGAGCAGCGCGTGTCGCTTCGTGGCGTCCTCTCCGGAGCGGGACACCACGCCACCGTGCTGCTCGCCACCCACCAGACCGAGGACGTCGCCGCACTGTGCGAGCGCGTCGTCGTCCTCGACGCCGGACGAGTGCTGCACGACGGGCCGGTCACCGAGCTGGTCGCCTGGGCCCGCGGTCGGGTCTGGCTCGCCGACCGCGAGGACGGCCGCGCCCTGTCGGCCTGGCGCACGGGCACCGGCCGGTACCGGCACATCGGACACCACCCGCCGCCGGGGGCCGAGGTGACCGAGCCCACCCTGGAGGACGCCTACCTGCTGCTCCGCGGCGTGCCGCGGCACGACCTAGACGCGGTGCAGTCATGAGCGCGGGGACCCTCACGGCACCGGCCTCGGAGCGCTCCGCCCTGACCACTCTTGCCCGCTACGAGACGATCCGGCTCGCACGCCACCCGTTGTTCATCGTGGGCACGCTGCTGTGGGCGCTCGTCGTCGTGACCTACGTGTCCGACCAGAACTACGGTGACGCGGCGTACGACCTGACCAGGGAGCGCCCGAACACCAGCCTGGACAGCCCCGTGGCACCGGCGTTCATGATCGGGCTTCTCGGCCTGCTCGCGATGAACCGCGTCACCTCCAGCAGCGGACGCCTCGGCGACGCGCTCGAGGCGGGGCCGGTCACGGAGGTACGCCGCACC
Source organism: uncultured Actinomycetota bacterium (assembly GCA_963835385.1). GTDB lineage: Bacteria > Actinomycetota > Actinomycetes > Propionibacteriales > Nocardioidaceae > Nocardioides_B. The sequence continues at coordinate 238,973 of CAWIFK010000002.1, forward strand.
CTGGCCCTCTGCCTGGCGTGCCTGTTGCCGGCTGCGGTGGGGCTGGCCGGCTGCGCGTACGTCTTCTACGCCTGGATGACCGACCCTCCGATCTACGCGCTCGGCTGGGGAGAGTACTCCGACGCAGAGCTCGCCGCCATGCTGGCCGCCGGCGTGCTCGCGTGCGTGGGCGGCCCCCTGCTCGGGGTGCTGGTGGCTCGGTGGTGGCCCTGGCCGACGGCTGCGGCCGTGACCAGCGTGCTGCTGGTGCTCTGGGCGGCCCTCTCGATGCTGCCGGGCACGACACTCCCGCTGTCCCTGCTCCACCACTCCTCGCCGTTCGCGCTGGTGACGGGATACGTCGATTCCGGTCACTGGCACGAGGGCGGCAGCCTGTTCGTCCGCCTCGGGTACCTCACCGGTCTCTGCCTGCTTGCCGTCCTGGGCGCGGTCGCCCATGGCACCGAGAGCGCGTCCCGACGCCGGATGGCCCGCTGGGTGGTCGCCACTGCAGCCGTGACCGTGGCCCTGCTGCTTCTTGCCGTGGTGATCGGACCGGAGACCTACTACGTCGAGGACGCGCCGTGGCCTCTGCAGTGAGCACACGCCTCCATCCGACGGTGGGTCACCCGGCCGTCCGGGCGGAGCTCGGGGCGATCCGGTGGGGTCCGGTTGCGGGAACCGGCGCGGCGGCCGTGACGCTGGCACTGCTCGACCTCAGCATGTGGCGCGGCGGACCGGGGTCGCTGCTCACCTGGCTCTCCGCCGCCCTCGCGGCAACCGCGGCAGCGCTCGCCCTGGACCAGCCGGCCGCCGCGGTCACCGACGCGGCGCCGTACCCCTTCCGTCGACGTCTGGCCGCCCGCCTCCTCGTGGCGGCCGTCGCCGGCGCCTGCTGGGCTGGGTACGCCGGCCTCGTGGTCAGCGGTCAGCCATCCGGTGTCTCGGTCTCGTGGGGCGCCGTGACCACGGCCGGGTTCGGACTGCTGCTGCTCGCCCCGGCGCTGGCGGTCCTCCTCGGCGGACCTGACAACCGCGAGCCGGGATCCCTGGCCGGCTCCCTGGTCGTGCTCGTGGTCGTCGGCCTGATGACCATCCCGCTCCCGCGTGAGCTGGACCCGTTCGACGTGTCCGCCATCGACGCCGACGCGACCCTCGTCTGGAGTGCCGTCATCCTGCTCTCCGCGTCCGTCCTGACGTGGGCCGCGCGACAATAGAGTCTGGTTGACAAGGTCTACCCCGCTGCAACGCTCGCGGAAGTGAAGAAGTCCGTCGGCATGGCGTGGTCGAGCTGCCACGTGATGGCGATCGGACGGTCTCCCGTGTGCTGGACGTATCGCGCCGGCCCGAGGAAGAGATACGGCGCGGTGCCGAAGTCATCAGCCTTCTTCTCACGCGCGAACAACAGCACGTGACTCGACCCGGTGAGGTACCGCTGGCCGGTCTTCGAAGCGACCGACGCCGTTGACTGCGACTCCCAGTGGAACAGCGTCGGGCTGATCGGGTAGTCGCGGTACAGCGTGGTGGGGGAGTAGTCGGCCTCGGACTTCGTCAATGTCACGAAGAACGCGTCGACGTTGAGCTCCGGCACGTACAGCACGCCCTCGCGGAACGAGTTCGGCTTGCGCTGGAGGGTCGCGTAGTCGAGGGCAGCGAGGACCTCCTCGCGCTGGTACTGCGCGTGGACCTTGAGCGGGACGTGCTCGAGTGCGCCAGCCAGGTCGAAAGCGTGGTGCCGCGCGGCGTCGAATGAGAGGTCCACGACGGAGCGCAGCTCGTCTCGAGTGGCGCGCTCCCGTCGCAGCGCAGCCAGCCCCTCGTCGTACGAAGTGTGACCGCCGCCGTCCGGCCACAGCGAGAAGAACAGCATGCGTGCCATCCGCTGCTCGACGGGCGAGAGGTCGGCGTAGGCGGGCGCGTCTTCGGTCAACAGCCGCTCGTAGCTCGACGCACGGGTCCGATCGTCCACGTGCGCGAAGGCCCGGATTCGCTTGAGGAGTCGGTCCTCCAGCACGGAGCCTTCAGGAGTCTCGAGGCCGGCGTCGCGGCGCAACCGCGTCCATGAGTGGCTGCCACGTCGAAGGATGTCGGACAGTTCGATCCCGGATTCGGTGAGGAAGGAGCCCAGGTCCTGGTCGCCGTAGGAGCGCAGCTCGGCGACCATCTGCTGCCAGCGGTTGGCGACCTGCGACTTGATGTTCTCGAGCACCAACGTCTGGGCCTGGCGGTCCATCACGATCTGGCACCCGGACGGAAGGAACGGAAAGCCGCGTTCTATCTCGCGCTCGAGTCCCCGACGAGTGTGTCCGGTGAGCGCGCGGAGCTTGGCGTCGAACCGGAACTCCCTGCGGTGGTAGCCCACAAAGTCCAGCACCGTGAGCACTGGCTTCGTGCGGGTACGACGCAGACCGCGACCGAGCTGCTGCAGGAAGACAGCGGCGCTCTCGGTCGGACGGAGGAACAGGACGGTGTCGACGTCGGGTAGGTCCAGGCCCTCGTTGAAGAGGTCGGCTGCGAACAGGATGTTGACGCGACGCTCACGGAGGTCGTTCAGTGCTTGGGCTCGTTCGGCCGCCTGCGTGGTGCCACTGACCGCCCGTGCGGGGACGCCTGCGTCAGCGAACACCTTGGCCATGAACTCGGCGTGAGCGACGCTGACACAGAACCCGAGCGCACGCATGGCGCCCGGGTCGAGGACCTTGTCCTTGAGCTGCTTGAGCACGATGGCGGCTCGGGCATGGTTGCCGGTGTAGATCGTTGACAGCTCCGCCTCGTCGTAGCGCCCGCGCTTCCAGGTGATGTCGCGGAGGTCGGTGCCATCAGCGACGGCGAAGTAGTGAAAGGGGCAGAGCAAGTCAGCGCCGAGGGCGTCCCAGAGCCGCAGCTCGGCGGCGGTGCGACCGTCGAAGAAGCTGCGGACGTCGGCGCCGTCGGTGCGCTCGGGAGTGGCGGTGACCCCGAGGAGTTCGCGGGGCTTCAGGTGCTCGAGAAGCCGGCGGTAGGTCTGAGCCTCGGCGTGATGGAACTCGTCGATCACGACGACGTCGTATGCGTCCTGCGGGATGTTGGCGACGCCGTACGACGTCAGCGACTGCACGCTGGCGAACACGTGCCTCCACCGCTCGGGTCGCGAGCCCGCGACGTACAGCTCGCCGAAGTTCGGATCGGCGAGGACCTCCTGGTACGTCCGGAGCGACTGCTCGAGGATCTCCTTGCGGTGCGCCACGAAGAGCAGCGACGGTCGGTCGCCGGTCTCCTGATTGCAGAGACCGCGGTAGTCGAGGGCGGCCACGACGGTCTTCCCGGTGCCAGTCGCTGCGACGAGCAGGTTGCGGTGACGACCGTGAACAGTCCGCTCCACGTCGAGCGCCTCCAGCATCTCCTGCTGGTAGGAGTACGGACGCACCTCCAGCCCGGACAGGGAGATCGTGACGCGGCTGTGCTGCGACCGCCCCGACGCTTCGGCAAGAGCGTCGTCGAGCCGGTCACGGTCAGTGTCGGGGTCGTAGGACTCGAAGGATCGGTCGTTCCAGTAGGTGTCGAAGGTTGCGCGGAACTTCTCCAGGAGGGCGGGGGTGCCGACGTGCGAGAGGCGCACGTTCCACTCGACACCGTCGAGAAGAGCAGCCCGCGACAGGTTCGACGAGCCGACGTACGCCGTGTCGAAGCCAGTGTTGCGGCGGAACATCCAGGCCTTGGCGTGCAGCCGCGTCCGTTGGGCGTCGTACTGGATCTTCACCTGGGCGTCGAACTCGCGCACGAGGCGGTCGAGTGCGCGGCGTTCCGTGGCGCCCATGTACGTCGTCGTCACCACTCTGAAAGGGACGTCGCGAAGCTTCAGACGCCCGAGCTCTTCCTCGAGCAAGCGAATCCCATGCCACTTCACGAAGGCGCAGAGCAGGTCGACCGTGTCGGAGGTGTCGAGCTCGGCACGCAGCTCGGCGCCGAGACTTGGCTCACCGTGAGTGTTCGTTAGCAGAGCCGCTTCCGACAGGGGAGTGCGAGGCCGAACGTTTCCACTGGCGGGCGTTGCAAATGGCCCTTCCTCGACCAGGCGGAGAAGCTGTCGGGGAGGCTCGGTCACATGGTTCGTCGCCTCGTTGAGGTGCTCAAGGACTCCGTTCACTAGAGCAAGTCGGGCGGCCGGATCCTTCGTCTCCGTGAGAGTACGCTCGATGACCGACTGCAAGTGCCGGGCAAGGACGTGGGGTTGGTCCGCCACGTCGACGTCGTCGATTTCTGCTCGCAATGCGTCGTTCGTCGCCAGCTTGTCTTCCAGGCCGGCTGTCATCAATGCTTCGTAAAGTCCCCGTTGCATCGCCGAAGCTTCTCAGACGAAGTGGAGAATCATGCCCGTCCACGCTGAGAACTGGTGAGCCGGGACGGTTGGGCCGTAAGCGCTCGGCATTTGAGACCTGGCTTGTATGTCAGTCGCCGAACTGGAGCCGGAAGGTCACACGGTGCTGCCACCTGGACTACGCAGCAACCTCATCATCTTCTTGTCCTACTTCTTCGGTATGACCGCGGTGGTGTTCCTTCTTGCATACCCTTCACAAGGTTGATCCGTAGCTCAACTGAGGGGGAGAAGTGAGCAGCCCGGTGCCAGGCGGGAAAAGTCGCGTCAACGCAGGGAAAGACACCGTCGCCGGCCGGAGCGCGCGGACAGTGGCTGATGGCGCGACCACTGCGGCGGAAAGGCTCGAGCGGAAGGCCGCCTTCGCACGGCGCCGGGCGGAGAGCTTCCGTCAGGGTGCTGAGGGCGAGCTAACAACCGCGGCGGCTCTGGCTGAGCTAACTCGCGACGGGTGGTTCGTTCTGCACGATCGCCTGATGCCTGAAGGTGGCAACATCGATCACGTCGCCATCGGTCCTGGCGGCCTCGTCGTTGTTGACAGCAAGAACTGGTCGGGTGCAGTCACTATCGACAGGCAGGACCTGCGAGTCGGCGGTCGGAACAGGTCAGCCCAGGTGGAGGCCGTGGCCAGGCAAGCCCGCGCCGTCGAGGCGGCTGTGCATCGCCACGAGCCCGAAGCTCCCGTCTACTCATGCATCTCTCTCACGCAGACGCCGCCGCCGCACGGCCCAGTGCGCTTGTCGGCTGGTCCGGTCGTCACCGCGGTTGCGGATCTCGCCGCGTCGATCCGCAGGCTCCCCGGTCATCTTCGGCCGGCGCAGGTCGATGCACTGATGGCGGTAGTTCTCGCTGCGTTTCCGGCGATGGATCGCACGGTGGAGGAGGCGCTCGCGGCCGAGGATCCGGATCGGAAGCCGGCCGGCGAGTTGTTTCTGCGGTCGAACATCTTCTTGTTTGTGGAGCCGTGGAGCCGCTCGGGACTTCGTCGGCTGTATCTCAACGACACGCAGGGAGTGAGCCTTGGCTTCAAGGATCTTGTGTCAGCTGAGATCTCTGTGAGCGACAGCGAGCAGGAGAAGGTCGTCCGGGGCGTCCTTGAAAACGCCCACGCGGGCGGAGTTTCGCTCAGCCGATCGGCCTTGCCGAAGGTCCCGGTGCAGGTTCCGGGTGGCCGGCTTCTGGGCCATCTCGGGCGGCTGTGGTGTAGCTACCTCGTCGCCTACCATTGGCGGCGGGGCGCCAAGGATCGCCTCTACGTGACTCACGCTGTCCTGGACCAGGGCATCTTCGAGCTGGGCTGTATCGACCTCGCAACCGGAACGACGCACCCCACCAGCGAGGAGCCCCTGGCGAAAGAGCTGCGCGAACCACGCCGCTATCTCGAACGCGTAGCCGAACGCTATCCACGTCGCTGACGGACTCAATCGGCGGCGCAAGGCTTGCATCGGCGGAGAAGGCAGCGTGGGCACGGCCACGACCTCTCGTTGGGCTATCTGGATCCGCGGGGACTGACCCACCCGCCGCGAGTCGAGGGATCCGCTCGACGCGGTCATCTGGCGCATCAGCGATCGCGCACCTACGGTGAAACCTCTCGACGCCTGACACGTCGAACGGGGGGGCACGATGAAGATCGATCGTCTGCTGGCGGCAGCTCTGCTCCTGGGCGCCGTACTCCACGTGCTGGCTGCCGCCGAGCGATGGTGGCCCGCCTGTGTCCCCGGCGGTTACGAGCGAGGGCCGTGCCTGCGGGTGCAGGACAGCCGCTACGACTTCAGCCCGCCTCGGGTGCCCTGGGAGCCGGTGGGCAACGCGGCCGTTCTCCAAGGCGCGGCGTGGGCGCTGCTCGCGATGGCGGTCGTGCTGCTTCCCTCCGCCCTGGTCGGCCTACGGTCCCGGTGGTGGCGCGCTGCCTTCGCCGCCGTGGCGGTGGGTCTGCTCATACAGGCGTCGTTTGCCGCGGCGTCGGGCTTCGCGGGCCACGTCGTGTCAGTGCCGGGTGCTGCTCTCCTCCTCACCGTCTTTTGGAACTTCGGATGGCCGATCCTGCTCATTGTCCTGCTCGTGAGAACTGGCAGTGATCGCGATGTCCCCGGTCGGAGACTCTCCCTGCTCGCCCTGGGCAGTCTCTTGATCGCGACGCCCCTCCTCCAGGTGTTCCTTGCTCCGGTGCTGACCGGCTACCTGTCCTACGACCGCAGCCCTTGGGCCGAGGCCGCACCCGCGCCCTTCTTGGCCTTGGCGGGCCTCCTCGTGCCGTTCCTTCGTCGTCGGACCGGCTCGGATCCGGCGTCCCAGACCGGGGAATATCTGCAACGACTGCCTAGTTGAGATCCCCAGCCGGTCCTGATCATGCCCCCGGGCCTCACCCTTCGCCGCTACGAGCGGCCACTCGCCGAGAGGCGGCTGACGGGTCGGCGAGCAGCAGCGCACAGCCACCCACGGGGTCAGCCCCTGGTCGGGTGGCTGATGTGTATCCGCGGACGCCGTCTAGCTGGTGTACGCCGTGAACCGGTCCTCGCCGTTGCCGCCAGTCAACTACCTGGACTCGCGAAAGCAACGGGCCGACCGCGAGTCGAAGGATGGAGCCGAGAGAGAGCGGGTCTCCGCGGTTCCAGTCGTCCACAGGTCCCAGATTCCCTCTGGCGGCAGCTGAGCTGCGGGCGTTGGCTGGAGCCCATGCCGAAGTCACGAGGACGTCACCCCCGCAAGCGCAACCGACGCACGGCTCGTTCGAGTCGACCGCCGCTCCGGACGGTTCCCGCCGACGTGAGAGACGCGATGACCCTGCTGCCGCTGCTCCAGGCCACCGATGCAGCGGAGGCTCGCGGGGACGCACTCGCCGCCCTCGAGATGATCGAGCTCGATCTCACCCAGCGTCAGGACTTGGGCTTCTGGCGCCCCGAAAGGGTGCAACGACTCCTGCAGCTCCACACCTTCGGACGGGTGCTCCCGCGATGGGCGACGTCACGCTGGATCCTGGCCCAGGCGGCCCAATGGCTGGACACGAGCAACCGCGAGCGATCGTTGAGGTCGCTCGACGTCGCGCGAGACGTGAGTGGGGCCGCACTTCTGCCTGGCAAGGACCTGGTGGACCAGCAGGCCAAGGTCATGGACCACGACTGGGTCTACCGGCAGATGTTCCTTTACGAGCTCGGGGGACTGCAGCACTTTCTGCGACACCATGCCTCGGCAGACCTCGTCGCAGGCGCCGACCGGATCCACGAGTGGGCCAGGGCTCCAATGCGCGGACTCCGCTTCCTGCACGAGACGCCGCAGACGCTGACCTGGTGCGACCTGGCGAGTGACGAGGAGATCCAGACCGTCAACATCGGCTCGGCCAGCCTCCTCGAACGAGGTGAGTGCGCGATCGGGCGGGTCGTGCCCTCCGACGTCGGGTTGCTGTTCGAGACCGCCCCGCTGTTCGTCCTCGACGAGGTTGCCCGACGCGTCAGCGCCGAGCCCCACGGCTGGTTGACCGCTCTGTCCGACGGCTTTCGAGATGCCGCGCCCGACGACCCGGTGATGCTGACCGCCGGCCACGACGTCTCGCTCCTGACCGACGTGCCGGGGTTCGTGCGACGCCAGGTGATCGGCGACGTCTCCGAAAGGATCCACGGGCGACGCGTCACGGTCGAAGCCGTCGCGGATGTGGACGCCCTCGAGCTCCGCTTCATCCGTGCCGCTGTGGACGGACACCTGCCGGATGGCTCCTTCGGGGCCCTGGGCATCTCCCCGTTGCCCACCGTCGCTGCCACCTTGCTGCAGCCGACGCTTCTGCCCCTCGTCGCGGACCATCTCGTCGCTCAGGACGGGCCGGGCCTGCGCCGGCTCGCGGACCGACTGCCGAGCCCGGCCGCGCAGATCTGCCGAAGCTTCGCCGACGAGCTCGAACCCGCGGCCTGACCGTCGCTCGCCCGCGCGGGAGCCTCCTGACGCGGCGCAGAGCAGGGCGGGAGGCCCGTCAGTGCAGGCTTCGACTACGTTCGGACGTGGTCGCTCGCGGGGGGTGACCCGGTGCGGACCGTGCCGAGCCGGCGATCTGGGGGAGTCGTGATGAGGAACTGGGCCGGCAACGTGACGTTCGGTGCGGCCGCGGTCGAGCGCCCGGCTTCGGTGGCCGAGGTGCAGCAGGTCGTCGCCCGCGCTGACCGGGTCCGACCGCTCGGCACCGGCCACTCCTTCAACCGGATCGCCGACACCACCGGCACGCTGGTGTGGCTCGGCGAGCTGCCACCCGTCATCGAGGTCGACTCGGCGGCGCGCACACTGCGGGTCGGCGGCGGGCTGCGGTACGGCGACCTCGGGCCGACTCTCCACGACGCCGGGCTGGCACTGCCCAACACCGGGTCGCTGCCGCACATCTCGATCGCCGGCTCCGTCGCGACCGGCACCCACGGGTCGGGCGCCGGCAACCAGGTCCTGGCCGGCAGCGTCCGCGCGCTGACCGTGGTCACGGCCGGCGGCGACCTGGTGACGATCGAGCGGGCGTCGTCGCCCGACGAGTTCGACGGCTGGGTGGTCTCGCTCGGCCGGCTCGGCGTCGTGGTCGAGCTGGTGCTGGACCTGGTGCCGGCGTACGAGATCGCGCAGACCGTCGTCGAGCACGTCGACGAGGAGCTGGTCGGCCGCGACGTGACGGAGGTGCTCGGGTCGGCGTACAGCGTCAGCATCTTCACCGACTGGCGCGGGCAGGGGACCACGCAAGTGTGGGTGAAGCGCCGCGTCGGCGAGCCGCAGAGCGACACGACCTGGGGCGGACGTCTCGCCGACGGTCCTCGCCACCCGATCGCCGGGATGCCGGTCGAGCACACGACGGTGCAGCTCGGGCAGCCGGGGCCGTGGCTCGAGCGGCTGCCGCACTTCCGGCTGGAGTTCATGCCGAGCAGCGGCGACGAGCTGCAGTCGGAGTTCTTCGTGGCCTCGCGGCATGCCGCCGACGCGTGGGCGGCTCTCTCCGGTCTCACGGAGACGTTGGCGCCGGCGCTGCAGGTCTCAGAGGTCCGCGCGGTGGCGGCCGACCCGTTCTGGCTGAGCCCGACCCGGGGCGAGCCGACGGTGGCGTTCCACTTCACCTGGGTGTCGGACCGGTCCGTCGTCGATCCCGCGGTCGCCGCCGTGGAGGCGGAGCTCGCGGCCTTCGACGCGCGGCCGCACTGGGGCAAGGTGTCCGGCACGCCGCCGCAGCGGCTCGCCGATCTCTACTTGCGGCTGCCCGACTTCGCCCGGCTGGTGCAGCGGGTCGACCCCGACGGGAAGCTCGGCAACGAGCTGGTCGACTCCTGGCTGCGCGCGGCTCGCTGACGGGCCGCCGGGTCCGGCCTGGGGGAGCGGGTGTCGGTGAGTGCGGAACCGGCCGGAACTCGGGGAGGCGCTCTACGAGCGCGACGTCGACCAGCGGCTCAACCCGGGTCGAACATGAAGCTGTTCACCTCCCCAGCCGCCATGGACGCGCTCGGGCCGGACTACCGGTTCACCACCGACCAGCTCGCGGAGGCGACGCCGCGCGGCGGCAAGCTGTGCTCCAAGGTCAGGGCGACAGTGACGGCCCCTTGAACACTTGGTTCGTATGCCAGTCCACGTATTCGGCAATGGGAAGCGGGCCCGGGTCTTGCGCGCAGAGGCCGGTCGCAAGCCTCGTAGACGTTGCTGCCTGAGTCGCTGCCCGCAGTGACGGCGTCGGAGACCCGCACTCGACAGTCGCGTGCCACGCCAAGAGCACCTCGATCAAGGGGCTTGTGGTGAAGGACGCATAGGCAGGCTCCAACCGCTTTACTCAATCGCCTGCGCAGACTGGGACGAAACTTTACGATCTCGGCGTCTCGTGGAACGAGAAGCTCCGTGCGACGACGTGCCGGGGGCACCCGACTACTGCCCGTGGGGGAACCATGTCTCACACCGACCAACCGACCTACGCTCCGCCTCACGGCCAGCAGCCGCCGGCGCCCGTGAAGGGCAGCAACGGTCTCGCGACCGCCGGCTTCGTCTTAGGCCTCCTGGGCCTGCTCGGCTCCTGGATCCCGGTCCTCAACATCCTTGGCATCATCCTCGGCATCCTCGGCGTCGTCCTCGCCGGTGTGGGCCTGGCCAAGTCGAAGAAGGCGAACGCGGGTAAGGGCCTGGCCGTCGCTGGCATCGTGCTGGGTGCCCTCGCGGTCATCTTCGCCATCCTCATCAACGCCGTCTTCTTCGGCGCGGTCGATGAGGCCATCAACGAGACCACCAAGACTTCCGTGAAGGCACCGAAGTCGGGCGACAAGGCCGCCTCGGGCAAGGAGAGCTCCTCGGACGCTGAGCTCGGGACGACGCGCGACAACCCCGCGCCACTTGGCTCGGAGATCGCCGGCGACGACTGGACGGTGACCATCAACTCCGTCAAGACCGTCCCCGCGGACTCCATCGGCTCGAAGGCGGCAGCTGGCTCCGTCTTGCTATCGGTGAACATCACAGCCAACTACACCGGCAACGACGAGCAGGGCTCGACCCCGTGGGCCACCGTGAAGTTCGTCAGCCCTGATGGCACCACCATCGACTCGACGAGCGGCTCGACGATGTTCCTCGCGGAGAACGAGTTTGACTCCCTCAAGACCGTCTACAACGGTGCATCCATCAAGGGCGACCAGCTGCTCGAGGTGCCGAAGAACTGGCAGGACGGTGTCCTGGCCGTGTCGCCCGGCATGCTGAGCGACGACACGTTCGTCGCTGTGAAGTGACGCACTGAGCGTCCCTCAATAGCAGCGGCCCCGCCGTCCTCAGCAGAGCGGGGCCGCTTCGGGTTCCCGCCGTCCACGAAGGGGCTGGCTGCGAGCGGTTCGCCGAGCAATAGTCAGACCGCCGCGACGACCTGCTGCCGACGCCGTGTCACGTCCGCCGCGACGTCGAATGAGTTGAGCGGGATGCTCGGATAGAGCTCAGGCTCCTCGTCGGGGAACAGTGCGGTGCGACCGAAGATCCACTCGGTGAACGTGTAGTCATAGGTGTCGCGGGCGCGCAGAATCACGTTGCGCTGCAGCCGCTTGATCCGTCGACGTGCCACAGCTCGCCCCAGACGCGGCCGGTGCTCACCACCCGGCGGCAGTGCTCGGGCTGGACAGCGTCGTAGGCGGCGAGGGCGGCGTCCCAGTCCAGGTCCGCGACCCCAGCGCCGGCCCCGAGCTGGCCGCCGACGTGCTCAGCGAGCACCCACCCGTCCTCGATCGCCATGATCGCGCCCTGCGCCATGTATTGCAGCGGCGGGTGAGCGGCGTCGCCGAGCAGCGCGATCCGACCGTGCACCCAGTCCATGATCGGGTCCCGGTCGAACATCCGCCACCACTTGTCGCGCCACATCAGCAGCAAGCCCTGCTGGACCTGCTCGCAGGTGTCGGCGAAGGCCGCGTCGAGTCGTCGGGGTGCCCCAGTCGTCCTCGCCGGCCAGCGCCTTGGGCGACTCGAACACGGCGACCTGGTTGAACGTCTCCCCGCCGCGCAGCGGGTATTGCACGAAGTGGCACTGCGGTCCGACGTACACGACCACGTCCTTCTCAGCGATGTCGTGCTCGCGAACCCTGTCGATCGGCACGGCGCCGCGGTAGGCGACGTACGCGCTGTTCACCGGCTGGTCGTCGACCAGCAGTCCGGGCCACCGGTGCAGGCCGTCGGCGGCGATCACGACGCCGGCCTCCTCGACGTGGCCGTCCTCGAAGGTGACTCTGGCGCCGCGGTCGCTGTTCTCGAAGTGGACCGCGGTCTGACCCGTCACGAGCTCAACGCCGGCACGCTCGCACGCCCGCAGGAAGATGGTGTGCAGGTCGCTGCGGTGGATCACCATGTAGGGGAAGTCGTACACGCGCTCGACGTCCGCGAGGTCGAGCGAGGTCAGCTCGCTCGTGTCGACAGCGTCCTTCATCACCATGCGCTCGGGCACCACCCCGAGCCGTTTCGCCTCGTCGAGCAGTCCGTAGTCGGCGAGGATCCGGGTGCAGTTCGGGGCGATCTGCATGCCGGCCCCTACTTCACCGAACTCCTCAGCGCGCTCGAGGACGTGGAGAGTCGTGACAAACTCGGTCCGGAGAAACCCACGCAAAACGTAAGTAAAGACCCTCGCCTCCCTTAACTATCGGAGTGCTCGGGCGACGCGTCGCCGCGCCCACGGATCAACCGCCGAGCGACCGCCCCCGGACCCAGGAGAATCAGCCTTGAGCGACGTGTCCCAGCCGCCCGCCGCACCCGAGCCGAAGCGCAAGAGCTGGCCGGCCCGGCACAAGTTCCTGACGGCGATCGCGTCATCGCTCTCATCGCGATCATCGGCTCCGCGATCGGTGGCGGGGAGACGACGCCGACCGACACGACGGCCGACAGCTCCAACAGCTCGGACGCGGCGCCGGCGACCGAGGACACGGCCACCGAGGAGCCTGTCGAGGACACCGCCGAGGCGCCTGCCGAGGAGAGCCGGCTGTCGAGGAGGCACCGGTCGAGGAGGACCGGCCGTGGTGGAGGCCCGGGCCCCAGGTGACCGCCGGCGAGGAGAACGCCGTCCGTACCGCGGAGACCTACCTGTCGATGCAGGGGTTCTCCCGCAAGGGCCTGATCGAGCAGCTCGAGTTCGAGGGTTACTCGAAGGCCGATGCCACGGTCGCCGTGGATCAGGTCAACCCCGACTGGAATGAGCAGGCTGCAAGGCCGCAGCGACGTACCTCGAAATGCAGGGGTTCTCCCGGTCGGGTCTGATCGAGCAGCTCATGTTTGAGGGCTACTCGCGTCAGCAGGCGGAGTACGGCGCCGACAAGGCTGGCCTCTGACCGACCCGCACAAGCCACCGAGAGGGGCGCCCGGCGTACTGCCGGGCGCCCCTCTCGCTGTTGCCCCCAGGGCGCTCGACGCGACGCTAGGTGTGATGTCCAGCCAGTTTGGACAATCTGGCTGGACATCACACCTAGCGGACACCTGGCTGGTCGCGGAGGGCTGACGAACGGCGCGTGCGCCGCGGGACGAATGGTTCAGCCGGTGGCGGTGAATGCGGAACTGGGCGAAACCCGCCAGGATGGGGCTCTCTCGGGCATCTCGGCCCGGGCGTTCCTCCAGGAGATGCTTTGTCACGACTCACCACGGTCGCCATCGGCCTGACCAGCGCAGCACTCACAGCGACCGGCGGCTTCGCCGCGACCACGGCCGTGCCGTCGCACAGCTCGCAGGTGGTGGCCGCCGAGGCCCAGGGCGACCCGGCCCTGACGTCCTCGATCGACACGATCCTCGCCGACCCTCGCTTCGACGGCTCGATGGTCTCGGTGGCCGTCCGCGACGCGAAGACCGGCGAGGCGCTCTACGAGCGCTACGTCGACCAGCGGCTCAACCCGGCGTCGAACATGAAGCTGTTCACCTCCGCGGCCGCCATGGACGCGCTCGGGCGGGACTACCGGTTCACCACCGACCTGCTGGCGGAGGCGTCCCCGCGCGGCGGCAAGCTGCGCTCCGACCTCTACCTGCGCGGTGGCGGTGACCCGACGCTGCTGGCCGACGACTACCGCGAGCTCGCGAAGCAGCTCGCGGCGGCCGGCGTGACGCGGATCGACGGCGACCTCGTCGCGGACGACTCCTTCTTCGACGACGTACCGCTGGGCCGCGCGTGGTCGTGGGACGACGAGTCCTACTACTACGCCGCCGTCACCTCCGCGCTGACCGTCGCGCCGGACACCGACTACGACTCCGGCAACGTCATCGTGCGTACGGCGCCCGGTGCGGTCGGCAGCGAGCCGACGGTGACGCTGCAGCCGGGGACCGACGCGGTCCGGATCGTCAACCAGGCGACCACCGGCGCGCCCGGGACAGGAAACCGCTTGTCCGTCGAGCGCGAGCACGCCTCCGACCGGGTGCTGGTCACCGGCACGATCGCGGCCGACGCCTCGAGCGACACCGAGTGGGTGGCTGTGCCGGACCCGACGGCGTACGCCGCCGACGTGCTCGGCCGAGCCCTGGCAGCCGAAGGCATCCGCGTCGCGGGCACGGTGCACGAGGGCACCACGCCGGACTCGGCTCGCGTCCTGGCGACGCACGAGTCGATGTCGGTCGAGCAGCTGCTCACGCCGTTCATGAAGCTGTCGAACAACATGCACGCCGAGGCCCTGGTCAAGACGATGGGCGCCGAGGCCACCGGCAGCGGCAGCTGGGACGCCGGCCTGGACGTCGTCCGTGACTACGCGAAGAGCCTGGGCGTGGACACCTCCACCCTGCGGATCTCGGACGGCTCGGGCCTGTCCCGGTTCGACCTGCTGAGCGCCGACCACATCGCCGACTTCCTCGTCGCGGTCCGCGCGGAGCCGTGGTACGACGGGTGGTACGCCGCCCTGCCGATCGCCGGCAACCCCGACCGGTTCACCGGCGGCACGCTGCGCGCCCGGATGCGCAACACCGCCGCGGCGAACAACCTGCACGGCAAGACCGGCTCGCTGACGTCGGTGACGGCGCTGTCGGGCTACGTCACCAACGCCGACGGCCGCGAGCTGGTCTTCTCGATGATCTCCAACAACTACCTGGCCTCGCCGCGCAGCGCCGAGGACGCCCTCGGGGTCACCCTCTCCTCGTGGAGCGAGGAGAAGGAGGAGGCGCCGACGGTCAGCAGCCGCACCTTGCGGCGCGGCACCGACTACGGCCCGGCCGGGATCGAGTGCTCCTGGGCGAAGGCCTGCTGAGGCGCGTCGAAGGGACGCGGGCCGGGGCCGGTGACGCTGCGCGCGTCGCCGGGCCCGGCCGTCTGCGTTTTGCCCGTTTTGACCGCGAGGCCGTTGCTCGGCACCTAGGGTGACGCGGTGATCGACTTCCAGAACGGCAGCTTCGTCAAGCTCGGCCCGATCGACCCGCAGTGCCTGGCTGATGAGCTGGACACCCTGCTCGTCCAAGGGGAGCAGGTGCACCTCGCTTTCAAGGGGATTCGCGACTCGGTGGTGTTCACCGACAAGCGACTGATCTCGATCAACGTGCAGGGCATGACGGGCAAGAAGCGGGATTACACCTCGCTTCCCCTCAACAAGGTCCAGGCCTGGAGCGTGGAGACGGCGGGCACCTTCGACCTCGACACGGAGCTCGAGCTCTGGTTCAGCGGCCTGGGCAAGGTCCGGCTCGAGTTCAAGGGCAACGTGAACATCCGCCAGATCGGCCAGCTCATCGGCCACCACGTCCTCTGATGATGGTGGGGCCGGGCGACGACGTCTCGCCGGCCGGAGAGCCGGGCGCGGGCCGAACGGGGCCGACCGAGAAGTGCATGCGCCTTCGCTATCGCGGCACCTGCCGGGTCTGCGCAGCCGACTTGCCGGCCCGGACCGAGGCCGTCTACGAGCGCTCCACCAAGACGGTCCGCTGCGTGGTGTGCGAGCCGCCCGACGCGAAGACGCCGCCAGCCCTTGCCGCGGTTGCCACCCAGGACGAGATGCCGACGTACGCGGCGGCGGGTGTGGCCGGATCGTCGGCGAGGCGGGAGTACGAGCGGCGCCGGGCCAAGGACGAGGAGCGGCTTCGGGCCACCTGGGGCCGGCTCGGGGGTCTGGCGGTGGCGCTGTCGGCGGAGAGGCAGGCAACCACCGCCTGGGAACGGGGCGCAATCGGCGAAGAACGGCTCGGCAGCCGGCTCGACGGGCTCGCGTCGAAGCACGTCGCCGTGCTGCACGACCGTCGCATCGTCGGCACACGGGCCAACATCGACCACCTCGTCGTGACCCGCGGCGGTGTCTGGGTGGTCGACGCCAAGCGCTACAAGGGACGGCCGGAGCTGAAGGTGGAGGGCGGCATCCTCCGGCCGCGAGTCGAGAAGGTGCTGGTGGGCCGGCGGGACTGCACCAGGCTCGTCGACGGTGTCCTGAAGCAGGTCGACCGCGTGCGAGACGTCGTCGACGATGTGCCGGTCGCTGGTGTGCTGTGCTTCGTCGAAGCCGACTGGCCCCTGGTGGGAGGCGCCTTCCAGAGCCGTGGGGTGCAGGTGCTCTGGCCGAGGCGGCTCGCGAGGGTGCTCACGAGTTCTGAGGCGCGGGACGTCGACCTCCAAGCGACGAGTCGCCTCCTGGCCGCCCGCTTCCCGCCTGCCTGAGCAGAGCCCGGCTCAGCCTGCAGCCAGACCCGGTCCCGACGGCCACCGCCAGCGAGGCTGCTCAGTTGACGTCGTCGTAGGCCCACCCGGTGCCGGTGTTCTTGGCCGAGACGATGCTCAGCGTCCCGTCGGTCTCGAGGACGACCGCGTCGACCTGCTCGAGCCCGCCGAACCCCGCCTGTCGCAGCGCCTGGCGGACCTCGGTCTCGGCCACCCGCTGCGAGGACAACGCCTCCGGCAGCAGCCGACCGTCGCGGACGAGGAACGTGGGCTGGGCCGTGGCGATCTTCCTGGCCCAGGGCAGGTGGGACGTCACGAGCGCGACGGCGAACTGGAGCAGAGCGAGCCCCGCCAAGGCGGCGGCACCCTCACTCCAGCTGACCGAGGTGTTGAGCACGATCGTCGCGAGGGTCGATCCCAGTGCCACCGTCACCACGAAGTCGAACGCATTGAGCTTGGCCAGCGTGCGCTTGCCGGACACGCGGAGGATCACCACCAAGGTGACGTAGGCCGTCGCGACCGTCACGAGGACGCGGATGATGTCGGACCAGTTGTCGAACCACATGCTGAAGGCATACCCACGACGCCGGCATGTGTGTCGTTCGGCGGCGGTGCTGGCCGGCGACGGCCGCGCGCCAAGGGCCCGGCTGCGGGGCGTCACGTGATCGAGTGACGCGCTTCGACCGGCTTCCGGACCGCCTCCGCGGCCAGCGGGCGCGCCCGGATCGCTACTCCTGGATGTAGAGCTCGAGCGTCTCGCCGAGCACCCCGTCGTACTGCATCGCGGCCGCGCCCGCCTCTGACTGCAGCGCCGTCATCATCGCGTTCATGTCCGGGACGTCCATGCTGAGGCTGACGTGCCTACGGTTCGTGGGGCTGACGAAGGTGCGCAGGTTCGTGACTCCGACTGGCCCGAAGAACTCGGCACGCTTGGGTGAGGACAGCCAGTGGTCGACGTCCTTGACGTCGTGGGTCGCAACGACTGTGGGCATGGTGGTCTCCCGACCTGGGGTCGACTGATTCGACCGCTGATCCACACTAGGGGCGCCGAGCGCGGTCGGGCATGACACCCATGGGTCAGAGGTCGGGCCCGGTCTGCCCGCATTGCGCCCATCGCCGCGGTCCTGTTGCCCGGAGTAGCGACGGAGCCCGGTGCTCCGCTTCACGTGCCGCGGCCGCGAGCCGGATTTCGTCCACAGTTGCTGCTCTCGGGTGGTTGTCCACCGGTCGTACGCGTGTGCTCGTGGGCGTCGGTGCATCTCCCTAGCGTGGGGCCATGACGTTGATCCAGGACCCTCCCGAGACCGCGGGCACCGCGGGCACCGCGGGCACCGCGGGCGCGGTTGGCCCCGGTGGCGCTGCGAGTACGGCGAGCCCCGATGGCGGGACTGGGACGGCTGGGACCGCGGGCACGACCGCCACGGCCGGCGGGAGTGCGCCGTCGCGGCCGGCGGTGTTGCGGCTGTGTGACTCGTTGGACCGGGCGCTGGACGCGGTGGCAGCGTCCCCGGCGTGGGCGCTGTCGGCGGCGGAGCAGGCCGAGGCGTTGGTGGCGTTGCGGCGGCAGCGGGCGCGGTTGAAGGCGCTGGAGCTGCAGGTGCTGGTGGCGGCCGACCGCAATGGGGTCGGCTCGGAGTCGGGGGCGACGTCGACGCCGGCGTGGCTGGCCGACCAGACCAAGTCGGGGCGGGTGGGGTGTTTCCGGGATCTGCGGCTGGCCCGGGCGCTGGATGAGGAGTACGAGGCCACGGGGCGGGCGCTGGCGGCGGGGGTGATCGATGCGGAGAAGGCGGCGGTGATCGTGGCGGCGGTCACCGCGTTGACCGCCGAGCACGACGACCTGCCCTCCGACATCCGGGGACGGGCCGAGGCGCACCTGCTGGACCTGGCGACCCGGTTCGACGCGGTCCGGTTGCGGCAGCTGGGCAAGCGGCTGTTGAAGGTGGTCTGCCCGGAGGCGGCCGATGCCGCGGAGGGCGCGAAGCTGGAGGCCGAGGAGAAGCGGGCCCGCCGGCTGGCGTACCTGTCGCTCCGCGACAACGGGGACGGCACCAGCCAGGGCCGGTTCCGGCTGCCCACGCTGCACGCGCACCTGTTGAAGAAGGCGCTGGAGGCGTTGACCTCGCCGCGGGTGATCGGCGAGGGCCGGATCGACCCGGAGACCGGCAAGAAGCTGGACCACTCCACGTTGCTGGGACACGGGTTCATGGACCTGTTGGAGAACCGTCTCGATCTGGCCGCGATGCCGGCCGGCCACGACTCGCCGTTCACGTTGACGATCCACGTCGACCTGCACGCCCTGCAGAGCGGGATCGGGGTCGCCACGGTGGAGACCGGGCACCGGATCTCCGCCGGCGAGGCACGGCGGCTGGCGTGCAAGGCCGGGATCATCCCGATGGTCCTCGACGGGGCGTCGGTGCCGCTCGACCTAGGCCGGGAGCGCAGGTTGTTCTCCAAGCAGCAGAAGCTCGCACTCGATCACCTCTACGGCGGGTGTGCCGCGGTCACCTGTGACCGGCCGCCGTCGTGGGTGGAGTACCACCACCTCGACCCGTGGCACCGCGGCGGACGCACCGACCTGCACAACGGGATCCCGCTGTGCCCGCCGCACCACCACATGGCCGACCACCCCGACACCTTCGACATGACCCGCTTGCCCACCGGCGGCGTCCGCTTCACCAGACGGACGTAGACCGACGCGGGTAGACCGGCGCGACCATCCGGACGGTGGAGAACAAGGTCGATGGGTCGAAGCTGGTCGAGCCCGCAGTGCGATGGACGAGGCCGTTCGCGAGCTTGTCAGAGCGCGCCGAGCGCCCGCGCCACCGGCACCACCGACGCGGCGGCCCAGGCCTGCGGCCGGCAGGACGCGGGGTAGGGGACCGGCGGCCAGACCTCGTCGGCCGGCTGGCCGCCGAACAGCTCGGGCAGCCGGTAGTCGAACCCCTCCGCCGAGGACAGCAGCCCGGACGCGACCGAGGCGGCCTCGGCGGCGTACCCGTCGCGCAGCATCCCGTCGATCACCATCGCGGTGTCGTGCGACCACACCGACCCGGCGTGGTAGCGCAGCGGCCAGTAGGCGCCGTTGGTGGTCGACAGCGTGCGGATCCCGTAGCCGGAGAACATCGTCGGGTCCAGCAGCCGGTCGACGACGGTCCGCTGCTCGTCGGGGTCCAGCAGACCGGTGCCGAGCAGGTGGCCGATGTTCGAGCTGACCCCGTCGACCGGCTGCTTCTTGGCATCGAGCGCGAGCGCGGGGTACCTGCCCTGCGCGTCCGAGACCCAGAACTCGTCGCGGAACCGCTGCTTCAGGGCGGCGGCCCACGTGCGCCAGGAGTCACCGCCCGGCCGGCCGAAGGCGTCCAGGAGGTCGGCGCCCTTCAGCGCCGCTTCGTAGGCGTAGGCCTGCACCTCGCACAGCGCGATCGGACCGTCGGCGATCGTGCCGTCGTGCCAGCGGATCGAGTCGCCGGAGTCCTTCCAGCCCTGGTTGGCCAGGCCGTGCCCGGTGGTGTCGAGATACTCCAGGAAGCCGTCGCCGTCGGAATCGCCGTACTCGCCGAGCCACCGCAGTGCCGCCTCCAGGTGGTCCAGCAGCGCCTCCACCTCGTCCGCGGCCATGCCGGCCCGCCAGGTGTCGTGCAGCAGCGTGATCCACAGCGGCGTCGCGTCGATGGTGCCGTAGTAGACCGGCGGCAGGTGGAACCCCTCGCCCTCGTGCGAGACGTCGGTACGCCGCACCTCGTGCAGGATCTTGCCGGGCTGCTCGGCCGTCTCCTCGTCCACCTTCGTGCCCTGACGTGCCGCCAGCGCCCGCAGCGTCCCGGCGGCCAGCGACCGGTCCACCGGCAGCAGCATCCGGGCCGCGATCAGCGAGTCACGGCCGAACATCGTGTAGAACCACGGCGCGCCGGCAGCGAGGAACACGTCGTTCGGCAGCGACCGGTCCGCGATCCGCAGGCTGTTGAGGTCCGAGAACGCCTGCTCAGCCAGGCGCTGCAACCGCTGGTCGCTCGCGGCGAGCTGAGGGGCGGCGACCGGGGGAGCGCTGACCCCGAGCACCGGCGAGGCGGCGTCCGACGCCTGCAGCGTCCAGCCGACGACCTCCTCGTCGCCGGGAGACAGGCGCACCTCCCACGCCACCGTCAGAGAGTCGTCGCACACCTCCACCGCGCCACCGGCGACGCTCAGCTCCGCGGCGGTGTCCGTGTCGCGCCACGACCACCGTGGCCCCTGCGAGGGATCCAGCGCAGGCGGGACGGCGCCGGTGTGACCGGTCTTGATGGTCTCCATCGGCGCGGTGTCGAGCCCCAGCACCAGCTCGAGCGAGACCGAGACGTCCACGTGCAGGGCCGAGGCGACCCGCAGCTCCTCGGTCACGTTGTCGACGTTGGCGCGCCGGGTGCGCTCGATCGTGACCAGCGGGTCCGGCACCTCGGTCGCCACGGTGACGACGTACACGAACGACACCTCGGTCGCCGACCGCACCTGCGTGGAGACGTGCCGCAGCTCGTGCTCGGCCACGCCGAGCCGCGCGGAGGCGACGATCCGCTCGTCGCCGCAGTAGATGCCTTCGGCCCCCTCACCGATCCCGCCGTCGGGCTGCGACCACGCCTGGACGGGCGCGCGGAACACGCCGGTCAGATGCGCGAGGTACGGCTGGGTGGGGGTCATGCGAGCGCCTCCTGGGCGGTGGTCGGCGGTATGGCGGCAGGGCGAGCGCTCGGCGGCCCGGGCGGTTTCTCGATCGTGCCGCAGGCGTCACCGGCGGGGGACGGGCAGGTCACGCCCTCTTGACATGAAGTGTCGCTGGTCACAGGATGACGTTAGCGCGTTGAACGTTCAAAGTCGTCTTTCTCCGGTTCGGTCGAGACAAGGTTCGCCGCCCGTTGGAGCGAGTTTTGAACGTTCATCGTCGCCGGAGCAGAGCCCGCCCGCCACGGCCCAGACGGAAGGAGCAGGCGATGGCCGAGAAGCCCACCCTCGTCTCGCTCGCCCGTGACCTCGGGGTCTCCCGGCAGACCGTCTCCAACGCCCTCAACGCCCCGCACCGGGTCAACGCGGTGACCCTCGATCGGGTGCTCAAGGGCATCGAGGAGTCCGGCTACCGCCCGCACATCGCCGGCCGCCAGCTGCGCACCCGGAGCTCGCACAACCTCGCGATGCGGCTCTACCCGTCCACCGACGGGGTCAACGGCTCGGTGCTCGACCGGTTCATGCACGCGCTCACCGAGGCCGCCCAGCGCCACGGCTACCGCCTGATGCTGTTCACCGCGACCGACGACGCCGGCGAGATCGACGCGATCGACGACCTGCTCGGCACCGCGGACATCGACGGGTTCGTGCTCACCTCCACCCACCACGACGACGCCCGCACCGCGTGGCTGCTCGAGCACGACGTGCCGTTCGTCGCGTTCGGCCGGCCCTGGGCCGACCCGAGCCGGCTCCAGCACGCGGCGCCGCACTCGTGGGTCGACGTCGACGGCGGCGCCGGTACGGCGGAGGCCGCCGCGCTCCTGCTGGGCCGGGGCCACCGACGCGTCGGCTTCCTCGGCTGGCCGGGCGGGTCCGGAGTCGGCGACGACCGTCGCGCCGGGTGGCGCCGGGCCCTGGCGGACGCCGGACTCGACGAGGTGGCCGACGAGCTGCACGTCGAGGTCGAGGACAGCGTCGCCCAGGGCGCCCGCGGCGCGCGCGAGCTGTTCGAGCGGGGCGCCGACGCCCTCGTCTGCTCCAGCGACTCTCTGGCCCTCGGAGCGGTCACCGCCTGGCGCGAGCGGGAGCAGCGGCCGGCCGCCGGCCCACCGGTGATCGGGTTCGACGACACCCCGGTCGCCGCCGCCCTCGGGCTCTCCAGCGTCCGCCAGCCGATCGAGCAGGTCGCCCGGCGCGTGGTCGACCTGCTGCTGCGGCAGCTGCCGGCGGCCCGGGCCGGCGCCGACCCCACCCCCCGCCACGAGCTGCTCGCCGCCTCCCTCGTGGAGCGGGAGCCGGACCCGAACCTGTTCGCCGCCCCCCACCCGGCGGCACGCGATGACCAACCCATGACTGACCCAGCACCGACCCAGCACTGACCCAGCACCGACCCAGCACCGACCCACCGACCCGTGGCCCGAGGGGTCGCGCACCGACCCGACACCCTCCAGGCGTCTCCCGGCCCCCGAGAGCACCCCGAGAACCCCGAGAGCGCCCCGAGAACCCCGAGAACCCCGAGAACCCGAGAACCCGAGCGAAGGAGTCACCCGATGACAGCCCCCACCCCAGCCCCCCGCCGACCGAGGACCGGCCGCCGGCTGGCCGCCGCGGCGCTCGGCACCTCCGCCGCGATGCTGCTCGCCGCCTGCGGCGGATCCGGATTCGAGGACGAGGGCAGCGCCGGCGCGGAGCAGAAGAGCGACGCCCCGATCACCGTGCTCATCGGCTCCTCCGGCGACGCCGAGACCGAGGCCGTCACCGACGCGGTGAAGAAGTGGTCCGACGAGTCCGGCGTCAAGGCCGAGGTCCGGGCCGCGTCCGACCTGAACCAGGAGCTCGCGCAGGGCTTCGCCGGTGGGCAGCCGCCGGACGTGTTCTACCTGTCGACCGACCAGCTCGCGTCGTACGCCTCGAACGGCTCGCTGGAGCCCTACGCCAGTGACCTGGAGAACGCCGACGCGTTCTTCCCGACGCTCGAGGACGCGTTCACCTACGAGGACCAGTTCTGGTGCGCGCCCAAGGACTTCTCGACGCTGGCACTGGTGATCAACACCAAGCTGTGGAAGCAGGCCGGGCTCACCGACGCCGACGTGCCGACCGACTGGGATCAGCTCGCCTCGGTCGCCCAGAAGCTCACCAAGGGCAAGCAGAAGGGCCTGGTCTTCAGCCCGGAGTACCAGCGCGTCGGCGTCTTCTTCGAGCAGAACGGCGGCGGCCTGGTCAACGACGAGGGCACCGAGGCGACCGTGAACAGCCCCGAGAACGTCGAGGCGCTCACCCAGGTCAAGCAGATGCTCGCCGACGGCTACGCGGCCTACTCCTCCGACGTCGGCGCCGGCTGGGGCGGCGAGGCGTTCGGCAAGGGGCTCGGCGCGATGACGATCGAGGGCAACTGGATCGCCGGCGCCATGGAGAACGACTTCCCCGACGTCGACTACCAGGTCGTCAAGCTGCCCGCCGGCCCCGCCGGTGAGGGCACCCTGCAGTTCACCAACTGCTGGGGCATCGCCTCCGGCAGCGACAACATCGACGGGTCGGTCTCGCTCGTCGAGCAGCTCACGTCGGCCGACCAGCAGATGGCGTTCGCCGACGCGTTCGGCGTGATGCCCTCGGTCGAGGCGGTCGCCGACGAGTGGAAGAGCGCGAACGCCAAGTCCGCGGCCTTCATCGAGAGCGCGGACTTCGCCGGCAACCTGCCGACCCAGGAGGGTGCGGCGGACGTGATCGCCGAGCTCAACGCCCAGCTGGCGACGCTGAAGGGCTCGCAGCCGCAGCAGATCCTCGACGGCGTCCAGAAGAACATGGAAGCCGTCGTCTCGCAGTAGTCGGCTCCCTCAAGACCGGTGGTCCCCGTCCGCCTCCTCCATCGGCAGGCGGGGACCACCCACCAACCCCAGGAGGGTGAGCAGATGGCAACGCGCGTGGGCGACCGGGTGGCGCGACCTGGGCTCGGGAACAAGGCACGTCAGCAGCTGGCCGGCTGGATCTTCATCTCCCCGGTCGTGGTGCTGCTCGGGCTCTTCCTGTTCGTGCCGGTGATGATGGCGGCGTGGGTGAGCGTGTCGGACTGGTCCGGCCGGGGCAGCCCGCTCTCGTCCGGGGTGTCGTTCGTCGGTCTCGAGAACTACAGCCGGATCCTCAGCGGAGGCGGCCTGGACACGCAGGACTTCGGTACCTCGATCCGCAACAACCTGTACTACGTGCTGCTGGTCGTCCCGATCCAGACGGCGCTGGCCCTCGGCCTCGCGGTGCTGGTCAGCAGGCGACTCCTCAAGGCCCGCGGCTTCTTCCGCACCGCGTTCTACTTCCCGTCGGTGACGAGCTCGGTCGCGATCACCGTGCTGTGGCTGTTCCTGTTCAACGCCTCCGGAGTGATCAACAAGATCCTCTCCTGGGTCAGCATCGACGGCCCCAACTGGTTCGCCGACCCGCGCGGCGTGCTGCACCTGCTCCTGGGCGCCATCGGCATCGACGCCGCCCCCGACGCGCTGGCGAGCAGCGAGTTCCTCGGCATCTCGTGGTGGGAGTGGTTGGCGGGGCCCTCGGTCGCGATGAGCGCGTTCATCCTGATGGCGATCTTCACGACGTCGGGCACGTTCATGCTGCTGTTCATCGCAGCGCTGCAGAACATCGGCCCCGAGATGGAGGAGGCCGCCACCCTGGACCGGGCGAACGCCTGGCAGCGGTTCCGCTACGTGACCCTGCCGATGCTCAAGCCGACGATCTTCACGGTGGTGACGCTCGGCCTGATCGGGACCTGGCAGGTCTTCGACCAGATCTACGTCGGCACCCAGGGCGGCCCGGCCAAGACGACGCTGACGCCGGCCTACCTGTCGTTCAACGCCGCGTTCAACCAGCAGGACTGGGGTGAGGGCGCCGCGATCGCGTTCATCCTCTTCGCGATCATCGTGTTCTTCACGCTGGTGCAGCGGTGGGTGCTGCGCGACCGCGACAAGGTGAAGAGCACCCGCGACCCGAAGGCACAGGCAGCAGCAGTGGAGGCGGAGCGATGAGCACCACGACAGAGACGACCCGCCCGGAGACCTTGGCCCAGCCGGTCCCGGCGCAGCGACGACGGCGCCCTATCGGCTCGGCCGGCTGGTCGACGTACCTCGTGCTGGGCGTGCTGGCGCTGATCTACATCATGCCGTTCCTGATCCAGATCGCGACCTCGTTCAAGACCGAGCCGGAGGCGGCGGCCAACCCGATCGGGCTGATCCCGCAGAACTGGACCACCGCGGCCTACGACCGGCTCTTCCGGTTCTCCGACTACGCCCTGTGGACCACGAACTCGGTGATCGTGACCGTGTTCGTCACCCTCGGCCGGGTCTTCTTCGACTCGCTCGCCGGCTACGCGCTGGCGCGAATCCACTTCCGGGGGCGCAGCATGGTGTTCGCCCTGCTGGTCGCGGTGATGGCGGTGCCCGCCGTCGTGCTGCTGATCCCGAAGTTCCTGGTGATCAACCAGCTCGGCATCTACGACTCCTACCCGGGCATGATCGTGCCGCTGCTGGCCGACGCCGCGGGGGTGTTCATCATGAAGAACTTCTTCGAGAGCATCCCGAAGAGCGTCGAGGAGCAGGCGCGCATCGACGGCGCCGGCACCTTCCGGACGTTCTGGTCGATCGTGCTGCCGATGGCCGCGCCCGCGGTCATGACGATCACGATCCTGTCCTTCCAGGGCTCCTGGAACGAGCTCAACCACTTCATCATCGCGACCCAGAGCCCGAGCCTGACCGTGCTCACCAAGGGGGTGGGGCAGCTCGCGTCGGGCCAGCTCAGCCAGGGCACGCAGTACCCGATCAAGCTGGCGGCAGCGGCACTGATGACGATCCCGGTCGCCGTGGTGTTCTTCGTCTTCCAGAAGCGCATCATGAACGCGAGCGCGGGCGCGGTGAAGGAGTAGCGCGGCCGGCCCGACGTCGCCGAAGGTGCCGCTCCGCGATCTACTTCACGCCGGAGAGGCGTCGCCACAGCCACCCGGACGCGACGACCCGGCCCTCGATGACGTAGGTGGCCGTCGACTCGTCACTCAGTACGGCGTCGAGCGTGCGTCGCGCGAGGGCCGTGCCGGCGACGAGCAGCTCGTCGCCGGGGCGCAGCACGAGGTCGTCGTCCGGCGTGACCACACTCTCGCCCTCGCGGAGCAGCGTCAGTGGCAGCGCTCTCTGCGGCAGCTCGCGGTCGTTGGGGCTGCGCAGAAGGTCTCCGAGCCGGAGCCCGCCGCCACTGAGCCAGGCGCTCACCGCGGGGGCGTCGTCCTCGGTCAGCCGGACCAGCCACATGTAGGGGGTGCCTGTTCCGCACCGCTCGACCAGCCGCGCCACCACCTTCGAGGACCAGTCGTCGCTCTGCCGGGGGACCTGAGGCAGGAACTTCATGAGCGCCGGGTTCGCGAGCCGCGCCAGCACCTCGTGCACGATGACGTCGGCCGGCTGCATGCCGAAGTCCAGCGGGACGGCCTCGAACAGTGAGGAGTTCCCCGCGCGGTTCTGCAGCGCGACGATGTAGACGTCCGGGTTCGACCGGTGCGCCGCCTCGATGAGCCACAGGTTGGTCGTGTCGCTCTCGGTGGCCGCGACGAACACCGCCGTGTCAGGGGCGTCGGCCACTGCGATGCCGGCGGCCTTCAGGGCACTCGTCTGGTCCTCCACGTCGCGACGCTCGTCGACCACGTCCACCTCGATGTCCTCGGCACGCAGGTCGTCGGCGAGCTCACTGCCGAGACGGCCGGTGCCGTAGACCACCCACCGTCCCCGCGGCAGCGGGTCCCGACGAGGGGGCAGGAGCGTGCCCGGGGCGCTGGTCAGCCACGTCATCAGCTGGAAGGCGGCCGGTGACCGGTAGAGGATGCGCAGATGGTTGCCGAAGCGGTCGAAGGGGTTGATCACCTGGGGCTTGCCGAAGGTCCGCATCCGCTCCGCCACGTCGCGCGAGTGTGCCCGGGCGATCACCGGCAGGTCGGGTCTCATCAGGGCGGTGGTCATGGCGACGTCGAGGTTGGTCTGCTCGTCGCCGGTCAGGGCGACCACGCCTTCGCAGTGCGGATGCCCCACGCCGGCCATCATCAGCCGGTTGGTGTCCCTGGCGTCACCCAGCATGGCGGGCGTGTCGGCGTGGTACGGCTCGAGGTCCACCCCGGCGATGCGGGTGTCGTCGTGCTCCACGATCACGAACCGGTGGGCCATGTCGTCTAGCGACCGAGCCAGCCGCTTGGTGGCCTGCCCGTAACCGACGAGCACCAGGAAGGGCTCCCGCATGCGCTGGACCTGGCGGGCGAAGCGGCGCCTGGCGAGGGCGCGCCGGAACGCCCGGTCCTGCATCAGCGTGAGCAGGGACCCGATCGCGTACGCCCAGCCGATGACCGACAAGAAGATCGCGAACGTGACCCACATCCGCTGCTGGGGGGTGAACGCGTGCGGGAGCTCGCCGAATCCGATGGTGGTCGCCGTGTAGCTCATGAAGTACAGCGACTCGAACAGCGACATCCGGTCGGGCCGTCCCTGCTCGTCCTGACCGGGAATGATCGACAGACCGAGCACGCTCACCGCGAACACGACGATGAGCACGATCAACGGTGCGCGCATCCTTCGCAGGACCAGCAGGATGCCGACGGAGGGTTCTCGGCCGGACGGCCTCCCCAGCGGCGAGGTCCGGTGGTCCTCGGCCGGGTCCTCGTCGTCGCGGGGGTCCTCGCGCTGGTCGTCGAAGAGCCGCAGGACCAGCGCCAGCAGCGGGTTGGTCATCGACGGCTCCTATCGGCGGCGGAAGGAGACCGTCTCGACGACGAGGATGACGACGGACACGATGTTCGCCAGCAGCGCCCCCGCGGAGAGGGACACGACGCTGGCGGTCATGGAGGCAGACATCGGCCCGTCCAGGACGTTGGTCGCGTAGGCCCAGACCACGGCGGCGGTGATGAGCTGCAGGCTCGCGACGAGGCTCGTCGCGAGCTGGACGGCGCCGATCTGCGTCCGGTCGCCGAACTTCAGCACGGTCGCGATGAGGTTGACCACGACCGCGGCGAACAGCTCGTAGACGTTGTGCAGAGAGGGGTCGCCGATGTCACCGATGACGAACCCGAAGTTCAACGTCGCGGCGAGCAGCACGAAGAAGCCGAAGACCACCTTCTCCAGGTTCACGCGTTCTCCCCTCGTCTGCCTACGCATCGTACGGGGCCTTTGACCGTTCTCCCGGCAGGGCATAGGCCGTGGCGTCCCGGCTGCCCGTGGTTGTGTGCGGCAGACTGGCCACATGCCCGACGACTTCGTGGTCGCCCGGAACCCCGAGGGTGACTCGTCGCTGCCGTACCTCCTGCGGATCCCGCTCGGCCGCGACGGCGTCATCGTGAAGGCGAAGGAGACCTGGCCGCGGACCAGCAAGGTCTACTGCCACCGGGTCGACGACTGGCCGGCCGACGCCGAGATCGTCGAGCGGGTGCCGACCCGCTCGTGCGTGCGTCGGGGCGCGGCGATCGACCTGGTCCTGGACCGGGGGCGCGAGAACCGCTCGCAGCTGGTGTTCACCCGGATCCGCGGCGGCCGGCAGGCGATCTTCTGGCAGACTGCCCGCACCAGCAAGCAGGCCAGGCCCGCGGTCACCGTGCCATCCGCCCGTGCGGCCGGGCTGCGCGATCTCGAGATCGTCGTGGACAGCCACGAGCGGTACCCCTTCGCGTTCAAGGACCAGCAGGTGGTGACGCGTCGGGCCGGGCTGCCCGCCGGCGACTACGGGGTCATGGTCGACGGGTCGCTGCTGGCGAGCGTGGAGCGGAAGAGCCTCGGCGACCTGGTGTCGTCATTGACCACCGGCAAGCTGAAGTACCAGCTCGCCGACCTGGCCGCCGTACCGCGCGCGGCGCTGGTCGTGGAGGATCGCTACTCCCAGGTCTTCAGATCCGAGCACGTGCGACCGGCGGTGATCGCCGACGGCCTCGCGGAGTGCCAGGTGAACTGGCCGACGGTGCCGATCCTGTTCCTGGAGACCCGGTCGCTGGCCCAGGAGTGGACCTACCGGTTCCTGGCCGCGGCGCGGGCTGCCGCCGAGCACGAGTACGGCGGCGAGGTGGCCCTCCGGGCTCTTGCGCCGGCACCCGCACTGGCGCCGCCGGAGCCGACGCCGGCCGAGGTGCGGTCGTGGGCGATCGCGCAGGGACTCGAGGTGTCCGACCGTGGCCGGGTGAGGAAGGAGATCGTCGAGGCCTACCGGGCGGCGCGGCTGGGCTGAACCGCGGGGTCACCGTGGCGTACCCGGGGTCTGGCGAGGCTTCCCCCGGCAGAACCGACGGCGCAGACTCGTTGCATGCCGGATGCTCGTGTGCTCACCGTTCGCCAGCCGTGGGCGTGGGCGATCGTGCAGGGCGCCAAGGACGTCGAGAACCGGTCGTGGCGGACGTCGTACCGGGGGGCTCTCCTGATCCACGCGGGCCAGACCGTCGTGCGCCACGCCTACGCGGTGGTGGAACGCCTGACCGAGCAGTCACCGCCGGCGCCCGCGGACATCACCAGGGGAGCGATCATCGGGGTCGTGGAGCTGGTCGACTGCGTGACCGATGCGGACTCCCCGTGGGCCGACGAGGGGCAGTGGCACTGGCTGCTGCGCGACGCACGGCCGATCCAGCCGGCCTTCCCGTGCCCCGGCAGGCTCAACCTGTGGCCACCGCCGCCGGACCTGCGCTGGTGACCCGTTCGTGGGTGCACGTTCCTGCACTTCACCACCCTGAGGGTGCACGGCGACGACGTGGCCGAACGCCGACGGGGAGGCGGGGAAGCTCGGGATCCGCGACGAGTTCGCCGACACCGTCACCCGGTCTCAGCCTGCGGTCTCGGTGATGCTGCTGTGAGCGAGGACCGGGGTCACGCGTCGGTGAGCCGTAGCGTCTGCAGACGCCGACCGGCGTAGGTCGTCGCGGCGACCGTCACGATGCTCAGCAGGACCACCGCGGTGCCGAACCCGACGGCCGCCTGCACGCCGAGGTCGAACGCGGCGTCGCCGAGTGCCTGTTGCACGACGGCGAGCGACCACTGCTGGATGCTCAGCGTCTGGGCGCCGGGAACGAGGCCGCCGACGAGGGACTCCCAGACCAGGGCGTAGACGAGCCCCACCACGACGGCGTTCCTGGTGAGCACGGCCAGGAGCAGGAACACCGCGGAGTAGGCGATGCCGGCGGCCAGGGCGCCGAGGGTGAAGGCGACGGTCACGCGCCCCACCTCGCCGGTCAGCACCACCCCGGCCACGGCGATCGGGACCACGCCGAAGAGCACCACCACCGCGAAGGCGACGGCCAGCTTGGTGACGACGATGGAGTAGCGGCTCAGCGGCTTGGTGAGCAGGTAGACGATCGAGCCCTCGTCGATCTCCGGGCCGATGGCGCCGGTGCCGGCGACCAGCGTCAGCAGGGGCATCAAGACGGCGATCCCGAAGGTGCTGAGCAGGTTCGGTGCCAGCGGCCCCTGCAGCTCTGCCTCGATCTCGGCGTCGAGCCCGGCCAGGATCCGTGCGAGCGTGCAGATGCCCAGCAGCGCCAGCGGCAGGAGCAGCAGGACCAGGGTGCGCTTGCGGCCGAGCAGGCTGCGGCTGGTCAGGGAGGCGACGGTCGCGTTCATCGCGTCACCAGGTAGGAGAAGACGCTCTCCAACGACTCGTCGGCGGGCCGCACCTCGAGCAGCCGGATGCCGTGACGGGAGGCGAGCCGGGGGAGCGAGTGCACGAAGGCCGAGTAGTCGGTGGCCTGCACGTGCACGCTCGTGCCACCGGTGGGGGCGGTCACCAGCTCGACGGCCGAGGCGCTCGGCTCCGCTATCACCACCGACGCGAGGGTCCGGTCGTCGCTGGACCGGATGGTGTACTGGTGCGGCCGCTGCGTCATCAGGCGGCGGATCTCCCGGAAGTCACCCGAGGCGGCGTGGCGGCCGGAGACCATCACCTCGATCCGGCCGGCGATCTGCTCCACCTCCTCGAGGATGTGGGAGCTGAACAGGATCGTGCGGCCCTCGTCGCCCAGCCGGTGCAGCAGGTCCATGAGGTGCAGCCGTTGGCGCGGGTCCATCCCGTTGAACGGCTCGTCGAGCAGCAGCACCGTGGGGTCGTGCACCATCGCGGTCGCCATCTTGATCCGCTGCTTCATCCCCTTGGAGTAGGTACGGATGTCACGGTCCTGCGCGTCCTCCATCTCGACGGTGGCGATCGCCCGGCGGGCCGCGGAGGGGGGATCGGCGAGCCGGTGCAGCTTGGCGTTGGCCAGCACGAAGCTCCAGCCGGTGACCGCGTCGTACATCTCCTCACGCTCGGGCACGAGACCGAGGTCGCGGTAGATCTCCTTGTCGCGGTACAGCGGCCGCCCGTCGAGCGTCACGCTTCCCGCCGACGGCGCGAGGAACCCGGCCATCATGTGGATGAGCGTGGACTTCCCGGCACCGTTCGGACCGAGCAGGCCGGTCACCCCGGGAGCGAGCCGCATCGTGACGTCGTTGACCGCCACCACGTTCCCGAACCAGCGCGAGACCTGGTCGAGCTCGACGACGCTCACGACAGCGCCTTGCGGTAGCGGGCGACCAGGCCGGCGTAGCAACCGGCGACCAGCAGCACGACGAGCGCCGTGAAGACCACCGCACCGAGCACCCCGGGCGGCTGCTGGTCGATCGAGGAGTCGGCACCGAGCAGGCTCGCGACCACGCCGTCCACGAGGGTGTAGGGCGAGATCAGCCCGGTGTAGCCGGTGAACGTGTCGTTGCCGAACTCGTAGGCGATGCCCATCACTGCGGCCTGCATCCCGGACAGGACCAGCAGCACGCCCACGACCGCGGCCACGCCCAGACCGCGCCGCGGGGTCATCGCCGCCACCAGCAGGCCGATGCCGGCGAGCACCAGCGCGAGCAGCGCGGCGCCGGCCATCGCCCGGAGGTAGTCCGGCCACTGGTCGCCCAGAGGGAGCTTCGCGAGCAGCGCCCCGAGGAACAGGAGCGTGATCGGCAGGCCCATCAGCACGAACAGCGCCACGCTCATCCCGGCGTACTTGGCCTGGACGTACTGCGGGCGGCTCAGTGGCCGGGAGAAGTAGAGCGCCGCCACCCGGAACCGCAGGTCACGAGACATCACCACCGGCGACTGGGCACCGACGAAGATCGTGACCGCGACCTGGAAGGCGAAGACGTAGCCGGTGTAGCCGAGCGGCAGCGCGGCCAGGTCGAAGTAGCCGACCACGATGCCGATCGCGACCGCAGGCAGCGCCATCAGCCCGAGCAGCAGCATCGGCACGATCCTGGACCGTGCCGAACGGCCGAATCCGTAGACGCCGCGGAGCGTGTCGAGGAACAGCGACCGGCGGATGTACGCCGCCCCGAGGCGGGGACCGTCGTAGTGGCGGTAGCCGATGTCGTGGATGGCGCCGGCGTTCTGCGGGGGAGCGGTCGGCTCAGACACGGGCCTCTCCTCCCTCGACTGCCGGGGTGGGCGGGGTGGACGGCGTGGAGGGGGTGGTGGGCGTGGACGGGGTGTCGGCCCCGAGCGGACCGGCGCCGTCGCGGTCGGCCGGTCCGGCGCGGTGGGTGAACAGCTCGGTCATCCGGTGTCGCTGCTGCTCCATCCGGACCAGCCCCAGCTCGAGATCGGTGACGGCGTCGCGCACTGCGTCGTACGCCGACTCGTCGGTCACGTCGACGTACAGCAGGGTGCCGTTGCTCTGGACGGCGATGCCGGCCTCGCGGAGCCGGGCGTGGACGGCGGCGGGGTCGCCGTCGACCTCCACCGCGACCACCGGAGTGGCAGCGGTGACCGACGCCGTGGAGCTGTGCCGCAGCAGCCGACCGCCGTCGATGACCACGACCTCGCGACAGACCCGTTCGAGCTCGCCGAGCAGGTGTGAGGTGACGACGACCGAGATCCCGAACTCGGCGTCGATGCGGCTGACCAGCTCGAGCATGTCGTCGCGGCCGGCCGGGTCCAGCCCGTTCGTCGGCTCGTCGAGCAGGACCAGGGTGGGGTCGTGGACCAGTGCCTGGGCGAGCTTGACGCGTTGCCGCATGCCGGTGGAGTAGCCGCCCATCGGCCGGTAGCGCTCCTCGTAGAGCCCGACGTGGCGCAAGATGTCCGCGGCCCGTTCGCGCGCGGCGGTCTGGGGCAGCCCGGACATCCGCGCCATGTGCACGACGAACTCCGTCGCGGACACGTCGGGAGGCAGGCAGTCGTGCTCGGGCATGTAGCCGACCCGCTCGCGGATCCCGGCACCGTCGGTGGCGACGTCCAGGTCGAGCACCCGCGCCGTGCCCTCGGTCGCGGGCAGCAGTCCCAGCAGGATCTTGAGCAGCGTGGACTTCCCGGCACCGTTGGCACCGACCAGCCCGGTGACGCCGGGCGTGACCTCCACGGTGAGGTCCTCCACGGCGGTCACCGTGCCGAACCGCTTGGTCAGCCCCTCGGTGTGGATGAGCGTCACGTGCGGCCTCCTCCCGGTCCGGTTGCCGGCCCGTTCTCGATGCTTGGCCTCACCCTAGGGGCGGGCGGCGACAGCCCGTCGCGCGTGCGCGCCTTCGCCGCGGCTCGGGCACAGCTCCGCGGCCGCGCCTTCTCAGGACGTGTACGGCCCGGGATCGCCGGGGGCGGCCACCCGCTCCTCCGACGGCATCAGGATCCACAGGACCGGGTAGACCAGGATCTGGCTGCCCGGCACGACCATGAGCAGCAGCACGAACAGCAGCCGGGCTGTCCACGGGCCGAGGCCGAACCGGCGGCCGAGTCCGGCGCAGACACCGGCCAGCACCCGGCTGTCGCGAGGGCGGACGAGGCCCTGGCGGGCGAAGCTCTGGTGGACGTCGTTCATGGTGAAGCCCTTCCTCAGGTCGGTGTCGAGGGAGGATCCCCTGACATCTCCAGTGTGCTCCGCAGCGCCGCGTCGCGACATCCGGTGTGGCCCTGAGCCGACCCCGGGAACGGGTCGGTCGGCGGGTCAGGGTCGGCCGGCGGAGCGGACGCGAGCCGACGCGAGCGCCGGGCGGGCCACGACGGCGCACCGTGCACGATCTTCGCCCCATCAGCCCACCGCAGAGGGCCAAAAGCACGCACCATGCGCGAGTTCTGCCCTCACGCGGGCCGCCGCGCTCGCCGCGCTCGCCGCGCTCGCCGCGCTCGCCGCGCTCGCCGCGCTCGCCGACGTACGTCGCTCGCGAGTGGGACCTTGGCCTCTCGCCGCCCACCACCGCGCGGCGTCGTCTGGGGGTGTGAGCCTGACCCATCCCACCTACGCCCCGCGCGACCTCGCCGGGCACGACGACACGCTGCTGCGGTGTGCGCACCTGCGGAAGGCGTTCGGCGACCTCACGGCCGTCGACGACGTCTCGTTCGCGATCGCCGGCGGGGAGACCTACGGACTGCTCGGGCCCAACGGTGCCGGCAAGACGACCTGCATCTCGATGGTCGCGGGCATCCTCGCCGCCGACGCCGGCACGGTCACCCTGGACGGCGAGCCGATGACGCCGCGGTCGCTGACCGCCAAGGCGCACGTCGGCTACGTGCCGCAGGACATCGCTCTCTACCCCGACCTGAGCGGGCGCGAGAACCTCGCGTTCTTCGCCTCCCTGTTCCACCTCGGCCGGCGGGAGGTGAAGCAGCGCGTCGCCCACGTGCTCGAGGTCATCGGGTTGACCGATCGGGCCGGCGACAAGGTCCAGACCTACTCCGGCGGCATGAAGCGGCGGCTGAACATCGGCGTCGGGCTGGTCCACCAGCCGCGGCTGCTGATCCTCGACGAGCCCACCGTCGGCGTGGACCCGCAGAGCCGGCACGCGATCCTCACCAGCATCGAGCAGCTCAGCGCGACCGGCATGGCGGTGCTCTACACCACCCACTACATGGAGGAGGCCGAGCGCCTCTGCGACCGGGTCGGCATCGTCGACGTCGGGCACCTGATCGCCGAAGGCTCGCCGCGCGAGCTCACCGCCCGGCTCGGCGAGGCCCAGCACATCCAGCTCACCGTCGAGGGCGAGACCACGCGCATGGCCGATGCCCTGCGCTCTCTCGCCGTCGCCTCGCGGGTCGGCACCACCGGCGACGGCCGGGTGGACGTCCTGGTGCCCGACGCCTCCGCCGCCCTGCCGGCCGTGCTGGCGCGCGCCGCCACCGCCGGGCCACCGATCCGCGCGGTGACCGTGCGGGAGCCCGATCTCGAGGCAGTGTTCCTGCACCTGACCGGCAAGCGCCTCCGGGACTGACGTGTCCGCCGCCCTGCTCCTCGCCGCGAAGGACCTCCGGCAACGGCTGCGCGACCGGTCCGCGGTGATGCTCGCCGTGGTCGTGCCGCTGGCCCTCGCCGCGATCTTCAGCGTGCTCTTCGGGCCGTCGGCCACCCCGCGGGCGTTCGAGTACGCCGTCGTGGACGCCGACGGGTCGCAGCTGAGCCGCGCCTTCGTCGACGACGTACTCACCGGCTTGGAGCAGGCCGACGTCGCCGAGATCGTGCCTTTCGACGACGCCGCGGACGCCCGCGGGCAGGTGAGCGACGGCTCTGTCGACGCGGCGTTCCTGCTGCCCGCCGGCTTCGAAGCTGGCGTGCGCGGCGCGAAGCCGGTGGACATCGCGGTCGTCGCGAGCCCGGACTCCGCGACGGCCGCGTCGGTGGCGCGCTCGGTGGCCCGGTCCTACGTGGAGGGGCTCAACGCGGTCCGCGTCGTGATCGCGGCTCTGGGGACCGGCGGAGTCCGGCTGGCACCGGCTGACATCGCGGCAGTCGCCGAGCAGACCGTGCACGGCGCGAGCCCGGTGCTGCTCACCGACGTCTCGGCGACGGCACGGGTGCTCGACGCCAAGACCTACTTCGCGGCCGGGATGGCGGTCTTCTTCCTGCTGTTCACCGTGCAGTTCGGCGTCTCCTCGCTCATCGACGAGCGGGCGGAGGGCACGCTGTCGCGGCTGCTCGCGGCGCCGGTGCCGCGCTGGTCGATCCTGGTCGGCAAGCTGGTCACCAGCATCGTGCTCGGCGTGGTGAGCCTGACGGTGCTCGTTCTCGCCACCTCGCTGCTGCTCGGCGCGCGCTGGGGCGACCCGTTCGCCGTGGCGGCACTGATCCTGTGCGGTGTCCTCGCCGCGACGGGCATCACCGCGGTGGTTGCCTCCGCAGCGCGGACCGCCGAGCAGGCGGGTGCCTGGCAGGCCGTGGTCGCGGTCAGCCTCGGCCTGCTCGGCGGCGCGTTCTTCCCGATCCAGCAGTCGGGCTCGGTGATGGCGACGCTCAGCCTCGTCACGCCGCACGCGTGGTTCATGCAGGGCCTGGCGAACCTCTCCAGCGGCGGCGGGCTGTCCGAGGTCTGGAGGGCCTGCCTGGCGCTGCTGGTGATGGCCGCGGCAACCGGTGCCGTCGCGCTGGTGCGCATCGACCGGGTGGTGGCGCCATGACCGCGCTCGCCATCGCCGGGGTCAACCTGCGCCGCATGGCGCGTGACCGCACCAACCTGTTCTTCCTCCTCGTCTTCCCCCTGCTGATGATCCTGGTGCTCGGCACCGCGTTCGGCGGGGAGAACGACCCCCGGCTCGCCGTCGTCGCGCCCACCGGGTCCCCGCTGGCCGCGGCCCTGGTGGACGGCCTCCGGGAGGCGCAGGGGCTCGAGGTGCAGCGCTACGACGACCGTGCCACGGCCGTCGACGCGGTCGAGGAAGGGCGCGTCGAGGCGGCCGTGGTCGTCCCGGCGCGGTACGACGCGGCGGTGGTCGCCGGGCGGCCGGTCCGGGTGGCCTACCTCTCGCGCGCCGACCGGAGCGCCCAGCAGGTGGGGATGATCGTGCGTGCCGCCGTGGACGAGCAGGCGGCCCGGCTGCGGGCGGCGCGCACCGTGGCCGAGCGGGCCGGCGTCGACGTCCCGGCAGCGGTACGGCGTACCGACGCCGCCGCGCGCACCGTCACCACGGTGGGCGTCACGACGCGCACCGCCGGCGACGCGATCTTCCCCGAGAGCCTCGGCCGGTTCGACCTCGGGGCCAGCTCGCAGCTGCTGCTGTTCGTCTTCATCACGTCGATGACGGCTGCGGCCGCGCTGATCGAGACCCGGCGGCTGGGCGTCGCCCGGCGGATGTTCGCCACACCGACCCGGGTGTCGACGATCGTGGCGGGCGAGGCGCTCGGTCGCATCGCCATCGCGGCGACGCAGGGCCTGATCATCATGCTGGGAGCCCGCCTGGTCTTCGGCGTCTCCTGGGGCAGCCCGCTGCCTGCGCTGCTGCTGATGCTGCTCTTCGCCGCAGTCGCCGGCGGCGCCGGTCTGCTGCTGGGCTCGCTGGCCCGGACCGGGCAGCAGGCGATCGCAGCCGGCCTGCTGGTGGGCCTCGCCCTCTCCGCGCTCGGCGGCTCGATGATGCCACTGGAGTTCTTCTCGCCCACGTTGCGCACCGTGGCGCACCTGACCCCGCACGCGTGGGCGGCCGACGGGTACGCCGAGCTGGTGCGCCACGGCGGCACGCTCGGCTCGGTCCTCCCTGAGCTCGGCGTCCTGCTGCTCTACGCCGCGGTGCTGTTCGTGGTCGGCTCCTGGCTGCTGCGGCGCAGGATCCTGCGCGGCTGAGACGACCGAGGCGAAGGGCCCCGGGTGCCGACCTCGGCCGCTCGGGCTCGGCACGCCCCCTGACCCGTGTCGACGGGCCGGGGGAGCGGACCGCGACGGGCGGCTACTCCTGGACGCCGCGGCCGCTGGCCATGTCGCGGAGCCGGTCGAACAGCCCGGCGACCGGGCCGACGGCCAGGCGCTTGCCCGGGTCGTTCGGCACGCTCGGGTGCGGTCGGGTCGGCGCCATCGCCTTGACCGCGTCGACCTGCTTGCCGAGCTCGACCAGCTCCTCCTCGCTCATGATCTCGCGCATCCGCGGGAACATCTCGCCCTCCTCCTCGGCGACGTGCTCGCGGATCTCGGCCATCAGCGTGCGGATCTCCTGCTCGAAGCTCGCATCGTCGGGGTCGAGCCCCTCCAGCCGCTTCATGGTCTTCTCGGCCTCGGCGTGCTCCTGCTTGGCCCGCTCGGCCTCCTCCGCGCTGACCTTCTCCTTCACCTTGGGGTAGACGGCCACCTCCTCGGCGACCGCGTGGCGGACCAGCTCGATGGTGATCTGGTCCGCGAGGTCCCTGCGGAGCTCGTCGTCGGTGCCGCTCCGCGTCTGCATCAGGGTCTCCAGCTCCGTGAACATCGCCTCCACCTCGCGGTGGTCGGTGCTCAGGATCTCGATGACGTCGCGCTGCTGGTCTGACATGGCGCCTCCTGTGGGCGTGGTCGTGTGCCGGTTCCCCTCGTCTGGGTGCGCCGTGTCCCCCCGGATCCCCCGTCCCCCGGCACGGCGCACCTGCGGGGGTACCCCTGCGGAGCCGGCGTACACGCGTGGCGCCTGGCCCGCTTCTCGGGACGGTGCGACGGTCGCGGGGTGTGTCGGGCGGCCGCCGGGATGGGGCATTGGTCCCTGTCTGGATCGTTCCAATCGCGCGAGGGTGGAGGTGGTCGGACAGGAGCCGGCCCGCCCGCCCCGGCAGGTGCAGCCAGCAACCGAGGGATGCCAGCACATCGTGTCCACGACCCATGCCCCCGTCGTCCAGCCCGTCGCCCACCCCGAACCCGACACCCACGACCACCGAGCCGACCAGCCCGCCCGACCCGCCAGGCCCGCCGAGCCGTCGGGCGACCCGTGGCGCGGGTTCGCCGGCTGCACCTGGCGCGAGGCCGTGGACACCCGGGGCTTCATCCAGGACAACTACCGCCCCTACGCGGGCGAGGCCGACTTCCTGAGCGGACCGACCGACCGGACCACGCGCCTGTGGCAGCAGCTGTGCGCGATGTTCCCGGCCGAGCGAGCCCGGGGCGTGCACGACATCGACACCCACACCCCGTCGTCGATCACCAGCCACGGCCCCGGCTACATCGACCGCGACCGCGAGATCATCGTCGGCCTGCAGACCGACGCGCCGCTGAAGCGGGCGATGATGCCCAACGGCGGCTGGCGGATGGTGCAGGCGGCCCTCGACGCGTTCGGCTACCAGGCCGACCCGCAGGTCGAGAGGATCTTCACGACGTACCGCAAGACCCACAACGACGGGGTGTTCGACGCCTACACCCCGCAGATCCTGGCCACACGCCGCAGCGGCCTGGTCACCGGACTCCCGGACGCCTACGGCCGCGGCCGGATCATCGGCGACTACCGGCGGGTGCCGTTGTACGGCGTCGACCGGCTCGTCGCGGCCAAGCGGGCCGACCTGCGCGGCCTGGACGAGCGGCCCTCCACCGAGGAGGTGATCCGCGACCGCGAGGAGATCAGCGAGCAGATCCGCGCGCTGCTGGACCTGCGCACGATGGCGGCGTCGTACGGCTTCGACATCTCCGGCCCGGCGGCGACCGGCCAGGAGGCCGTGCAGTGGCTCTACTTCGCCTACCTGGCCGCCACCAAGGACCAGAACGGCGCGGCGATGTCGCTGGGCCGCACCAGCACCTTCCTCGACGTCTACCTCGAGCGTGACCTCGCGGAGGGGACACTGACCGAGGAGCAGGCGCAGGAGCTCGTCGACGACTTCGTCATCAAGCTGCGGATCGTCCGGTTCCTGCGGACGCCGGACTACGACGCGCTCTTCTCCGGCGACCCGACGTGGGTGACCGAGAGCCTCGGCGGTGTCGGCGCGGACGGACGCCCCCTGGTCACCCGGACGTCGCTGCGCTACCTGCAGACGCTCTACAACCTGGGCCCGGCTCCCGAGCCGAACATGACGGTGCTGTGGTCGCGCGACCTGCCGGAGGGCTTCAAGCGGTTCTGCGCGCAGGTCTCGCTGGACACCAGCGCGATCCAGTACGAGTCCGACGAGCTGATGCGCCCGCTGTGGGGCGACGACACGGCGATCGCCTGCTGCGTCTCGCCGATGCCGGTCGGCAAGGCGATGCAGTTCTTCGGCGCCCGCGTGAACCTCGCCAAGACGCTGCTCTACGCGATCAACGGCGGTCGCGACGAGGTCTCCGGGGCCCAGGTCGGTCCGGCGCTGCCGCCGGTGACCGGCGAGGTGCTGGAGTACGACGAGGTGCGGGCACGTCTCGACGCGATGATGGACTGGCTGGCCGCGACGTACGTCGACGCGCTGAACGTCATCCACTACATGCACGACAAGTACGCCTACGAGCGGCTCGAGATGGCGCTGCACGACAGCCTGGTGCACCGCACGATGGCGTGCGGGATCGCGGGCCTGTCGGTTGCGGCCGACTCGCTGTCGGCGATCCGGCACGCGCAGGTGCGCCCCGTCCGCGACGAGACGGGTCTGGTGGTGGACTACGAGGCGACGGGGGAGTTCCCGACCTACGGCAACGACGACGACCGCGTCGACGCGATCGCCGTCGAGCTGGTCCGCTCGTTCATGCAGAAGCTCCGCACCCACCAGACCTACCGCGACGCCGAGCACACCCAGTCGGTGCTGACCATCACCAGCAACGTGGTCTACGGCAAGGCGACCGGCAACACCCCCGACGGACGCCGCGCCGGCGAGCCGTTCGCGCCGGGCGCCAACCCGATGAA
Organism: uncultured Actinomycetota bacterium; assembly: GCA_963835385.1. Taxonomy (GTDB): domain Bacteria; phylum Actinomycetota; class Actinomycetes; order Propionibacteriales; family Nocardioidaceae; genus Nocardioides_B. The sequence continues at coordinate 279,565 of CAWIFK010000002.1, forward strand.
CGGTCGAGACACCCACGGCATGGTGGCCGCGGCGCTGAGCGTGGCGAAGCTGCCGTTCGACGAGGCCAGGGACGGGATCTCGCTGACCACCACCGTGACGCCGGCCGGGCTCGGCCGCACGCGTGCAGAGCAGGTGGCCAACCTCGTGGGGGTGCTCGACGGCTTCGTCGGCTCGCGCGGCTTCCACATGAACGTCAACGTGCTGGACCGGGCGACGCTGCTCGACGCGATGGAGCACCCGGAGCGCTACCCGCAGCTCACGATCCGGGTCTCCGGCTACGCCGTGAACTTCGTCCGGCTCACCCGCGAGCAGCAGCAGGACGTCGTGAACCGCACCTTCCACGGCGGACTCTGATGACCACCCCCGAGCCGGGCACCGCGACGACAGCCACCCTGGCCGGCGGGCGACCGGTCGTCGGGTCCGTGCACTCCTGGGACCTCTCCACCGGGGTGGACGGGCCGGCCACCCGGTTCGTGCTGTTCACCGCCGGGTGCCCCCTGCAGTGCCTCTACTGCCACAACCCCGACACCTGGCGGATGCGCAACGGCACCCGCGAGCGGTCCGACGAGATCCTCGAACGGGTCGCGCGCTACGTGCCGTTCCTGACCGCGGCCGGCGGCGGCCTCACCGTCTCCGGCGGCGAGCCGCTGCTGCAGGCAGCGTTCACCCGCGCGGTCCTCACCGGTGCCCGGGACCTGGGGCTGCACACCGCGCTCGACACCTCCGGGCTGCTCGGTGTCCGAGCCGACCAGGCGCTGCTCGACGCCACGGACCTGGTGCTGCTGGACCTGAAGGCCTTCGAGCCGGCGCTCTACCGCCGGCTCACCGGGGGGCCGCTGCGCCCGACCCTGCGGTTCGCCGAGCGGCTCGCCGCGCTGGGCAAGCCGACCTGGGTGCGGTTCGTGCTGCTCCCCGGGTGGACCGACGAGCCGGACCAGCTGCGCGGTCTCGCTCGCTACGTGGCCGGGCTGGGCAACGTGGAGCGCGTCGACGTGCTCGGCTACCACCGGCTCGGGCGGGAGAAGTACGCCGCTCTCGGGCTGCCCGACCGCCTCGCCGGGGTGCCCGGCGCGACCCCGGAGCAGGTGGAGGTGGCCCGCCGGGTGTTCGAGGACGCGGGACTCGTCGCCACCTGAGCGCGTGTGCCCCGGGGGGCTACTCCAGCGAGCTGGCGTCGTCGGGTACGTCGACGGCGTGCGCGCGCAACGCCTCGAGCGGCACCACCTCCAGCGCCCGCTCGTTCGTGGCCGCCAGCACGACCGGGGCGGGCACCCCGTCCTCGTACGCCTGCACCCACCGCAGGGCGACCACGCACCAGCGGTCGCCGGGCCGCAGGCCGCGGAAGCCGTACGCAGGGAGGGGGGTGACCAGGTCGTTGCCGACCGACCGCTGGTGCTCGAGGAACTCGGCGGTCATCACCGCGCAGACGGCGTGCAGCCCGACGTCCTCCGGTCCGCAGCTGCACGAGCCGTCGCGGTAGAAGCCGGTGACCGGGTCGGTGCCGCACGGCTGCAGGTCGCCGCCCAGGACGTTGCGCTCGCTCACCCGGCCAGGATGTCACCCGGGCCCGCTCAGGGTCACGCGGGCGTCAGTCCGTGCGGCGCACCACCACCCAGAAGGCGGCCGCGCCTCAGCCGGAGCCGGACATCCTGCGCCGGGGCGGGGTCGTCGACTGCAGCGCGACGAGCCGCAGGAAGATCCAGACCATCCCGACCTGCCACGCGATGGCGAGCACCACCAGCAGCGGCCACCAGTGTCCGGCGAGCCCGTCGATGGCCTCGCGGGGCAGCACCGCCAACGAGTACGACATGCCCACGAACAGGATGCCGAGCCAGGCCGCAGCCGAGCGGTAGCCGCGGCTCCAGTCACGCGGTGAGGTGATGCCCAGCGCCTCGAGGTCGTCGGGCGGGTGGTCGCGCAGCATCTTGCGCACGGAGGGGTAGACCTGCACACCCGGGTACTTCAGCGCCAGCATCCGCCTGGCCCGTCTCGCGGCGGGGGGCGTCCAGCGGACGGCGGGCGGCAGCGTCACCGCCTCGATCCGTGCCGCGCCGGCGCGGAAGCCGCGGTCACCGAGGATGCACCGGCCCTGGATCGCCACGACGGCGCTCACCGGGCCGATCGCCACGGTCGCGCTACCGGGCAGGTACCACCCGTAGAGGCCACACCGGCAGTCGGCCGAGGGAGCCGCGTGCTCGCCGCCGGTCGCACATCGTGCGCGCTCCAGGTGGCCGTCCCACGGACCGTACTCGGCGTGGACCAGCGGGTAGAGCCCGTCCGAGCGCAGGTAGAACTGCCGGTATCCCCGCAGCTCGCCCGGGACCAGCGCCGGGCCGACGGGTGTCTCGGTGGGCTCGCTCATGTGCGTTCGGGGACCGGCGCCGGCTCACGGTCCGGCTCGGGCTCCCTGAGGGGCTCCACCGGAAGTGGCTCGAACTCCACCTCGCGTCGCTCGATGCCGATGTTCCCCATGCCGCACCTCCCGCTGAGCCGTTGCGACGTCCCCTGGAGCGACCGCGCCCCCAGGCGGACGCCAACCCTCCACCCATCGTGCGACTGCGGACGGCGGTTGTCGAGAGGTCCCCGAGCAGTAGTTGCGACGACTCACGGCGGTGCCCGGCCGCGACGAGTCCCGGGAGCGCAACGGGTGCGGCCGGTTCTGTCCGTGCCTCGTGACATCCTGCGTCGCGTGACGTTGCAGACCCATCGGGCAGAGCGGACCGACCTCCTCGCGGACGGTCTGGCCGCACTGCTGGCGAGCCCGCTGGCGGACCCGTTCGCCGAGGAGGTCGTCGTGGTGCCGGCGCGCGGGGTGGAGCGCTGGCTGACGCAACGGCTCTCGCACCGGTTGGGCGCCGGGGTCCGTGGCGGCGACGGGGTCTGCGCGGGCGTGCGTTTCCTGAGCCCGCACTCGCTGGTGGCGATGCTGCTGGGCAAGGACGGCGACGACCCGTGGGACCCCGACCGTCTGGTGTGGCCGCTCCTCGACGTCATCGACGACTCGCTCGGCGAGCAGTGGTGCGCCACGCTCGCGGCCCACCTGGGGCACGGCGTCGCCGGCGAGGAGGGAGTGCTGCGGCGGAGTCGTCGCTACTCCGTCGCCCGGCGGCTGGCGGGGCTGTTCGCGGGGTACGCCGTCCAGCGGCCCGCCCTGGTGGCGGACTGGCGCCAGGGGCGCGACGCCGACGGCACCGGCACCGCTCTCGACGAGGACCTGCTCTGGCAGCCGGAGCTGTGGCGCCGTCTGGTGCCGCGCGTCGACGGGACGCCGCCCGACGTGCGGCACGCGCAGACGCTCGAGCGGCTGCGCACGGGCGGGGACGCACTCGACCTGCCGCCCCGGCTGTCGTTGTTCGGGCACACCCGGCTGCCGGTCACCGAGGTGGAGCTGCTCGGGGCGCTCGGCGAGCTGCGGGACGTGCACCTGTGGCTGCCGCAGGCGTCCGGCGTCCTGTGGGACGAGCTGGCCGGCGTGTCGGCTGCCGGGCCGGTGCCGCGCGCAGAGGACACCTCCGTCCGGTGCGTCGGCCACCCGTTGCTGGGGTCGCTGGGGCGGGACGCTCGCGAGCTGCAGCGCACGCTGGCGGTGGCGCCGGCGGGCTCGGAGCAGGCCGAGCCGCCGGACCCCCGGGGCCGGCCGGACCCCTCCGGCGGCGACGCCGCGGAGCCGCCGGGGCCGGGCTCGTCGCTGCTGGCGTGGCTGCAGGACGACCTGCGGGCCAACGCGGAGCCGGACGCCGGCACCCGCGCCGGTCGGGTGCACCGGCCCGCGGACCGGTCGGTGCAGGTGCACGCCTGCCACGGCACGACCCGCCAGGTCGACGTACTCCGCGAGGTGCTGGTCGGGCTGCTCGAGGACGACCCGACGCTCGAACCGCGCGACATCCTGGTGATGTGCCCGGACATCGAGGCGTACGCGCCGCTGATCCAGGCCGGGTTCGGGCTCGCCGACCTGCCCGGCGCGCACGAGGGCCACCCGGGACACCGGCTGCGCCTGCGGCTGGCCGACCGTGCCCTGTCCAGCACCAACCCGCTGCTGGCGGCCGCTGCCACCCTGGCCGAGCTCGCCGGAGGCCGCGTCACCGCGACGGAGGTGCTCGACCTCGCCTCCGCGGAGCCGGTCCGGCGACGGTTCGCCTTCACCGACGACGACCTGGCCCAGCTCGCCCTGTGGGTCGAGCAGTCCGCCATCCGGTGGGGGCTCGACGCCCGGCACCGCGGGTCCTACGGGCTGGGCCTCGCGGACAACACCTGGGAGGCGGGGCTCTCGCGGATCCTGCTCGGTGTGGCGATGGCGGAGGACGAGCACCGCTACGTCGAGAGCGCCCTGCCCGTCGACGACGTGTCCAGCAACGACATCGACCTGGTGGGCCGGTTCACCGAGTACGTCGAGCGCCTGCGCGGGTTCGTCGAGGCGGCCACCCGGGCCGGCACCATCGGCCAGTGGGTCGCGGCACTGTCGAGCGGCGTGGAGCAGCTGACCGCCGTGGCGCCGCGCGAGGCCTGGCAGCAGGCGCAGTTCGACCGCGAGCTGGCGCGGATCCACGCATCCGCCACCGGCCAGCACGGCGACCGCACGCCCCTGCTGCTGGCCGACGTGCGGCACCTGCTGGCGCACCGGCTCGGTGGCCGGCCGACGCGGGCCAACTTCCGCACCGGCACGCTCACCGTCTGCACGATGGTCCCGATGCGGTCCGTACCTCACCGGGTGGTCTGCCTGCTCGGCCTCGACGACGGGGTCTTCCCGCGCACCGGCTCCCTCGACGGCGACGACGCGCTCGCCCGCCGCCCGATGACCGGCGAGCGCGACGTCCGCAGCGAGGACCGGCAGCTGTTCCTCGACGCGATCCTGGCGGCCAAGGAGACGCTGGTGATCACCTACACCGGGGCCAACGAGCACACCGGGGCGCAGCGACCCCCGGCGGTGCCGCTCGGCGAGCTGCTCGACGGGCTGGACCGGACGGCGGCCGGACCGGTGCGCGACCAGGTGCTGGTCAAGCACCCGCTGCAGCCCTTCGACGTGCGCAACCTCGTCCCCGGCGACCTGGTGGCCGACCGGCCGTTCAGCTTCGACGCCGCCGCGCTCGCGGGGGCGGAGGCCGCCCGCCGGACCCGCAGGCCGGTGACCACGCTGGTGCCCGAGCCGTTGCCAGCGACGTCCGCCCAGGACGTGGCCCTGGCCGACCTGCAGGCGTTCCTGGCCCACCCCGTCCGGGCGTTCCTGCGCTCGCGGCTCGACGTCACCGCGCCGCTGGAGGCCGAGGAGACCCGCGACGCCATCCCGATCACCCTCGACGGGCTGGCGAAGTGGTCGATCGGCGACCGGCTCCTGGAGGAGATCCTGGCCGGCGTGCGGCCCGACGCGGGCATGCGTGCCGAGCGGCTGCGCGGGGGCCTGCCGCCCGGCGCGATCGGCGCCCGCACGCTCACCGAGGTCGACGCCGAGCTGCGGCCCCTGGTCCGGCACGCCCTGTCGCTGCGTCAGGGGGAGCCCCGCACCCTCGACGTGGACGTCGACCTCGGCCGCGGCCGCCGGCTGACCGGCACGGTCACCTCGGTGTTCGGCAACCGGCTGGTCACCGTGACCTACTCCCGGCTGGCCGCCAAGCACCGACTGCGGTCCTGGCTCGACCTGCTCGCGCTGAGCGCCGGCCACCCGGACGAGAGCTGGACCACGCACGCGATCGGTCGCGGCCGGGGGGCCATCGCGGTCGCCGAGTGCGGGCCCCTGGACCACTGCGCCGAGGCCTGGCTGCGCGAGCTCGTGGCCCTCTACGACCGCGGCATGCGCGAGCCGCTGCCACTGCCGCTGAAGACCGCCGCCGTCTACGCCGACGAGGCCCACCGGCGCCGCACCGGCGCCGGCCGCAACGACCCGCTCTGGAAGGCGCGGCGGGAGTGGGAGACCGACCGGTTCTCGCCGACCGGCATCCCCGGGGAGGACGCCGACCCGGCGCACGTGCAGGCGTTCGGCGAGCACGCGCCCTTCGAGTGCCTGCTCGCCGCCCCGCGTGCGGACGAGGACTGGAACGACGAGCCGCACCGGCTGGGGCAGTACGCCGTCCGGCTCTGGCAACCGCTGCTCGACGGCGGCGAGAGGGTGGGACACCTGTGAGCACGACACCGGCCGCGACCGACGGGGCGACCGACGTCGCCCCCGACGGGGCAACCGTCCCCGCGACCGACGGGGCGACCGACGAGCCGGCCGCCTTCGACATCCGTGGGCCGCTGCCCACCGGCACGACCCTGCTCGAGGCCAGCGCCGGCACCGGCAAGACCTGGACGATCGGCGCGCTGGTGACCCGGTACGTCGCCGAGGGGGTCGCCACGCTCGAGGAGATGCTGGTCGTGACCTTCGGCCGCGCCGCCAGCCAGGAGCTGCGCGAGCGGGTCCGCACCCAGCTGGTCGCCGCCGAGCGCGCGCTGGCCGACCCCGCGAGCGCCGACCCCCACGACGAGCTGGCGACGCTGCTGCTCGACGCGCCGGAGGACGAGCGGGCGCTGCGACGGGAGCGTCTGCGGGGGGCGCTCGGCGCGTTCGACGGCGCCACGATCGCCACCACGCACCAGTTCTGCCACCTCGTGCTGCGCAGCCTCGGGGTGGCCGGAGACACCGACTCCAACGCCACGCTGGTGGAGGACCTCGAGGACCTGCTCGGCGAGGTCGTCGACGACCTCTACCTGCGGCGGTTCGGCCCGCTCGACGACACGCCTCCGTTCAGCCACGCCGACGCGATGAGGCTCGCGCGGGTGGCGGTGACCGACCCGCAGGCCCGGCTGGAGCCGCGTGAGGCCGGCGACGACGACGTACCAGGGCAGCGGGTCGCGTTCGCGCGAGCCGTCCGCGAGGAGCTCGACCGCCGCAAGCGCCGGCTCGGCGTGCTCAGCTACGACGACCTCCTCTCCCAGCTCGCAGAGGCGCTCACCGACGACGACGCCCCGGCCCGGCAACGCATGCGGCAGCGCTGGCGGGTCGTGCTCGTCGACGAGTTCCAGGACACCGACCCGGTGCAGTGGCAGGTGCTCGACCGGGCGTTCAGCAACCACGCGACGATGGTGCTGATCGGCGACCCCAAGCAGGCCATCTACGCCTTCCGCGGCGGCGACGTGACGACGTACCTCCAGGCCGCGGCCACCGCGACCACCCGCATGACGCTGGACCGCAACTGGCGCACCGACTCCACGCTGCTGGACTCGCTGCAGGCCGTGCTGCGCGGCGCCACGCTCGGTGACGAGAAGATCGTGGTGCGCGAAGTGCGGGCGAGGCACCAGGGCAGCCGCCTCGAGGGCGCCGGGCCGGCGTTCCGGCTCCGGGTGGTGCGCAAGGACGTGCTCGGCGCACGGCGCGACCTGTCGGTGACCCAGGTCCGTCCGCACCTGTACGACGACGTCGCCCGCGACATCAAGCAGCTGCTGACGTCGGGGGCGACCTACTGCGGAGAGCCGCTGCAACCGCGCGACGTCGCGGTGATCGCCTACCGCAACAACGACCTCCAGCAGGTGCAGCGCGCCCTCGCGGCGATCGGGGTGCCGGCCGTCGTCGCCGGCAGCGGCAGCGTGTTCGCCACGCCGGCGGCGACCGAGTGGCTGCGGCTGCTGGAGGCCCTGGAGCAGCCGCACCGCTCCGCGCGGGTGCGCAGCGCTGCGCTCACCTCGTTCTTCGGGTACGCCGCCGCCGAGCTCGACGCCGGGGGAGACGGGCTCACCGACCGGGTCGCGGAGACCGTGCGCGACTGGGCCGAGCTGTTCGTCTCGCGGGGCGTGGCCGCGGTGCTGGAGGCAGCGGTCGCGGGCGGCCTGACCGCACGGGTGCTCTCCCGCGTCGAGGGCGAGCGGCTGCTCACCGACCTGCGGCACGTCGGCCAGTCGCTGCACGAGGTGGCGGTCGGCGAGCGGCTCGGCCTGGTGGCGCTGCTGACCTGGCTGCGGGCGCAGATGGCCGAGGACAAGGCCGAGGTCGCCTCCGACCGGACCCGGCGGCTGGACAGCGACGCCGCCGCCGTCCAGCTGGTGACGATCCACGGCAGCAAGGGCCTGGAGTACCCCGTCGTCTACCTGCCGACGCTGTGGGACCGCTACCCGCCCCGGCTGCCGTTCCCGCTGTTCCACTCCCCGCCGGAGGACGGCGGGCACCGCTGTCTCGACGTGGGCGGCGGGGGAGCGTCGTTCGCGGCGAGCACGGCGCGCGCGCTCGCCGAGGACGACGGCGAGTCGCTGCGGCTGCTCTACGTCGCGATGACCCGGGCCCGCTCCCAGGTGGTCGCCTGGTGGGCGCCCACCCCGAAGAACACGCCCTCGTCGGCGCTGCAGCGGATGCTGTTCGGCCGCAGGCCCGGCACCGCCACGGTGAAGGCGTCGCAGGACCTGCACTCCGAGGAGGACGTCGCCCGGATCCTCGGTGTCTGGCAGGGGGAGGAGGGCGGTCCGGCGTACGAGGAGTCCCGGCTCGCCGGCCTTCCCCCGGTCGAGCTGACCGCGGATGGCCGGAGGCTCGGCGTCCGACGCTTCACGCGCCGCATCGACACGACGTGGCGGCGCACGTCGTACACCGCACTGAGCTCGTCAGCGCCGGAGCCGCCGGTCCGCGCGGCGGTCGGCAGCGAGCCCGAGGACCGGCCGAAGGACGACGAGCCGGACCTGGCCGCGCTGGCACTCGCCGCCGACCTCGACGGTGCGCCGCAGCCTTCGACCGACCCGGAGCCGTCGCCGGACGCGGTGCCCTCGCCGATGGCCGGCCTGCCGGTCGGGGCGACCTTCGGCTCACTGGTCCACGCCGTGCTGGAGCACGCCGACCCGCTGGCCCACGACCTGCGTGCGGAGCTGCTGGCGCACATCGACGAGCAGCTGGTCCGGTGGCCGGTGGCCCTGGACCGCGACGAGCTCGCCGACGCGCTGGTGGCGGTGTGCGACAGCCCGCTCGGGCCGCTGGCCGGTGCCGCGACCCTGCGCGACCTCGCGCTGGCCGACCGGCTGCGCGAGATGGAGTTCGAGCTGCCGCTGTCGGGGGGTGACGTCCGGGGCTACCCGGCGGCGCCGGTGCTGCTGGGCGACGTCGCGCCGTTGCTGCGCGCGCACCTGGGCGAGGGCGACCCGCTGCTGGACTACGCCGACGCGCTGGCCGAGCCCGCCCTGGGCGGTCAGGACCTGCGGGGCTACCTCACCGGCTCCGTCGACGTCGTGCTCCGGGTGCCGTCGGGTGCCGCGCACTCCTACCTGGTGGTCGACTACAAGACGAACTGGCTCGGCGGGTTCCCGGGCGAGGGGGGCCCGCCGCTGACCTCCGACGACTACCGGCCGGACAAGCTGGCGGCGGCGATGGGCCACTCCGACTACCCGCTGCAGGCGCTGCTCTACGCCGTGGTGCTGCACCGGTTCCTGCGGTGGCGCCAGCCCGGCTACGACCCGCACGTCCACCTCGGCGGCGTCCTCTACCTCTACCTGCGGGGCATGTGCGGCCCGGACACCCCGCTGGTGGACGGGCAGCCGTGCGGCGTCTTCGCCTGGCAGCCGCCGGTCGCGCTCGTGGAGGCGCTGTCGGACCTGCTGGACGGCGTCGCGCCGGCGACGGGGGTGCGGGCATGACCGAGCTGTTCGAGGTGAGCGACGCGGCGGACCGGCGGCTGGCGCTCTCGGCCTCCGGCCTGCTGCGCGAGTTCAACGAGGCCGGCGTGCTGACCGCTGCCGACGTGCACGTGGCGCGGCGTTCCGGCGCACTCGCCGGCGAGCACGACGAGACGGTGCAGCTCGCCTGCGCGCTCGCGGTGCGGGCCGTGCGGCACGGTTCGGTGTGCGTGGACCTCGCGCAGGTCGCCGACGTGGCGCCGGACCTGGCGTGGCCCGCGGTCGAGCCGTGGACCGCAGCGGTGGCCGCCTCGCCGCTGGTGGCGGCGGGGGTGCTGCGGTGGGAGTTCGGGCTGCTGTACCTGGACCGGTACTGGCACCAGGAGGTCAGCCTCTGCGACGACCTGCGCGCCCGCATGTCGCGCCCGCGGCCACCGGTCGACGAGGCGCTGCTGGACCGGGGCCTGCGACGGGTGTTCCCCGGGTCGACGTACGACGAGCAGCGCAGCGCCTCGCGCCAGGCGGCGTCGCAGTGGACGACCGTGCTGACCGGGGGGCCGGGCACCGGCAAGACCACCACCGTGGCGGGTCTGCTGGCGCTGCTGGCCGAGCAGGCGGGCGGCGCGGGGTCGCCACCGCTGCGGATCGCGCTCACCGCGCCGACCGGCAAGGCCGCCGCGCGGCTGCAGGAGGCGGTCCTGCGGTCGGTGGCGGCGCTGCCGGTGGAGGACCGCGACCGCCTCGGTGACCTGCAGGCGGTGACCCTGCACCGGCTGCTCGGGCCGCGCCGCGACAACGGCACCCGGTTCCGCCACCACCGCGGCAACCGGCTGCCGCACGAGGTGGTCGTCGTCGACGAGTCGTCGATGGTCTCGCTGACGATGATGACCCGGCTCGTCGAGGCGGTGCGCCCGGACGCGCGGCTGGTGCTGGTCGGCGACCCCGACCAGCTCGCGTCGGTCGAGGCCGGAGCCGTGCTCGGCGACCTGGTCGGAGGGCTGGCCGGCGCCGATCCGTCCCCGGTGACGAGACTGGCGACCACGCACCGCTTCGGCGCCGACATCGGCCGGCTCGCGGCCGCGGTCCGCGGCGGGACCGCGCACGACGTGCTCGCCGTGCTGCGCTCCGGTGCGGCGTCGGTGGAGTTCGTGGAGACCGAGCAGCCGGCCCCGACCCTGCGAACGCCGGTGCTCGAGGCGGCCCTGCGCGTGCGGGCGCACGCCGACGCCGGCGACGCCGCCGCGGCGGTGCGCGCGCTGGACCGGCACCGGCTGCTGTGCGCCCACCGCGACGGTCCCTTCGGCGTGCAGCACTGGAACCGGCAGGTCGAGCACTGGGTCACCGAGGCCACGGGAGACCCGCTGCACGAGCCGATGTACGCCGGCCGGCCGCTGCTGGTCACCGCCAACGACTACGGACTCGGGGTCTACAACGGTGACGCCGGCGTGGTCGTCCGCGCCGGGGACGGGGTGCGTGCGGTGATCGACGGCGCCCATGGCCCGACCAGCTTCGCCACCAGCCGGATCAGCGACGTCGAGACCATGTTCGCCACCACCATCCACAAGAGCCAGGGCAGCCAGGCCGAGGAGGTCACGGTGCTGCTGCCGCCGGCCGAGTCGCGGCTGCTGACCCGCGAGCTGTTCTACACCGCGGTGACCCGCGCGCAGGCGAAGGTGCGCGTCGTCGGCACCGAGGAGTCGGTCCGCGCGGCCGTCGAGCGACGGGCGCGCAGGGCGAGCGGGCTGCAGCAGCGGCTCGGGTGAGCCGGCCACAGCCCGCCGCCCCTCGGCTCAGCGCTTGATGACCACCTTCAGCGCCTTCGTCTCCGCGGCGCGGCCGAAGGTGTCGTAGGCGTCCAGCATGTGCTCGAGCGTGAAGTGGTGGGTGCCGAACTTCTCCGCGGCGAGCTTGTGCTGCGCGACGAGCTTGAGCAGCATCGCGGTCGTGTTCGTGCTGACCAGACCGGTCGTGATGGACAGGTCCATGATCCACAGGTCCTGCAGCGCCAGCTCCACCGGAGCACCGTGCACGCCGACGTTGGCGACCGAGCCGCCCGGGCGGACGATCTTGGTGCAGGCCTCGAACGTCGCCGGCACGCCGACGGCCTCGATCGCGACGTCGACGCCCAAGCCGTCGGTCATGGCCTTGACCTCGTCGATCCAGCCCTCGGTGCCGTTGTTGACCGTGTCGGTCGCGCCGAACGTCTTCGCCTGCTGGAGGCGGTTCTCGTCGAGGTCGAGCGCGATGATCCGGGCGGCGCCGTACAGCCCGGCGGTCATGATCGCAGCCAGCCCGACGGGTCCGGCCCCGACGACCGCGACGACGTCACCCGGCTGCACGCGCCCGTAGCGCACGCCGATCTCGAAGCCGGTGGGCAGGATGTCCGACAGCATGACGGCGGCCTCGTCGCTGACCCCGTCGGGGAGCTTGTAGAGCGAGTTGTCGGCGAACGGCACGCGGACGTACTCCGCCTGGGTGCCGTCGATCAGGTGGCCGAAGATCCAGCCGATGCCGGAGGCGCCCTCGTCGGCGAGGCAGTGGGCGTAGAGCCCCTGGTGGCAGTAGGAGCAGGCGCCGCACGCGCTGATGCAGGAGATGATCACGCGGTCGCCGATGGCGATCGTGGAGACTGCCGAGCCGACCTCCACGACGGTGCCCACGCCCTCGTGCCCGAGGATGCGTCCCTCGGTCACCGCGGGCACGTCGCCCTTGAGGATGTGCAGGTCGGTGCCGCAGATCGTGGTCGTGTCGACCTGGACGATGACGTCCGTGGGCTGCTGGATCTCGGGGTCGGGGACCTCCTCCCAGCTCTTGTTGCCGGGTCCGTGGTACACGAGCGCCTTCATGGGCTTCCTCCGGGGCCGTGGTGGTCCGGTGCTGGTGTCCGGGCTCGCCAGGGACAGCCTGTCTCCGGAGAAGGTCCTCAGACAGGGCAGTACGTCCCCGCCTCGTCCGGCGATGGTCCCCGCTCCGCACGGGTGAGAGGGGCGTGATCGAGCGGACCCCGGGGTACGGCGTCCCGGCTCACAGCACCGTCGCGCCGTACATCTCTCCGAGCGGGTCAGAGATCAGCTCGATCCGGGCCCCGTCGGGGTCGCGGAAGTAGATCGAGGTGCCGCTCTCCTCGAGGTACTCCACCCCGGCGTCGCCGAGGTTGCTCCTGAGCCGCTGCCACTGCTGCGGCTCGACGGAGATCGCCAGGTGGTGCAGACCGCCGAGCACCTCGGCGTACGGACCCAGCTCGAGCCCGGGCAGGTCGAAGAAGGCGAGGAGGTTGCCGTTGCCGATGTCGAAGAAGAAGTGGTTCGAGCCGGGGTAGTCGCGGTTCTCGAAGATCTCCGTCAAGGGGAACTCCAGCACCCCCTGGTAGAACCGGACCGTCCGCTCGACGTCGGAGCAGATGAGCGCGGTGTGGTGCAGGCCGCGGGCCGACGAGGGTGGCCGGTCCGTGGTGCGCAGGTGGGTCGACCGGATGCGCTCGCGTGCGGCCTCGATCGCAGTCAGGTCCAGCCGCGTCATGTCGCGCCCCCTCGTGCAGGACTGGTGTCCGTCCCACGTTAGGTCTCGCGCGGGTCCGCGCCCATAGCCCGGGAGGACCACCGCGCGCCCCGGGAAGCGCGTCACTCGTAGCGCAGCGCGGCGGCCGGGTAGGTGCGCGACGCCCGCCGGCTCGGCAGCCAGGTGGTGAGGACCGACGACAGCACCACGACCGCGAGGATGAGCAGCAGCGCCGTCCACGGCGGGCGCAGCGACAGGCTCTCGTAGCCCGGCTGGTCTCCCGAGTCCACGATCACGTTGTAGGCGACGATGAGCCCGAGGGCGGAGCCCAGCACCACGCCGATCACGGTGACGAACAGCGCCTCGACCAGGAAGCTGGCCTGCACCATCCGGGCCTGGAACCCGATGGCTCGCAGCACGCCGATCTGCTGACGTCGCTCCACGACGGCTCGTGCGGTGATGACGCCCAGCGCCGCGACGCCGATCACCAGCCCGAGTCCGAGGAAGCCGAGCACGAGGTACTGGAAGGTGAGCGACGCCCCGACGGCCTCGTCGAGCACCTCGCTCTGCGCAGCGGCCTGCATGCCGTTGTCGAGGAACGCGGACTCGAGGTCCCGGGCGGCGGCGACCGGGTCGACGCCCGGGCCGGTCTGGAAGTACCACACCGTGGGGGTCGCGGCCGCGCCGAGCGGGGCCAGGGTCCGCTGCGAGGTGGACAGACCGATCATCGCGAGGGGGACGGTGTCCGAGAGGACCCCGATCACCTTCATCCGCACGACCCGACCCGACTGGGTGTCGCGCACCTCGACGGGAACCGGCGCGAACCCCTGGTCCTCGAAGTAGAGCCCGTGCAGCTTGAAGTCCGACACCTGCGTGCTGCCCCAGTTGGCCTTGCGCGGCACGGAGTAGGCGTCCACGACCGCCAGGCCCGGGTGCGCGGCCAGGGCGTCCCACACCTCGCGGTCGGTGTCGTAGCCCCGGGCGCGGGTGGCGAAGCGGTACGTCGTCGTCCGCGTGAACGACCGGTCGAGCCCGCGGACGACGTAGCCGGTGTAGGCGGCGGCGCCGGCCTGTCGCGCCTCGACGGGCACGTAGGACTGTCCGGCGGCGGAGACGAACTCGCCGGGCGGGATGCCGTTCGCGTCGGCCAGGGCGGCATCCATGTCGGTGACCGGGCTCAGGGGGGAGGTCTGCGCGGTGACCTGGTAGCCGCCGCCGAAGAGCTCCTCGTCGTTCATGGTGGCGAGGAAGGAGGCAGAGGTGGAGGCGCCCGTGACCAGCGTGAACACCACCAGCGTGAACAGGCCGATGGTGGCGCCGGTGCGGAACCGGTTGCGCATCGGCTGGGCGATCGCGGTGCCGACCACCGGCGCGGCCCTGCGGGAGCGGCCGAAGACCCACATCAGGCCGTCGAGCACGACCGCCAGGTTGAACACGACCACGGCGGTGGCCCCGGCGACCAGCATCAGACCGACCACGACCCAGACCGAGAAGTTCATGCCCAGGCCGGGCACGATCTCCCCGTAGACCTTGAAGGGCAGCAGGTTCCACACCAGGACCCCCGTGCCCGCGACCGTCCAGGCCAGCCGGCTGCCGCCGCCGAGGAGGCGGACCAGCGGGACGACGGCCAGGATCGCGAGCGTGCCGCCGACCAGGAGGGCGGTGGCGTTCTTCGACGAGAAGGCCGCCGCCACGAGCAGGGCGGCTCCGGCCAGGCAGCCTGCGGCGACCGCTCCGTGCGAGCGGCGGCGGTGGTGCCGGGGCGGCTGCGGCAGGTTCCGCACCGCCGAGACGATGTTGAGGCCGCTGACCCGCCAGGCGGCGACCACGACCACGGCCAGGGTGAGCAGCACGCCCAGCGAGAACGCCACGATCAGCGACGTCCACGTGAACGAGTAGCGGATGGTCACGCCGGACTCGCTCATCGCGCCCGCCACGACCCACGCCATCCCGAAGGCCAGGCCGAGGCCCAGCGCGGCCCCCACGACGGCCGCCAGCACGTCGTACGCCGCTCCCTCGAAGACGAACATCTGCACGAGGTGCCGGCGCTGGGTGCCGATCGCGCGGGCGGTGCCCATCTCGCCGCGGCGTTCGGCGGCGAGCATGACGAAGACCAGGAAGATCAGCAGGATGCCGGCGGAGATCGTGAAGGTGCCGAAGGTGGAGAACAGGGAGAGGAACGTGGCGCCCTGCTCGTCGGCCTGCTGCAGGCCGTCCCGCTTGACCGGCTGGGCCTCGAGGCCGAGGGCGTCGGTGGTCGGCCGCAGCGACGCGATGGCCGCGGAGGTGCGCGAGGCGCCGCTGGTCGCGTCGCCGACGTTGGAGACGCGCACCTGCTGAACGTCGCTGCCGACGCCGAGCAGCCGCTGGGCCGCCGGCAGGCCGACGAGCAGCGCGCCCGCGTCGGTCCCCGTCCCGTCGTAGTCGACGACGTCGGCGACCCGCACCGCGTGCGGACGCCCGCCCGTGAAGACCGTCAGCCGGTCGCCGGGGCCGGCGGAGAGGTCGTCGGCGGCCGCCGTGTCGAGGTACACCTCACCGGGTCCGAGCGCGTCGAGCGCGACGGGGTCGCCGGAGCGGTCGCGGATCGTCCCGAACCCGGTCATCGCGCCGGGATCGGTGGCGAACAGCGTCAGCTGCGGCTCGGTGGACCGGCTGGTGAGGTTCTGGACCGCGACCGGCTCGCTGATCGCGGGACCGGCGCCGTCCACGTCGGCCGAGCCCCTGGCCGCCGCGACCACCTGATCGGCCTCGGCGGAGGTGAGGTAGCGGGCGCCGGTGCTCTGGCCCAGCGTCCCGATGTCCGGGGCGTCGACCGACCGGCTCGAGACCACCTCGTCGGTCTGCCCCAGCGAGTCGATCACGGAGGTGCGCACCGTGCTCGCCATGATGTCGCCGAAGGCCAGGGCCGATCCGATGATCATCGTGCCGAGCATCAGGCCGCTGACGATGATCGCGGTGCGGGACCGGCGCCGGGACACGTTGCGCACGCCGAGCTTGAACAGCACCCGGCTGCGCAGCGCCATCAGGGCGACGACCGCCAGGGCCAGCACCACCAGGGCGCCCAGCACTACCGCGAGCGACGTGACAGGGAGACCGAACAGCTCGCGCATCGCGGGCCCCTCCTCAGCTGGGTGCCACCGCCGGCAGCTCGGCGAACGCGACCTCGTAGCGCTCGCGGCCCGGTGCGGACTTGAAGATGGTCATGTACTGCTCGAGGAGCTCGGAGTAGAACCCGGTGGGTGCACCGGCCTCGGCGTGCTCGGCGGTGTCCCAGAACGTGACCACGGCTCCGAGGCCCTCGGGGGTGGACATCACCAGCACTCCGCGGTAGCCGGGCTGCTCCTGCACGGACGGCAGGATGTCCGCGCGGTACATCTGGACCGCCGAGTCCGTGCTGATCCGCACGGTGTCCACCTCAAGCAACGTCAGGCGTGCGAACACGGTCGGCCTCCATCCGCTCCTCGTCGACGACCCGGCCGTCGAGCATCCTGATGATCCGGTCGGCCCGGCGGCCCACCGCGATGTCGTGGGTGACGATGAGGAAGCTCAGGTGCCGCTCGAGGTTGAGCCGCCGCATCAGCGAGGTGATCTCCTCCGCCGACTCGCTGTCGAGGTCCCCGGTGGGCTCGTCGGCCCAGACGATGGCGGGGGAGTTCACGAGCGCCCGGGCGATGGTGACCCGTTGCCGCTCGCCGCCGGAGAGCTCGTCGGGGACGTGCTTGGCCCGGTCGGCGAGGTTGACCAGGTCCAGCGCGTCGAGTGCGCGGACGCGGGCCGCCTTGGGCGACACGCCGGCCAGCAGCAGCGCGAGCTCGACGTTCTCCACCGCGGAGAGCACCGGCATCAGGTTGTAGAACTGGAAGACGAAGCCCATCCGCTCCGCGCGGTACCTGGTGCGCTCCCGGTCCGAGAGGTCGGCCAGGCTCACGCCCTCGATGTGCACGGCGCCGCCGTCGATCTCGTCGAGTCCGGACAGGCAGTTGAGCAGCGTGGTCTTGCCACAGCCGCTCGGACCCATGACCGCGACCATCTCGCCGCGCCGCAGGCGCAGGTCGATGCCGTTGAGGGCGTTGACCTGCACGCGGCCGGTGTCGTAGGTCTTCTGCACGCCCACCGCCTGCACGATGGTGCCGTCCTCGACGACGGTCAGTGACGCAGACCGGGCGGATCGGCTTCCGAACAGCTTCATCGATGGTCCCCCTCGAGCGGGCTCGGGCTGTGCTTCCAGCCTGGGAACGTGCCGCGCCGCCGGTCAGGGGCCAAGGTCACGCTCGCGCGGGGGGTGAAGGGCGGCCGGCGCGACGCCCCGGTCCGGTCGTCCCGTCCCGTCCCGGACCAACCTCGTGAACAGCGCTCACTCCACCGGCAGCAGCTCGGGCCGCTTGCAGAGACCTCCACCGTCGAAGTCGTCACCGCGCACGCGTCCCCACACCCAGGGAGCGAGGTGCGTGCCGACCCACCACGCCTCGCGGCCGACGATGCGCAGCAGCCCGCCCGGGACCGTCTCCTCCGGCTCGGCACGCCAGTCCTCGGCCTCCAGGCCGACGGCCTCGGCGAGGGCGGCCGCGATGCGCCGGTGGCCCTCGGTGTTGGCGTGCAGCCGGTCGTCGTGCCACAGCGCTGGGTGGCTGGCCATCGGCTCCGCCGCGAGGTCGACCACCACGACGCCGTACGAGGACCCGGCCTCGCGCACGACCCGGTTGAGCAGCTCGATCCGGGGCCGCAGCGCGAACGCCAGGGGGGCGACGCGGGCCATGTCCGGCATCGTGAACGTGAGCACCTCGGCGCCCTGCTCGCGGAGCGCGCGGTACATCGTCAGCAGGCTCTCCCTCAGCCCGGTGCGGTCGAGCCGGGGGCGCAGCAGGTCGTTGACCCCGGCGACGAGCAGCGCGATGTCCGGTCGCAGGGCGAGTGCGCGGTCGAGCTGGGTCGCGCACACCTCCTGGGAGGTCTGACCCCGCACCGCCAGGTTGGCGTAGACCAGCCCGGGCCGTTCAGCGGCCAGCCGGTGCGCGAAGCGGTCCGCCCAGCCGACGTACCCGCCGTCCCGGCCGGGGTCCTCCAGCCCCTCGACGGTGCTGTCACCGAGCGCCACGAGTCGTTGCGTCATGCAGCGATTCTGGCGGTCCCGGCCGCGCCGCTCTCGGGCGGGTCGCGCCCGCGGGCCCTCAGCCTGGCAGGGGGCAGGGCCGGCTCCACCGACCGTCCGGTGTCAGTCGCAGAAGTCGCAGATGCCCGACGCGGGGACCGCGACGTAGCACCTCGGGCAAAGCCGGACCTCGGGGGCCGGCTTCGCGACACGCGCCGGCGTCTTCCGGCGCGTCGTCGCGGCGCGCTTCGCCGGGGCCTGCGGCGCGTGAGCAGCAGCCCCCGCAGCGTTCGCGCCGTGCCCGGGTCCTGCCGCCGGTGCGGGTGCCGGCTCGGCCCTGGTGCGAGCCGCGGGCCGGGCGGTGCGCTCGGCAGCCGCTGCCGCCTGCTCGTCGACGACCACGTCGAAGCCCAGGCCGCTCAGCACGCGTACGGCGCCGTTCTCGTCGCCGCGGTACTCCTCCCGCGCCGGAGGCACGCCGGTCGCGGTGAGGTAGGCGACCCCGAGGATCGCCTTGGGGTCGTACTCCTCGCCGCGGAACCACAGCTGTGAGACCCGCGCGCGGCCGAAGCCGTAGCGACTCAGGAACTCTCGCGACCCGAGGCGGTTGCACTCCTCGATCGCCGCCAGCACGTGCGACCGGTCGACGCGGCTCCAGTCAGGCATGAGGCCCAACCTATGCCACCACCCGAGCGGCGGCCCACCCCCGGTTTGCCGGTACCGCGCCGGGTCTGGACCGGGCGCCGCCGCGACCGTGACGGCGACGTCGCGGGGAGAAGGGGGACGACAGGAGGCTCCCGTGGACGCCCGGCCGGAAGCTCTGCCAGGACGCCGTCGGCGTGCCAGCATGGGGGCATGAGCGAGCTGCGCCCGAAGGCCTTGTCGACCGCGCTCGGTTCCGCCGAGCAGGTGGAGCTGACCGAGCAGTGGGCGGCGAACAACTACAGCCCGTTGCCGGTGGTGATCGGATCGGCGGCGGGATGCTGGGTCACCGACGTCGAGGGCAACCGCTACCTCGACTGCCTGGCCGGCTACTCCGCGCTCAGCTTCGGCCACGGCCACCCCCGGCTGCTGGCGGTGGCGCACCGGCAGCTCGACCGGCTCACGCTGACCAGCCGTGCCTTCCACAACGACCAGCTCGGACTCTTCGCCCGGGACCTCGCCGCGCTCACCGGCAAGGACATGGTGCTGCCGATGAACACCGGCGCGGAGGCGGTCGAGACCGCGATCAAGGCGAGCCGGCGCTGGGGCTACCAGGTGAAGGGAGTCGCGCCGGACCGGGCGACGGTCGTGGTCATGGACGGCAACTTCCACGGGCGCACCACGACCATCGTCGGCTTCTCCACCGACGACGCCGCGCGCAGCGGCTACGGACCCTTCACGCCCGGCTTCCGGGTGGTGCCGTACGGCGATGCCGCCGCGCTCGCCGACGCGGTCGACGAGACGACGGTGGCCGTGCTGCTCGAGCCGATCCAGGGCGAGGCCGGCGTGCTCATCCCGCCCGACGGCTTCCTGCGGGACGCGCGGGCGCTGTGCGACGACCGGCGCGTGCTGCTGGTCGCCGACGAGATCCAGTCGGGTCTGGCCCGCACCGGCCGCACGTTCGCCTGCGACCACGAGGACGTCGTCCCGGACATCTACGTCCTCGGCAAGGCTCTGGGCGGCGGCCTGTACCCGGTCTCCGCGATCGCCGCCGACCGTGAGGTGATGCAGGTGTTCACCCCCGGGTCGCACGGCTCGACGTTCGGGGGCAACCCGCTGGCCGCGGCGATCGGCCGCGAGGTGGTCTCGATGCTGAGCACCGGCGAGCTCCAGGAGCGGTCCGCCGGGCTGGGCGCCGTGATGGAGGAGGGACTGTTGGAGCTGCTGGGCGACAGCCTGGTGCAGGTCCGCTGCCGTGGGCTCTGGGCCGGCGTCGACATCGCCCCCGCGCTGATGTCCGGGCGCCAGATGTGCGAGGCGCTGCTGGACCGGGGGGTGCTGGCGAAGGAGACGCACGGGTCGACGATCCGGCTGGCGCCGCCGCTGGTCGCGACCGAGGACGACATCGCGTTCCTCCTCGACGGCTTGCGGGAAGTGCTCACCTCGCTGGCCGCCTAGCCACTCAGCCGCCTAGCCACTCAGCCGCCGAGCCGCCGAGCCGCCGAGCCGGCCGGTGCGGGTCGTGCGCGGAATCCGGGGCGCGCACGCCGGGTTGGTGCAGGATCGGCGGCATGCCTGTCCTGCTGCCGCCCCGGCCCACCTTCGTCACGGCCAGCGAACGTGCCGTGTGGGAGCGGCTTTCGGCACAGCTGGGGGACGACGACGTCCTGATCAGCGGACAGCGGATCTCCAGCCGGGACAAGGACCACGAGATCGACGTGGCGGTCGCCTTCGCCGGCGGCGGGGTCGTGGTGGTCGAGGTCAAGGGCAGCAAGGTGTGGTGCGACGCCGGCGGCTGGTGGATCGACCGGCGCGGGCAGACGACCCGGATCGACCCGGTGACGCAGGCCCGGGAGGCGCAGTACGCCCTGCGGGCCTGGCTCGACCAGGACCCGCGCTGGCGCGGTCGGCGCGACCTGCGCTGGGGGCACGCGGTAGTGCTTCCCTACACCCGGGTCGACGACGACTTCGCGCTGCCCGACGCCCAGCGCTGGCAGGTGGCCGGCCGCGACGACCTCGACGACCTGGCCGGGTTCCTGCGCCGGGTGGTCACCGACCAGACGAACGGCAAGCGGCTGCTGAGCCTCGACGACGTGTGGGCGCTCGCCGACGTGCTCGGCGGTCGAGGGCTGCCGCAGCGCGACCTGATCGGCGCGGGCGCCGAGCGGGAGGACGAGGTCGAGCGGCTGAGCGCCGAGCAGGCGGTCATCCTCGACGCCGCGCGGCAGCTGCACCGTGTCGAGGTGCGCGGCGGCGCCGGCAGCGGCAAGACCTGGCTGGCGGTCGAGCAGGCTCGCCGGCTGAGCCGGGAGGGTCGCCGGGTCGCGCTGACCTGCTACTCCCGCGGCCTGGCCGCGTGGCTGCAGAGACGGGTGGCGAGCTTCCCGCGCAAGGAGCAGCCGGCGTACGTCGGCACCTTCCACAACCTCGGCGTCGAGTGGGGGGCGCCCACCGGCCGGGAGGACGACCCGCGGTTCTGGGAGGTCGAGCTGCCCGAGCTGATGGTCGACCTCGGGGCGGGGCAGCCGGCCGGCAGACGCTACGACGACGTGGTGGTCGACGAGGCCCAGGACTTCGCCGACCTGTGGTGGCCTGCGGCGCTCGCCGCCCTCAAGGACGACGAGTCCGGAGGCCTGTACGTGTTCTCCGACGAGGGGCAGCGGGTGTTCTCGCGGTTCGGGGGCCCGCCGGCCGGCCTCGTGCCGCTGGTGCTCGACCAGAACCTGCGCAACACCAGGCAGATCGCCTCGAGCTTCTCCACGCTGGCCCCGATCCGGATGCGGCTCGGTGCGGCGGACGGCCCGGAGATCCGCTTCGTCGAGTGCACCGCGGCCGAGGCCCTCGACCACGCCGAGGACCAGGTGGACCCGCTGCTCGAGGACGGGTGGCGACCCGAGGACGTCGCGCTGCTGACCACGGGCAGCCGCTCTCCGGAGCAGAAGTCCCGCCAGGAGGCGGGACCCGACGCCTACTGGGACACCTTCTGGGACGCGGAGCAGGTGTTCTACGGCCACGTGCTGGGGTTCAAGGGGCTCGAGCGCCCGGCCGTCGTGCTCGCCCTCAACGAGGACCAGCCGGGCGAGCGGTCGCGTGAGCGGCTCTACGTCGGCCTGTCGCGCGCCCGCGACCAGCTCGTCGTGGTCGGCGACCCGGCGTTCGTCGAGCAGGTCGGTGGTGCCGCGGTGCTCAGGCACCTGCGCCGAGGTGCCTAGCGCGGTCGGCACCGGCCGCCCCGCGGCCTCGGTCGGGGCCACATGTCGGCGGTCGGCCCTACCCTCGAAGGGTAGGGGTCGAGCGACGGGGGCACAGATGAGCGAGTTCGAGGCATTCGACCTGGACCGCAGCACCGGCCGGGCATGGCGGCGGTTCCAGGCGCGGCTGGCCGACCACGTGGCGGCGATGCGCGACGACGACGTCCTCGTGGTCTCGGCCGACTCCGCGGTCGGCGAGGACGCGGACGGGGCGGCGCCCTACGTCCAGTTCTGTGCGTGGGGGCAGACCCTGGTGCGCGCCGAGGTGTCCAGCAACGCCTATCTCGCGGCCGAGGTGGCTTTGGACGGCTCCGGGTACGACGCGGTCGCCGCGATCGGCTGGGCCCGACCCACGCTCACGCCGGAGGACGAGCCGGACGAGGGGTCGGCCAACTTCTTCGTCGACCTCGAGCGTGCGGAGGCCGACCGGCTGGCGGTGATGTCGACGCAGGTGCTCCGGCAGGTCTTCGGGGTGCCGCACCCCGCCTTCCTGTCCGCCGACGGCTGGGAGCCCGACCTCTCCGACGACGCCCCGGTCGTGGTGGAGGAGCCGGTCGTCGAGTCGCCGGCGACGTTCCCCGACTCGCGCGAGCACCTGCTGCGGCTCGTGGACGAGGCGCTGACACCGGTGTTCGGGCAGGCGCCCGAGCACGACGAGGACGACGACATCCCGGTCGTGAGCGGCACCGCCCTGGCCTACGTGCGGGTCCTGGAGCAGGTGCCGGGCATCTCGCTGTTCTGCGCGCTCGTCCACGGGGTCGCCGACCGTGACCGCGCCGCCTTCGAGGTCGCCGTGCTCAACCGCGACGAGCGCTTCCTCAAGTTCGTCCTCGACGAGGACCGGGTGATGGCGCAGGTGTTCCTGCCCGCCTACCCGTTCGCGCCGGAGCAGCTCAGGACGATGCTGGCGATCCTCGTCGAGGCCGTCGACACGATCGACGACGACCTGGTGGCGCGGGTGGGCGGCCGGCGTACCTTCGAGCCGGTCGAGGACCGCGCCGGCTCCCGATCCGAGGACTACCGGAGCCCGGGCCCCCTCACCGACGAGGAGCTGCACGCCCTGCTCGACGACGCCGAGCGGCTCGTCGTCGAGGAGCAGACCCCGCCGGTCCATCCGGCGATGACGACCCTGCTCGAGCTCGACGCCGACGAGCCGGGCTCGCTGACGCCGGAGCTGGCGGCCTCCGTCTGCTCCGGCGACCGGGACCTGCTCCTGGACCTGATCGCCTGGAGCAGCGAGCAGGAGATCGCCTGGCGACGCGCCCGCGACGCGGCCCTGACCGCCGCGGACACCGGTGACCGCGCCGAGGCCGGGGTCTGCGAGCGCGAGGCCGACCGGGCGCAGGCGATGGTCGAGCTGCTGCGCCGCACGCTGCGGCTGGTCGTCGAACGGCAGCTGGGCCGGGACCGGAGCCGCTTCGGCTACCTCGACGCCCGCCACCGCTCACAGACCCGCACGCGACCCGATGCCGACCGGCCCCTGCCGGGCCTCGAGCCCCCGCCCGACGAGCCGGACCTGTTCGACGAGGGCTGAGGTCCCGCACTGCCGGCTCGGTCCGCCCGGTCCGTGGCGACCTGTCCGACATCGCCTCGCCGGGGCCGCGAAGCCGGAGCCGAGCGGGGTCCAAGGTCCTTAGCACCCCCGGGCCGTGCGGCGTACGTTCCTGCGGAGGAAGCCCCTTCCCCCGGAGGTCCGGATGACCACGCACGTAGCCCCTGCCGCCCCGACGGTCGCCGCGCCGAGCAGCCCGGACGCCGAGCCCACCGCGACGACCCGGGTCAAGCTCTACGAGACGATGGTGCTCAGCCGCACCTACGAGGAGGCGATCCTCCGCGAGTACCACGCCGACAAGGGGCCGGGCTTCGACATCGGCAAGGGGCTCGTGCCCGGCGAGATGCACCTGTCCGCCGGGCAGGAGCCCGTCGCAGCCGGGGTCTGCGCCCACCTGACCACCGAGGACGCGGTGACCGCCACCCACCGCCCCCACCACCTCGCCATCGCCCACGGCGTGGACCTCAACGCGATGACCGCGGAGATCTTCGGCCGCGTCGACGGGCTCGGCAGGGGCCGCGGCGGTCACATGCACCTGTTCGACCCGGCCACCCACTTCTCGTGCTCGGGCATCATCGCCGAGGGCTACCCGCCCGCACTCGGGCAGGCGTTCGCCTTCCACCGTCGCGGTACCGACCGGGTCGCGGTCGCGGTCACCGGTGAGGGCGCGGCCAACCAGGGCGCCTTCCACGAGTCGCTCAACCTGGCCGCCCGCTGGTCCCTGCCGGTGGTGTTCGTCGTCGAGGACAACGACTGGGGCATCTCGGTCCCGCGGTCGGTCTCGACCGCCGTCGGCTCGAACGCCGACCGCGCCGCGGCGTACGGCATCCCCGGCGAGCGGATCGAGGACAACGACGTCGAGGCGGTGTACGCCGCTGCCGGCCGTGCCGTCGCCCGCGCCCGCGCGGGGCAGGGGCCCTCGCTGATCGAGGTGCACACCCTGCGGATGTGGGGCCACTTCGAGGGCGACGCGCAGGGCTACCGCCCCGAGCTGGCCGAGGTGCCCCAGCACGACCCGATCCCCGTCTACGAGAAGCGGCTGCGCGAGGCCGGCCTGATCGACGACGCGGCGGTCGAGGAGGTCAGGCGGCTGTGCGTCACCGCCGTCGAGGACGCCATCGGCTTCGCCAAGGCGAGCGCCGTACCCGACCCCGCCACCGCCACCGAGCACGTCTTCGCCTGAAGGAGCACACGATGACCATCACGGAGGCACCGCAGGAGACGCGCCGGCTGACCACGTCCAAGGCGATGGTCGAGGCGATCGCGCAGGAGATGGAACGCGACCCGTCGGTGTTCTACCTCGGCGAGGACGTCGGGGCGTACGGCGGCATCTTCAGCTCCACCACCGGGCTGCTCGACAGGTTCGGGCCCGACCGGATCATCGACACCCCGATCTCGGAGACCGCCTTCATCGGCCTCGGCATCGGCGCCGCGGTCGAGGGGATGCGGCCCGTCGTCGAGGTCATGTTCGCCGACTTCATGGGCGTCTGCCTCGACCAGATCTACAACCACATGGCGAAGATCCACTTCGAGTCCGGCGGCAACGTGAAGGTGCCGATGGTGCTGACGATGGCCGCGGGCGGCGGGTACTCCGACGGCGCCCAGCACTCCCAGTGCCTGTGGGGCACCCTCGCGCACCTGCCCGGCATGAAGGTGGTCGTGCCCAGCAGCCCGGCGGACGCCAAGGGGCTGATGACCTCCGCGATCCGCGACGACAACCCGGTGGTCTACCTCTTCCACAAGGGCGTCATGGGGCTGCCGTGGATGGCGAAGAACCCCCGGGCGCTCGACGAGGTGCCGCAGGGCGACTACACCGTCCCGATCGGCAAGGCCCGCGTCGCCCGGCCCGGCACCGACGTCACCGTCGTCACGCTGTCGCTCTCGGTGCACCACGCCCTCGACGTGGCCGACGCGCTGGCCCCCGAGGGCATCGACGTCGAGGTGCTCGACCTGCGGAGCCTGGTGCCGCTGGACCGCGAGGCGATCCTCACCTCGGTGGGGAAGACCGGGCGCTTGGTGGTCGTCGACGAGGACTACCTCTCCTACGGTGTCTCGGCCGAGGTCGTCGCGACGGTCGCCGACCAGGACCCGGGGATGCTGGTGGTGCCGCCCCGGCGCATCGCCGTGCCCGACGTGCCGATCCCCTATGCCCACGACCTCGAGTACGCCGTCCTGCCCCGGCACGACCGGATCGAGGCCGCCGTGCGGGCCGTGGCCGGATGACCGAGGTCGCCTTCCCGCCGCTGTCGAAGGACGCGCCCGACGCCGAGGGAGTCGTCTCCACCTGGTTCGTCAGCGAGGGCGCCACCGTGGTCGCCGACGACCTCCTCGCCGAGGTCCAGGTCGACAAGGTGGCCGCCGAGGTGCCGGCCCCCGTCGCGGGGGTGGTGCACCTGCTGGTGCAGGAGGAGGAGGCCGTCCGGCAGGGCCGGCCGATCGCGCGGATCGACTGACCGGCCGGCTGGCCTGCGGCGAGCGGGGTGGACAAGCCGGACCCACCGCGGTCTACGGTGTCGCCGATGTCCCACCACGACCCCGACGTGCCACCACCCTCGACGGCCTACCTCGACCAGCTCGGGGCGGAGACTGCCCGCAGGGCCGACCGGAGCGAGCCGATGAGCTCGCCGTACGCCGGTGCACCGCAGGGCGCGACGACGGCTCTCGACGCGCACGTGGCGGACCTGGGCGAGGAGCTCGTCGGCGTGCTGCGCACCCTGCACGAGCGTCCCGAGACCGCGTTCGCCGAGGTGGAGAGCGTCCGCACGCTCGTGGAGACGCTGGCCCGCCACGGCGTCGAGGCGACCCCCGGCGTCCACGGCCTCGACACCGCCTTCCGCGCCGAGCTGGCGGCCGGGGGCTTCGACCCCGGCCGGCACCGCACGGTCGCGATCCTCGCGGAGTACGACGCCCTGCCGGGGATCGGGCACGGCTGCGGCCACAACGTGATCGCCGCGACCGCGGTCGGGGCGTTCCTGGCGCTCGAGCGGCTGCTCGACGCGGACCCCGGCGCGTTCGAGGGCCGCGTCGTGCTGCTGGGGACGCCGGCCGAGGAGGGCCACACCGGCAAGGAGTACCTCGCCCGCGAGGGAGCCTTCGTCGGCGTCGACGCCGCGATCATGGCGCATCCCTACGGGGCGGACCTCGCCGAGCAGGTCTGGCTGGGGCGGCGCACCCTCAGCGCCACCTTCACCGGGGTGCCAGCGCACGCCTCGGCGCAGCCGTTCATGGGCCGCAACGCCCTCGACGCGGCGACGCTGGCCTACCAGGGCCTCGGCCTGCTGCGCCAGCAGCTGCCGCCGGTCGACCGCGTCCACGCCGTGATCACCGAGGGCGGCACCCGGCCCTCGGTCATCCCGCAGACCGCCCGGATGGACCTGTACCTGCGCTCGGCGTACCCCGAGACGCTCAAGGACCTGTCCCGCCGGGTCGACGACGTCCTGCACGGCGCGGCGCTGATGGCCGGTGTGGAGGTGCACGTCGACTGGGACCGCCACCCGCCGTCCCTTCCCGTGCGGACCAGCTCCGCGCTGACCGGGCGTTGGGTGGCCGCCCAGCAGGGGAGGGGCCGCGCCCCGCTGCCGGCCGGCGTGGTCTCGGAGACCCTCGCCGCCTCCACCGACTTCGGCAACGTCAGCTACCGGGTGCCGGGCATCCACCCGCTGATCAAGATCACCGACCTCGGGACCGCTCTGCACACCGAGGAGTTCGCGGCCGCAGCCGCCTCGGCGGAGGCAGAACGGGCCGCGCGCGACGGTGCCTACGGGCTGGCCTGCACGGCTCTGGACTTCCTCGTCGACGACGTCCTCGCCGCCGCGGTGCGGGAGGAGTTCGAGCAGGCGGGCGGCGCCGTCGACGTCACCGGCTACTTCGACTGACCCCGCACCGCGGCTCGTTTGTGCCCGGAGGCCGTGGGTACTTCACTTGCGCGGACGCACGCAACGAGACCCGGTCGGGTGCACTGCCACGAGGAGGGCGGACCTGATGCACATGCCAGGACGAACGCCGGACAAGCGCATGGACGACCCGGAGGTCCAGCAGCGGGCGCGCGAGCTCGACGGGGAGCGGGAGCAGGCGGAGGAAGCGGCGCACGAAGGCGGCAACGCGCCGCTGTACGGCATCGCCACGTTCGTCCTGCTGGCCTGCGGAGCCTGGATGGCGCTGGGCACGTTCTTCCTGGGCTACCCCACGACCGAGACCGGCTACGACAACGTGCTGCGCTCCCTCGGGGCCGCCGTGGTGGTGCTGCTCGCGGGCCTGTGGCTGGTCAACGTGGCCGCGACCCGGTGGGTCGCCGGACTCTGCGTGGTGGTCGGCGCGGCCGAGGTGTACGCCGCGTTCGGTGTCTCTCACGACGAGCAGGTGACCGCCTACCAGTTCGGCATCATCGGCGGGCTGCTCATGATCGCCGGCACTGTCGCCGCTCTGGCTCCCCGCCACCGCGGCAGGGGAGCCGCCCGGATGCGGTAGCCGGACCGCCGACGTCGCGCAGGGTGCCGCTCCTGCGCCTCTCGCCGTTGCCCCGGCAACGCCGGCCTGGTGACGCGGCTCCGGGCGTCCGGTTCGGGCGTGATGCGACTTGTCCGGCCGGTTTGGTCCGACCGCACGATCCGGACGCGGACCCGGCGTGTCGTTTAGGCAGGTCTTGGGCCGGGAAGGTCTGGGGATATTTGCTTGCTTGGGTAACGACCTGATTGGGTGATGTGTCCATGAGCACAGAGGTACTTGCGGCCGAGTCCGAGACATGGCCTTGGCTGGCTGCCACCGAGGATGCGATCAACGGGTTCTTCGAACCGATCGCGAAAGCCGTCAGCTCCGTCATCTTCTACGAGGTGAACATCTTCGGCGTCAGCGTCCCGCTGATCGTGTTCTGGCTGGTGACAGCGGCGGCCGTCTTCACCATCTACTTCCGGGGCATCCAGTTCCGCGGCATCAAGACCTCCCTCGCCCTGGTCAGGGGGAAGTACTCCCGCAGCAGCGACCCCGGCGAGGTGACGCACTTCCAGGCGCTCTCCTCGGCGGTCTCGGGCACCGTCGGTCTCGGCAACATCGCCGGTGTCGGCGTCGCGGTGACCATCGGCGGTCCCGGGGCGACGTTCTGGATGATCGTCGCCGGGCTGCTCGGCATGTGCACGAAGTTCGTCGAGTGCACGCTCGGTGTGAAGTACCGCGAGGTGCACGAGGACGGGTCGGTCACGGGCGGCCCGTTCCGCTACCTCCCGGTGGCCTTCGAGCGCTTCGGCTCGGCCGCCTCGCGGGGCCTCACCCTCGTGTTCGCGCTGGCGCTGTTCCTCTTCGGTGCCGTCGGCGGCAACATGTTCCAGGCCAACCAGACCTTCGCCCAGGTGCAGGAGGTCACCGGCGGTGACGACGGCTTCCTCGGCTCCAGTGGCTCCGCCCTCATCTTCGGCGTCGTGCTCGCCGCCATGGTCGGTGCCGTGATCCTGGGCGGCATCACCTCGATCGCCCGGGTGACCAGCAAGCTGGTGCCGTTCATGGCGATCCTCTACCTGATCAGCTGCGTGCTGGTCATCGCCGGCAACATCGTGCAGGTGCCCGACGCGTTCGCCGCGATCGTCGAGGGCGCGTTCGCTCCCGCCGGCATCGCCGGCGGTACCCTCGGCGTGCTGATCATCGGCTTCCAGCGCGCGGCGTTCTCCAACGAGGCCGGCGTCGGCTCCGCTCCGATCGCGCACTCGGCGGTCAAGACCCGGCACCCCGTCAGCGAGGGCTTCGTGGCGCTGCTCGAGCCGTTCATCGACACGGTCGTGATCTGCACGATGACGGCGCTCACTATCGTCATCGCCGACACCTCGTTCTACAACAACGCGCAGACCGCTGTCGCCAACGGGGAGGCGCCTCCGGACGGTGTCGTCGTGACGTCCCGCGCGTTCGAGTCGTTCCTGCCGCAGTTCCCGGTGATCCTCGCGATCGCGGTGGCGCTCTTCGCGTTCTCGACGCTGATCACGTGGGCCTACTACTCGATGAAGGCCTGGACCACGATGTTCGGCCGCACCAAGCGCAGCGAGCTCACCTTCAAGGTGGTGTTCTGCGTGTTCACCGTCATCGGCACGGTGATGACGTTCGAGTCGGTGCTCACCTTCGCCGACTCGATGCTGTTCGTCTGCGCGATCGTCAACCTGCTCGGCTGCTACCTCCTGCTGCCCAAGGTCCGCGCCGAGCTGCGCGACTTCGTGCAGGGCCTGCGCGAGGGCCGCATCCAGCAGGTGCCGGTGGAGGAGCGGGCCAACACCTGAGCGACGCCCTCCTGCCGACGACGGCGGCACGGCCCCCGGCGGGGTCGTGCCGCCGTCGCGTGCGGTGGGCAGTGCTCAGGCCGCGGCGGCCACCGCGGGCTGTGCCGGCACGTCCTGCCGGCGCGCGTTGATCACGAAGACCGAGACCAGGAGGGCGGCGAACAGCAGCGTCGCACCCCCCAGGAACGCCACGTGGTAGCCGGTGAGGAAGGCCTCGGGGGCCAGGCGCTGGGCGTCCTCGGGGCTCCGCGCGTTCTCGGTGAGGAACGTCGTGACGGCCCCGGCGAAGAGCGTGTTGAGCAGCGCTGTGCCGAGGGAGCCGCCGACCTGCTGCGAGGTGTTGAGCACGGCGCTGGCGATGCCGGCGTCGTGGGAGCCGACGTTGAGCAGAGCCGTGCTGGAGGCGGGGATGAAGACGCAGGCCATGCCGATGCTCAGCAGCAGCTCCGCGGGCAGCACCCGGGTGACGTAGGAGGTGTCGGCCTCCACCTGGGTCAGCAGCAGCATGCCGGTGACCGCCAGGCTGAGGCCGCCGACCATCAACGGCTTGGGGCCCACGCGCGGGAGCAGCTGGGCGACCACGCCGGCGGTCAGGATGATGCCGACGCTGAAGGGCAGGAACGCGAAACCGGCCCGCAACGGGCTGTAGCCCAGGTTGAGCTGGAAGTAGTAGGTGAGGAACAGGAACATCGCGAACAGCCCGGCGCCGACGAACAGGAACACCAGGTAGGAGCCGCCGCGGTTGCGGTCGAGGACCACTCGCAGCGGGAGCATGGGGTTGCGCGCGCGCCGTTCCCACAGGACGAACATCACCAGCATGACCACCGCGGCCACCAGCCACGCGACGGTGACCGGGTCCGACCAGCCCTGCACGGAGGTGTCGGTGGGGTCGCCGGGGTTCTTGGCCTTCGCCGCCTCGGTGAACCCGTAGACCAGCGAGAAGAGCCCGGCGGTCGCCAGCAGCACGCCCGGGACGTCGTAGCGGGTGTCGCCGGGGGCCTTGCTCTCCTGGACCAGGACCACGGCGGCCACCGCGACCAGGATCGCCACCGGCACGTTCACGCCGAGGCACCAGCGCCAGGAGGTGTACTCGGTCAGGATGCCGCCGACGATCAGGCCGATGGCGGCACCGCCGCCGGAGAGTGCGCCGAACACGCCGAACGCCTTGGCACGCTCCCTGGGCTCGGTGAACGTCACCGTGACCAGCGACAGCGCGGCCGGCGCCATGAGCGCGGCGAAGGCGCCCTGCAGGGCCCGGGCGGCGAACAGCAGCTCCGCGTTGGGGGCGAGGCCACCGATGGCCGAGGCGGCGGCGAAGCCGCTCAGTCCGATGAGGAACGTGCGCTTGCGCCCGGTGTAGTCGGCGATGCGGCCGCCGAGCAGCAACAGCGCGCCGAAGGACAGGGTGTAGGCGGTCACGACCCACTGCCGGTCGGCGTTGCTGATCCCGAGGTCCTCCTGCGCCGAGGGCAGCGCGATGTTCACGATGGAGGCGTCGAGCACGATCATCAGCTGCGCGGCGGCGAGTACCGCGAGCGCCCACCAGCGTCTCGGGTCCTGCTCGCGGGGGTTCTCGAACGGCGCCGCCCGGTCTCCCCGGGGCGAGTCGACGGGGGGACGTGCTGGTGGCACTGAGTCGGACACGAGACCTCCTGGCGTGATCCATCTGGCTGGAACGGCCGGTGGGCCGTCAGGGGCCACAACCGCCCCGCCGGAGCGACTCTTCCCGGGGGCACCCACATTTCTGTCCCGGAGCCTGCGGCGTCCAGACCAGGCGGAAAATCCCTTGACGCCCCGGCAGGGGAGTCGCACCTGCCCCCCGTGCTCGCTCGTGTGTGCGGGCCGGCCGGTCAGGACCCGGCGACGACGGCCATGGTCTGCCGGGCGATCTCCCACTCCTCGTTCGTGGGCACGACCAGCACGGCGACCTCGGCGTCGTCGGCCGACACGACCGCGGGCGCGGTGAACCGTCCGGCGTCGTTGCGCTCGGGGTCGACGGCGATGCCCAGCCGGTCCAGGCCGCCCAGTGACGCTGCCCGGACCGCGGCGGAGTTCTCCCCGACGCCGGCGGTGAACACGACCGCGTCGACGCGGCCCAGCACCGCGTAGTAGGCCCCGACGTACTTGCGGATCCGGTGGCAGTAGACGTCGAACGCCAGGCGCGCCCGGTCCTCGCCGCGGGCGCGCAGCTCGTCGAGCCGGCGGAAGTCGTTCACGCCGGCGAGCCCCTTGAGGCCGGAGTGCTTGTTGAGCGCCTCGTCGATGTGCTCGATGGACCAGCCCAGCTGGCGGCTGAGGTGCGCCGGGACGGCCGGGTCCAGGTCACCGGACCGGGTGCCCATCACCAGGCCCTCCAGCGGGGTGAGGCCCATCGAGGTCTCGACCGAGCGCCCACCCGCGACGGCGGCCGCCGAGGCACCGTTGCCGAGGTGCAGCACGATCAGGTTCGTCTCCTCGACGGGACGGCCCAGCACGTCGGCCGCGGCGCGCGAGACGAAGGCGTACGACGTGCCGTGGAAGCCGTAGCGGCGTACCTCGTGCTCGTCGCGCCACGCCAGCGGCACCGCGTAGGTGTAGGCGTGCTCGGGCAGTGTCTGGTGGAAGGCGGTGTCGAAGACCGCCACCTGCGGGAGGTCGGGGAACAGCTTGCGGGCGACGTGCATGCCCTCGAGGTTGGCCGGATTGTGCAGGGGAGCCAGCGGGACCAGCCCTTGCACCGCGGTCAGCAGGTCGTCGTCGACGAGGGCGGGGGAGGAGAACCGGTCGCCGCCGTGCACCACCCGGTGCCCCACTGCCCGGATGTCGACGTCGTCCAGCGACGGCCCGTGCTCGTCGAACGCGGACAGCGCCGCGCGCAGCGCCTCCTCGTGACCCGGCACGGCGCTCTCGGTGCGGTGCTCGCCGGTCCCGCACCGGTGCGTGAGCACGCCGCTGTCCTCACCGATCCTCTCGACGAGCCCGTCGGCGAGCTCCTCGCCCGAGTCGGCGTCGATCAGGCTGTACTTCAGCGACGACGAGCCGGCGTTGACCACCAGCACGAACGCCGTCACGTGGCCGCCCCGGAGGGAACCTGTGCCTGGATGGCGGTGATCGCGATCGTGTTGACGATGTCTCGCACGGTCGCTCCGCGGGAGAGGTCGTTGACCGGCTTGCGCAGGCCCTGCAGCACCGGCCCGATCGCGACGGCGCCGGCCGAGCGCTGCACCGCCTTGTAGGTGTTGTTGCCCGTGTTGAGGTCGGGGAAGACGAAGACCGTCGCGCGGCCGGCCACGTGGCTGTCGGGCAGCTTGGTCCGCGCGACCGCCGAGTCGATGGCGGCGTCGTACTGGATCGGTCCCTCCACCAGCAGCTCCGGTGCGCGCTCCTTGACCAGCGCGGTCGCCTTGGACACCTTCTCGACGTCGGTGCCGGCGCCCGACGTGCCGGTGGAGTAGGACAGCATCGCCACGCGGGGCTCGATCCCGAAGCCGGCGGCGGTCGTCGCCGAGGAGACCGCGATGTCGGCCAGCTGCTCGGCCGACGGGTCGGGGTTGACCGCGCAGTCGCCGTAGACCAGCACCTGGTTCTCCAGGCACATGAAGAACACCGAGGAGACGACAGAGGTGCCGGGCACGGTCTTGACCACCTCGAGCGCGGGACGGATCGTGTGGGCGGTGGTGTGCACGGACCCGGACACCATCCCGTCGGCCAGCCCCAGCTCGACCATCAGCGTGCCGAAGTAGGAGACGTCCGTGACGACGGTCCGGGCATCCTCGAGGTCGATGCCCTTGTGCCTGCGCCGTTCGTGATAGGTGTGGGCGAAGCGGTCGACGAGCTGCTCGTCGTGCGGGTCGAGCAGCCGTGCCGCCGTGATGTCGACACCCAGCGTCGCCGCGCGCGCGGTCACCCGGATGGGGTCACCGAGCAGGGTCAGGTCGGCCATGCCGCGGCGCAGCACGACGTCGGCGGCCCGCAGGATCCGGTCCTCCTCGCCCTCCGGCAGCACGATGTGGCGCCGGTCCGCGACGGCGCGGTCGATCAGCTGGTGCTCGAACATCAGCGGGGTGACCGCGTCGGTGCGAGCGACCTCGAGCCGGTCGAGCAGCACGTCGCCGTCGACGTGCTCGGCGAACAGCGACATCGCGGTGACCACCTTGCGGGTGGAGTCCTTGTCGAGCCGGCCGCGCACGTCGTTGAGGGCAGTGGTGGTCGCGTGGGTCCCCAGATCGGTGGCGATGATCGGCATCGTGGTGCCCAGGCCCTCGAGCAGCCGGGCGACCTGCTCGGGCAGCGGCAGGCCGCCGTTGAGGATGATGCCGGCCATCTGCGGGAAGCTCGCCGACACGTGCGCCATGAGCACGCCGAGCACCACCTCCGGCCGGTCGCCGGGAGTCACCACCACGGCCCCCTCGAAGAGCCGGTCCAGCACGTTCGGCATCGTCATCGCCGCGACCACCAGGCCCGTCGACTCGCGCGCGAGCAGGGCCGCGTCCCCGCTGACCAGGGTGCCGCCGCAGGCGCGCAGCAGGTCGCCGACGGACGGCGCGTTGAGCAGGGGCTGCTCCGGGAGCGCGTAGCTCAGCGCGCCGTCGACGCCGATCGCCTGGGCGTCGCGCAGCACCTGCTGGGCGTCGCACCGGTTGGCGACGACCGCGAACAGCGTGCCGTGCTGCGCCTTGAGCTCGGCCACGGCCATCGACGCCATCGTGCGCAGGTCCTCGGGGCTCCGACCGTGACCGTTGAGCACCAGCAGTACCGGCGCACCGAGGTTGGCCGCGATCCGTGCGTTGTAGGCGAACTCCGTCGGCGTGCCCACGTCGGTGTAGTCGGACCCGACGACGACCACCGCGTCGCAGCGGTCGGCCACCTGGTGGTAGCGGTCCACGATCCGGTCCAGCGCGGCCGCCGGGTCGGCGTGCACGTCGTCGTAGCTGACGCCGGCGCACTCGTCGTAGGTCAGCGTCACCGCCTCGTGGGCGGTGAGGAGGTCCAGGACGTAGTCGCGGCCACCGGTCCTGGCGCTGTCGGCCCGGACGACCGGACGGAAGACGCCGACGCGCTCGACCCTGCGCGAGAGCTGTTCGAGCAGGCCCAGCGCGACGGTGGACTTGCCGGAGAAGCCCTCGGTCGAGGCGACGTACACGCTGCTTCCCATGGCGCGAGCGTAGCGGTCCGGGCGCTCTCCGGCCGGTCCTTCCCGGCGTGGCGCCCGGAGCGAACGCAGCGACGACCCGGCGCGCCGGATCGGATGAATCAGATGAGCCGGTCGGGGTACGCGCCCCGCACGCGATGGTTCAAATCGGTCACCCGGGGGTAGGCCGAAGGAGTCCCCTGCCGTCAAGCCCCTGGAGGCACTCCGTGGACAACAACGCGCCGTCCACCCTCGAACCACCGAATGGTCCTCGCGACCAGCAAGCTGTTCATCACAGCAAGGGCGTCAGTGCCCCCCACGTCTTCTTCCCCGCCCTCGGCCTGCTCGGGGCCACCGTCGTGCTGGCGATCTTCTTCCCCGAGGGCACCGGCAACGTGCTGTCGGCGATCCAGACCGACATCGTCGGCTGGTTCGGCTGGTACTACACCCTGACCGTCGCCGGCTTCGTGGTCTTCGCCCTCTGGATGGGGCTCAGCCGCTTCGGTGACATCACCCTCGGCGCCGACGACGAGAAGCCCGAGTTCAGCCTGCCCGCCTGGTTCGCGATGCTGTTCGCGGCCGGCATGGGCATCGGGCTGGTCTTCTGGGGGGCCGCCGAGCCGCTGACCTTCTTCGTCAACCCGAAGCCCGGCGTCGACGGCACCGACACCGAGCTCGCGCAGTCGGCGATGGCCCAGGTGTTCGTGCACTGGGGCTTCCACGCCTGGGCGATCTACGTCGTTCTGGGGCTGGCCCTGGCCTACTCCATCCACCGCAAGGGCCGGCCGGTGTCGATCCGGTGGGCGCTGGAACCACTGTTCGGCGACCGGGTACGCGGACGCCTCGGCGACTTCATCGACGTGGTCGCCATCGTGGGCACCGTGGCCGGAGTCGCCACCTCGCTGGGGCTTGGAGTGCAGCAGGTGTCGGCCGGGCTCGTGCACCTCGGCGTGTTCGACAGTGCCGGCAACGGCCTGATGGTCGGGCTGATCGTCCTGATCACGGCTGCCGCCACCCTCTCGGTCGTCAGCGGCGTGGGCAAGGGCATCAAGTGGCTGTCCAACATCAACCTGGTGCTCGCGGGGATCTTCATGGCGGCCGTGCTGGTGCTCGGACCGACCCTGTTCCTGCTGCGCGACTTCGTGCAGAACATCGGCGTCTACTTCCGCGACGTCATCCCGATGACCTTCAACACCAGTGCCTTCGCCGGGGCGGAGGGCGAGGCCTGGCAGGCCGCCTGGACCACGTTCTACTGGGGTTGGTGGATCTCCTGGGCACCCTTCGTCGGAGTCTTCATCGCCCGCATCTCGCGGGGCCGGACGATCCGCGAGTTCGTCGCCGGGGTGCTCCTGGTGCCGACCCTGGTGACGTTCCTGTGGTTCTCCGTCTTCGGTGGCTCGGCGATCTACCGCGAGATGTTCGGCAACGGCGGCCTGGTCGGCGAGGACGGGTCGATCACCAGCCAGAACGTGCTCTTCGACCTGCTCGGCGACCTGCCGTTCGGCGCGCTGTTCTCCGTGGTCGCGATCGTGCTGGTGGCGATCTTCTTCATCACCTCCTCCGACTCCGGCTCGCTGGTCGTCGACATGCTTGCTTCGGGTGGTGACCCGGAGCCGCCGACCTGGAGCCGGGTGCTGTGGGCCTCGCTCGAGGGACTCGTGGCGATCGCGCTGCTGCTCGCCGGTGGTCTCGCCGCGCTTCAGACGGGGGCGATCATCACCGCCCTGCCGTTGAGCCTGGTGATGATCCTCGTCTGCGTGGCGACCTATCGGGCCGTCAAGGACGAGCACGACGCCCTGCTGCGTGCGGAGCGTCGTCGGCGGCGCGAGCAGCTGGCCGAGGAGCTCAACGAGCAGGTCTCCGACCAGTGGTCGCAGACGATGGACCGCGAGCTCGGCGCGCACGTCGAGCGGCACGTCAGCTCGGCGCTGAGGCGCAACAAGGTGCACTAGGTCGCACCTCACGGGTGGACGGTGCTGCGGGGGGACCGGAAGGTCCCCCCGCAGCACGTCCGCGCCGGGCGTCGTGCCCGCCGGATGCGCCGGGTCAGGCCGGCGGGTCAGCTCGGCGGCGACGCCGGGCCGATCCGGACCACGGTGATGCCGGCGCGCGTGGCCGGCCGGCTCATCTCGTCCAGCGCGGCTCCCGCC
The DNA here is from genome assembly GCA_963835385.1 of uncultured Actinomycetota bacterium. Taxonomy (GTDB): domain Bacteria; phylum Actinomycetota; class Actinomycetes; order Propionibacteriales; family Nocardioidaceae; genus Nocardioides_B. Next base: position 316,676 of record CAWIFK010000002.1, read on the forward strand.
TCTTCGAGTCCGATCACCCGGCCCACCAGCTCGGCGGGGCGCAGCTCGCCGCGCGAGATCATCCGCAACAGGCCCGGGTAGTCGCGGGCGGCCATCCCGTGGGACCCGTAGACCTCCAGCTCGCGGGCCACCACGCGGTCCATCGGGAGCGGGGGAGTCGCACGGTCCCCGAGCAGCAGGCCGACCTGGACGTGGCGCCCCCGCGGACGCAGGCACTCGACGGACGCCACGGCGGTCTCCGGCGAGCCCAGGGCGTCCAGCGAGACGTGGGCGCCGCCGCCGGTGAGCGACTCGATGCGAGCCTGCACGCCCGTGCCGCCCGGGACCAGCTCACGGGCGCCGAGCTCTCCAGCCCGGCGCAGTGCGGCCGGCGAGACGTCGACGGCGACCACGCGCGCGCCGAGCGCCACCGCGATCATCACCGCCGAGAGGCCTACCCCGCCGCAGCCGTGCACCGCCACCCAGTCGCCGGCCCGGACGCGGCCGTGCACGGTCAGGGCGCGGTAGGCAGTGGCGAACCGGCACCCGAGCGAGGCGGCCGTGACGAAGTCGACGTCGTCGGGCAGGGGTACGACGTTGAGGTCGGCCGCGTGGATCGCGACGCGGTCGGCGAACGAGCCGGGACCGGTGAAGCCGGGCTGGGTCTGCTGCGGGCAGACCTGCGCCTGCCCGGCCGCGCAGAGCTCGCAGTGCCCGCAGCCGCAGACGAACGGCACGGTGACCCGTTCTCCGGCACGGCGGGTCCGGACGGCCGGACCGACCTCGGCGACCACGCCGGCGAGCTCGTGGCCCGGCACGTGCGGCAGCCGGACCGGGTCGTGACCCTGCCAGGCGTGCCAGTCCGAGCGGCAGACGCCGGTGGCCCGGACCTCGACGACCACGCCGTCGGCAGGGCATCTCGGCTCGGCGACCTCCTGGACTGTCGGCACCACGCCGTACTCGCTGAACCGGACCGCACGCATGCGCGCCATCGTAGAGACCGGTCGCCGGGATCGCCGCGCGCCGGTGTACGGCTCGGCGGGCGGGGTACCGCCGCGGCATGACGCTGCCACGGGCGCGGGTCCGACCCGCGCCGGTCCCGCTGAGACGGTTCCCCCGGCTGCTCGCCCTCCCCGGGCTCGGGCTGACCGAGCATGCGTGGCGGCCCACCCTGGAGGCGCTGCCGCAGACGCACCGCGCCGTGCGGCTGCCCGGCTACGGGCTGCCGGCGGGGCCTCGCGAGGACCTGTCGCCGCGCCGGCTGGCCGAGCTCGTCGTCGACGTCGCACTGCCGCGTTCCGGACCGGCGGTGCTGCTGGCTCACTCGGTGAGCTGCCAGGTCGCCGCGCACGTGGCGGCGCTGGTGCCGGACCTGGTCGCGACCGTGGTCCTGGTCGGCCCCACCACGGACCCGCGGGCGGCCACGTGGCCGCGCCTGGTCCGCGACTGGGTCGACACCGCACGCCGCGAGGAGCCCGGCCAGCTGCCGGGCCTGGTGGCGCAGTACCGGCGCAGCCGCCCGACGTCGATGCGCCGGGCGATGTCCGCCGCGCGGCACGACCGGATCGAGCAGGTGGTCGGCCGGCTGGCCTGCCCGGTGCTCGTGCTGCGCGGCCCCGAGGACCGCGTCTGCACGAGCGCCTGGGCCGACCAGCTCGTGCGATGCGCGCCGCACGGGTCCGCCGCGGTGACCCTCGAGCAGGGCGCGCACATGGTGCCGTCCACCCACGGGCCGCTCGTCGCCGCAGCCGTGCGCGACTGGCTGGCCGCCCACCCCGATTCGTCCGCGGTTGCGAGCCGATCCCGAGCGGGGTGACCGCGGACGAATCGGGGTTGTCAGCCGCGCGGCTGGCTCGGGTTCGTCGGCACCCCCTGCGAGGGGGGATTGTGCGCCGGGCCCTCGGTCTGCGGTGTCACCCTGGACTCCCGCGCCGCTCCGGAGCCGCTCTCGGGTGACGCTCCGGTGACGGGTCCGCCGCCGCCGGTCGGCTTGGCACCGCCGTGCAGCGCCTCGAGCCGCCGCCGCAGCACGTTCAGCGCCGGGAGCCGGTTGCCGTGCTTTGCCTCGTAGACCAGCAGCGCCTCCACACCGGACTGGTCCAGGCCGCGGATGCGGGACTCGAGGGACCCGATCGGGAGGTGGTCGTAGTCGGGAAGCGGCAGCTGCTGCTTGTCGTCGCTCATGTCATCTCCTCTCGTGCCTCAGGCCGTGCCCTCGGCGGGCTGGTCCCAGCGCAGCAGGGCAGCGACCGGGCTGCCGCCCAGCGTCGCGCGTCGGCTGACGCTGACGTCCGCGCCGGTGAGGGCTGCCGCCGCGATCAGGGCCTGGTCCGCCGGTACGTCGCCGCCCGGCTCGACCGGTCCCAGGACGAGCCCCGGATGGTCGGCCGGCGCGATCGTGTGCTCGGCCGCGGCGGCGGGGTCGATCAGCAGGGTGTCGACCTGGCCGCGGACGAAGGCGTCGGCGACGTCGGCGACGCCGACCGCGACGGCCTCGCCGGTGCCGAGCCGGTCCTTGAGCCGGTGCGTCATGTCGAGGCGGCGGGCGACGGTGTGCTCCATCAGTGCCTCGCGGATCGCCTGCTGCATCGCGTCGTCGCCACCGTCCTGGGACCGGGCGCCGCTCTTGACGTGGACCACCTCGGCGGGGCCGTCCTCGAGGGCCGCGCTGACCTCGGCCACCGAGTGCGGGTCACCGGCGAGGAGCACCAGGCGGGGCCCCTTGCGGACCTGCCCGACGATCTCGTCGACGACCGCCTCGGCATTGCGCTTCCAGACGTTCTCGACGGTGTGCTGGTAGCGCAGCGCCGACCAGCCCCCGGTGGGGACCTTGTGGACGTGGTGGGTCTCGCCGCCGGGCGAGGACTCCTCCACCGGGTCGGGGACGTCCGAGGTGTACACCCCGACGTCGCCCCCCTCGTGGTCGACCACGGCCAGCACGAACGGCGTGGTGCCGTCCTCGTACTCCACCCAGGCGCTGAGCCGCGGGAGCGGGCCCCAGGCGACCTGCGGGTCGTCGACCCGGGTGTGCATGCGCTGGTCCAGCAGCACTCCCGAAGCGTTCGCGACCACGACCCGGCCCACTGGGGCCGCCTCGGTCACCGGCTCGCCGAGCCGCTCGGAGACCGCCTTCACCACGGCCTCGTCCGCGCCGGCCTCCTCCAGCTCCTCGCAGGCCGCGCGGACCCGCAGCTCCAGCTCGTGGGGACCGCTCTCGTTGCCCAGGCTGACGTCGAGGGTGACGCTGGCGAAGGGACCCTCGGACTGGTACAGATCGGTCAGTTGTGTCGTCCTCATGGCCATCCGCTACCCGGAACGGGCCCGGACGATTCCCTGCTTCCGCACGCTCCGGGCGGCTCGGGCGGATGCTCGCCGAGCGCGTCGGCGTCGATCGGGCGCCGGCGTGCCCGGCTCCCGGCTAGCGTGAGCCTGTGCCGGAGATGGTGGACCGTGTCGACGCCCTGCAGCGCCGCCGTCGTGCGTTGAGCATCCCGATCGGTGTGGTCTACAAGTTCTTCGACGACCAGGGCGGCTACCTCGCGGCGATCGTGACCTACTACTCGTTCCTGGCGATCTTCCCGATCCTGCTGATCGCCAGCTCGGTGCTGGGCTTCGTCATCCAGGGCAATCCCGAGCTGCGCAACACCATCCTCGACTCGGCCCTCGGTCAGTTCCCGATCGTCGGCAGCCAGCTCGGTCGTCCCGAGGGCCTGCAAGGGAGCACCTCCGCCGTCGTCGTCGGGGCGCTGGCCGCCCTGTACGGCGTCGTCGGGCTCGGGCAGGCCGCGCAGAACGCCGTCAACACGACGTGGGCGGTGCCGCGCAACAGCCGGCTGAACCCGGTGCTGAGCCGGCTGCGCAGCCTCTCCCTGATGGTGGTGGGCGGGCTCGCGGTCCTCGCCGTCGCCGTTCTGTCCACGGTGGCCAACAACGTCGACGTGTTCGGCTCGCAGGTCGACACCTGGGTGCAGGCGCTGGTGTCGCTCGCCTCGATCTCGGTGACCACGGTGGTGCTCGCCGGGATGCTCGCGCTGGCGACCAAGCGCCGCTACGGGTTCCGCACCATGCTGCCCGGCGCCCTCGTGACCGCGGTGCTCTGGCACCTTCTGCAGCTGCTCGGTGGCGCCTACGTCAGCCGCATCCTCAACAAGGTCAGCGAGATGAACGGGGTGTTCGCGCTGGTCCTCGGTCTGGTCGCGCTGCTCTACATCGCCTCGGTCATGGCGGTGTTCGGCCTGGAGGTCAACGTCGTGCTCGCCCGCAGGCTCTATCCCCGCGCGCTGCTGACGCCGTTCACCGACGCCGTCGAGCTCACCGAGGCCGACCGGCGTGTCTACACCGACTACGCGAAGGCGCAGCGGCACAAAGGGTTCGAGGAGATCAGGGTCGCCTTCCGTCGCGACGGTCGCGCGCAGCAGGCGAGCGCGGACCGAGGGCGGGCCAGGCCCGAGCCGACGCATGAGGACCGGCCGGAACGGTCGGGTTTGTGACGCAGGTCACGGGGTACGTGCGGCGCACGCGCATCTCGGGAGGACTTCATGAGCACATCCAGGCGTCTCGCGGCAGCATCCCTCGGTCTCGCCCTCGCCGCCACGGCGGCTGCCCCGTCCGTGGCGGCGACGCACGTCGCCCCGGCCGCAGCGCCGGCCGCCGGTTCCCACGGCCGGGCAGCCCCCGGTGCGCCGGGGGAGAAGGCCACGTGGACCGAGGCCGACAAGACCGGGTTCGGCACGGCGCGCGAGCGCGCCAGCAACGTGTGGTTCACCCTGCAACAGGGCAGGGTCAGCGAGATCTTCTACCCCGACCTGTCCACGCCGAGCGTGCGCAGCCTCGAGCTCCTGGTGACCGACGGGCGCACCTTCACCGACCGGGAGTCGCGCGACACCGTGCACTCCACAACCCGCCCGGACCCGCGCAGCCTGTCGTTCACGCAGGTCAACACCGCCGAGTCGGGTCGCTACCGGATCGTCAAGCGGTTCGTCACCGATCCCCGTCGCGACGCGGTGGTGGTGCAGGTGCGGCTCCAGTCGCTCGACGGCGGCCGCTACGCGCTCTATGCCCTGCACGACCCGTCGCTGGACAACACCGGCATGGACGACCGCGGTCGACGCATCGGGCACAGCCTGGTGGCCACCGACAGCGACGCGGCGGTGGCGAGCGCACTGGTCGCCGCGCCCCGGTTCGCGGCGACCTCGACCGGCTACCTCGGGCGCAGCGACGGCTGGACCGACCTGCGGCGTGACCACCGTCTCGACCACCGCTACCGGGCGGCGGGACCCGGCAACATCGTGCAGACCGGCCGGATCCGGGGCGTCACCGGGCGTCCCGGCCATCAACGTGCCACGCTCGTCGTCGGCTTCGGCACGGACGGCCGGCAGGCCCGGCGTACCGCCCGGGCGGCGCTCGCGACCGGGTTCGCCACGTCCGCGGGGCGCTACGACTCGGGGTGGCACGACTACCTCGCCGGCCTCGCGCCGGTCCCGGCCAGCGCCACCGCAGCGCAGCGGCAGTACCTCGCCTCGGTGCTGGTGCTCGCCGCCTCGGAGGACAAGCTGAACCCCGGCGCGCTCGTGGCGTCACCGTCGGCGCCGTGGGTCTGGGGCGACGAGATCGAGGGCCTCTCCTCGCCCTCCGGCGCCTACCACCTCGTGTGGTCGCGGGACGCCTACCAGTTCGGCACGGCGCTGTGGGCGGCCGGAGACCGGGCCGCGGCGGGGCGGATCGTCGACTGGCTGTTCGAGGTGCAGCAGAAGCCGGACGGCTCCTTCCCGCAGAACTCCGACGTCGAGGGCACGCCGGTATGGGGCGAGCTCCAGCTCGACGAGGTGGCGCTGCCGATCGTGCTGGCACACCTCGTCGGCCGCGACGGCCCGCGGACGTGGCCGCACGTGCGCCGGGCGGCCGAGTTCCTCCTCGACTTCGTCGACGAGGAGACCGGGCGGCACGCGCCCTGGTCGCCGCAGGACCGGTGGGAGAACCAGTCCGGCTACTCGCCCAACTCCATCGCCGCCCAGATCGCCGGCCTGGTGAGCGCGGCCGACATTGCCCGCCGCAACGGCCATCCCGACCTTGCCGAGCAGTGGCTGGCGACGGCGGACCAATGGCAGGCGAAGGTCAAGGACTGGACGGTCACCACGACCGGGCCGCTCTCCGACGAGCCGTACTTCCTGCGGCTGACCAAGAACGGCGACCCCGACAGCGGGGTGACCTACTCGATGGGTGACAGCGGGCCGTCAGCGGTGGACCAGCGTCGCGTGGTGGATCCGAGCTTCCTGGATCTCGTCCGCTACGGCATCATCCCCGCCGACGACCCGGACGTTCGCTCGTCGCTGCCGGTCATCGACGAGGACCTCTCCTTCGACAGCCCGAACGGCCGGTTCTGGCACCGGTTCAGCTACGACGGCTACGGCGAGACCCGGACCGGCGCGGAGTGGTTCATCGGCGAGCCGGACACCTCCACGACGCTGGGTCGCGGGTGGCCGCTGCTCAGCGGCGAGCGGGGGGAGTACGCCGTCGAGGCGGGTCTCGACGGGTCGGCGTACCTGTCCACGATGGCCGGGGCGGCCGGGGAGAGCGACCTGATCGCCGAGCAGGTCTGGGACGGCCGCCCGCCGACCGGTCAGCCCTGCTGCCCGCTGGGAGAGAACACCCGGTCCGCCACCCCGCTGGTCTGGTCACACGCGGGCCTGGTGCGGCTGGCGTGGACGCTGGAGCACGGCGCGCCGGTGGACCAGCAGCAGGTCGTCGCCTCCCGGTACACCGACTGAGCTCCCGGCGCGCAGGGCGGCCGGCCGCCCTGCGCGCCGCGGGGCCGCAGCCGGCCGGCCGCGAGCCGGGGGTGGGCCGCGGCCCGCGCTTCTCAGCCGTGCGGCTTCAGCAGCACCTTGGTCCAGCCGTCCTCACGCGCGTCGAAGCGGCGGTAGCCCTCGGGTGCCTCGTCGAGGCCGATCTCGTGGGAGACGATGAACCCCGGCCGGGCGCGCCCGTCGAGGATCAGGTCGCGCAGCTGCCGGTTGTAGCGCTTGACCGGGGCCTGCCCGGTGCCCATGTGCTGACCCTTCGTGAAGAAGGTGCCGTAGTCCCACGCCGGGCGCCCCTGCTGGGCGAGCTCGGTCGGGCCGCCCGGGTCCTGCGGGACGTAGACGCCCACCACGCCGATGCCGCCGTGCACCTTCACGACCTGCACGAGGTTGTCGAGCACCAGCTCGGGGTGCTCCTCGCCGGTCGGGTCGTGCGCCTGCCAGCCGACCGCCTCGACGCCGGCGTCCACCCCCTGGCCCGTCGTGGCGTCCATGATCTGCTGCACCGGGTCGCCCTGGGAGAAGTCGACCGGCGTGGCCCCGATGTGCTCGGCCAGCTTCAGGCGGTCGGCCTGCTGGTCGACGACGAACACCTCGCGGGCGCCGCGGATCATCGCGCTGTGCGCGGCCATCAGCCCGACGGGCCCGGCCCCGAAGACGGCCACCCGGTCACCCGGTGCCATCCGGGCCAGCTCGGTGCCGTGCCACCCCGTCGGGAAGATGTCGGAGAGCATCGTGAAGTCGTTCTCGAGCTCGGTGCCGGGCGGCAGGTCGAGCAGGTTGAAGTCGGCGTAGGGCACCCGCAGGTACTCCGCCTGGCCACCCTCGTAGGGGCCCATGTTGGCGTAGCCGTAGGCCGCGCCCTGCATCCCGTCGATCGGGTTGGTGCGCTCGCAGAACGACGTCCAGCCCTCGTTGCAGGAGCGGCAGGTGCCGCAGGCGATGTTGAAGGGGACCGACACCCGGTCGCCCTCCCGGACCCGGTCCACGCCGGCGCCGACCTCGACGACGACGCCCATGTTCTCGTGGCCGAGGACCTTGCCCTCCTCGACCGGGGCGCGGCCTTCGTACATGTGCAGGTCCGAGCCGCAGATGTTGGTGGTGGTGAGCTTGATGATCGCGTCGGTCGGCCGCTCGATGCGCGGGTCGGGGACCTCTTCGACCGCGACGTCACGGGCGCCCTTGTAGACCAGTGCCTTCATTGCGTGGAGCCTCCTGGGTCCGGCACACGAGCGTGTGCCGGCTCGAGTTCGGTGCAGTCGAACCGCATACCCGCGCACAGCGGCGACAAACGGCGCCCGGTACGGCGGCGTGGCCGCTGCGTGGCTGGGTACGCCCGCGCCATGACTGGAGCACACGAACGACTCGCGATCGTCACCGGCGCCGACTCCGGCATGGGCAAGGCCACGGCCGAGCTCCTCGCCGTCGAGGGGTACGACGTCGGCATCACCTTCCACACCGACGAGGCCGGTGCGCAGGACACGAAGGCAGGCGTCGAGGAGCGCGGCCGGCGCTGCTTCGTGGTGCAGCAGGATCTCGCCTCGCCCGAGGCGGGAAGCACCGTCGACGAGCTGGTCGGTCAGCTCGGCGGTCTCGGAGTGCTGGTCAACAACGGCGGCACCGGTCACAGCAGCCGGGTCCTCGACCTCGACTACGAGACCTGGCGGCGGGTGCTGGCCACCGACCTCGACGGGGCCTTCCTGTGCTCGCAGGCCGCGGCGCGCCACATGGTCGAGGGCGGTCGGGGCGGCCGGATCGTCAACGTCACCAGCGTCCATGAGACCGTCCCGCGGCTCGGTGCCGCGGCGTACTGCGCGGCCAAGGGCGGCCTCGGGCTGTTCACCAAGACGCTCGCGCTCGAGCTCGCCGAGCACGGGATCACGGTCAACTCCGTCGCCCCCGGCGAGATCGCGACGCCGATGACCGGCCAGCAGGAGCAGGACGCCTACCACGAGCAGCGGCCGGGGAACCCGGTCGGCAGGCCCGGTCACGTCAACGAGGTCGCGTCGGTGATCGGCTTCCTGGCCTCGGCGCGATCGTCCTACGTCACCGGCGCCATGTTCACCGTCGACGGCGGGCTGAGCCTGATGGCCGCGCACGGTCACGACCAGGCCGGCAAGGAGTGGCGCGAGCTCTGATCCTCCGGGCCGCGGTCAGCGGACGGTACGGCGGTCGTCGGGCAGGCGCCGGGTCAGGCCGGTCCGGTCGAGGTGCTCGAGCAGGGGCATCATCACCCGTCGGGTGGTGCCCAGCCGGTTGCGGGCCTCGCTGGCGGTGAACGGCTGGTCCAGCTCGGCGAGCCGGGTCGCGGCCGTCCGGTCGGCCCCCGGGAGCAGCACGATGCCCGGTGCCACGCGCAGCACCCGGCCGGCGCGGACCGCCGCGGCGACCGCACGGCTGTCCAGCCCGAGCCCGGCCAGCCGGTCGGCGGTCGGGGCCACGAACGGGGCCTCCGCCAGGTCCTCCTCGAGCGCGGCCAGCGCCCGCTCGAGCGCCGGTGGCAGCTCGGTGCGCGGAGGGCCGGTCGTGACCCGGCCGTCCTGGATCCGCAGCGGCGGCACGAGCACGGCCGCCACCAGGGCCGGTGCCGGCAGCCCGCTCAGGTCGGCCAGCGCTCCGAGGGAGAGGCCGCGGTCCAGGGGGGCCGCCTCGGCGTGCGCGAGGACCGCGGACCGGATCGCCTCGGCCGCGCGGCGGGCCCGCTCCGCGCCGATGAGCCAGCCGTCCGCGACCACGCAGCCCTCGGGGAGCGGACCTGCGGTGTCGGCTGCGACGCCGATCCGGCGCAGCAGGTCCACCTCGACCAGCTGGCGGCGTGAGACCTCGGCAGCGAGGTCGGGCCGCCCCGTCTGCGTGGCCAGCTCGGCGGCGCGGGCGGCAGCGGCACCGCGCCGGCGCAGCGCCGGGGGAGCGGGATCGAGCACGGTCACCCCCCACAGCCGGCGGTTCCCCGGGTCCCGCAGCAGTGCGCGGTCCCCCACCCGTAGCGGCAACGGCTCGTCGAGGGTGAGCCGGACGACGTCGTCGCCCAGCGGCCGGCAGTGGGTCGGCACGGCGGTGGCGCCGACATGCAGCACCGGACGCTCCGGCAGCGCGCCGGGCCCCCCGGCGCCGCCGCCCGCTCCGCCGGTGCCCTCGGCCCGCGAGGCCCGCAGCCGCACGTCGACGACGCCGGTGGGGCGCCACGCGTCCGGGGTGACCAGCGCGGTTCCGCGCTGGAGGCCGTCGAGGCCGTCGCCGGCCAGGTTCAGGGCGACGCGCGCCACGCCGGTCGCGGCGTCCACGGTGCGCCCGAGCGACTGGACCCCCCGGACCCGCGCCCGACCGCCCGGGAAGGCGAGCACGTCGCCGCGGGCCACGGTGCCGGCCGGCAGGGTGCCGGTGACGACGGTGCCGGCGCCCTTGATCGTGAACCGCCGGTCGACCCAGAGCCGGACGTCGGCGGCCGGGTCGGGCTGCGGGAGCGTGCGCAGCACTGCGGTGATCTCCTCGCGCAGCTCCCGGAGCCCGGAGCCGGTGCGGCCGCTGACCGGCACGACGGGGGCGCCGGCCAGCGACGTACCGGCCAGCTCCTCGCGCGCGCGGGCGGCCATCGGGGCGGGGTCGGCCAGGTCGGAGCGGGACACCGCGACCACGCCGTGGCCGACGCCGAGCGCGTCGAGGGCCGCGAGGTGCTCGGCGGCCTGCGGCATCCACGGGTCGTCGGCGGCCACCACCAGCAGCACCGCCGGCACCGGCCCGATTCCCGAGAGCATGGTGGAGACGAACCGCTCGTGACCGGGCACGTCGACGAATGCCACGTCGCCGAGGCCCGGAAGCTCGGTCCAGCAGTAGCCCAGCTCGATGGTGAGCCCGCGCCGGTGCTCCTCCTCGAGCCGGTCCGGGTCGGAGCCGGTCAGCGCCTCGACCAGCGTGGACTTGCCGTGGTCGACGTGACCGGCGGTGGCGACGACGAACATCGCGACGTCAGCCCCGCTCCGCCGCGACGGCGCGGACGGCCTCGAGGAGCAGCGGCTCGTCCTCGGGAGGTACGGCGGCCAGGTCGAGCAGCAGTCGGCCGGACTCGACGCGCCCCACCACGGGGACGCGACCGGTGCGCAGCGGCGCCGCCCAGCCGACCGGGAGCGCGAGCGCCGCGCTGGGGAGGTCCACTCCGGGCGCGCCGCCTCCGCCGACGGCCGCGGTGGAGGGCACCGCCTCGACCGCGACGCCGGGAACCCCGGTGGCGAGCGCCTCCGCGAGCGCCTTGGCGCGCTGCGTCAGCTCGTCCGGCCCGGTGGCGAGCGCCGCGGGGACGGGCGCCACCGGGCCGGCGAGGGTGGCCTCGAGCGCGGCCAGCGTGAGCTTGTCCACCCGCATGGCCCGCGCGAGCGGATGCCGTCGCAGCGACTCGACCAGCCCGGCGCTGCCGAGCAGCAGGCCGCACTGGGGTCCGCCGAGCAGCTTGTCGCCCGAGGCGGTGACCAGGTCCGCGCCCGCGCGCAACGCCGCGGAGGCGCTCGGCTCCTGCGGCAGGCGAGGGTGCGGTGCGAGCAGGCCCGAGCCGATGTCGACGACCACGGGGACGGGCAGGCCGGCCAGCTCGGCGACGTCGACGCTGGAGGTGAACCCGGAGACCAGGAAGTTCGAGGGGTGCACCTTGAGGACGAACGCGGTGTCGTCGTCGATCGCGTCGGCGTAGTCGTCGAGCCGCACCCGGTTCGTCGTGCCCACCTCGCGCAGCGTGGCGCCGACCGACTCCAGCAGCTCGGGGATCCGGAAGCCGTCGCCGATCTCCACCATCTCGCCGCGCGCGATCACGACCGTCCGGCCGGCCGCCAGGGCGCAGGTCGCGAGGGCGAGCGCGGCTGCGCCGTTGTTGACGACGTGGACCCCGCCGGCGTCCGGGACGGCGGCGGCGAGCGCGGCCGTCGCGGACCGCCCGCGACGGCCGCGGCGGCCGGTGGCCAGGTCGAGCTCGACGTCGGTCGCCCCGGCTGCCACGGCGATCGCGTCGACGGCGGCACGGGACAGGGGAGCGCGGCCGAGGTTGGTGTGCACCAGCACTCCGCTCGCGTTGACCACGCGGCGCATCCCGGCGGCGGAGTCCGGAAGGGCGTCGAGCGCCGCGCCGGCGACCGAGTCCGGGGCCAGGTCGCCGGCCCGGCACCGCGCCAGTGCGGTCACGACCGCTGCCTTGACCAGCCGGGGCCCCAGCCGGTCGGCCGCCTCCTGCAGCCTGGGGTCGGCGAGCACGTGGTCGGTGCGCGGCGTCGAGCGCCGGGGGTCGTCCACGTGCGGTTCCTCCCGTCCCGGGCGGCGCCGGGAGCCCCCGCGCCACTGCGCGGACGAGCCTACCGACGTCCGCCGACGGGCAGCGGACACGGCCCTCGAGCGGGGTCGTCCCCGGGCCGGGACGATCGGCCGGTCAGTGCTGCTCGGCCAGCTCCGCGTCGGCCCTGGTCGCGTGGACCGTGCCGTCCGCGTGCTGCGGCGGTGCGTAGATCGTGGAGAGCCGCAGGTCACCGTCCCCGGCGTTGACGACGTTGTGCCAGGTGCCGCCTGGCACGACGACCGCCGAGCCCGCCGGCAGTGTGTGGGCCTCGGCCACCTCGTCCCTCGACGGGCCCATCGTCACCGCGGCCCGTCCGGCCTCCACGCGGATGAACTGCTCGAGGTGCTCGTGGACCTCCACCCCGATCTCCTCGCCGGGCGGCAGGGTCATCACCACCAGCTGGACGTGCTCGGCGGTGAACACCACCTGGCGGAAGTAGGGGTTGCTGCTCGTGACGTCGCCGATGCTGCCTACCCAACCGGTCATGCGTCCACCGTATGAGCGGCCACGGCCGGGCCGCAGAGGCGGAAGTCCCCGCAGGGCCTGGTCGGCGGCCCGGGCGACGCGTGCATACCCGCACCGGTTCGCGGGTAGGTGCACGCACGTCGTCCCAGCCAGCCCCCGGGGAGGAGCCCGTCGCCGTGTTCGCAGGACCGGTCGTCATGACCGCGGTGGCCCTCGGTCTGGTGGTCGGCCTCTACACCCTGCACCGCATCTCCGCGGTCGCGTCGGGAGCTCTCACCGCGCTGCCGTTCCAGTCCGGGTGGGTGCCGCAGGAACATGCGCTCTCGCGCTACCACGTCCGCTGGTACCTCGCCACGCTCATCTTCCTCGCCTTCGACGTCGAGATGCTGTTCATGTATCCGTGGGCGCTCGTGGTCGCCGACCTGGGCGCCACCGCCGTGGCCGAGATGTTCCTCTTCCTGGCCGGGGTCTTCCTGGCCGTGCTGTGGGCCTGGCGCGAGGGAGCGCTGCGATGGGTGTGAGCGGGGTCGTGGCGAGGGCCGCGGTACGGCGGGCCCACGTGCTCCTCGTCACCCGGCCCGGGTGGGACCTGACCCGGATGGCGGCCGAGGCCGCCGTCCGGCGGCGCGGCTGGCGGCTGGCGACGTCGCCCGCCGACGCCGACGTCCTCCTCCTGGCCGGCGACCCCGGGCCCGTCCTCGGCGACCTCGTGGAGCGGCTGTGGGACCAGCTGCCCGGTCCCCGAGCGCGAGTGCTCGCGCACCGTCCGGACGACGCCGTGCCCGCCCTCGACGAGGCCACCCGGCTGCTGCTCGACTCCGACCACCAGCGCGACGACGCGCATCGGCGCGCCACGACCCCTCAGCTCGAGGACGGCGACGGCGACGGCGACGGCGACATGGAGATGGACCACGGCGACGGCGACGGCGACGGCGACGGCGACATGGAGATGGACCACGGGGACATGGAGATGCGCCCGGGCGGGATCGCGCTCGCGGAGGGCGCGGACGACCGCGACGGCCTGGAGATGGACGTGCTCCACCTCCGGCTGGGTCCGGTGCTCCCGCACTGGCCGGCCGGGCTGGTCCTGTCCTGCACGTTGCAGGGCGACGTGATCATCGAGGCGTCCGCCGAGCTGGTGGACGCCGACACGGACGCGCCGGCGGAACCGGCCGCCGAGCCCGTCCCCGACGCCCGCACCCTGGACGCGGTACGCCGGTGCGACCGGGCCGCCCGGCTGCTGGCCCTGGCCGGCTGGGAGGACGCGGCCGACCGGGCGCGGACGGTGCGCGACGCGCTGCTCGGCGGACACCCGCGACAGGCGGCGGCGGCGGGGCTGGAGCGACTGCGCCGTCAGGTGCGCCGGTCCTGGCCGCTGCGGTGGTCGCTGCGGGGGCTGGCCCCGCTGACGGCGGCCGACGTGCAGCGGCTCGGTCTGCCGGCGGAGCTCGCCGGCGACACGTTCGGCCGGCTGACCACGCTCCTCGACGCAGCGGCGGCCGCGATGGCGGGGCAGGGCGGCGCACCGGGCGCGGCCGGCCTGCCGGTCGACGCCATCGCCGACGCCGTCACCGGGATCGACCTCGCCACCGCCCGCCTCGTGGTCGCCGGCCTCGACGTCGAGCCGCTCACCACGGGCCGGGAGCGGGTCCATGCCTGACTCCTCCCTCACGACGGTCTCCTCCGTCTGGGCGCTGCTCGGTGCCGCGCTGCTGGTGCTGCTTGCGCTCGCCGCTGCCACGCTCGACGGTGCGCTGTCCGCGCGGGGCTCGGGCACGGGTGCGAGCAGCGGCCTGGCCCGGCCGGCGCAGGAGACCGCACGGCTCCTGCGGCAGCGGCGCCGTACCACCGTCGCCGCCGACAGCCTGCTCTGGCGCACCGGGGGCGCCGGCCTCCTGGTGGCCGCGCTGCTGATGGTGACGGTGGTGCCGCTGGGGGAGTGGACGATCTTCGACCTCGACGTCGGCGTGGTGTGGTTCAACGCCATCGACGTCGCGGTGTGGGCGCTGGTGTGGCTCACCGGCTGGGGAGCCAACTCGGCGTACTCCCTCGTCGGCGGCTACCGGTTCCTGGCCCACGGCCTCGGCTACGAGCTGCCGCTCATGTTCGCGCTCGTCGCGCCGGCGACGGCGGCGGCCAGCCTGAACGTCGGGGACGTCGTGGCGGCGCAGGAGCACCTGTGGTTCGTCGTGTGGATGCCGCTGGCGTTCCTGGGCTACTGCCTGGGCGTGACGGCCTTCTCCGTCTGGGGACCCTTCGCGCCCGCCGTCGGCTCCGACATCGCCGGGGGAGTGACCGCCGAGCTGTCCGGGGTCGACCGGCTGGTCTTCGAGCTGGGCCGCTACGCGCTGCTGACCGCCGGTGCGGCGTTCGCGGTCCCGCTCTTCCTGGGCGGCGGCGCCGGACCGCTGCTGCCCGCCTGGGCGTGGGTGCTGGTCAAGACCGTGCTGCTGCTCGCCGCCCTCGTGTGGCTGCGCCGCAGGGTGCCGGCCGCGCGCCCGGACCTGTTCCTCGAGGTCGGCTGGATGGTGCTGCTGCCCGTGGTGCTGCTGCAGGACCTCGTCGTCGCCGTCGTCGCGGTCTGGAGGGGCTGACATGTGGACCGACCTGGCCTTCTGGCTGTTCGCGGCGGTCGCCGTCGCGTCGGGAGCCGCCGTCTTCTACGTCGACTCGATGGCGCGGGCGACGTACGCGCTGGCGCTCTCGTTCATCACCGTCGGCCTGCAGGTGCTGCTGCTGCAGCAGAACTACGTCGGCGTGGTGACGATCCTGATGATGGTCATGGAGATGGCCGTCATGGCGGTCTACATGGTCATGTTCATGGGGATGAACCCGGCCCTGATGCCGATGAGCATGGTGCACGGCAACAGGAGCGCCGTCGCAGTGGCGGCCGGCACCTTCCTGCTGCTCGCCGCCGGCATCCTGCTCGTCGACTGGCCGGCCCGCCGCGGTACGCCGTCCCCCGACGTGACCCGCGCCCTGGGCGAGGAGCTGATGGGGCCGAAGATGCTGGCCATGGCCGTGGTCAGCCCGGTGATGGTCGCGACCATCGTGGCCGGCGTCGTGCTGGCTGCGCACCGGACCCGCTACGACCGTTTCGGCGACGACCTGCGGTCCCGGCCCGACGACCCGCAGCCGGGGGGTGTCGGACGATGACCCTCGAGACGGTGCTGCTCGTCGCCGCGGCGCTCTTCAGCGTCGGGCTGTACGGCGCGATCTCCCAGCAGGTCGTCGTCATGGTGATGATGGGCCTCGAGCTGATGATCAACGGCGTGATCCTCGCCGCCGGCGGATTCTGGTGGTTCCTGGCGCCGGAGCCGACCGGGCAGGCGCTGCTGGTCATCGTGATCGTCGCGATGACGATCGAGATGGCCATGGGCTTCGCCGTCGCCACCCTGCTGCACCGGCAGTCCGGCGCCGACATGACCGACATGGCAGCGGAGCTGAAACGATGACCGACCTGTCGACCTGGGCGCTCTGGGCCTTGGTGCTGCTGCCCGCTGCCGTCGGGGGTGGCCTGACGCTCTCGAGGCGGGCCGAACGGGTCGCCGTGCCGCTGTCGCTGGGCACCTCCGCAGTCACGCTCGGGCTGGCCGTGATGGTGGCCGCGTCGGGCCCGGCGGCGGCCGTGCCCTTCGTGGCGGGAGCGGACTTCGGGCTCTCGGTCGACGGACCGGCCGTCCTCATGGTGCCGACCGTCGCCGCGGTGACGCTGCTCGTGCTGGTCGCGGCGACGGCCGAGATCGGTTCCGCGCGCGCCCGCTTCCACGGCCTGATGCTGCTGTTCGCGGCGTCCGCGCTGCTCACGGCGGCCGCCACGACGCTGGTCACGCTGCTGTTCGCCTGGGAGATCATGGGCGCCACGTCCTACGCCCTCATCGGCTTCTGGTGGCGCGAGGACCACCGCGTCTCGGCCGGCCGCACGGCCTTCGTCACCACGCGCACCGCCGACCTCGGCCTGTACGTCGCCGCCGCGGCAGCGCTCGCCGGCGGGTCCGGTCTCGCGCTCGCCGACCTCCCGGGCGCCTCCGCCGGCTGGCGCGACGTGCTGACCGCCGGGATCATCCTCTCCGCGCTGGGCAAGGCCGCGCAGCTGCCGTTCTCGTTCTGGCTCTCGCGCGCCATGGAGGGACCGAGCCCGGTCAGCGCGCTGCTCCACTCCGCGGCGATGGTGGCGCTCGGCGGCTACCTGCTGCTGCGGGTCGAGCCGTTGCTGGCCGCGGTCGACTGGGCCGGACCCGTGACGGCCTGGCTGGGCGTCGCCACCGCGGTGGGACTGGGCGCGGTCGCCGTCGCGCAGCGCGACCTCAAGCAGCTGCTGGCCGCCTCCACCTCGGCCCAGCTCGGGTTCGTGGTGATGGCCGCCGGCGTCGGGTCGGTCACCGGCGGGGTGACGCACCTGGTCGCGCACGCCTCCACCAAGGCACTCCTGTTCCTCGCGGCCGGCGCCTGGCTGACCGCCCTCGGCACCAAGCAGCTCGCCGGCCTGCGCGGGTCCGCCCGACGGTGGCGGGTCGTCGGGTGGTGCGCGGTCGTGGGGCTGCTGTCCCTCGCCGGCGTGGTGCCGCTGTCGCTGTGGGCCACCAAGGACGCGATCCTCGCCGCGGCCCTGCACGAGTCGCGGCTGCTCTACGTCGCCGGGCTGGCCGCCGCGGCGCTCTCGGCCGCGTACGCCGGCAAGGCGCTGTGGATCGTGTGGCGGGCGGTACCGGCGCAGGAGCAGGCCGACGTCGCGGCGCACCGGGACGAGGAGGAGCAGGGGACCGGCCGGGTCGTCGCGGCCCAGGCCGGACCGCTGGTGGTCCTGGCGGCCGGGGCAGCCGTGCTGGGCCTGCTGGCGCTGCCGCCGCTCGCGGGTCGGGTGGCCGACACGATGGGCGAGCCGACGGCGCCCGAGGCCACGCCGTGGGAGATGGTGCTCTCGGCCGTCATCGCCCTGCTCGTGGTGGCGGCGGTCAGGCTGCGGCCCCCGGCCGAGCCCCGCTGGGCGGCCGGGTGGCTCGGGCTGGAGCCGATCGCACAGGCGCTCGTCGTACGTCCGACGTGGTGGCTGGCGCACCGCCTGGCCCGCTTCGACGACCGGGTCCTGGACGGGGCCGTCGAGCAGGCCTCCCGCGGCACCGTCCGCCTCGCCGGCCGGGCGGCGGCGACCGACGACCGCTGGGTGGACGGGGGCGTCGAGCAGGTGGCCGGCCGGCTGCGCCGCCTCGGCGAGCTGGCCCGCCGCCCCCAGACCGGCCAGCTCTACCAGTACTACCTGCAGGCGGTCGCAGCGCTCGCGATCGGTGTCGTCGTTCTCGTCGTGGTGAGGTGACCGTGCTCTCCGTCCTTGTCTTCCTGCCCCTCCTGGTGGCGTTCGTGCTGCTCGCCTGGCCGGGCCTCGGCGCGGCCGCGGCGCGGTGGGTGTGGGTGGCCGCGACCGCGCTCGAGGTGGTCCTCGTCGCCGTCATCTGGCTCGGCTACGACAGCCCGGGGACCGGAGCGCTCGCCTACGAGGAGAAGGTCCCGTGGATCCCGGGCGTCGACAGCAGCTACCACGTCGGGGTCGACGGTCTCTCGCTGCCGCTGGTGGCCATGACCGCGGTCATCTTCCTCGCCTGCGCCCTGTACGCGCTGCGGGAGCAGGACCGGCCGCGGCTGCAGGCGGCGCTGTTCCTGTTCCTCCAGAGCGTCAGCCTGGGCCTGTTCGTCTCCGCGGACCTGATCCTGTTCTTCGTCTTCTTCGACCTCTCGATCGTCGCGATGTACTTCGTCATCGCCGGGTGGGGGCACGGTGACGCGCCGCGGGCGGCCCTGAAGTTCTTCCTCTACACCTTCCTCGGCTCGCTGGCGCTGCTCGCCGGGTTCATCGGCCTCTACGTCGCCGCGGACCCGCACACCTTCGACATGGCGGTGCTCACGGCGACCACGCCCCTGGCCGAGAGCCCGGTGGCGGGCGGCTTCGTCCTGGCGGCGGTGCTGCTCGGCCTGGCGGTCAAGACCCCGACGGTGCCGTTCCACACCTGGCTGCCACCCGCCCACACCGACGCTCCCGCGGTGGGCTCGGCCGTGCTCGCGGGCGTCCTGCTGAAGATGGGGACCTACGGGTTCGTCCGCATCGCGATGCCGATGCTCCCCGACGCCTGGCGGGCGTGGGCCTGGGTGGTGATCGTGGTCGGCGTGGTGTCGGTCGTGTACGGCGCCCTGGTCGCCCTCGCCCAGACCGACCTCAAGCGGATGATCGCCTACACGTCGGTGAACCACATGGGCTACATCGCCGTGGCGGTGGGGGCGGCCGGGGTCGTGGCCGACGGCACGGCGCAGGCCCGGGGCGTGGCCGTGACCGGTGCGGTGACCCAGATGGTCAGCCACGGGCTGGTCACCGGCGCCCTGTTCCTGCTCGCCGGGGTGCTGCAGGACCGCTCCGAGACCTACGACCTCGACGCCTACGGGGGCCTGGCCGCACCCGCACCGCGGTTCGCCACGCTGTTCGCGGTCGCCGCCTTCGCCTCGCTCGGCATCCCGGCGCTGTCCGGCTTCATCGCCGAGTTCCAGATCTTCACGGGCAGCATCGCGGCAGCACCGGTGAGCGCCGTGGCGCTGGTCGGGATCCTGATCACCGCGGCGCTCTTCCTGCGTGCACTGCAGAAGATCTTCGCCGGCACCACCGAGGGCAGCAGCGTGGGGTTCGCCGACCTCCGCACCCCCGAGCTCTGGGCCGTCGCCCCGCTGCTGGGACTGTCGCTGCTCATCGGCGTGCTGCCCCGTCCGCTGCTCGACGTCATCGAGCCGGCCGCCGACGTGGTCGTCGACCTCGTCGGGAGGTAGCCGTGGACCCGGAGAGCGCGATGCGCCCCCTGCTGATGCTGCCCGAGGCGCTCCTGTTCCTCGGAGGCCTCGCGGTGCTCGTCGGCGGCTCGTTCCTGCCCCGGGACCGCCAGTGGCTGGCCCGGGCGCTGGCGGCGGCGGCCCTCGCGGCCGCCGTGGCGGCGTCAGTGGTGGGGCTGCTGGGAGAGCCGCGGACCGCCTTCGAGGGCACCTTCGCGGTCGACACCGCCACCGGGGTCGCCCGGATCGTGGCGGCCCTGGGGGCGTTGCTGGTGCTGGCGCTGGCGGCCGACGAGGTCGACGGCTCTCCCCGGGAGAGCGAGACCTACGCGCTGCTGCTGCTCGCGACGACCGGCACGCTGGTCCTCGCCGGGGCCCGGGACCTGCTGGTGCTCGCCACCGGGTTCCTGCTGGCCAGCGTCCCGCTCTACGGCCTGATCGGGCTGGTGCGCACCGCCCGGGGCGCCGAGGCCGCGATGAAGACCTACCTGCTCGGTGCCCTCAGCGGCATCGCGATGCTGCTGGGCGTGACGGTGCTCTACGGCGTCACGGGCAGCACCGGGTACGCCGGGCTGGCCGGCCGGCTGCCGCAGGCACCGGGCGCGGCCGTCGCGGCCGGTCTCGTCGCGGTGCTCGCCGGCCTGTTGTTCAAGGCCGGTGGGGTGCCGGTGCACTTCTGGGTGCCGGACGCGGCGCAGGGAGCCGGCGGCACCGTCGCCGCGTTCCTCACCACGGTGCCGAAGATCGGGGCGATGGTCGCGGCCTACCGGCTGGTCACGGTCCTGCCCGACGGCGTCGCCTGGGGCCCGCTCGTGGCGGTGCTCGCCGTGGCCAGCATGACGCTGGGCAACCTGGCGGCCTACTGGCAGGACGACCCGCGCCGCCTGCTCGGCTGGTCGACGGTGAGCCAGGTCGGCTACCTGCTGGTGCCGGTGGCGGTGGCCGGGCGCACCGACCTCGCGCTGCCGTCGTTGCTGCTCTACCTCGCCGGCTACACGGTCACGAACGTCGGCGCCTTCGCGGTCACGGCGGCCCTGCCCGGCCGGCGGACCCTGGCGGCGTACCACGGTCTGGCGAGGTCCCGGCCGGGGCTCGCGGCCACCCTGGTGGTGGTGCTCCTCGGACTGGTCGGCACGCCGCCCACCGTCGTGTTCGTCGGCAAGCTCACCACGGCGACCGCAGCCTGGGACGGCGGCTTCGCCTGGCTGGCCGTGGTGGTGCTGGTCAACACCGTGATCAGCCTCTTCTACTACCTGCGCTGGGTGGTGCCGGTCTACCGCTTCGGTGGCGAGGCGGGGCACGCGGAGGAGGAGGCCGGTGCGGCCGAGGCCGCCGCGACCTGGTCCACGCGCGCCGCCGTGCTCGCGGCGGTGCTGGTCGTCGTGGCCGGTCTCGCCGCCGGCGCCCTGTGGGCCGTGGTGGACCAGCCGTTGCTCACCGGCGCCTAGGGTCGGCGGATGGAGGTCTACCGCTACGACGTGGAGGTCGTGCGACTGCTGGTCTCGCCGGAGCACGCCTACTTCGGCCGGGCCCGCGACGGCGCCGCGGACGTACCCACCACCGACGCGGACCAGGTCGAGGCGGTCGCCGGCAAGGGCCTCGCGGGGGACCGGTTCTTCGGCAAGGCCGCCCACCTCGACGCGGCGGTCACCCTGATGGCGGTCGAGGCGCTGGAGGCAGTGGCCGCCGAGCTCGGCGCGGCCCCGTTCGACCCGCTGCTGCCGCGCCGCAACGTCGTGCTGCGCGGTGCCGACCTGGCCCCGCTGCGCGGGGAGGAGTTCGCGCTGGAGTCGGCAGGTGCGGTGGTGCGGCTGCGCGGTGGCCGGCCGGCGAACCCGTGCGCGTGGATGGACCGCGTGCTGGTGCCCGGCGCCCATGCCGCCCTGCGCGGGCGCGGCGGGCTCCGCTGCCGGCCGCTGACCGACGGGGTGCTGCGCCGGGGTGCGGCGGTGCTGGTGAGCCCGGTGCCGCTGGACCCGGCCCGCGCCGGGGCCGCCGCCCTGCGGTCGGCGCGGCTTCCCTAGCGACCGGCCAGGGCGGTCGTCTTGGGCAGCAGGCCGCTCTCGGCCTCACGGGCGACGACGTCGAGCGGGGCGCCCCCGGCTGCCCGCACCACGGCGGCGACCAGCCCCTCGACGAGCGGCGCCGGGCACAGGCGGACGCCGGGGACGTCGGGCGCCAGCTCCAGCGCCATCTCGGCGCTCATGACCGCCGACCCGAGGTCCATCAGCACCAGCACGCCGTCCGCCGACGCGGCCCGCCTCAGGGCCGCGGCGACCTCGGTGGCATCGGTGCCCAGTCCGCCGTCCGCTCCCGCCGCGACCTCGACGACCGGCCCGGAGCCGCTGATCATCTGCTGGGCCAGGTCGACGGCCGCCTCGGCGAGGGGCCGGCTGTGCGAGACGACGACGATGCCGATCACCGGCCGGTCACCCCGCCGCGTCGGCCAGCGCGGCCATCATGAGCGCCGAGGACGCGGCTCCGGGGTCGATGTGCCCGACAGAGCGTTGCCCGAGGTAGCTGGCCCGGCCCTTGCGGGCCAGCATGTCGCGCGTCGCGTCGCGACCCTGCGCCGCTGCCTCCGATGCGCTGCGCAGCGCATCGGAGACGGACCGGCCCCCGGCCAGGTCGGTCTCGAGCGCGGCGATCCCCGGTTGCAGCGCGTCGTACATCGTCTTGTCGCCCGCCTCCGGCCGGCCGCGGGCGACGACCCCGCCGACTCCCGCCTGCAACGCCTGGAGCAGGGCGTCCCCGTCGAGCTCGGTGACGTCTCCCGCGGTGCTGCCCAGCCGGAGGAAGAACGTTCCGTAGAGCGGACCGCTGGCCCCACCGACCGACGACACGAGCGTCATGCCGACCTTCGAGAAGAGGGCGGCCACGTCGGCCGGTCGTGCGTCGCCGCCGACGGCCGCCATCACCGCGTCCATCCCGCGGGTCAGGTTGGTCCCGTGGTCGGCGTCCCCGATGGCGGAGTCGAGCTCGGTGAGGTACTCCGACTGCTCGTGGACGACGTCGCGGAACGTCTCGAGCCAGGCCAGCAGGTGGTCCATGGTGACGACGTCGGCCACGGTCAGATCCCCCACCGCAGCCCGGCGGTCCGGACCGGGGCGTCCCACAGGCGCAGCAGCTCGTCGTCGGCCCGGAGCAGGGTGACCGAGGCACCGGCCATGTCGAGCGAGGTGATGTAGTTGCCGACCAGGATCCGCTCCGGCGTGACGCCTGCCTTCTCCAACAGCGCGGCGACCTCGCCGTAGAGCAGGTACAGCTCGATCATCGGCGTTCCGCCCATGCCGTTGAGCATCACGATGCTGGGCGCCCCGGTGAAGTCGAGGTCGGCGAGGATCGGCTCGACCAGCTGGGGCGCGATCTCGGCAGCGGTGCCCAGCGGGACGCGCTCGCGACCCGGCTCACCGTGGATGCCCACGCCCATCTCCATCTGGTCCTCGGGCAGGTCGAAGGTGGGCTTGCCGGCCGCGGGGACGGTGCAGCTGGTGAGCGCCATGCCCATCGACCGGCCCGAGTCGTTGACCCGGCGGGCGAGCGCCAGCACCGCGTCGAGGTCCTGTCCCTCCTCGGCGGCCGCTCCGACGAGCTTCTCCAGCAGGACGGTGAGGCCGACGCCGCGGCGACCCGCGGTGTACGTGGAGTCCTGCACGGCGACGTCGTCGTTGACCACGACGCTCTCGACGCGGGCGCCGGACCCGGCGGCGGCCATCTCCGCGGCCATCTCGAAGTTCATCACGTCGCCGGTGTAGTTCTTCACGATGTGCAGGACTCCGGCACCTCGGTCCACCTCGACGGTCGCCGCCATGATCGGGTCCGGTGTGGGCGAGGTGAACACCTCGCCCGGGCAGGCGGCGTCCAGCATCCCGAGGCCGACGAACCCGCCATGGAGCGGCTCGTGGCCCGACCCGCCGCCGGAGACCAGCGCCACCTTGCCCTGGTCCTTGGGGTGCGCCCGGTAGATGACCTTGTGCTCGTGGTCGACGCGCAGGTCCGGGCTGGCCTTGTCGACCCCGCGCAGCGCATCGCTGAGAACGGTGGCCGGGGCGTTGATCAGCTTCTTCATGTCAGACCTCCGCAGGTGTCGGGAGCCGGCCATGCCGCAGGTGCGCCGTGAACCGCAGGCGCGGCCCGGGCCGGGCCTGGCGCTGATGTGAGCTGAATCTCTTTCGGTATCGCCGAATATTCACCGGGACTCCGGCGGCGTCAAGGGATCTGCCCGGAACGCAGTGCTGGCACACTGACGACGAGGAGAGGAGTCGGCGGTGATCCAGGCGATCGACCGAGCCGCACAGGTCCTCCGGGCGCTCCAAGGCTCGCGGCACCTCGGCGTCAGCGAGCTCAGCGCACGCCTCGACCTCCCACCGTCCACCGTGCACGGGATCGTGAAGTCGCTGCAGGCCCACGGGCTGCTGGCGAAGGAGCCGCACGGCCAGCGCTACATGCTCGGGCCCACCCTGCTGCAGCTGTCCAACGTCTACCTCGACACCCTCGACGTCCGGGCTCGCGCGATGCGGTGGACCACGGACCTCAGCGAGCGGACCGGACTGGCGGTCCGGCTCGGTGTCGAGTTCTTCGACGAGGTGATCGTGATCCACCACGAGCCCCGGCCCGACGGCAGCCGGCAGATGCCCGAGACCGGGCTGACGATCCCCGCTCACGCGTCGGCTCTGGGCAAGGTGCTGCTGGCTCACCGCCCGGACTTCCGCGACCGGGTCCTCGGCGCCCCGCTGCGGAGCCTGACCGGCGACACCCTCACCGACCAGGCCGTGCTCGGCGCGGCACTCGAGGAGGCGGTCCGGCGCGGCTACGCCCGGGAGGACGAGGAGGCCGTGCTGGGCGAGGCCTCCCTCGCCGCCGCGATCGCCGATCGCGACGGGGAGGCGGTCGCAGCGGTCGCCGTGGTCTTCCCGGCCGACCGGGGCCCGGTCGACGGCACGGTGATCACGCTGCTGCGGGAGTGCGCGCGCAACGTCTCGCGCGAGCTCGGTGCGACGTCCTGGCCGCCGGCAGCCTCCCCGGCGTCGTCGCCCTGACCGCCCCGCCGGGCCGCGGCGGCAGGGACCGCCCGGATCGCTCACCTCGATCCGGGCGCCGCTGCGGGGGCCGGGACCTGCTCATGGCCGGACCCACCCCGCTGCGTGGGCAGCCACAGCCGCCGCGGGGCTGCGCCGCCCGAGTGGCGGTCCAGCTCGCGGTCCAGGGTGATCGCGGCGTCGATCAGCGCCAGATGGGTGAAGGCCTGCGGGAAGTTGCCGATCTGCTCGCCGGTGAGCGCGATCTCCTCGGAGAACAGGCCGACGTGGTTGGCATAGGTCAGCATCTTCTCGAAGGTGATCCGGGCCTGCTCGACTTGGCCGGCCAGCGCCAGCGCCTGCACGTACTGGAAGGTGCACAGCGAGAAGGTGCCCTCCGAGCCACGCAGCCCGTCGGGAGAGGCGGCGGGGTCGTAGCGGTACACCAGGCTGTCGGTGACCAGCTCGTCGTCCATCGCCTGCAGCGTCGAGGCCCACATCGGGTCCGTGGGGGTGACGAAGCCGACCGTCGACATCCGCAGCAGGGACGCGTCGAGCACGTCGGTGTCGTAGTGCTGCACGAACGCCTGGCGCCCCTCGTGCCAGCCGCGGGCCATGATCTGCTCGTAGATCGCGTCCCGCTCCGTCCGCCATCGCTCCACCGGCGCGGGCCGGGCGTGCCGCGTTGCCAGCCGGATGCCGCGGTCCAGCGCCACCCAGCACATGAGCCGGCCGTAGGTGAAGTCCTGGCGGCCACCGCGGGTCTCCCAGATCCCCTCGTCGGGCTGGTCCCAGTTCTGCGCCACCCAGTCCAGCAGCGCGGTCAGCTTCAGCCAGCCCCGATGGCCGGACCGGATGCCACGCTCGTCGGCGAAGAAGATGCTGTCCACGGCCTCGCCGTAGACGTCGAGCTGCAGCTGGTCGGCCGCCCCGTTGCCGATCCGGACCGGGCTGGAGCCCCGGTAGCCCTCCCAGTGGTCGAGGATCTCCTCGTCCAGGTCGCTGGACCCGTCGACGCGGTACATGATCTTCAGCGGCCCGCCGCCGTCCGTGCCCGTCTGCTCGTGCACGCGGTCGCGCAGCCACATCGCGAACGCCCGCGCCTCGTCGGTGAAGCCCAGCCCCATCAGCGCGTAGACCGAGAAGGAGGCGTCCCTGATCCAGGTGTAGCGGTAGTCCCAGTTGCGCTCGCCGCCGACCTGCTCGGGCAGCCCGGCCGTGGGCGCCGCGACGAGTCCGCCGGTCGGGGCGTAGGTCATCAGCTTCAAGGTGATCGCCGAGCGGTTGACGGTCTCGCGCCAGCGGCCGGCGTACGTCGAGCGGGCGAGCCAGGACTTCCAGAAGCCCACGGTCTCGTCGAAGAGCCGTCGCACCTCGGCGGTCCGCACCGGCCGCACCGTCCCGGGCGCACCGGTCTCGAGCACCACCCCGCGCACCTGGCCTGCGGTCAGGGCGAACTCGGCGTACACGTCGGCGTCCTCGTCGACGCGGATGCGGGCCCGCTCCGAGTCGTCGCCGGGCTCGTGCACGACGTTGAGCGTGAGCGCGTTCGTGGTGCCGCTGAACACGGCGCCGTCCTCGGCCAGGTGCAGCTCGTGGGTCTCCCGGCCGTAGTCGAAGCGGGGCGCGATCTCGAGCGTGAACGACATCCGACCACGCACGCACCGCACCATGCGGACGATCCGGTGCCGGTCGGTGGCGGCGACACCGTCGAGCACGGGCATGAAGTCCACGACCTCGCCCACGCCCTCCTCGCTGAGGAACCGGGTGACCAGCACGGCGGTGTCGGGGAAGTACAGCTGCTTGGCGGTGAACCCCTCGGTCGTGGGGCGGATCCGGAAGTGCCCGCCCCCGTCGTGGTCGAGGAGCGAGCCGAAGATGCTGGGGGAGTCGAAGCGCGGCGCGCAGAACCAGTCGATCGACCCGTCGGTGGCGACGAGGGCGGAGGTCTGCAGGTCGCCGATCAGGCCGTGCTCGGCGATGGGCGGGTAGGCGGACGTCGAGGACTCGGGAGGCATGGCGAGGTGGTCCCTTCTCGTGCGGCTGCGACCCTCTGCTGGGGGGGGCGTCGCCTCCGTCGTACCTCGGGGTGCCGCGACGACGGTTCATCCCGGGTGGGGGAGGTGGGGAAGGTCGCGAGAAGCCGCCGGGAAGGCGGGCCGTCCACGCTGGTGGCACCGACAACCACTCACCAGGAGCATCCGATGTACCCGCAGGTTCCCTCCCTCCCCCCGCTCTCGGCCACGGGGCCGCAGGTCCAGCACCGGCCGAGCCGGCACCACTGCCCGGACGAGCACTGCGCCGGCGTCACGCTCGAGGTGGACCGCTACGTGCTGGAGTCGATCGACGGTCCGGTCGAGGACGTCGTGGTGGCCTGCGCGGCCGGGCACCGGTTCCACGGCGCCGTGTCGTCGCTGTGGCAGGACGGGGCGGTGGCGTCATGAGCTTCGTCGTGGAAGAGGAGACCGGCACGGTGCGCACCGACGCGCACCCGCACAACGGCTACTACGCCGGCGACTTCTCGGCGTCGCCGGTCCGGACCGTGTTGAGGGCTGTTGGCGGAGGCGGACGGGAATCGAACCCGCCGGACCCAGATGCTGGGCCCCTACGGTTTTGAGGACCGCGCCCGTCACCAGACGAGAAACGCCTCCGCCGCACACCCTAGAGGGCGGGGGCCGAGGGTCGGTCGGCGGCTCGACGTAGGTTGGTCCGGTGACCGCCACCGAGCCTCGATCCGACGAGACAGTGCGCCTGACCCAGTACGCCGCCGGCGGTGGCTGCGCCTGCAAGGTGCCGCCCGGCGAGCTCGAGCGGGTGCTGGCCGACCTCCCGGCCGGCCGCGCCGGCGGAGACCTGCTGGTCGGGCTCGACCACGGCGACGACGCGGCCGCCGTACGCCTCGACGGCGACCGCGCGGTCGTGGTCACCGCCGACTTCTTCACCCCGGTCGTCGACGACGCCTACGACTGGGGCAGGATCGCGGCCGCCAACGCGCTCTCCGACGTCTACGCGATGGGGGGCACCCCCCTGGTGGCGGTCAACCTGCTGGCGTGGCCGCGCGACCGGATCCCGTTCGAGCTGGCCGCCGAGGTGCTGCGCGGTGGTGCGGAGGTGTGCGCGCTGGCCTCGACGTACCTCGCCGGCGGGCACAGCATCGACGACCCGGAGCCGAAGTACGGCCTGGCTGTCACCGGCACGGCTCACCCCGAGCGGCTGCTGCGCAACGACGCGGGGCTGGCCGGCACGCCGCTGACCCTCACGAAGCCACTCGGACTGGGCGTCCTCAACAACCGGCACAAGGCCACCGGCGAGCGCTTCGACGAGGCGGTCGAGGTGATGACGACCCTGAACCGGGAGGCGGCGCAGGCGGCGGTCGCCGCGGGGGCCCGCTGCGCCACCGACGTCACGGGGTTCGGGCTGCTCGGCCACCTCTACAAGCTGGCCCGGGCCAGCGGCGTCTCGGCGGTGGTCGACTCCGCCGCCGTGCCGTACGTCGCCGGGGCTCGTGCGTCATTGGGGGAGGGGTACGTCCCGGGCGGCAGCAGGCGCAACCTCGACTGGGTGCGCCCGCACCTGGCCTCCGACGTCGACGACGACGAGCTGCTGCTGCTCGCCGACGCGCAGACCTCGGGCGGCCTGCTGGTGGCCGGCGAGCTGTCGGGGCACCCGGTGGTCGGCGAGCTGGTGCCGGCCGGCGAGCACGTGCTGCGGGTCCGCTGAGCGACCCCGCGGCATCGGCGGCATCGGCGGCGGTCGCCCTCCGGAACCCGGCGGCATGATATCCATGTGGCCTGGGTAACGTGGCGGCACCGCGCACCGGGACGGTCGCGGCTCTCGCTGCATTCGAGACCGGAGGTTGCCGCTGATGTCGAGGACTTTCCTCTCCTGGCCCGTGGTGCGGCAGCTCGCCGGCAAGGACCCGCTCGGCCGAGGCCCCTCGGTCCGCTCCAAGCGCACCGACGAGCTCGCCCCTCGCATCGAGACCGCCGACCGCGTCGCCAAGAGCGTGTGCCCCTACTGTGCGGTCGGCTGTGGCCAGAACATCTACGTCAAGGACGAGCAGGTCATCCAGATCGAGGGTGACCCCGACAGCCCGATCTCGCGTGGCCGGCTGTGCCCCAAGGGCTCGGCCAGCAAGAACCTGGTCACCAGCCCGCTGCGCCAGAAGACGGTGAAGTACCGCCGCCCGTTCGGCACCGAGTGGGAGGAGCTCGACCTCGAGACCGCCATGGACATGGTGGCGGACCGGGTCGTCAAGGCGCGCGCGGACACCTGGCAGGACCTCGACGACGACGGCCGCAAGGTCCGCCGGACGCTCGGCATCGCCAGCCTCGGAGGGGCGACCCTCGACAACGAGGAGAACTACCTCATCAAGAAGCTGTTCACGGCGATGGGCGCGATCCAGATCGAGAACCAGGCCCGTATTTGACACTCCTCCACCGTCCCCGGTCTGGGGACCAGCTTCGGTCGCGGCGGCGCCACGACGTTCCAGCAGGACCTGGCCAACGCTGACTGCATCATCATCCAGGGCTCCAACATGGCCGAGGCCCACCCGGTGGGCTTCCAGTGGGTGATGGAGGCCAAGGCGCGCGGCGCCAAGGTGGTCCACATCGACCCGCGGTTCACGCGGACCAGCGCGGTGGCCGACCTGTACGTCCCGTTGCGCGTGGGCACCGACATCGCCTTCCTCGGCGGTGTCATCAACTACGTGCTGGCCAACGACCTGGACTTCCGCGACTACGTGGTGAGCTACACCAACGCGGCGGCGATCGTCAGCGACGACTACGTCGACGCCGAGGACCTCGAGGGCCTGTTCTCCGGCTTCGACCCGGAGTCGCGCACCTACGACCCCACCAGCTGGCAGTACGCGAACAGCCAGCAGGAGGGCAAGGACGAGCAGGACCACACGATGCAGCGCGAGACCGCCAGCGCGCTGCAGCACGAGACCCACGGGCTCAGCGTGAGCGGCTTCCCGCCGCGCGACGAGACGCTGCAGCACCCCATGTGCGTCTACCAGATCCTGAAGCGCCACTACGCCCGCTACACCCCCGAGATGGTGGCCAAGACCTGCGGCGTCGCGGAGGAGGACTTCCTCGAGGTCTGCAAGGCGTGGACGCAGAACTCCACCCGGGACCGCACCACCGCGCTGGTCTACAGCGTGGGCTGGACCCAGCACAGCGTCGGCGTGCAGTACATCCGCACCGGCGCGATCCTCCAGCTGCTGCTGGGCAACATCGGCCGGCCAGGGGGCGGCATCCTCGCGCTGCGCGGCCACGCCAGCATCCAGGGCTCGACCGACATCCCGACGCTGTTCAACATCCTGCCGGGCTACCTGCCGATGCCGCAGGCCGAGGACCACACCAACCTGCAGGAGTGGATCGAGAGCACCTCCCACCCCGGCTCCAAGGGCTTCTGGGACCAGGCCAGCGCCTACGGCATCAACCTGCTGAAGGCCTACTGGGGAGACGCCGCCACACCGGATAACGACTTCTGCTTCGACTACATGCCGAAGATCACCGGTGACCACGGGACCTACCGCACGGTCATGGACATGATCGACGGCAAGGTCAAGGGCTACTTCCTGCTCGGTCAGAACCCCGCCATCGGGTCGGCCCACGGCCGTGCCCAACGGCTCGGGATGGCCAACCTGGACTGGCTGGTCGTGCGCGACCTGTTCGAGATCGAGAGCGCCACGTTCTGGAAGGACTCACCGGAGATCGAGACCGGGGAGATCGTGCCCGAGCAGTGCCGCACCGAGGTGTTCTTGTTCCCCGCGGCCTCGCACACCGAGAAGGAGGGCACCTTCACCCAGACGCAGCGGATGCTGCAGTGGCGGGAGAAGGCGCTGGAGCCGAAGGGCGACTGCCGCTCGGAGCTGTGGTTCTTCTACCACCTCGGCCGCATGGTCCGGGACCGGCTGAAGGACTCGAGCGTGGAGCGCGACAAGCCGATCCTCGACCTGAAGTGGGACTACTCGACGCACGGCCCGCACGACGAGCCGAGCGCCGAGGAGGTGCTCATGGAGATCAACGGCTACGAGATCGAGTCCGGCCGGCCGCTGTCGAGCTACACCGAGATGAAGGACGACGGCTCGACGCTGGGCGGGTGCTGGATCTACACCGGGGTCTACAAGGACGGTGTCAACCAGGCGGCCCGCCGCAAGCCCGGGCAGGACCAGTCCTGGGTGGCCCCCGAGTGGGGCTGGGTGTGGCCGGCCAACCGGCGGATCCTCTACAACCGCGCGTCGGCCGACCCCGAGGGCAAGCCGTGGAGCGAGCGCAAGGCCTACGTGTGGTGGGACCCCGACAAGGGCGAGAAGGGTGAGTGGACCGGGCACGACGTCCCGGACTTCGAGGTCGACAAAGCGCCCTCCTACCGGTCGCCGGAGGGGTCCTCGGGCCGCGAGGCGCTGGCCGGCGACGACCCGTTCATCATGCAGGGCGACGGCAAGGGCTCGCTGTTCGTGCCCCAGGGCCTCATCGACGGGCCGCTGCCGACGCACTACGAGCCGATCGAGTCGCCGTTCGCCAACCCGGTGCACGAGCAGCAGTCCAACCCGACGCACAAGAGCTACCAGCGCGCCGACAACCCGGTGAACCCGAGCCCGCCGGCCGACAACCTGGACGTGTTCCCCTTCGTGTTCACCACCAGCCGGCTCACCGAGCACCACACGGCCGGTGGCATGAGCCGCTACCTCAACTACCTCTCCGAGCTCCAGCCGGAGATGTTCATCGAGGTCTCCCCGGAGCTGGCGGCCGAGCGAGGGCTGGAGCACCGCGGCTGGTGCCACGTCATCACGTCCCGCTCCGTCGTGGAGGGACGGGTGCTGGTCACCGACCGGCTCCGGCCGCTGCGCCTCGACGGTCGCAGCGTGCACCAGATCTGGCTGCCCTACCACTGGGGCAGCGGCGGTCTGGTCACCGGAGACTCCGCCAACGACCTGCTGGGGATCTCCCTGGACCCCAACGTGCTGATCCAGGAGTCGAAGGTGGGCACCTGCGACATCAGGCCAGGGCGACGTCCCACGGGGTTGGGCGTGCGTCAGATGGTGATGGACTACCAGCGGCGAGCCGGTGTCGACCAGGACCCCGCCGGTGCTCCGATCGTCACCACCGGTGAGGGCGCCGGCCAAGGCCCCGGGGACGGCGGCGACCGCGACCCCTCGACCGAGAAGGGCGGCAGCAGATGATCGGCAAGGGCAGTCTCTTCGGCCCGATCGACCCGGCAGTGGAGTCGGGGTACGTCGATCCGCCGGCACGCAAGGGCTTCTTCACCGACACCAGCATCTGCATCGGGTGCAAGGCGTGCGAGGTGGCCTGCAAGGAGTGGAACGAGGTCCCCGACGACGGGTTCTCGTGGACCGGCATGTCCTACGACAACACCGGGGCCCTCGGCGCGTCGACGTGGCGCCACGTCGCCTTCATCGAGCAGCCCGGCAGCCGCGAGGACCGCGTCGGCGCCGCACCGGCCTCGCAGACGGCCACGGTGGACCTGGGGATGCCGGGCCCGCCGCCGCCGACGAGTCCCGAGGGTGCCGTCGCCACCGACGAGCAGCCGGACTTCCGCTGGCTGATGTCCTCGGACGTGTGCAAGCACTGCACGCACGCCGCCTGCCTCGACGTCTGCCCGACCGGGTCGTTGTTCCGCACCGAGTTCGGCACCGTCGTGGTGCAGCCGGACGTCTGCAACGGCTGCGGCTACTGCGTCCCGGCGTGCCCCTACGGCGTCATCGAGCGGCGCACCGGGCCGGACAACGCCCCGAACGTCGGCGTCGCCCAGAAGTGCACGCTGTGCTACGACCGGCTGAAGGTGGGGGAGAAGCCGGCCTGCGCGAAGGCCTGCCCGACCGAGTCGATCCAGTTCGGCGACGTCGACGAGCTGCGCGAGCGGGCGCGCTCGCGCGTCGAGCAGCTGCACGAGGCCGGGGTGATGGACGCCCGGCTCTACGGCGACGACCCCGAGGACGGCGTCGGCGGGGCCGGGGCGTTCTTCCTGCTCCTCGACGAGCCGGAGGTCTACGGGCTCCCGCCCGACCCCGTGGTGACCACCAAGGACCTGCCGCACATGTTCAACCGGGCCAGCACCGCCGCGGGGGTGCTCCTCGCCGGCGCGGTGGTCGCCTTCTTCGGGAGGCGCGGATGAGCACCCAGGAGCACGGACCCTCGACGTCGCAGGAGCGCGCGGTGCCCGAGTCGGCCAAGCGCGGCCGTCGTGGGCGCGGCGGCAAGGGCGAGTTCTCGATGGTCCCCGAGGCCGACTTCACCTCCTACTACGGCCGGCCGGTGGTCAAGGAGTCCCCGTGGGAGGCCGACATCCCCGCCTACCTGTTCTCCGGGGGACTGGCGGCCGGGTCGTCCCTGCTCGCGGCCGGGGCCGACCTCACCGGCCGGCCCGCGCTGCGGCGCTCGGCCCGGCTGACGGCGCTCGGTGCACTCGGGTTCAGCTTCGCCGCCCTCGTCCACGACCTCGGCAAGCCGATGCGCTTCGTCAACATGCTGCGCACGGCGAAGCTCACCTCGCCGATGTCGGTGGGCACGTGGATCCTCACGCTCTACAGCCCCTGGGCGGCCCTCGCCGCCGGTGCCGAGGTCGCCGAGATTCTGCCGGAACGCTGGCAGCGCGGGCCGCTGCGGCTGCTCGGGCTGGTCGCGAAGGTCGGCCGGCCCGCCGGGCTGCTCGGCGCCGTGACCGCTCCGCCGGTGGCGGCCTACACCGCCGTGCTGCTCTCCGACACCGCGACGCCGTCGTGGCACGAGGCCTACCGGGAGCTGCCGTTCGTCTTCGTCGGCTCGGCCGCGGCCGCATCCTCGGGCTTCTCGCTGATCACGACGCCGGCGGCGCAGGCGGGGCCCGCGCGGCGGTTCGCCCTCGGCGGTGCGGTGCTCGACCTGCTGATGGAGAAGCGCATGGAGCAGTCGATGGGGATCACCGCCGAGCCGCTGCACCAGGGCAAGGCCGGCCGGCTGATGAAGGCCGCGAAGTGGCTGACGGTCGGCGGCGCGGCCGGCACCCTGCTCGCCGGCCGGAGCCGGAGCGCCGCGGTGGTGTCCGGGGCGGCCCTCGTGGCCGGCTCCGTCTGCACCCGGTTCGGTGTCTTCGAGGCCGGTCAGGCCTCCGCGCGCGACCCCCGCTACACCGTCGTACCCCAGCGCGAGCGGCTGCGGAAGCAGGCCGAGGCGCAGGCCGCCGGTGAGCCGGGCCCCCGCGACATGGACCACGCCGTCTCCTGACCCCGATTCGTCCGCGGTTGCGAGCCCACCTGCCGCGGGGGCGGAGCGGACGAATCGGGGTGGGTGGCGTCAGCGGGAGGCGTGGCGGCGCACGTGGTCGGCGATCGCGTGCTGCATCTGGTCCAGGTCCCGGGCGTCGGGCAGGTGCACGCGTCCCTCCAGCGGCAGGAACGTCGAGTGCGGCAGGCCCGCGGCCAGCTCCTGCCCACCGCGGAAGCCGATCAACCGGTCCCTGCGGTAGTGCAGCACCAGCGCCGGTGCCTCGATCGCGGGTAGCAGGTCCGTGACGTCCTGGTCGTACATGTGCTCCAGGTAGGCCGCGGCCACCTCCGGCGAGGCCGAGTCGCGGAACACCTTGGCCAGGTGCCAGGCAGCCTCGTCGCTGATGCCGGGCCGGTAGAGGTCGGCGAGCATCTTCGAGCCGATACCCCAGTGCTCTCGGGCGATCCGCACGATCATCTCGCGCAGCCCCACGTCGCGGAAGGTGGCCGGCCCGTCGGCGAACGTCCCGAGCAGAACGAGCGAGTCCACCCACTCCGGCCGCCGGTGGGCGAGGGTGAGCGCTATCGGTCCCGAGGAGGACATCGCCATCAGGCACACCGGCGGGCCGACCTCCCGCACCACTGCGGTGAGCTCGGCGACGCTGGCCTCCAGGCCGTAGTCGGTGATCGGGCCGGGGGAGAGGCCGCTGCCGCCGCGGTCGAACAGGGTCAGGGTCAGGTCGCCGGTGAGCCGCTCGAGCAGCGAGGAACGCGGGTCGCGGCCCGACGCGATCACCTCGAGGCTCGAGATCCAGCCCAGCAGGACGACCACCGGCGGACCGGTGCCGGTGGTGCCGTGCGCGATGAGCCGCCCGCTGTCGGTCCGCAGGTAGCTGATCGGCATTCCGGGCAGCCCCCGTGCGGCCGGCTCGGCCGTACCGGCCGCGCCCGGACCGGCTGCCGCGCCGGGTCCCGCACCGGCAGGCGGAGGCGCTGCGGGAGTCGCGGCGGGCGCCGTGACGGCCGCCGCGCCGACGGGCTGCAGCAGGTCGACGTGCAGCGACTGCAGCCGCGGGGACGGCTCGAGGCCGAGCTCGTCGGCGAGGTGGCTGCGGTACTCCTGGTAGTGGTCGAGCGCGTCGGGGGTGCGACCGACCGCCTGGAGCGCCTGCATCAGGGTGGCCCGCGCAGCCTCCCGCACCGGGTGCTCGGCGACGAAGGCCTGCAGCAGGGTCACCGCGTCCGTGGCCCGGCCGGCGTCGAGCAGAGCCGCGCCGAGCCGCTCGGTCGCGACCCGACGCAGCTCCTCGAGACGGATCGCCTCGAGCTGGGCGATCTCGGTGTCGGCGTGCCCGGCGTAGGCGGCTCCGCGCCACAGCTCCAGTGCGCCCGTCAGCGTCGCGGCGGCGTCGGCGGGCGGTTCGTCGCGTGCCTGGTCCACCAGTGCGGAGAACACCGTCGCGTCCAGGTCGTCGTTGCCGAGCAGCAGCTGGTAGCCGCGGTCGCGGGTGACCAGCACCTCGCGACCCCCCACCGACCTCAGCTGGGCGCGCAGCTTGAACACCGCGCTGTGCAGGGCCGCGGCCGGCTTCACCGGTAACTCGTCGCGCCACAGCAGGTCGGCCAGCCGGTCCCCGCCCACGACCTGCCCGGCCCGTGCGGCGAGTGCGGCGAGCAGGGCCGACTGCCGAGCGCCCTGCAGAGGTACGGCGTCGCCGCTCGCGGTGAGCAGCGCCACCTCGCCCAGCACCCGCACCAGCATCGGACCTCCGCACCCCCGACCTCGTCGCCGCCCGAGACCCGTCGGACTCAGTGTGCCGCTCCGGGCAGCGCTGCGCACCAGGTGTCCGGCGCCGGGTGGCCGCGCCGTGCCGCCCGAGCAGGTGCCGGTGCCGGTGCCAGTGCAGGTGTCGGGGCCGGTGCCGGTGCGGAGCCGTCCGGCACTCCCGCCAGCGCCAGGACGGCGGCGCGGCACGCTTTTTGAAAGCCGGCGATCCGATCCGCCTCGACGGCGAGGATCTGGGGAAAAAGGCCGCCAGCTTCGGCACGATCACGCTCGTCTATCCGCAGATCGAGGATGGCCGGGTCGTCGCCGACGCCAACGTCGCCGGGCTCGGCGACTATTTCGTGGGCGAGCGGATACGGGTGTGGATATCCGGCGGCGAGCGGCGGACCTTCTTCGTGCCGGCCGGCTACATCGTAACCCGCTTCGGGCTCGACTATGCCCACCTGCGCGAGCCCGACGGCGCGGTCGTGGAAGTGCCCGTCCAGCGCGGCCGTTTGAGGCCGCGTCCGGATATGCCCGACGCGCTGGAGATTCTTTCAGGCCTTCATCCGGGTGATGTCCTGGTGCAGCCGTGAAACTCGGTCTTTCCGGCCGGCTGACGCGGGCCAGGATCCGCTCGCCGCTGACCCCGCTGTTCCTGCTGGCCGCGCTCGCCGCCGGCATGGTCGCGCTGCTGACCATCCCGCGCGAGGAGGAGCCGCAGATCAGCGTGCCGATGGTCGATATCATCGTGCAGGCCAACGGGCTGAAAGCGCCCGACGCGGTGGAGCTGGTCACCAAGCCGCTGGAAACGATCGTCAAGGCGATCAAGGGCGTCGAGCACGTCTATAGCCAGACGCAGGACGACCGCGCGGTGGTCACCGCGCGCTTCGACGTCGGCACCAACGAGGACGACGCGGTGCTGCGGGTCAACGACAAGATCCGCGCCAACCTGGACAGGATCCCGATCGGCATTCCCGAACCGCTGATCGTCGGCCGCGGCATCAACGACGTGGCGGTCGTCACGCTGACGCTGTCGCCGCAAGCCGGACGCGGCCGCACGCTGGACCGACCAGGACCTGTACGACCTGGCGGGCAAGCTGCGCACCGAACTGACCAAGGTGCCGAATATCGGCACCAGCTACATCGTCGGCACCGGCCCGGAGCAGATCCGCGTCGAGCCCGACCCGGAGAAACTGTCGCTGTTCGGCGTCACGCTGCAGCAGCTGATCGCCAAGGTGCGCGGCGCCAACCGCGAGTTCGTCGCCGGCACGGTGCGCGACGCCGGCATCACCCGCACCCTGGCCGCCGGGCAGACGCTGCGCGGCGTGCCGGATATCGGCCTGCTGCTGCTGACCACGCGCGACGGCCGCCCGGTCTATGTGCGCGACGTGGCGAAGGTCGTCGTCGGTGCCAGCACCGGCCGACAGCCGGGTGTGGGACATCACCCCGGGCAAGGCCGGCATGGCACCGCGAGCCGGCGGTGACCATCGCCTGGCCAAGCGCGCCGGCGCCAACGCCGTGGTGGTGGCGCAGGACATCCTGCAGCGGGTGGACGCGCTGAAGGGCCGGCTGATCCCGTCCGACATCCGCGTGCAGGTGACGCGCGACTACGGCAAGACCGCCAACGACAAGGCGAACGAGCTGCTGTTCCACCTGGCACTCGCCACCGTCTCCATCGTGGTGCTGATCGCGCTGGCGATCGGCTGGCGCGAAGCGGTGGTGACGCTGGTGGTGATCCCCACCACCATCCTGCTGACGCTGTTCTCCGCCAAGCTGATGGGCTACACCATCAACCGCGTCAGCCTGTTCGCGCTGATCTTCTCCATCGGCATCCTGGTGGACGACGCCATCGTGGTGGTGGAGAACATCGCCCGCCACTGGGCGATGCGCGACGGCCGCTCGCGCATGCGCGCCGCGATCGAAGCGGTGGCCGAGGTCGGCAACCCCACCATCGTCGCCACGCTGACCGTGGTCGCCGCGCTGCTGCCGATGCTGTTCGTCTCCGGCCTGATGGGGCCGTACATGGCGCCGATCCCGGCCAACGCGTCGGCGGCGATGCTGTTCTCCTTCTTCGTCGCGGTGGTGGTGGCGCCCTGGCTGCTGTGCAAGCTGGCGCCGAACCCGGCGGCCGCCGGCTGGATGACGAGGTGGAGTGGCTGCCGCCGCCGCGCCGGGCGTCGAGCAGGATATGGCGCGGCACCATGAAGGCCGGCTGGGCCGCATCTACCGCGCGCGTCGCCGACGCCGATCCTGAAGACGCGCGCCCGCGCCTGGACCTTCCTGCTGCCGGTCGGCTTCGGCACCATCGCCGCCTGCGGCCTGTTCTACACCGAGGACGTCACGGTGAAGCTGCTGCCGTTCGACAACAAGTCGGAGCTGGCGGTGGAGCTGAACCTGCCGGAAGGCAGCAGCCTGGAGGACACCGAGCGCACGCTGTTCGCCGCCGCCGCGCATCGTCGAGGCAGCTGCCGGAGGTGCGCTCGGTGCAGGCCTATGCCGGCACCGCGGCGCCGTTCAACTTCAACGGCCTGGTGCGGCACTACTACATGCGCCAGTCGCCGGAGCTGGGCGACCTGCAGATCAATCTGGCGGACAAGGCGGACCGCGCGCGCAGCAGCCACGCGATCGCGCTCGACCTGCGCAACCGGCTGAAGGCGCTGCACCTGCCGCAGGGCACCACCGCTGCAGGTGGTGGAAGTGCCGCCCGGCCCGCCGGTGCTGGCGACGCTGCTGGCGGAGATCTACGGCCCGGACGCCAGGACGCGGCTGGCGGTGGCGCAGGAGGTGAAGAAGCTGTTCAGGTCGGTGCCGTACATCGTCGATGTCACCGATTCCTACGGCCATCCCCGGCCGCGGCTGCGCATCAGCATCGACCAGGACGAGCTGGAATATTTCGGCGTCGAGCAGAGCGACGTGTACGACACGATCCAGGCGCTGTTCGGCGGCGTCGCCGGTCGGCTACTCGCATCGCGGCGCCGAACGCGATCCGATCGAGATCGTCGTCGGCCTGCCGAAGCGCGACATGAGCTGGAACCAGAAGCTGGCCGCCACGCCGGTGCCGGCCAACACCCTGCCCGGCAGCAAGACCGTGGTGGAACTCGGCCAGGTGGTGCGCGCGCAGAAGGAGCTCGGCTCGCGCGTGCTGTTCCGCCGCGACGGGCATTACGCCGACATGGTGATGGCGCGAGCTGGCCGGCGAATACGAGGCGCCGATCTACGGCATGCTGGCGGTGGACAAGCTGGTGGCACAGCACGACTGGGGCAAGCTGCCGAAGCCGGTGATCAGCTTGCGCGGCCAGCCGACGGACGAATCGCATCCCACGCTGCTGTGGGACGGCGAGTGGGAGATCACCTACGTCACCTTCCGCGACATGGGCGCCGCGTTCGGCGTGGCGATGCTGGGCATCTACATCCTGGTGGTCGCCCAGTTCCGCAGCTTCAAGCTGCCGCTGGTGATCCTGACGCCGATCCCGCTGACCCTGATCGGCATCGTGCTGGGCCACTGGCTGTTCCACGCGCCCTTCACCGCCACCTCGATGATCGGCTTCATCGCGCTGGCCGGCATCATCGTGCGCAACTCCATCCTGCTGGTGGATTTCGTGCGCCACGGCGCCGGGCAGGGACAGACGCTGCGCGAAGTGCTGCTGAACGCGGGGGCCATCCGCTTCAAGCCGATCCTGCTGACCGCGCTGGCGGCGATGATCGGCGCGGCGACCATTCTGACCGACCCGATCTTCCAGGGGCTGGCGATCTCGCTGCTGTTCGGCCTGGCGTCATCGACGCTGCTGACCGTGCTGGTGATCCCGGCGATCTACGTGGTGTTGCGGGATGCCGATCAGACGATCTAAGCCGGCAAGTGCCGCCGTGGCCTCCCGTTTCGCCTATTGGCAGGAGATCGTCGCGGTTCTCTGCCTGAAGGCCGCGGGACTTGCCCTTCTTTACCTGTTTTTCTTCGCGCCGGCCGATCGGCCGGCGGTCACGCAGCAGGTGGTCGCGCGCCACCTGCTGGCAATGCCTGGTTCCGGAATCAGCGACGAGGTGAACCATGATCGATAACACGGCGGTCGAGCTCTCGCGGCTGCAGTTCGGCCTCACGGCGATGTACCACTTCCTGTTCGTGCCGCTGACGCTCGGGCTTGTCGGTTCTCTTGGCATCATGGAGAGCGTCTACGTCATGACCGGCCGCGCCGATCTGGCGCGACATGACGCGGTTCTGGGGCACGCTGTTCGGCATCAACTTCGCCATGGGCGTCGCCACCGGCATCACCATGGAATTCCAGTTCGGCACCAACTGGGCCTACTACTGCGCACTACGTCGGCGACATCTTCGGCGCGCCGCTGGCGATCGAGGGCCTGATGGCGTTCTTCCTCGAAGCGACCTTCATCGGCC
Organism: uncultured Actinomycetota bacterium; assembly: GCA_963835385.1. Lineage (GTDB taxonomy): Bacteria > Actinomycetota > Actinomycetes > Propionibacteriales > Nocardioidaceae > Nocardioides_B. Next base: position 356,428 of record CAWIFK010000002.1, read on the forward strand.
TGTTCTTCTTCGGCTGGGACCGGCTGTCGCAAGCGTGCAGCACCTGGTCGTCACCTGGCTGGTGGCGCTCGGCGCCAACCTGTCGGCGCTGTGGATCCTGATCGCCAACGGCTGGATGCAGAACCCGGTCGGCGCGCACGTTCAACCTCGACACCATGCGCATGGAGGTCACCGACTTCGTCGGCGGTGCTGTTCAACCCGGTGGCGCAGGCCAAGTTCGTGCACACCGTGTCGGCCGGCTACGTCACCGGCGTCGATGTTCGTGCTGGCGATCAGCGCCTTCTTCCTGCTGCAGCGGCGCGCACCGCGGCTTCGCCAGCCGCTCGATGGCCGTCGCCGCCAGCTTCGGCCTGGCCTCGGCGCTGTCGGTCGTCGTGCTGGGCGACGAGAGCGGCTACATGGCGACCGAGAACCAGAAGATGAAGATCGCCGCCATCGAGGCGATGTGGCAGACCGAGCCGGCGCCGGCCGCCTTCACCGTGTTCGGCATTCCCGACCGCGACGCGCGCGAGACCGATTACGCGGTCACAGGTCCCCTGGGTGCTCGGCCTGATCGCCACGCGCTCGCTCGACACGGCCAGGTGGCGGGCATCGACGAACTGGTGGCGGACGCACGAGACGCGCATCGCAGAGCGGCATGCATGGCCTACGGCGCGCTGCGAGACAGCTGCGCGCGCGACCCCGACGACGCCGCGCGCCGCGCGACCGCTTCGAGGCGCAGTCAAGCGACCTGGGCTACGCGCTGCTGCTGAAGCGCTACACGGCCGACGTCGACCGACGCGACGCCGGCACAGATCGAGCAAGGCGGCGCTGCGACACCGTGCCCGACGTGCTGCCGCTGTTCTGGTCAGCTTCCGCATCATGGTCGGGCTCGGCTTCTTCTTCATCGCCTTGTTCGGCCGCTGTTCGTTCTGGCGTCGCGCCGCGCACGCTCGAGCGCCACCGCTGGCTGCTGCAGTCTGCGCTGTGGTCAGCCTGCCGCTGCCCTGGCTCGCCGCCGAACTCGGCTGGTTCGTGGCCGAATACGGCCGCCAGCCCTGGACGATCGACGGCGTGCTGCCGACCTTCCTGTCGGCGTCGAGCGTCGCCGGTCGGCAACGTGTGGATCTCGCCTCGCCGGCTTCGTGCTCTTCTACACGCGTGCTCGCGGTCGTCGAGTCTGTCCTGATGGTGCGCGTCATCCGGCCGGGCCCGAGCGACATCTCGACGCCGGCGCGCTCGCGCCGTCCCGCGACCTCGCGCGCCGCCGCCGGCGGAATAGGAGCCATGATCCGATGTCCTCGACTATGAAATCCTGCGCCTGATCTGGTGGGCGCTGCTCGGCGTGCTGCTGATCGGCTTCGCGGTCATGGACGGCTTCGACATGGGCGTCGGCACCTGCTGCCCTTCGTCGCCCGCAACGACGAGCGAGCGGCGCGTCGTCATCAACATCCGTCGGCCCGGTCTGGGAAGGCAACCAGGTGTGGCTGATCCTCGGCGGCGGCGCGATCTTCGCCGCCTGGCCGGCGATCTATGCGGTGGCGTTCTCCGGCTTCTACCTCGCCATGCTGCTCTGCTGTGCGCGCTGATCCTGCGGCCGGTGGGCTTCAAGTTCCGCAGCAAGATCGACGGACCCGCGCTGGCGGGCGCCTGGGACTGGGCGCTGTTCGTCGGCGGCTTGGTGCCGGCGCTGGTGTTCGGCGTGGCCTTCGGCAATGTGCTGCGGGCGTGCCGTTCCGCTTCGACGACACGCTGCGCATGACCTACACCGGCATTCTTCGGGCTGTTCAATCCGTTCGCGCTGCTGTGCGGCCTGGTCAGCGTGGCGATGCTGACGATGCATGGCGGAGCCTGGCTCGCGGTGAAGACAGAAGGCGCGGTCGCGGCCGGGCGCAGAGCGCCGCCACTGCTCGGCGCCGGCTGGTCATCCTGTGCTGTTCGCGGCGGGCGGGATCTGGGCCGCGACATCTGGACGGCTATCGAGCTGCAGCGTCCTCGCCCATGGCGTGGCCGTCCAATCCGCTGGCAAAGCAGTGGCGCGCGAGGCCGGCGCACTGGCTCGCGAACTACCGGGCAAAGCCCTGGACGATGCTGGCGCCGGCGATGGGGCTGCTGGGTGCGTTGCTCGCCGCGATGCTGCGTGGCGGCGCTATGAGATCGTTGCCTTTCTCGCGGGCTCCATCGCCGGCGTCATCGCCACCGCCGGCGTCAGCCTGTTCCCCTTCATGCTGCCGTCTTCGCTTCGATCCGGTGTCCAGCCTGACGGTGTGGGATGCATCGTCGCCGCCACGACGCTGCTGATCATGCTGATCGCAGTCGATCTTTCCTGCCGATCGTCCTGCCTACACCGCCTGGGTCTATCGCGTGCTGCGCGGCCCGGTGACCGAGCAGCAGATCGAGGCCGACGATATCAGCTACTAACCGACGGAGAAGAGCGATGTGGTATTTCAGTTGGGTCTTGGGTCTGGGTCTCGCCTGCTCCTTCGCGGTGCTTAACGCGATGTGGCTCGAGGTCATGGACGACAACGGACGCCAGGAACGCGCCGACGAGCCCATGCGCAGAACCGGCCGATGAGGTATCGGGCTGCGACAAGGCGCCGTCGGCGATCGCCTTGCCCGGCCATTTGTATCGGCTTAGGGTAGGCCTCCGCCCTATCAGGGCCGGCATGGATGCCGGAATTTTCCCACCGACGGAGGGTTGACCGGCGCGAACCGCGTGAGTGTCGATGCCGCGCCGCCACGGGTTCACGGATTTCCACCGGCTGAAAGAATCTGCGGGGCGCATTTGCCGAGTCGACGAGCTGCCGAAGAGACCGGACCATGAACCGCCAAGAAACCCGCGCCGCCTTTTCTCTCGCATCGGTCTTCTCGATCCGGCTGCTCGGCCTGTTCATGATTTACCCGTCTTCGCGACCTATGCGCGCGCACCTGCACGGCGCGACGCCCGCCAAGATCGGCCTGGCGCTCGGCGCCTATGGGCTGAGCCAGGGGCTGCTGCAGATTCCCTTCGGCGTGCTGTCCGACCGCGTCGGCCGCAAGGCCATGGTGGTCGATCGGCCTCGGCCTCTTCGCGCTGGGCAGCGCCGTCGCCGCGCGTTTCGACCTCGATCGAGGGGGTGCTGATCGGCCGCGTCCTGCAGGGCACCGGCGCGGTCGGCTCGGTGATCCTCGCCTGGTCGCCGACCTGACGCGGGAGGAGAACCGGACCAAGGCCATGGCGATCGTCGGCATCACTATCGGCATGTCGTTCATGGTCGCGCTGGTCATCGGGCCGATCGTCGCCGGCTGGGTCGGATGTATCCGGCATCTTCTGGCTCATGGTCGTCCTCGCCTTCGTCGGCATGGCGGTCACGAAGTGGATCGTGCCGTCGCCGCGAGCGCATCGCCGTGCACCGGGACGCGGAGACGGTGCCATGCCATGCTGGGATCGGTGCTGCGCAACGGAGAGCTGCTACGGCTCGACTTCGGCATCTTCGCGCTTGCACGCCATCCTGACCGCCAGCTTCCTCGTCGTTCCTCACCTGCTGCTTGGCGCGTTCTCGCTCTCCGCGGAAGAACAGTGGATGATCTATCTTCCCGTGCTCGTGGTCTCGGTGGCGTTCATGGTTCCCGCCATCATCGTCGCGGAGAAGCACCGGCGCATGAAGGAGGTCTTCGTCGGCGCAGTCTTCCTGCTGGTCCTGAGCCAGGTGCTGCTGTGGGGCGACGCGCAGAGCATCGTCATTAGCCTCATCGCCATCGTCGCCTTCTTCACCGCGTTCAACATCTTGGAGGCGAGCCTTCCGTCCCTGGTCACCAAGACCGCGCCGCCCGACGCCAAGGGAACGGCGAGCGGCGTCTATTCGAGCTCCCAGTTCCTCGGCATCTTCGTCGGCGGCGCGGCCGGCGGCTGGGTGCATCAATCCTTCGGCTCACCCGGCGTCTTTTTCTTCGCCGCCGGCATTGCGCTGGCCTGGCTCATTGTCGCCGCGACCATGGCGAAGCCGGGACATTACGTGACCCGCGTCGCCCGCATCGGCGATGTGGACGCCGACGGACGGAAGGCGCTTGCGGCGCGGCTCCGCGACATGCCGGGCGTCATGGACGTCGTCCTCGTGCCCGAGGAGCGCATGGCCTATCTGAAGGTCAACTCCAAGGTCTTCGACAGCGACGCGCTCGCCGGGATTGCGCAGGGCAAATCGGCCTGAGAAAGCCTGCCCCTTGGCGCGCACGTCCTCTCCGCGCAAAATAAGCGAACGCAAGAATCCAATGCATAACGGGAGGGCAGAAGCGAAATGGCAAAGCGCAAGATCGTCGTTACCGGCGCGGCCGGGCATGTGTCGGGCATATTGCTGCCGGCGTTTCGCGAGCGCTACGAGCTGGTGCTGCTCGACGTGACCAAGCAGTCGAAGAAGGGCCCGATCGACGATGTCATCATCGCCGACGTATCGGACCCGGACGTTGAAAAATACCGGGCGCATTTCCGCGGCGCCTATGCCATCGTTCACAATGCGCGCGTGCCCAATCAGCGCGATCCCCGCACCACCACGGGGCCAAACCGCCAATGGTTCGCCGATCCGCAGATCCATCCGGTGGACGGATACATTGCCGAGCGCAAGATGCTCGACATGGCCTTCAACATGTACAAGCTCGCGCTCGAGGAAGGCGTGCGCCGCGTCGTCATCGCCAGCTCCAACCACGCGACCGACTGGTATGAATCGAAGCTGCATTTCGGCCAAATGGATGTCGTCGATTTGGAGACCTACCCGAAATCCGACAATCTCTATGGCTGGTGCAAGATCGCGTATGAGTCGCTCGGCTTCGTCTTCGCCTGCGGCCGTTTCGGCCGCCCGGTGGAAAGCGTGAACATCCGCATCGGCGCGCCGCGCGGCCTCGACATCGCCGCGCTTGCCAAGAACCAGATCAGCCTGCGGCGCGACCTCGCCTGCTACATCAGCGACCGCGACCTGCAGCAGCTCTACGTCAAGTCGATCGAGACCGACGACATCCGCGACGCCGACGGCGTCCCCTTCCAGGCCTTCTACGGCGTATCGAACAATGCGCGGTCGTGCTGGAGCCTGGTCAACGCGCGCAAGGTGATCGGCTACGCGCCGGAGGACGATTCGGAGCTGGTCTATGCGGACGAGCTGCGCAAATACCTGACCGCGCCGGGCAAGACCTACGCGCCGGGACCGCAATAATCATGGCGGCCGTCCGAAGCCTGGCCGAGCGGATGCAGGACGGTGACTGCGTCTACGGCCTGTTCGTCTTCTCGCCCGACCCAGCCCATACGGAGCTGGCAGGCCGCGCCGGTTTCGATTTCGTCATCGTCGATCTGGAGCATGCGCCGCTCGACATCCGGGACGTTCTCGACCATGTCCGCGCCGCCGACGCCGTCGGCCTGTCGGTTATCGTGCGCGTCGCCGACGACGCCCCGGCGCAGATGGCGCGCCTCCTCGATGCCGGCGTTCGCGGCATTGTCTTTCCGCATGTCGGACTTTCGCCCGCGCGGACGGCCGCCGCGGTATCGGCGCTTCGCTATGCGCCGGCCGGCGACCGTCCGGCCTGCACCGGCGTGCGGGCGGCGGACTATGGGCTGAGCCCTTTCAGCGACTATGTCGAACGGTCCAACAACATGACGCTCGCGATCGGACTGATCGAGGATGCTTCGGTGATCGACCGGCTGGACGAGGTGCTGTCGTCGGTCAGGCTCGATGTGGTCATGCCCGGGCCGGGTGATCTGGCGGCGTCGCTCGGCCTGCCCGGCGAGCTGACGCATCCCGACGTGCGCGCGGAAGTCGACCGCATCATCGATGCCGTGCTGGCGCGCAAGGGCACCAACATCGGCGCCTATGTCGGCAGCGTCGAAGAGGCGGCCGCCTGGCGCAAGCGCGGCGCGACCTTCATCGCCTATTCCATCGACTACAAGATCCTCGCCGCCACCTTGCGCGACATTCGCGCGGCGATGCCGGACTAGGGAACGGCGCCGCGCCGCCCGGCCACTTCGGAAAATTCGGGCGCCCGCTTGTTGATCAGCGGCAGGCGCTTCCGCGCAAATCCGGCCAGGACGAAACCGAGGCAGATCGCAGCCACGATCCATCCGGGACGCGGTCCGGCGGTGAAGACGAGGTTCGCCGCCAGCACCCTGTCGGGCGCGACGCCGAGCTTGATCCAGTAGTAAACGGATTCTCCCAGCGCCGTGGCGACGCCGGCGCCGACGCCGAGTACGGCCGGCAGCCAGTCCGGCACGCCGCCGTGCCGTTTCTCGTACCAGCTCGCCACCCGATAGGCCATCAGCCAGGCAAACAGGCCGGCCATGACCCATGGCTCGTCGACATTGGCTTTCGTCTGCATGAAGAAATGGATGACCGCGAGCAGCGTCGCGGCATAGACCAGCTGGTGCAGCCGCCGCCACCGCCGGCCGCCGAGCCGCCGCGCCATGCCGTCCGTCGAGGTAAGCGTCATCGCCGCCAGGATGAGCAGCGCGACGAAACCAATGGTCAGGTAGATGCGGAGCACGATCTCGGTCGCCACCTTCGCGAGATTGAAGGCCTCATCCGCGGCATAGAGCGTGAGGTGGGCCGCCACGTAGACGAATGCCACGACCCCGACCAGCCGCCGGACCTGCATCAGCCTTGGCCAGTGCAGGATGGTCCGGGCCGGCCTGATGGCGAGCGAGATCAGCAGGAGCCGAAGCGTCCAGTTGCCGATCTGATGCACGGCTTCGTTGATCGGGCGCGCGCCCAGCGCGCCGTCCAGATAGCGGATGGCGATCATCGTCATCGGGACGAACAGCAGGATCAGCACGGCCAGCTTGAAGGCGGAAAAGCGCCCGGCATTGTCGTACCAGGGCATCCATCCTCGTCCCCATGAGGCCGGCTTTATATGGGAACGGCTCGCCGCGTCCGCCATCCTTCGTCCTATCGCTCGCGACCCGGGCAACGGCGGCCCGGGTCCCCTTTGGTTCGCCTCAGAGATAGCGGCCACGGCCCCTCCGCGCAATTCACGTCGTCCGGAGACTTCGTGAGGAACCGGCCCAAAAGGCCGCTTTCCGGCCGATCGCCCGGCATGGCGCCCGCAATTTTGACAAACCCGGTGAGTTTCCGGCTAAGCGCGACGGACAGACGGTCGCCCGGCCAGAGAAGGGCAAGGAAGCCGTCTAGGATCCCGAAGCCGCCGCTGACGGCGCGGGACGCTCGACCATCAGCCAGCCGACCAGTATGGTCGCGAGCACGAGCGCCCCCGTCACCAGGAAGACGAGCCGGAAGCTGCCGGTCGCCGTGAAGAGGCTGCTGCAGATCGCCATGCCGATCGTGCCGCCGAGCATCTGGATCGTCAGGTTGACGCCGCTCGCCTGGCTTTGCTGCGTCGGCGGGACCGCGCTCATCAGGGCGCGCCGCGACGGAACCGCGAGGAACGGCAACGTCGCGCCCCAAATCACCAGGGGCATCAGCGTCAACGGATAACTGTCATAGGCGGTGACGATGGCGAGAAGAATGACTGCCGACCCATTGAGCGCCAGCCCCAGCATCAAGGGCCGTCGCGCGCCGAGGCGGTCGGTCAGCCGCCCGGAAATCAGCGACGTCACCAGGGTCGGCAGCACGGCGACCATCACGGCGAAACCGGCGTCGATCGGCGACCTGCGCAATGCGTCCTGAAGATAGAGAGGCCCGAAGACGAAGACGATGATCTTGTTGAACTGGAACATGAAGAAGATCAGCACGCCACCGGTGAAAGTCGCGATCCGCAGCAGGCCGAGATCGATCACCGGCGCCCGGCATCGCGTCTCGACGACCGCGAAGACAATAAGCAAGGCGGCGCCGCCGCCGGACAGGGCCAATGTGACCGGATCGCCCCACCCCCATCCGGCGCCTTCCATGAGGGCGACCACCACGGCGATCAGGCCGAAGACCAGTGCGACCGGTCCGAGAAAGTCGAAACCGCCGCGCGCTTTCGGCATCGCTCGCCGCGCGGATTCGATCGATGGCGTCCAAGTCGCAAGCACGATGACCGCAACCGCGGCGACGACGGGCAGGTTGATCCAAAAAATCCAGCGCCACGAGATCGCCGCCGCGAACAAGCCACCGATCAGCGGGCCCGTCGACATGAAGATACCGCCGATCGTGGTCTGGATACCGAACGCGAACCCACGCTGCGCCGCGGGAAAGATCGTGGTCATCATCGCCCAGGACGCCGGGAAGATAATGGCCGCGCCGATCCCCTGCGCCGCGCGCGCGACGATCAGCCAGATGTCCGTCGGCGACGAGCCGGCGGCGAGCGAAGCGAGACCGAAGACCGCGATGCCGGCCACGAAGACGCTGCGATGGCCGAGGCTGTCGCCCATCCGTCCGCCGATGGCGACGAAGCAGGTAAATGTCAGCAGATAGGCATTGACGACCCAGTGCGCGGCGACCTGCGACAGGCGAGCTCGGCCCGGATCGTTGGCAGCGCGACGCCGACCACCGTCTCATCGAGCACGACGAGGCCGAGCACGCCGCTCATTGCGGCCAGAATCCACCAACGGCGATTTTGGTCGCTGACGAAGGTCATGCCGCCTCTCCCGGTAGATGCTGCGTCGTGAGACCGTCGGCGCCAATTTACCCGCGATCCGGATCATGGGCGAGGAAAGCGTCGCGGCACCGCCTATCCGGGCATCGCCTGGCAGATTTCGAATTCCATCCGAAATCGTCAGCCAGTCCGGCTTGGAGCGCGCAAAGACGAACCGTTCGAGATCGTACCAGAAGGTCGGCGCGTCGAACGTGCCGCCGGCGATCCCGCGATAGCCGGGCAGGAATTCCAGCGTCCAGCTGACCGTCGTCCCGCAGGTCGCGCAGAATTCGCTCTCGATCCAGCGGCCCGCATCGGAGATCAGCCCGTAGGGCTTGAGCACCCCTTGCGTGAACACGACATCCCGCTGGTCGAAATAGACCGAGATCCCGAGCGCGCTGCCGGTCCGCTTCTGACACCAGCGGCATGCGCAAGCGCTCACCCGTTTCGGTGCGCCGGCCGTCCGATACCGGACCTTGCCGCATACGCATCCGCCTTCATGCACATCCGTCATCGTTGCACCTACGCTTTGTCGCATCGATTCCGACGAGCCCGCGCCTCGGCTCGATGCCCGATCTTATCATCGGAATCCGGCGCGCGCGTATTCATTGCCGCCGGGACAGACCGGAGGCGCTACGCCGCCGGGATGATCGTCACCCACATCGGCACCGCGCCCACCTCGTGCCGGGCAATCTGGTCGAGCCGGCCGGTGTCGCTCTTGATGCGGTAGACGGCGAGGTGGCCGGTATCGTGGCCGGCGGAGATCAGGAAGCGCCCGGCGGGGTCGATCTCGAAGGCGCGCGGGATCTTCTCGGCCGGCGCGTGGCCGAGGGCCGTGAGAAGGCCGCTCGCCGGATCGACGGCGAATTCAGCGATGCTGTTATGGCCGCGGTTGGGGGCATAGAGGAACCGCCCGTCGGGCGTCATGCGGATCTGCGAGCATTTGCTCTGACCCGACCAGCCTTCCGGCAGGGTCGAGATGGTCTGCACCGGCGAGAGCGTGCCCTTCTTTGTGTCGAGCGCATAGACGCTGACGCTGCAGCCCTGCTCGTTCGAGAAATAGACAATGTCCTTGGCCGGATGGAAGCAGTAGTGCCGCGGTCCGGTCCAGTCCGGCTGCGCCACCCGCGGCGGATCGTTCGGTGTGATCTGCCCCGTTTTCTCATCGAACAGGAACTGGAAGATCGCATTCGGCGCATCCTCGCGCGCGATATGCGGGACGAAAACGAAGCGGTTCGACGGATCGGTCTGGAAGCAATGCGCGCCGATGGCGGTCTCGCGGAACACGACCGGCGGATCGATCGCCGCGCCGTCCTCGCCGATCCGGTGCACGGTCACCTTATGGCTCAGGTAATAAGCGGCGAGCAGATAGCGGCCCTTGCGATCGGTCGACATGTGGCAGGGATCTTCCACGGATGGGATCGTGCCGATTTCCGTCAAGTCGCCGGTCGCCGGGTCGATACGGAGGCTCGTGATGAGATGCGCGTCCCGCCGCGCCACATGCATGACGCGCCGGTCGGGGTGAAGGGCGATCGGCGCCGGGCGGCCGGGCAAAGCGACATCGCCGCGCCGTTCGAGCGCGCCGGTTTCGCGATCCATCGAAAATCGCGCGATACGGCCCTCCCCCGACACGGTGACATAGACATGATAGGACATGGAGGACCTCCCGAATTCGCGGACAGGCCGCCATCTAAGCAGCCGCTCCGGTTCCAGGCAAATCGGCGGCCCTGGCGGCGGCCGGCCGCGATTGGCATCCTGGGCCGGGTTCGCGGTAAACTGTCGATGCATTCGGTTCGGCATCCCAAGCCTGGGGGCCGCCTGTCGAAAAAAGGAGAAGACGTCACATGAGCGCAGGAGAGCGGCTGCCGGGAACGCCGGCGCCGATGCATCAGTGGACCGGAGCCGGCGGCGTCACGATCGCCGGCGATACCTGGGGCGACCCGAACGGGCCGCTGGTGCTGCTGCAGCACGGCGGCGGCCAGACCCGCCACGCCTGGAAGGGCGCCGGGCGAGACGCCTCGGCGACGGCCGGCTACCACGCCGTCGCCTTCGACGCCCGCGGCCACGGCGACTCCGACTGGGCGCCCGACGGCGATCTACGGCCAGGACGCGATGGTCGACGGACCTGTGCGGCGTGATCGACGCGCTCGGCGGCCGGCGCCCGGTGCTGGTCGGCGCCTCGATGGGCGGCGGCACCAGCCTGGTCGCCGTCGGCGAGGACCACGTCGACGCCACGCGCGCTCGTGCTGGTCGACATCGCGCCGCGGATCGAGAGCGGAGGGCGTCGCAGAAGATCCAGGCGTTCATGGGACCAGAAGCCGGAGGGCTTCGACTCGCTGCGAGGAGGTGGCCGACGCGATCGCCAGCTACCAGCCGCACCGCACCGCGCCCGCGCAACGCTCGACGGGCTGGCCAAGAACGTGCGCCTGGGCGAGGACGGCGCTACCACTGGCACTGGGACCCCGGTCGCGCCGGCGAGCCGCGACGCTCGAGCGACGGCGCCGACGCGCCTCGAGGCGTGCGCCCGCCGCCTGACGCTGCCGACGCTGCTGGTGCGCGGCGGGCTGTCCGACGTGCTCAGCGAGGAAGGGGCGCAGAGCTTCCTCGAGCTGTGCCCGCACGCGGAATACGTCAACGTCACCGGTGCCGCCCACATGGTCGCCGGCGACCGCAACGACATCTTCGCCGGCGCGGTGATCGAGTTCCTCGAGCCGGGTCGTGCCGGCGCGATAGGGCTTATCGGTCGGGCTTGATTAGAAACCGACCAGTATGTATATAAATGGTATCCGAGGAGGTACCATGTGATCCGCGACCCGGGTAAGACCAAGGAACGGCTTCTCGACACCGCCATTCAGCTGGTCTGGCAGAGCAATTACGACAATGTGGGCGTAAACGAGATCTGCGCACGGGCCGGCGTGACCAAGGGCGCCTTCTACCATCACTTCGAAAGCAAGGCCGACCTCTATTACGCCGCCTCCAAGCATTATTGGGAGGCGTTCAAGAAAGAACTGGACGCGATCTATTCGCCGTCCTTTACGCCCCTGGAAAATTTGGAGAATCTCATCCAGTTCGTCATCGATCGGCAGCAGGGGGCGCAGCCGTGCCCGGACGCGGCCGCCGAAGGGCCCGAGACGCGGGAGGTTGCCGGCTGCCCGTTTTTCACCTGCGGCGGCCAGGTCGGCGTCGCCGAGGAGAAAGTACGCCAGGCGAGCATGGAAATGGCCGAAAACGGCATGCGGTATTATATTGCGCTGGTGCGTGGCCTGAAGGCGGACGGGGTGCTCAAGGGCGATCCGGACCCGCTCCAGCTCAGCCGGCTGCTCTTTCAATACATGCAGGGCCTGCTTATCTATGGCCGCGTCATGAACTGCGCCGCCACCATCGAGCCGGATCTGCGTGAAGGCTTTTACCGCCTGCTCGATCTGAAGCCGGAATTTCGCCGGAAACCAGCCAAAATGCTGGAAACCGCAGCCGGCTGAAGGCGTCCCGGCCAGAGTCACGCCGGGCGACATCCCTCTCACTCTTCTGTGAACGACCCATCCGTCAAAAAATATCGCTTGACGACATACCGACCGGTATCTAATGTTGCGCCGCAGCAAACCAATCGGTACGTCTTCGACACGTTCTCCAGCAGAAGGTTCCCTCCTATGTCCCGGATCACGACTTCCAAAATCGTTATCGGCGCGGCCGTGATCGCCGTCGGCATCGGCGCCGCCCTCTATACCCGGCATGGCTTGATGGCGACGGCCTCCGGTCAGACGGCCGCCAAGGCGCCGGCCGCCGTGCCCGTCGAGACGGTCATGGTCGAAAAGCGCCCGGTGCGTATCTGGCGCAGCTTCCCGGCCCGCCTCGATGCCGTGGATCAAGTCGAGCTGCGGCCGCAAGTCAGCGGACGGATCGTCGAGGTCCATTTCCAGGATGGCCAGACGGTCGCCAAAGGTGACGTGCTGTTCGTCATCGAGCCGCAAACCTTCGAGGCGGCCGTGACGCAGGCGCGGGCGGACCTGACCGCGGCCCAGGAGCGCCGGACCTTCACCGAGCGCGAGCTGATGCGCGCCCGCAAGCTGATCCGCACCCATGCGATCGCCGAGAGCGTGGTCGACCAGCGGGCGAACGACTTCGCCAGCGCCAAGAGCGCGGTCGAGACCGCGGCCGCGCGGATCGTCCAGGCGGAGATCGACCTGGATCATGCCTATGTGAAGGCGCCGATCGCCGGCCGGGTGAGCCGCGTCGAAGTGACGGTCGGCAATATCGTGCAGGCCGGCGCGACCGCGCCGCTGCTGACGTCGATCGTTTCGAGGGACGGCATCTATGCCGACTTCGAGGTCGATGAGAACACCTATCTCCGCTACGTGCGCTCGGCCGCACGCGACACCAAGTCGGAGCGCACCATTCCCGTCCGGCTGTTTCCGGGATCGGAAGGCGATGAGGCGGTCGAAGGCCGCATCCACTCCTTCGACAACAAGATCGATCCGAAGACCGGCACGATCCGCGCCCGCGCCTATTTCGCCAATGCCGACGGCCGCCTCCTGCCGGGCATGTTCGCCCGCGTCAAGATGGGGTCGGCGACGAAGCAGGATGCCGTGCTTCTGACCGAGCGCGCCATCCTGACCGACCAGGACCGCAAATACGTCTACGTCGTCCGGCCGGACAAGAAGGCCGCTTACCGCGAGGTGGCGCTTGGCGCGACCATCGGCGGCGAGCGCATCATCGACAAGGGCCTCAAGGCGGGCGATCAGGTGATCGTCAGCGGGCTCATGCTGGTGCGTCCGAATGCCCTCGTTGCGCCCCGGCAGGTGTCGCAGGCGTCCAACGGCGGACAAGCGCGCGTCGCGGCCGACCAATAGCGGTCGCGCGCCCGCCCGCCGGCGCCGTTCCCAACCCAATTTTCCAAGCAGTCGAACAATGACGTTCTCACGTTTTTTCATCGACCGGCCGATCTTCGCCGGCGTGCTGTCGCTGCTGTCATCTTGATCGCCGGCGCTGATCGCGATGTTCCAGCTGCCGATCAGCGAATACCCCGAGGTCGTGCCGCCCGACGGTCGTCGTGCAGCGCCCAGTATCCCGGGCGCCAATCCGAAGGTGATCGCGGAGACCGTCGCCACGCCGCTGGAAGAGCAGATCAACGGCGTCGAGGGCATGCTCTACATGTCGCTCGCAGTCGACCAGCGACGGCGCGCTGACGCTGACCGTCACCTTCGCGCTCGGCACCGACCTGGACAAGGCGCAGGTGCAGGTGCAGAACCGCGTCGCGCAGGCCGCTGCCGCGGCTGCCCGAGGAGGTGCGCGCAGCTCGGCGTGACCACGCGAAGAGCTCGCCCGACCTGACGATGGTCGTGCACCTGACCTCGCCCGACGAGCGCTACGACATGCTCTACCTGTCGCAACTATGCGCGTGCTGCACGTGCAAGGACGTGCTGGCGCGCGCTCGCCGGGCGTGGGCGACGTGCGGATCTTCGGCGCCGGCGAGTACACCATGCGCGTCTGGCTCGACCCGCAGAAGGTGGCCGCAGCGCGGCCTGACCGCCGGCGACGTGGTCGCGGCGCATCCGCGAGCAGAACGTGCAGGTCGCCGCCGGCGCGCATCGGCGCGCCGCCGCTGATCGACGCGGCGCGGCGTTCCAGCTGCCGATCAACACGCAGGGCCGCCTGACCGACGCCGAGCGAGTTCGGCGACATCATCGTCGAAGCCGACGCCGACGGCGGCGTCATGCGCCTGCGCGACGTCGCGCGCGTCGAGCTCGGCGCCAGCGACTACGCGCTGCGCTCGCTGCTCGACAACAAGCCGGCCGTCGCCATCGCCGATCTTCCAGCAGCCCGGCTCCAACGCCATCGCAGATCTCCGACGACGTGCGCGCGACGATGGCGGAGCTGAAGACGCGATTTCCCGCAGGGCGTCGACTACCGCATCGTCTACGATCCGACCGTCTTCGTGCGCGAATCGATCGAGGCGGTCGTCGCACACGCTGCTCGAGGCGATCGCTGCTGGTGGTGCTGGTGGTCATCCTGTTCCTGCAGACCTGGCGCGCGACGATCATCCCGCTGGTCGCGGTGCCGGTGTCGCTGATCGGCACCTTCGCGGTGATGCTCGTGCTCGGCTTCTCGCTCAACGCCCTGTCGCTGTTCGGCCTGGTGCTGGCGATCGGCATCGTGGTCGACGACGCGATCGTGGTGGTCGAGAACGTCGAGCGGAACATCGAGCACGGGCCTGGCGCCGCGCGAGGCCGACGCGCAAGGCGATGCGCGAGGTCACGGGCCGATCGTCGCCATCGCGCTGGTGCTATGCGCGGTGTTCGTGCCGACCGCGTTCATCAGCGGCCTCACCGGGCAGTTCTACCGGCAGTTCGCGCTGACGATCGCCATCTCGACGGTGATCTCGGCGTTCAACTCGCTGACGCTGAGCCGGCGCTGTGCCGCCGTGCTGCTGCAAGCGCCACGACGCGCCGAAGGACCGGCTGACCGCGCTGGATCGATCGCTGTCTCGGCTGGCTCTTCCGGCCGTTCAACCGCGTGCTTCGACGCGGCTCGCGACGCCTACGTCGGCGGCGTCAGGCGCGTGCTCGGCCGCAGGGCATCGCGCGCTGGTGCGTCTACGCCGGCCTGATCGGCCTGACCTGGCTCGGCTTCGCGCACGTGCCCGCCGGCTTCGTGCCGGCGCAGGACAAGCAGTACCTGGTCGTCGTTCGCCCAGCTGCCCGACGCCGCCTCGCTCGACCGCACCGAGGACGTGATCCGCGCGGATGGCGCGACATCGCGCTGGCAGAGCCCGGCGTCGCACACGCCGTGGCCTTCCCGGGCCTCTCGATCAACGGCTTCACCAACAGCTCCGAACGCCGGCATCGTGTTCGTCACGCTCGACGCCGTTCGACGAGCGCGCGCGAGCCAGGCGCTGTCGGCCGACGCGATCGCCGGCGACGCTGCAGCGGCAAGTTCGCCGCGCATCCAGGACGCCTACATCGCCGTCTTCCCGCCGCCGCCGGTGCACGGGCTCGGCACGATCGGCGGCTTCAAGCTGCAGATCGAGGACCGCGCCGGCCTGCGGCTATCGAGGCGCTGTACAGGCCGACGCAGAAGCTGCATCGGCCAAGGCCAGCCAGACGCCGGCGCTGGCCGGCGTGTTCTCCAGCTTCCAGATCAACGTGCCGCAGCTCGACGCCGACGTCGACCGCGACAAGGCCAAGCGCTCGGCGTGCCGCTGACGCGATGTCTTCGAGACCATGCAGGTCTACCTCGGCTCGCTGTACGTCAACGACTTCAACCGCTTCGGCCGCACCTACCAGGTCAACGCCCAGGCCGACGCGCCGTTCCGCGCACGACGCCGAGCGACATCCTGCAGCCTGCAAGACGCGCAACGCGCACGGGCGAGATGGTGCCGCTCGGCTCGTTCGTCACGGTGCAGCGAGCGTACCGGCCCGGACCGCGTCATGCGCTACAACGGCTACCCGACCGCCGACATCAACGGCGGCCCCGCGCCCGGCTATCAGCTCCGGCCAGGCGCAGGCGGCGATCGAGCAGCTCGCCGCCGAGACCTGCCGCAACGGCATGAGCTTCGAGTGGACCGAGCTCGACCTACCAGCAGATCCTCGCCGGCAACACCGCGGTCTGCGTCTTCCCGCTCTGCGTGCTGCTGCGTCTTCCTGGTGCTGGCCGCGCAGTACGAGAGCTGGACGCTGCCGCTGGCGGTGATCCTGATCGTGCCGATGTGCCTGCTCTCGGCCATCGCCGGCGTGTGGCTCACGCGGCGGCGACAACAACATCTTCACCCAGATCGGCCTGATCGTGCTGGTCGGGCCTGGCCTGCAAGAACGCGATCCTGATCGTCGAGTTCGCCGCGCGAGCTGGAAGACGAGGGCACGACCGCGTCGACGCGGCGCTCGAGGCCGCCGGCTGCGGCTGCGGCCGATCCTGATGACGTCGTTCGCCTTCATCATGGGCGTGGTGCCGCTGGTCCTTCGCACGGCGCCGGCGCCGAGATGCGCCAGGCCATGGGCATGGCGGTGTTCTCCGGCATGCTCGGCGTCACCTTCTTCGGCCTGTTCCTCACGCCGGTGTTCTATGTCCTGGCACGGAAACTGGAGCTGAGGCTCAAGGGCCGCGCGGTGGATGACGCGGCGCAGGACGAAGCGTCGGCCTGACGCTTTGCGGCGCCGCCCGGCTGGCGGCGCCGCTTTCTCGCTTACTCGATGACGACGAGCGTCCTGACCTCGATGCTTTCGCGCGCCGGCGCATCTTCCCGCGTATCGGGCAAAGCGAAGGCGCCGTGCGGCGTGAACCGCGCCCGGCCGTCGTCGACGCTGTCCCATCCCTTGATCAGGATCACCTCGTCCCGCGTCATGCGGGGCGCATAGTACCAGCGCTGCTCCGGCGCGTACGCCACGTTGTAGATTTCCCCGACGCGGTCGCGGGAAGATCTGATCGGTCGCGATCAGCTCCTCGGGCTTCACGCTGGAGGCATCGGCGAGCGCCAAAGGCGACCGCTCCACCGGGCCGCGGATCGGGCGCCAGACATTGACCTGGACGATCCGCGCGCCGGCGGCGGCGAGACGCGCCGCTTCCGCTTCGCCGAGAAAATCCTTCGCGCGCTGCGGGCCGCTCTTGACCGTGTAGTCGACATGCACCCGCGTCGCCGGCCCGCGCGGCCCATCGGGGTTGAGCGCACCGGGCCCACCGTCGGAACGGCGCGTCGCATCGAAGACCGCGACCCTGCTGGCGCCGAACTCACGGCGCAGCAGCGCCTCGATCTCCGGGTAATAGACCTGTTTCACGGCCTCGTCGTCGTATAGGTCGTCGACGGCGGTCGGATGGCGCAACAGCTTGAAACCTTCCCGGTCGATCGACAGCGTGTCCGCGATGTCGCGCATATCCTCGATCGTGACCATGTGGGAGTCCACGTCGAAAAAGATCTTCGGCGCGCCCCCCGTCAGGGCCGAGCTGTGGAACACGGGCTTGGTGTCCTGCGGCCGGATGAAATTCATCGGCGCTCTCAGTCCTGCGACAGGCCGCGGCGCCTTGGCCCGCGGCGAAACGGCGGATGTCATTTCACTCATGTTTTTCGTCCTTGCTTTGACTCCTTGCCCGGCCCGGACGGCGCGATGGCCGGGACCCCGTCGGCGTTAGCCAGAGAATGGGTCCGGACGGCGCGGAAATCCAATTAGTTCGCTTCACGCCAACATGAATCAAATTCAAGTTATTGGGCTTTCGGGGCATCCGCGCCGCGCCATTCGGCGGCTTTATTCATCAGCCAGCGCTCCAGCCGCCGGCCCGCGGCGGTCGGCATCGCGCCGGCCGGGCGGCACAGGTAATAGGCGGCGCCGGTCGGGTCGGCGTCGCCGAAGGGCGCCATCAGCCGGCCGCGCGCCAGCCAGTCGTCCACGACGGGCCGGCGGCCCATGGCCAGGCCGTGTCCGGACTCGGCAACGGCCAGCGCCTGCTCCATCGCATCCAGCACGATCAGATCGTTGCGCGCCGGCGGCCGCATACCCCGCGCGCGCGCCCACTCTTCCCACTCGTCGGGAAAGTTTCCGTTGACGATGAACCGTACGTGGCGAAGCGCATCGGGCGACAACGCTCGCGGTGGCGGGTCGAGATAGCCCGGCGCGCAAACCGGCATCGCCCATTCCTCGAGCAAAAACGCGGCATCGATGTCGGCCCAGGCCCCTTTCCCGTAGCGTACCGCCAGGTCGATCTGCTCCCGCTTCAAGTCGATGACGCGCGTTGTCGCGATGAGCTGGAGGTCGATCTCCGGGTTCTCCCGCTCGAAGGCGCCGAGCCTCGGGATAAGCCAGGTGGCGGCAAGCGACGGCGGCAAGGTCAGCCGCACCGTGCTGCGCCCGCTGGACGGCAGCAGGGCCTCGGTCGCCGCCTGGATTTGCCGCATCGCCGGGTCGATCTGCTCGAGATACCGGCGGCCGGCGTCGGTCAATATGGGACGTTTGCCGGACCGGTCGATCAAGGCGGTGTGCAGGAATTCCTCGAGCCGCCGGACCTGGTGGCTTATCGCCAATTCCGTCAGGCCGAGGCTGTCCGCCGCATCGCGGAACCGGTCATGCGTCGCCGCCGCATGAAAGGCGCGGAGGGCAGCGAAGGGCGGCAGCGTCATCTTGGGATTAGCCATCCTCGAAGCCTGCCGGAGCCTTGAACGAAATTCAAGCTCTAGCGACGCTGCCGACCCCCGGAGAGCGGGGCCGGGCATGGCCGCCGTCGCGCGCTCCCGCCTCGTCCCGGCGCTGCCCCGCGACCGTCGCGCGGCAACGCCGATCGACGCCGCATTGCTGGCTTGGCCGGGCGCTACGCCTGGCCGACCCGGCAATTGTGCCTTGTTCATGGGTCCTCAGCATGTATGATTTCACCAACAAATACCGAAACCGCCCGGAAAATGGCGGTGTTGTGCGCTGAGAAGAAGAAAAGCCGGGCGTTAAATCCGTCCTGTCCGTCAGGGTTTTTGGCGGGCAACAACAGGGAGCTCAGTCCACTATGACGATCCGATTGATCCGCCAGCTGGCGATTCCGGCGGCGCTGGCCGCTATCCTTATTTCGACGGCGCCCCCCGCCATGGCGGGCAAGAGCAACGACACGCTCACCTGGCTGTCGAACAGCGAGCCCGACAACATCGACATGTACCAGAACACCCTGCGTGAAGGGATCATTCTCGGACGCATGATCTGGGACAGCCTGATGGAAGTCGACCCCAAGACGGGCGACTTCAAGCCCAGCTTGGCGAAGTCCTACAAATGGATCGACGCAACCACGATCCAATTCGAGCTGCGCGACGACGTGGTCTTTCATAACGGCGAGAAATTCAGCGCGGACGACGTGGTCGCGACGATGAATTATCTCGGCGATCCGAAAAACAAGGTCAAGTCGACGAGCACCACCAAGTTCATCGCCGGCGCCGAGAAGCTCGGCCCCTACAAGGTCAACGTCAAGCTCAAATACCCCTTCCCGGCCGCGATGCAGTATCTGTCGTCGGTCGACGTGATCTATCCGAAGAGCGCCTTCAAGGACGGTGCGCCGAAGGGCATGGCGACCAAACCGATCGGCACCGGGCCCTATAAGGCGGTCGAGGTTTCCTACGGCAAGCGCTTCGTCTTCGAGAAGTTCGACAAGTATATGAAGGGCGGACCAAAGACGCCGCACATCGGCAAGATCATCTACCGCCGTATCGAGGAGCGCGGCACCCAGATGGCCGAGCTGCTGTCGGGCGGCGCCGACTGGATCTGGCGCGTACCGCCGGACCTCGCCAAGAACCTTAACGGGCGCAAGGGGATCACCGTTACGCAGGGTGAAACCATGCGGGTCGGATTCATTCAGATGGATGCGTCCGGCAAGTCCGGCAACACGCCGATGAAGAAGCTCAAGGTCCGCGAGGCCATCAGCTACGCGATCGACCGCGACACGATCCGCAAGACCCTGATGGGCAACGCCTCCCGCATCCTCAATGCCGCCTGTTTCCCGACCCAATTCGGCTGTGACGACAGCGGCGTCAAGCACTACACCTACGATCCCAAGAAGGCGAAGGCGCTGCTCGCCGAGGCCGGTTATCCGAAAGGCTTCTCGACGCCGATCTTCGCCTATCGCGACCGGCCGATCGCCGAAGCCATCATCGGACAGCTCGCCAAGGTCGGCATCAAGGCGAAGCTGAACTACCTGACGGCGGGCGCCATCCGCGAGTACCGCCGGACCAAGGGGACGCCGCTGTCCTTCGGCACCTGGGGCTCCTCCTCGATCAACGACGTGACCGCGATCCTCGGCAACTGGTTCCAGGGCAGCGCCGACGACAATGCCCAGGACAAGACCGTCATCGATCTCCTGAACCAGGGCAATACGACGGATCAGGAAGTTCGCAAGAAAGTCTACAAGAAGGCCCTGGATCGAATCTCGGAGCAGGCATACTGGCTGCCGCTGTTTTCGTGGGTATACAACTACGCCTACGTCGACACGCTGCAGTTCACACCGGATCCGGACGAGGTGCCACGTTTCTGGAATGCCAAGTGGAAATAATCGTTATCGGCTGACCGGTCCGGCTTTCCCTGTCGGGAAGGCCGGGCCTCCGCCGCTCCACTTTGGATAGAGGGTCCAGATGCTGAATTTCATGGCGAAGCGTGTGCTGGTGGCGCTTCTTGTCGCACTTACCGTTTCGATCGTCGCCTTTTCGCTGCTGCGGGTCTCCGGCGACCTGGCGACGATGATTGCGGGCGAAGACGCCAGCGCCAGCGACATCGCAATGGTCCGCAAAAAGTTCGGGCTCGACCGGCCGTACTATCTTCAATACCTCGACTGGCTCAACTCGGGCCTGCATGGCGACCTCGGAGAGTCGATGTTCTATCCGGAAAAGGTCGTCACGCTGATCAAGACGCGGCTGCCGAACACCCTCACGCTGGCCGCCTTCGCCCTGATCTTCGCGATGGGCGTCTCGATCCCCATGGGTGTCATCGCGGCGCTCAAGCCGGACACCTGGGTGGACCGAACGGCGCTGACGATCGCCGTCATGGGACAGGCGCTGCCGGGCTTCTTTTTCGCGCTTATCCTGATGTTCGTCTTCGGGCTGTTCCTCAGACTTCTTCCCATATCGGGATCGGATACTTACGCGAATTTCATCCTGCCGGGAATTGCGCTCGGTTATTACTCGACGCCGGCGGTAATGCGCCTTACCCGGACCGGGATGCTGGAGGTCTTGAACTCAGACTATATCCGGACCGCGCGGGCGAAGGGCCTGCCGACCAGGACAGTTCTGTTCAAGCACGCGCTGCGCAACGCCATCATTCCGGTGGTGGCGCTCTCTTGCGTGCAGTTCGGCAACATGCTCAGCGGCGCGATCATCACCGAGACCGTGTTCCAGATCCAGGGCATCGGCCAGCTGGCGTACGAATCGATCTCGCGCAACGACTTCGCCGTCGTTCAGGCGATACTCCTTCTCATTGCCTGCATCTACATCGTCCTGGTCCTGGCCGGCGACCTGCTTAATGCATGGCTCGATCCGCGCCTGCGGGTGAGCTGAGGGAGGACGTCATGGCGCCAACGGATGGCAAAGCGATCGCTTCCAGCCAAGACGGCCTGACCCTGGGCACCAGCCTTAGCAGCATGGAATCGGTCACCCAGCCAGGCGCGGCAACGATGCTGATCCGCCGTATCCTGGGCCATCACAGCTTCATGTTCGCCTCCATCATCCTGCTCGCCTTGATCCTGATGGCGATCTTCGCGCCGCTTCTCGCGCCGGAAGATCCACTGGCCCAGGACCTCACCCGGCGCCTGATCCCGGCCGTATGGGGCGATGGGGGAACCTGGGCTCATCCGCTCGGCACGGACATGATGGGACGCGACTATCTAAGCCGCATCATCTATGGCGCGCGGTCTCGCTCATCATCGGCTTCTGCGCGATGATGATCTCGGGTGTGATCGGCACCGTGATGGGCGTCTGCGCCGGTTATTTCGGCGGACGCGTCGACATGGTCATCACCTTTCTCCTCACCACCCGGCTCACGCTGCCGGTCATCATGGTGGCGCTTGCCCTCGTGGCGGTCGAAGGAAGCTCGTTGACCGTGGTGATCCTGGTGCTCGGGTTCCTGCTGTGGGACCGCTTCACCGTGGTGATGCGAAGCGCCACGATGCAGGTGCGCAATCTCGATTACGTGCGGGCGGCGAGCGCGATCGGCTGCCCGACGCGGCGTATCATCTTCTCCGAGATCCTGCCCAACGTCCTGAGCAATCTGCTGGTCGTCGCAACGTTCGAGATCGCGCATGCGATCCTGCTCGAGGCCGCCTTGTCCTTCCTCGGCCTCGGCGTGCAGCCGCCGACGCCTTCCTGGGGTCTCATGGTGGCGGAGGGCAAGGACTATCTCCTGTTCGAGCCGCACCTCGTGATGCTGCCGGGCTTCGCCATCTTCACCCTCGTCGTCGCGATCAACCTGCTGGGCGACGGGGCACGCGACATCTTCGCACCGGAGAACCGAAATTGAGCGCGCTTCTCGACGTCCGGAACCTCAGTGTCGATATCCCGCTCGCGGTCGGAACGCTGCATGCCGTGCAGAACGTCAGCTTCTCGGTGGACAAGGGCGAGACGCTCTGCATCGTCGGCGAGTCCGGCTGCGGCAAGTCGCTGACCTCCCTGGCGCTGATGGGCCTTCTGCCGAAGAAGGCGATCCGCAGCGGCGACGGCATCCTGTTCGACGGCACGGACCTCATGGCACTGTCCGATCGCCGGATGGCGGACCTGCGCGGCAACCGCATCGGCATGATCTTCCAGGAGCCGATGACCAGCCTCAACCCGTTCTTCACCGATCGGCAACCAGATGGAGGAAGTGCTGCTGCGCCATCGCCGCGTCAGCCGGCGCGAGGCGCAGGACGCGCGGCGATCTATCTGCTGGAGAAGGTCGGCATCACCGGACGCGGCGCGGCGGCTGCGGCAATATCCGCACCAGCTTTCCGGCGGCATGCGCCAGCGCGTGATGATCGCCATGGCGCTGATGCTGCGGCCCGGATCTGATCATCGCGGACGAACCGACCACCGCGCTCGACGTCACGATCCAGGCGCAGATCCTCGACTGCTGGCCGAGCTGCAGCAGTGAGTTCGGCATGGCGCTGATGCTGATCACGCACGACCTCGGCGTCGTCGCCCGCGTCGCCGACCGCGTCGCGGTGATGTATGCCGGCCAGATCGTCGAGCAAGGCAAGGTCGCGGACGTGTTCGCGCAGCCCGCTGCACCCCTATACGCGCGGGCTGCTGTCCTGCATCCCGGTCCCGGGCAAGACGGCCCGGGGCGCCCATCTCGGCTCCATTCCCGGCATCGTGCCCAGCATGATCGGCGACATCCGGGGCTGCCATTTCCGCGATCGCTGTCCGCATGCCTGGACCGACTGCGCCGCCGCGCCCGTCGAGCTGCGCCGCCTCGACGATTTGCGCGCCTATCGTTGCCTGATGGCCCCGAGGATTCGCTTGCCAGGACCGGCCAGCTGGAGATGGCACGATGAGCGCGCCCTTGCTCGAAACCAGGGACGTGATGCGAACCTTCCGGTCGGCGCCGGCGTCTTCCGCCGCAAGCAGATGCTCACCGCCGTCAACGGCATTTCTCTCGAAGTCGAAAAGGGCGAAGTGCTGGGCCTGGTCGGCGAGTCCGGTTGCGGCAAGTCGACCCTTGCGCTCATGCTTCTGGGCTTGTTGCCGCCGACATCCGGCGAGATCCTGCTCGGCGGAAAGCCCTGTCTCGACCTTTACCCGCCTCGATCTCGCGCGCCGCGTTCAGCCCATCTTCCAGGATCCCTATTCCTCGCTGAACCCGCGAAAGACGATCGAGCGACATCATCACGCTGCCGCTCCGCGTTCACGGGCCGGCAGCGCTGCCGAGCGCAAGCGCAAGGTCGAGGAGATCATGGAGCTGGTCGGTCTGCCGCCGCGCTACATCACGAACTATCCGAGCCAGCTTTCCGGCGGCCAGCGCCAGCGCGTCGCCATCGCCCGCGCCCTCATCATGCGGCCGGAGATGGTGATCTGCGACGAGCCGACCTCCGCGCTCGACGTCTCCGTGCAGTCACAGATCCTGAATCTGCTGATGGATCTGCGGCAGGAGCTCGGCCTGACCTATATTCTGATCAGCCACAACCTTGCCGTCGTCGAGCATATCGCGACGCGGGTCGCGGTGATGTATCTCGGCCGGATCGTCGAGGAGAAGGATACGGAGTCCCTGTTCCGCCGGCCGGAGCACCCCTACACCCAGGCGCTGCTCGCCTCGGTCCTGACGCCGGAGCCCGGCCTCGGCGTTCCCGATGCCCAGCTCGGCGTCGACTTCCCCAATCCGATCGAGCCGCCGAGCGGCTGCACCTTCCATCCGCGCTGCCCGCATGCCATCGACCTGTGCGAGCGCAAGGCGCCCAGACCCGTCGCGCGCGGCGGCGGGAGCTTTACCGAGTGCCATCTTTATGACCCGGTGGAGTCCCGGAGCTTCGGCCCAGCCGGGAACACGGGCCGGCGGAAGACCGCATGAGAGTTGCGCCGTAAGGACCCGGGTTCAGCGTCTCCTTCCCGCGCGCGGCATAGGCTTCGTGCATCGCCAGCACCTGACGCGCCTGCTTCAAATGCGGCATGTCGATCATCTTGCCGTCCAGCCCGATCGTGCCGACGCCAGGCTGCGCGTCGAAGGCCGCAACCACGCGGCGCGCGAAAGCGACGTCGTCATCCGACGGCGTGAAGGCACGGTTGATCGGCTCGACTTGCGCCGGGTGGATGGCAATCCGTCCGGTGAAGCCTTCCCGCGCCGCCTGCAGCGAGCTTGCAAACAGGCCATCGGGATTGCGGAAGTCGACGTCGAGATTCTCAATTGCCTGCACGCCGGCCGCCTTGCAGGCGAGCAGCGTCGCCGTCCGCATCGACCAGTAGGTGTGGGTGAACGTGCCGTCCGGGTTGCGGTAGGTGCTGGCGCCGAGCGCGGCGCTCAGGTCTTCCATCCCCCAGGTGAGGCCGATCAGGCGCGGCACCCGCATCGTCCCGAACGCGGCGAGGGTCAGCGCCCCCTTCGCGGTTTCGTTCGCCACCGGCAGGATGTTGATCGTGCCCATCTCGATCCCGGCCGCCGCCTCCAGCGCGTCGAGACAATGGCCAAGCCGGATGACGTCCAATGGCCCATCGATCTTCGGCTGGACGATGCCGTCCGGGTTGCCGCCGACGATGTGCGGCAGGTCGTAAAGTCCGCCTTCGTTTATCGGATTCATGCGGACCCACAGCTCGGGCCGGCGGCTGCCGCGCGGCCGCGCGTCCAGCATCGCGCGCACCAGCTTGCGCGCCAGGGGCCGGCGATCGGCCGCCACTGAATCCTCCAGGTCGAGGATGACCGCGTCGGCGCCGCAATCGTCGGACTTCGCCAGCTTCTTCTCGCTGTCGCCCGGAATGAACAGCCAGGAGCGCAGGTTCATGCCGTCTCTCCTTTTCCCGGCCACGGGCCGCTTCAGTTGCAGGCCCGACCGCTTGCACTGTGCGACCAGGTCGCCCTTCTGGTTATAGGCGCGGTGGACGAAGGTGACGATGCCGGCGGTCGGGCGCGACCGGCTCTCGCGGAGCGCCACGACTTCCGTCTCGACCCGGATCGTGTCGCCGTGGAACACCGGCTTTGGAAAGGTCACCTCCTCCCAGCCGAGATTGGCGACCGCGGTACCGAGTGTCGTCTCATGGACGGAGATTCCGACCATGAGGGCCAGCGTGAAGCAACTGTTGACGATGCGCTGGCCGAATTCCGTCTGGGTCCGGCAATACTCCTCGTCGAGGTGCAAATAGGCCGGGTTATGGGTCAGCGCCGTGAACCAGACATTGTCCGTCTCGGTAATCGTGCGGCGGATCGCATGGTGGAAAATCTGACCGACGGTCAGCTCGTCGAAAAAAACGCCGGGCATTGGGGCTCCTTCAATTATTCGAATGGACCAGCCTTCTTCACCGCGCAGGCGGCGAGGCACCGGCTCTCACCGGTCGGCGGCGAGAGCCCAAGCATGGAAGGGAAGGCCGGTCCTTGTCTACTTCCCGAGTCTACTTCCCGAGCTGGATGAACCGCAACTCGCTCTTGACCAGATCTGGAACGACGACAAGAAGCCCTTTGTCGTTGGGCATGGCGCAGAGATCGGCCGGCCCTTTGAATCCGTCCGCCAGCTTATGTACGCCCGATTTCGCGCTCCAGCTCATCAGCGACCCTGAATTCCAATCCGTGATCAGGAGGTCGCCATTCTTCATCTGGTAGAGGCCGTCCAGCCGTCCGATGCCTTCCGCCAGCGACTTCGGGTCCTTGCCCGGCGTCATGGCATAGATGCCGCCCAGCTTACCCGGCGCCGGGTAGCCGACCATCAGCAGCGCGCCGTCGGCGCGGGGATACACGCCGTTGGGATTGATCGACTTGCCGGAGAAGACGACGGTGACCTTCGGCTCTCCCTTCATCTTCAGGAAGTCGGCGGGCTCCACCTTGAATACCTGGTCGCCGATGTTGTCGCTGACATAGACGGCGTTCCCCGTCACTGCCAGATCATTGGCGAACTTCGCGCCCGGCAGCGCAACGCGCCTGCCTTTCCTGGTCTTGAGGTCGAAGGACCAGATGGCGTCGATGTCGGTCACCCAAAGCGGTCGCCAACGATCCAGTTGCCCTTCGGCTTGTTGAGCTTTCTGGCCCGGCCCGGGAAGGAAATCCTTCACCAGCATCTTGCCGGTCAGCGAGACCTTGCTGATCCGGCCCTTTGCCGTCTTTCTCCGTCGGCTTCAGCGCGGAGACGAATTGGCTTACGTAAAGAACCTTGTTCGCTGCATCGCAGCCCACAGACTCTGGAAAGGGAAAGCCGGAAACAGTCCTGTCCGAAAGGACCTTAAGACCGGCCGCGGAAGCCTCGCCCGCGACGCCAATCTGCAAAACGGCAAAACACAACGACACTCCGAAAGCAGTCCGCAGCATTCTCTTCATGTGGGTTCCTCCCTTGCCGCGATTTCGTTTGAATTCACCGCGCCTTGATGGCGCTTCCCGCAACGTCTCGACGCCGCGCCTAACCTGATGGTTGCACGCGGACGGTCACTCTAACGCGCCAGCATCCCCGCGGCCACCGTTGCCATCGGCTCGAAAAACGTGACGAGGGCCAGCAGCACGAAGGCCGCGGCGGCGGTTATGCGCATCGCCTTGAGAGGAAGGCGTGCCGCCGCCAATCTGCCGAGCAGGACGACAGGGACGTTCGCCAGCAGCATCCCGAGAGTCGTCCCGGCCGTCACCCACAGGATCGCGTGGTAGCGCGCCGCCAGCGCGATGGTCGCGATCTGCGTCTTGTCGCCGATCTCGACAAGGAAGAAGGACACCAGCGTCGTGCCGAACGCGCCGAAGCGCTTCGTCCAGCCGCCCCCCTCGTCCGCCCGGTCCGGCACCAGAACCCAGGCCGCCATGACCAGGAAGGAGGCGCCGACGATCCAGCGCTGGCTCGACGTGCCGATCAGCCCCGCGACCGAGGCGCCGAGCCATGCGGCCGCGGCGTGATTGGCGAGTGTGGCAATGAGAATACCGGCGATGATCGGCGCCGGTCTGCCGAAACGCACCGTCAGCATCAGCGCCAAGAGCTGGGTCTTGTCGCCGATCTCGGCAACGGCAACGACGGCGGTTGAAACGAGGAAGGCGTCCACTGGTCGTCCTGGCTGGGCCGGGTGGCATACCCGTGGCTCGACGGACCGCCCGACCCAGGGTTCGGACCATCAAAGCCAAAGGTCTCGCCATGCCTATCAGCCGGATACGCCATGGCCCGAAGGCCAAGCCTGTTGACGCATCCCCTCCTTCGTCGGAGGCGGCTACTCCCCAGTGACGCGGGAGTCTCTATCATCCGCGATGGAAACACACAAGCGGGCCGAGCGCCGCCCGGCGCCGTCTCCGTGGCACCCGCATATGATGAATTTCTGATCAAGCGAACGTAATCCCGCCTGTTTTTTGTTACGCCCGTGAATCGGCCGGTCGGGCAATGGTTTCCGTATTCCCCGCAAAAGCCGGAAATTCCGGCGATCCGGCCGCACGCGGCCGTTGGTATACGAATTGCACAATCCACCTATAGCCGCCGTGCGGACACCGCCGTCGCGCACCTCCTGGCATGGCGCCAGCGGCCAAACAGCATCTTCTCTCAACGGCGAGAGACCTGATGAACGCCTATGGCATGCATCGGGGGATGGGCCCTATCGCCAACAACCGCCAGCGAGACTGCGCGCAATGCTCGTAACCGCGAACAGACCAGACGTTGAGACGTCTTTCTCGATCGCCGAAGCGCCGGTTGCCGACGCAGCCACGGCGCCGATCGTCGTCATCGGCGCCGGTCCCGCGGGCATGAAGCTGGTTCGCGACCTCCGCCGTCAGGCGCCCGACCGGGCGATCCTGATTTTCGGCGAAGAGCGCTGGGCGCCCTATAACCGCGTCCTTCTCACGCCGCTTTTCGCCGGCGAGACGCCGGTATCCGACATCTATCTGGCCTGGTCGCAAAGCGACCAAGCGCCCCAGGTCCGCCTGATCCATCGGCGCATCGTCTCGATCGATTCCGCCGCCCGGACGGTTACCGATGCCGCCGGCACGACGCATGCTTATGCGAAGCTGGTGATCGCGACGGGATCGCGGCCGCACATTCCGGCACCGCTCGCCATCGAGCACCGGCATATCTTCACCTTCCGCGACATCAATGACGCGGAAAGGCTGCTCGCCCATTGGCCGCGCTGCCGCAAGGCGCTGGTGATCGGCGGCGGCCTGTTGGGGCTTGAGGCCGCCCGCGGCCTTCATCGCCGCGGCGTCGACACCACCGTCGTCGAGCATGGTCGCTGGCTGATGCCGCAACAGCTCGACAGCGTCGGCGGCGTGCTGCTGGCGGAGCGCCTGACAGCGATCGGCCTGACCGTACTGACCGGCGTCGGCGTCCGCGAAATGATCGCCGGCGACGAGATCACGGGCGTCCGCTTGACCGACGGCCGGGAGCTGTCTTGCGACACCGTCGTCATCTGCGCCGGCATCCGCCCGAACATGGAGATCGCGCGCGATGCCGGCATCCGGGTCGGCCGGGGTATCGAGGTCGACGACAACATGCAGACCTCGGCCCCGGACGTCTATGCCATCGGTGAATGCGCCGAGCACCGCGGCCGGGTCTACGGCCTGGTCGCGCCCGGCCTGGAGCAAGCCGGTGTCGCGGCGCACCACATCCTCGACGGCGCGGCGCGGTATGAGGGCTCGATCGCCGCGACCAAGCTCAAGGTCGTCGGCGTGCCGGTCTTCAGCATGGGCGGCCCGGCGGAAGCGTCGGAAGATCCGGCGACGCGCAGCCTGACCTACGAGCAGCCGGAGACGGGCGTCTACCGGCGGATCATCCGGAGCAAGGGCCGGGTGACCGCAGCGATCGCGGTCGGCGACTGGCCCGAGATCAACCGCCTCCAGGAAGCCGTGACGCATCGGCGGCGGCTCATGCCGTGGCATGCCCGGCGCTTCGTCAGGACCGGGCGCCTGTGGGGTGACGACGATGCCGCCAACGTGGCCGCATGGCCGGAAACGGCGACGATCTGCAACTGCACCGGCGTCACGCGCGGCACGCTCAGCGCGGCGATTGCCGCCGGCGCTCGTACCGTCGAAGCGCTTCAGGCGGTGACCAACGCCGCGACCGTCTGCGGCTCCTGCCGGCCGCTGGTGGCAGCGATGGCCGGCCAGCAAATCAAGCCTGCCGCGCCCGCCTTCGCCCGCAGCATCATCGCGCTGTCGATCCTCGCCCTGCTGATTGCCGGCGCCATCCTGTTCCTGCCCTCGCCCGGCTATCGCCAGAGCGTGCAGCCCACCATCCAGATCGACTTGCTGTGGACGGATGGCCTGTACAAGCAGATCTCCGGCTTCACGCTGCTGGCCCTCGGTCTGCTGGCGGTTATCCTGTCGCTGCGCAAGCGCGTGCGCTGGATGGCGTTCGGCGCCTATGGAACTTGGCGCTTCATCCATATCGCGCTCGGCGCGGCTGCGATCACCGCGCTCGTCATCCATACCGGCCTGCATCTCGGCGCGCACCTGAACCGCTATCTGATGCTGTCCTTCCTCGCGGTCGTGCTGCTCGGCTCGACATCCGGCGCCGTCATCGCCGTCGAGCACCGGCTCAGCCGAAACGGCGGCGCCAAGACGCGCAAGCTGTCGCTCTGGCTTCACATCATCGCCTGTTGGCCGCTACCGACGCTGCTCGGCTTCCACATTCTGTCCGTCTACTACTTCTAGCGGGCGGCGATGTTTCAGCGGAAAACAATCATCTGGGCCTGCTGGATCACCGCGGTGATCGGATTGTCCGGCTATTTCACCTGGGTCCTGTTCAGCCGCGACCGCACGCTGTTCCTGATCGGCCGGACGACCGACGGACACCATCAGATCGAGCTCGCCTGCGAGGTCTGCCACACCAGCCCGTTCGGCGGGCGCGGATCTGCTGCAGAACGCCTGCGTGAAATGCCACGGCGACGATCTCGCGCGCGAAAACGACAGCCATCCCCGCACCAAGTTCACCGATCCCCGCAACGCCGACCGCGTCGCCGCGCTCGACGCGCGCTACTGCGTCACCTGCCACCAGGAGCACCGGCCCGGCATCACGCTTGCGATGGGGCTGACCTTGCCCAGCGACTATTGCTTCAAATGCCACCAGACGATCTTCAAGGACCGGCCGAGCCATAAGGGCCTCGCGTTCGACAGCTGCGCCTCGGCCGGCTGTCATAACTTCCACGACAACCGCGCGCTCTACGAGGATTTCCTCGCCAAGCACCTGCACGAGATCCCGCTCAAGGCGGTCCCGCAGGTCGCCGTCATCGACCGCAGCCCGGCAAGCGCCGCCTGGGTCCAGCGCGCCAGCCTGGCGCTCAACCGGGCGTCTCTGCCGCCGGCCGTCGCCGCCAAGGCGACCGATCCCGCGATCCTGAAAGAATGGGAGACGACGCTCCACGCCAGGGCCGGCGTGTCCTGCGCCGACTGCCACATGCCGAAGGCAAACGGCCAAGTCGCCGCGCATTGGATCGACAAGCCGGGCCACGACGTCTGCGCGACCTGCCATGCGACCCGAGGACGCGGCTTTCTCGCCGGCCGTCACGGCATGCGTCTCGCCGGCGGCCTCTCGGTCCCGCTCAGCCCGATGTCGCCGGCGATGGCCCGCCTGCCGATGCGCGCCGAGGCCCATGACAAGACGCTCGGCTGCGCGACCTGTCATGCCGCGCACAGCTTCGATATCAAGCATGCCGCGGTCGAGGCCTGCATGGGCTGCCACAACGACGAGCACACGCGAAACTATTTCCAGTCGGCGCACTCCGCCGCCTGGGACAGGGGAGCTCACGGGGACGCGGCCCGCGGGACAGGGCGTCAGCTGCGCCACCTGTCACATGCCGCGCGAAATCCATCACGGCGAAAAGGGCGACGTCGTTCTGGCGCAGCACAATCAAAACATGAACCTGCGGCCGAACGAAAAGATGATCCGCTCGGTCTGCCTGAACTGCCACGGCCTCGGATTTTCCATCGACGCGCTCGCCGATCCGGAGGTCATCCGCAGCAACTTCACCAAGCTTCCGTCGCACCACATCCCGAGCCTCGACTGGGTCGAGCGGCGGCAGCACACACCCAAGCCCTCTGGTCAACCCGCTCAATGAAAGGAGCAACGTGATGAGATTGACTTACGCCAAAGCCACGCCGCTGCTCGTTCTGGCCGCCTTTCTGGCCAGCTGCGACAAGTCCAAGGAAACGGCAGGAATCACGCCGCAGCAAATGGCAGACGCCCTGCACGCGGTCATGGACTCCGACCGCACAATCTACACGCGTCTCGTCGTCAACCGCCTGCAGAACGAAGAGAAGATCATCAAGGCGAGCGAGCATTGGAAGGACGACAAGGCGCTGCCGCTGCCGGCGCAGATGTTCCGCTACGGCTCGGAGATGGTCGGCAAGAAGACCGAAGCCTTCAGCTACCAGCTGCTCAGCATGTGGCCGGTGAACAAACAGAACGCGCCCCGGACGGATGTCGAGAAGACCGGCCTCAAATTCGTCGCCGACAACAAGGGCAAGAACTACTACGCCGATGAAACGCTCGGCGGGAAGAAATACTTCACCGCCATCTATGCCGACACCGCGGTCGCGCCGGCCTGTGTCGGCTGCCACAACGCGCATAAGGACTCGCCCCGTCACGACTTCAAGCTCGGCGACGTGATGGGCGGCGTCGTGCTGCGCATTCCCGTCCAGTAAAGCGCCTGCGTCTCATCCCCCCAAGCGGGCAACGACAAGCATAGGAGATCATCCAATGACCCCAGCGCAGATTGAGCTCGTCCAGGACAGCTTCCGCAAGGTGCTGCCCATCAAGGATACCGCCGGCGAGCTGTTCTACGGCCGCCTGTTCACGATCGATCCGGCCCTCCGGCCGCTCTTTCCCGAGGACATCAAGCCGCAGATCCAGAAGCTAATGTCCATGATTGCCACGGCGGTCGGCGGCCTCAACCGGCTCGAGACGATCGTGCCGGCGGTGCAAGATCTCGGCCGCCGCCATTCCGGCTACGGCGTGAAGGACAAGGACTATGACACCGTCGGCGCAGCGTTGCTCTGGACGCTCGAGCAAGGGCTCGGCGACGCCTTCACGCCCGAGACGAAGGACGCCTGGACCAGCTGCTATGGATTGCTCGCGACGACCATGAAGGACGCCGCGCACAGCGCCGCCGCAGAGTAGACGGTCAGCGACGCTGCGGCTGGTCATAGCGTAGGGCGGGTCGGCCGGGAACTTGGGCTCCCGGCCGGCCGCGGATCAGACCGGCCCGGCGGCATGCCGGAAAGCCGCCCGGATGAAATCGTGCGCGCGCCGCCACTTGGCGTATAATTGGTGCGCCGGCATAAACGGAATGCCGGTTTCGCAGCCCAGCAGCCCATGAGTGATTCCGTGACCTACAAGAAAATCTCCGTCCTGCCGCTGGCCGGCGCGCTTGGCGCCGAGATCCGCGGCGTAGACCTGACCCGCGCCGACGAAGAAACCTGGCGCGAGATCAGGACGGCTTTTCGCGACTACCTCGTGCTCGCCTTTCCAGGCCAAGCGCTCGATCCGAAGGCCATCGCCAGGGTCTCCGAAAACTTCGGCCCGCTGGGCTTCTACCCCTTCGCCGAGGGCCTGCCGGACGAGCCGCATGTCTTCGCCATCGTCAAGGAGCCGGCCGAGACGAAGAATTTCGGCGAAGGTTGGCACTCCGACACCACCTATACCGAATGCCCGCCGATGGCGACCGTGCTGTATTCCGTCGAAGTTCCGCCCTATGGCGGCGACACGCAGTTCGCCAATATGTACCTCGCCTACGAGACGCTGTCGGACGGCCTGAAGACAGCCTTGCAGGGGCTGCGCGCCATCAACAGCGCGGCGGCGCGGAAGGGTGGCGGCCGCGCCGCCGGCAACGCCTATCAAAGCGTCAAGCTGGTCGGTCAGGACAACATGAACCTGGAAGCGGTGCACCCGGTCGTGCGGACGCATCCCGAGACCGGTCGCAAGGCGCTTTACGTCAACGCGCTGCATACCGTGCGGTTCGACGGCTGGACGGAGGCGGAAAGCCGCCCCCTGCTCGAGCTCTTGTACCGGCACAAGGAACGGCCGGAGTTCACCTGCCGCTACCGCTGGCAGGCCGGCACCTTCGCAATCTGGGACAACCGGGCGGCCCAGCACCTGGCGGTCAACGACTACCACGGCTTCCGCCGCGTGATGCACAGGCTCTCGGTCGCGGGCGAGCGGCCGGTCTGAGCCTCAGCCGCCGACAATCGCGCGGATGCCGTCGATCACGAACTGGACCGCCAGAGCAGCCAACATCACGCCCATGACGCGGGTGATGACGTTGAGGCCGGTGACGCCCAAAGCGCGGCTTATCGCGGATGCGCCGACCAGCAGGACATAGGTTATCGCCATCACAGCGAGCAGCGCCGCCACGACCACGGTCTCCGTCGCAAGATCGCCTTTCGCTTCCGCCATGCGGAGAATGGTGGCGCCCATCGCCCCGGGGCCGGCGATGAGCGGCGTCGCCAGCGGGAAGACGGAGATGTCCGAGCTTGCTTCGGCTTCCTCGGATTCCTCCTCCGTCGTCGAGGTGACGCCGGAATGCCGGCGAAGACCATGTCGAGCGCGACGAGGAACAGGAGGATGCCGCCCGCGATGCGCAGCGCCGGGAAGACTGACTGGCCGAGCCAGCGCAGCAGATCATGGCCGAACAGCACGATGGCGACCAGGATGGCGGTTGCGACGAGCACCGCCTTCGCCGCCATCCGCCGCCGCTTCTTCGCCGGCAGCCGCGCGGTCATGGCCGCATAGAGCGCGGCCACGTCGATCGGTCCGACCGCCGCGAAGAATGTGGTGAAAGCGAGAATGCCCGACGCGATCATGGCGTGAAGGTAGAACGGAACCCCGGCATCCCGCCATCGCCTTTTAGATCACGCAACGCGCGCGAAGGCCGGATGAAACAAGCGGCGGCGAAATCGTTTAGGACTTCGCCGCCGCATATCCGGTCCGTCGCGTCTTACTGCTTGGAATCCTCCTGCGCCGTCTTCAGAACGAGGTCCAGGAGCTTCCGCGCGGGAATCCCCTCGGCTTCATTCTGCTTGACCCATTCGTCCCAGACCGGCGTGCCGCCGACCTTGCGGAGCCTCTCCAGCTCATCCTTGCTGTATTTGATCGCCTTCAGAGTCTTCTTCGCCTGCCACCGCGGAAGGTTCGCCTTATCCTGTTTTGCATAGGCTTCCTTCAAGGCCGCATAAGCAGGCGTCCGCACTTCCTCGAGGATCGCCTTGTATTGCGGCGGCAGCTTGGCGAAAGCATCCTTGTTGACGGCAAAGATGCAGTTGAGCGATCCCAGCGCCATGTTCGTCGTGTACCAGGTCGACATATCGTCGATCTTGAACGCGGCGAACGCATAGGTATAGGCGAAGCCCACGGCGTCGATCGTGCCGCGCTGAAGCGCCGTGTAGACCTCGGACGCCGGCATGCTGGTCGGCACGGAGCCGAGCCCCGCCATCGCCTTGCCCATGCCGCCGAGCGCCCTCACCCGCCGGCCCTTCCAGTCTTCCAGTTTGAGCGGCGCCTTGCCGCGGCCCATCATCTCGAACTGCGGCAGCAGCGTCGCCATGAAGTAGGCCGCGTTCCACTCGGCGAGCGACTTCTTGAATTCCGGCGTCTCGAACATCCGTGTATAGACGGCCTGTGCCACGTCGAGATCCGCGATCGGCAGGAAGGGCAGGTCCAGCACGCCCAGTGCCCGCACCTTGCCGGGATGGTAGGACGAGCACACTTGCGCGCCCTGAACGGCGCCGACCTTGATCGCGTCCAGGTTCTCTCTCGATTTCGACAACTGCTCGCCGTAGAAGAGCTGAATGTTGAATTTACCGCAGGTGGCCTCCTTGGTCGCCTTGGCGACATACTCGATGCCTTCGGTGATGGCGCGGCGCTTGCCCCAGAAGGACGTGCGCCACGTCACCTTGGGGCCGTCGCAATACTTGGTTGCCGCCTGCGCGGTCGATGGCTCGACGGCAAGCAGGGCTGCCGACGCTGCAAAGGCCGCCAACACGGCGGCAATGACGGATCGTCTCATTACGTTTCCTTTCCCCGGGTGATACGCGTTCTACCTGCCGTTCGGCGCGTATCGCGGAACGGCGGTCGCTTTTCGTTTAACGGGATTGCCTGCACGGACACGACGGATCGCATGAACAATCCGGTATCGTCATGATTGTGGTACCCGCCGGCACACACTGTCAAAAAGCGCGCGGTGCGCATTTTGCGTTCCGCTGCGATCTCAACCACAATGACCGTCGAAAATAAGAATTGCGCCGGCCGGGCTTACCGATCCGGCAGGCCAACACGCTTTAGGGTGGAGCTGCTTCATGTATGTGTCGTCTGTCCCCGAGAATGCCGAATTCGACTATGTCGTCGTGGGCGCCGGCTCGGCCGGCTGCGTCGTCGCCAACCGCCTGAGCGCCAACGGGCGCTATCAGGTGCTGCTGCTGGAAGCCGGCGGCCGCGACCGCAACCACAACATCCACATCCCGCTGTTCGTCGCCAACATCCTGAACGACGAGCGCCTGACCTGGCCCTTCGTCACCGAGCCGCAGCAGCACCTCAACGGCAAGCCGCAGCGCTGGGTGCGCGGCCGGGTGATCGGCGGGTCGAGCTCGATCAACGGCAACCTGTTCGTACGCGGCGATCCGGCGGAATACGACTCCTGGACCGAGCAGGGATGCACGGGCTGGGGCTATGCCGACCTTGAGCCCCTGTTCAAGCGGCTCGAGGATTTTCCCGAAGGCGACGCCAAGGCGCGCGGCTCGGGCGGGCCCATTCACTGCACGCGGCTCGACAAATTCGATCCCTTGTCCGATGCCTTTGTCGGCGCCTGTACGGAAGCCGGCTACCGAAAGCTCGACGATTACAACGACGGCAGCTACGAAGGCGCCTTCTATCTGCAATATTCGACGCGCAAGGGCTTCCGCAACAGCGCCGCGGCGGGCTACCTGCGCCCCGCGAAGAAGCGGACGAACCTCAGCATCCTGCCGAATGCGAACGCGTCCCGCGTGCTGCTGGAGGGCAAGCGGGCCGTCGGGGTCGAGTTCCTGCACAACGGAACGAAGCGCACGGTGCGCACGCGCCGCGAGGTCATCCTGTCGGCCGGCCCGCTGGTATCGCCGAAGCTTCTCGAGCTCTCCGGCATCGGCAACAGCGCAATTCTCAAGAAGCACGGCATCGACGTGGTGCATCACTTGCCAGGCGTCGGTGAGAACCTGCGCGACCACCCCAACACGCGGGTGACCTTTGAATGCGCCAAGCCGCTTACGATCAACGACGTCTTGCGTAGTCCCTTGCGCAAGGTGAGGGAAGGCCTGCGCTTCATCTTCAAGCGTGAAGGGCTGCTGACGATCAGCTCGGCAACGGCGCAGATGAATTATCGCAGCGGGCCCGAGGTGAACCAGGCCAATCTCGTGCTGCGCCTCCTGCCGCTATCGGGCAAGGACCGCTATGCGCGGACGCCGCAACAGGGGCTCGATCCCTATTCCGGCTTCACCTTCGGCGTCACCATCCTGCAGCCAAAGTCGGTCGGCACCCTGCACATCCGGTCAAAAGATCCGATGGAGCAAGCGAGCATGGACCCGAAATATTTGTCGCACGAGGCGGACGTGAAAACCTTCCTCGACGGCATCAAGGTTGCGCGCAAGGTCGCCGACATGCCGGCGCTGCGCCCGCTGATCCTGCGCGAGACGCGGCCCGGTCCGCAGGTGCAGGACGACGAAGGGCTGATCGCCTATATGAAGGAGTCGATCCAGACGAGCTGGCACATGGTCGGCACGACCAAGATGGGCGTCGATCCGGATGCCGTCGTGGACCCGGCGCTGCGGGTGCACGGCATCCGGAATCTGCGCGTCGTCGATTCCGGCATCTTCCCGACCATCCCGTCATCGAACACCAATATCCCGTCGATCGTCTGCGGAGAAAAAGGCTCGGATATGATCCTGGCCGCGGCCAACGCGTAATTCGCGGGGCGGCGAGCCATGCAAAATTAGTCCGGACATATCATGAGCCATGCGTATTATGCATTGCTGCGCTGCAGCAATTCCCATTGGATTTCGCGGTCCGCAAGGGCATCTATGCGCTGCGCGATGGTGCCGTTTGGCGCAAGCGCATCAGAACTTTGGTGGACAGGACGAATTTCCATGAAGACAATCAATACGTTGCCGGATCACAAGCCGATGGACCACATCGACGTCATCATGCGCTGCCGCCATGCGCAGCCGAGCCTGTACGAGCGGTTCCGCCGCCAGGTGATCAGCCGCCGGCGCGACTAAGCGGCTCCCGGCATCGGGCTTCCACGAGGCGCCATGCGGCGCCTCGTTTCGATTCGGGGATCAGCGCTTCTTTTCCTTGCGCCAGGCGGCGAAATCGGTCCGCGTCTGCTCGGACGTCGGCGGATAGAGGCCGATGATCGTGCGGCCCTCCAGCACCTGTTCCGCGACGAAGTCCTCGAAGGCGGTCATCTCGACGGCCTCCTCGGCGATCTCGTCGGCGAGGTGGGCCGGGATGACGACGCACGCCCGTCGCCGTCGCCGACGATCATGTCGCCCGGAAAGACCGGCGCGTCGCCGCAGGCGATCGGCACGTTGATGTCGATCGCCTGGTGGCAGGTCAGGTTGGTCGGGGCCGAGGGCCGATTGTGGAAGGCGGGGATCTCGAGCGTGGCGATCTCGGACGCGTCGCGGAAGCCGCCGTCGGTCACAAAGCCCGCGACGCCTCGCACCATCAGCCGCGCGACGAGGATCGCGCCGGCCGAAGCGGCGCGCGGATCCTTGCGGCTGTCGATCACCAACACCGCGCCCGGCGGGCACTCTTCGATGCGCCTTGCGCTGCGGATGCTCGCGGTCCTGGAACACGGCGATCGGGTTGAGGTCCTCGCGCGCCGGGATGTAGCGCAGCGTGAAGGCCTCGCCGACCATGTGCCGCAGGCCCGGATTGAGCGGGTGCACATCCTGGATGAACTGGTTGCGGAGGCCGCGCTTGAAAAGCGCGGTGCTGAGCGTCGCCGTGCTGACGCCGCGGAGCTTGTCACGCGTCGCCGCCTTCAGCTTGCTCATCGTTTCCTCCCATATTTTTTGGCCGGTCAGGGCAGGTCGAGCCGCACTTCGACGGCGGCGCTCGCGATCACCGCCGTGTCCTTGCCCGTCTCGTCCGGCACGTCGAGCCCGCCCTTGACCACGTTGACCGTAGACCTTGCCGTGCGGCAGCGCCGCCTTCACCGCCTCGGCATCGACCTTGCCCGGCTGCTGCACGCCGATGGTGACGTCGACCAGCATGCGTCCTTGAATCGACGCCGAGCGTGCGGATCAGAGCTAGCGAGCTGTGGTGCATGCGCGTCCTGCACCGCGCGGAGCGCCGCCTTGGTGTAGTCGCCGCCGTGCAGGTCGTTGCCGGTGCCCATTTCCAGAATCACGCGCTTGCTGGCATGCTCAGGCTCCTACGGCAGGTCGAGCCGCACGACGGCGGCGGCGTTGGCGATCACGGTCGAATCGGTGCCCGCGTCTTGGGAATCTCGAGCCCGCCCTCGACCACCTCGACGGTGCCGGTGCCGTGCGGCAGCACCGCCAGCACCGGCCGCCTTGTCGACCTTGTCGGGCTTCGGCACGCCGATGTTGACCTCCACCCGCATCGAGTCGGTCGGCAGGCCGAGCGCCTTGGCGACGCTCAGCGAGTTATGCCACAGCGCATCCCTCAGCGCGCGCACCGCCGCCTTGGTGTAGTCGGCGCCGCGAATATCGGTGCCCATGCCGATTTCGAGCACCATGCGTTTCCAGGTCATGCGGCTGAGTCTCCTCCACTTGCTTCGTTCTTCCCACTGTGACGTCAATCCGCTGCGGCGTCGAGATCGGGGCCGATCATGCGCCGGTTTAGCAAACGGCGGCTTTAGTTGTACGATACGGTCCGGAAATCATCCAGGAGAGGGCGCCCGACATGATCAAGCGGTTCAACTCGCTATTTCGCCGGCCACGTCGACCTTGGCGACATGGGCGAGGACGCGACGCCCGCCAACGAGCGGCGCTATTCGAACGAGAAGCTCGCCACCGTCTTCGACAAGGCGCAGGGCATGGCGCAGCTCATGGACCGTCTCGGCTACAACACCTTCTGGATGGCCGAGCATCATTTCCAGCGCGAAGGCTACGAGTGCATCCCCAACGTCATGATGATGGCGCTGCACCTCACCCACCTCACCCGGCGTCTCAATATCGGCTGCGGCTTCAACATCACGCCGATGTGGCATCCGCTGCGGCTGGCCGAGGACTACGCGATGGCGGACATCCTGTCCGGCGGGCGCATCACCTTCGGCGTCGGCCGCGGCTACCACACGCGTGAAGTCGAGACCTTCGGCTCGCCGCTGCTCGACCAGGCCGCGAACCGCGAGCTGTTCGAGGAGCAGGTCGACATCATCTTCAAGGCGTTCAACAACGCCTCCTTCTCGCATGAGGGCAAGAACTACACGATCCCGGCGCGCGTGCCCTATCGCGGCTACGACCTCAAGGACCTGACCGTCGTGCCGCGGCCCTTCCGCCTGCCTGTCGAATGCTGGCAGCCGGTGCAGAGCGCGTCCGAGCGCGCGCTCGACTTCATGGCCAAGCACGGCATCCAGGGCATGGTCGGCGGCGGCTCGGCCGAAGGCGGGGCGATGCACAACGTCGTGCTCAACTGGCAGAAGGCGCATGCCAAGAAAGGCATGGACCTCAAGCTCGGCGAGCGGCTGTGCTTCGGCTTCCACTTCTTCATCGCCGAAGAGCCGCGAGGAAGGCATCCGCCAGGCCGGCAAGTACTACGAAGAGAACATGAAGATGTTCGGCGAGCTGCGGCTGGTCCGCTCGATGACCGAAGAGCAGATCGAGATCATGCGCGACCCGAAAAAGGCGCCGACCGCCAAGCTGCCGCGCATCGAGGACGCGATCAACGCGGGCGGCGTGCTGTGCGGCACGCCGGGCGAGATCGTCGATCACCTCAAGAAGCTCGAGAAGGCCTATCCCGGCCTCGACCGCATCTCGGTCAGCCTGTCGGTCGGCGTGCCGAAGGCGCTCTGCCTCGAGCAGCTGGAACGCTTCGCCAAGGAGGTCATGCCGGCCTTTCGTTAGGGGCATTTCAGCCCAGGGTCTGGTTGGCTGTATAGTGAACCGACCATCCGCGTCAGGAGACCGCCATGCCCATCACCGTCACCCGCCTGCATCCGCTTTTCTTCGCCGAGGTAAAAGGCGTGGATCTCCGGCAGCCGGTGACGCCCGACCTCTTCGCCGAGATCGAGGCGGCTTTCAACGAACATGCCGGTGCTGCTGTTCCGCGACCAGCCGGTCACCGCGAACAGCAGGTCGCCTTCAGCGCCCTGTTCGGGCCCGTGTTCACGGCGACGAAATACCATCGGTCCGGCGAAAAGCCCCGGCTGCGCGGCGAGATGTCCGATATCTCGAATATCGACCACCAAGGCCGGCTTCTCTCGCCCGACGACGAGCGGCGCCTGCATGCGCGCGCCAACCAATTCTGGCACACCGACAACACGTTCAAGCATATCCCGGCCCGCTGCTCGCTTCTGTCGGCGCGGGAGATCCCGGCGTCCGACGGCGATACCGAATATACCGACATGCGGGCCGCCTATGACGCGCTGCCCGACGCGCGCAAGCGCGAGATCGACGACCTCATCGTCGAGCAGCATCTTCTATTCGCGCGAAAAGATGGGCTTCACCGGTTACTCTGCCGGCGCGCGCGCGGAGCTGCCGCCGGTGAAGCAGGTGCTGGTCCGCCGCATCCGGGGACCGCCGGAAGGCGCCTACATCGCCTCGCACGCCTCGCATGTCATCGGCTGGCCGGTCAAAAGGGACGCAAGCTGATCGAGGAGCTGCTCGATTTCGCGACCCAGCCGCAATTCGTCCACCGCCACCGCTGGCGCGAGGGCGATCTGGTCGTGTGGGACAACCGCTGCACGATGCATCGCGCCACGCCGTACGACGAGATGACCGTGCGGCGCGTTCTGCATCGGACCACCGTGTCGGACGAGATGAACTCGGTGGAACGCGAACGCGGCCAAGCGCACAGCGCCGCCTGACAACCGCGGGGTTGCGCTTATCGTATCCGCTTTGAAAACGTATAGTTTTGCCATGGGCAAGATGGGTGCGTTAGCCCATAATCCGGGCCCGGGACCTTCACAGCCTTAATCAACGGCGCAACGATAATCACGGTCCTTGGGGACAGGGACATGCCCAAAAAACAATCCTGGGCTACATCTTCAAGCACAGCGCGCGGCAGCAAGTCATCGTTCTGATCGCGACCTCGCTGTACCTGCCGCTGCTCTACGTCACCTTCGAGCTGCCCAAGGTCATCCTCAACCAGGCGATCGGCGGCAATCCGGCGGACTTCCCCAAGGTCTATGCCGGAATCGCTTTCGACCAGCTGCCCTTTCTGCTGACGCTCTGCGCGCTGCTGTTCACGCTTGTTCTGTCGGCCGGCGCGCTCCGGTATTCGCTCCGCACCTATAAGGGCGTGATCGGCGAGACGCTGCTGCGCCGGCTAAGGCTTGACCTTTACTACCGGATCCTCCGCTTCCCGTTGTCGCGGCTGCGGCGGATCACCGGCGGCGAGATCATCGCCATGTCCACCGCCGAGGTCGAGCCGATCGGCCGTTACATGGGCATTGCGGTGGCGAACCCGGCCTTACAAGGCGGCACGCTGGCGACGGCGATGGTCTTCCTGTTCGCAAGACCCCGTGCTGGGTATCGCCGCGATCGTCCTGTTCCCGGTGCAGGGCTACCTCATTCCCGTGATGCAGCGGAAGGTCAACCAGGCCAGCATCGGGCGCATCCAATCCACCCGGCGCTTCGCGGCGCAGACTCGGAAACAATGAAGGCCTGCGCGATATTCGCAGCAACCATACCGTCGCCTTCGAGACGGCGAACCTGTCGGAGCGGCTGACCGGCATCTTCGCGCGGGGCCGCGAGGTCTACAGCCGGACGAGCGTCCTGATTTTCGTCAATTACTTCTTCAACCACCTGACGCCCTTCCTGTTCTATTCGATCGGCGGCTACTTGGTGCTGCGCGGCAGCTTGACGTTGGGCGCCCTGATCGCGGTGATCGCCGCATACCGCAGACGGCGGCGCCGTGGAACGAGCTGCTGGAGAATTACCAGCAGCTGCAGGAGAACCGTCTGAAATACGCCACGCTGCTCGAGAGCTTCGACATCGACGACGAAGCGACGCCAATCGCCGCGACCAAGCCGCGGCTAACCGGGTACGGGTCACGCTGAAGAACGTCACGGTGACGGATGACGGTATCCAGCGCCTGGACCGCGTTTGGATGACCTTTCCATTCCCGGCGTCATCGCGATCACGGGCGGCGCCGACAGCGGAAAGAACGAGGTCGCGGAAGTCATTGCCGGCCTCAGGCCGGCCACATCCGGACAAGTCCTGTTCGGCGACGACGACATCCGGTCATTCACCGCCGACGCGCTCGGCCGTGACATCGCCTATGCCGACAGCCAGAGCCGTCTTCACCGGCAGCTGGCGGGATGCGCTGATCTACTGGGCTGAAGCGCCCGCCCGAAGCACGGCCGAACGCCGACGGGGACGTCTGGATCGACTGTGAGCAGGCCGGCGTGGCGGGCCCCGAAGCCCTCGACTGCGAAATTCGGCGCGTGGTCGAGGTTGTCGCGGCTGAAAAGAGATGTGCTGGCGACGGGCATGCGCTGGATCGTCCCGCCGGACGTCGATCCGGCGCTCCAGGCGAAGCTTCTCGAAGCGCGCCGCCATTTTCGGGCGAGCCTCGCCGGTGAGGCCTGGGCGGAAGCCATCGAGTTCTTCGACGCCGGTCGCTATATCGAGAACGCGACCCTCGCGAGAATCTTCTTTACGGCCGCCCTCTCGACAATTCGCTTTTCGTCGACCGCCTGGCCGAGGATCCGGAGGTGATGGCGGTGGTCGAACGGCACGGCCTGACCGGACGACTGATTGAGATCGGCCGGCAGGCAACGCGGACGGTGCTCGACCTGTTTCAGACGATACCTCCCGGCGACAAGCGTCTGCAACGGCTCAACCTGATCGCGCAGGACGAGGCGGCGCGCTATCAGGCGATCCTGACGCGCAACGCCGACCTGACGGCGGAAGATATCACCGGCGACGACCGCGCCTGCTACTCGCCATCGCCTTCCAGCTCGCGCCGGCACATCAGCGTCTGGGCCTGCTCGACGCGGAAACGCGGGCCATGATCCTCCATGCGCGCGAGGACCTGATGCAGAACGTCGCGCCCAAGATCCGGAACCGGCTCGATCCCTTCGGCGAGGACCAAATCACCGCGAATATCACCATCCAGTGCAATCTGCTGTTCGGCCGCATTGACCGCCGCAACAGTCACCGCTGGCCCGATATCGATACGCAGATGGCGGCGGCGATCGACGCCGCAGGCCTGTGCGACCAGGTGATCGATTTCGGTCTGCAGGCAACCGTCGGCACGGGCGGCGCCTACCTCACCGGCGAGCAGAAGCAACGGCTCGCCATCGGCCGCGGCATTATCAAGCGTCCGCGGCTGCTCGTCGTAAACGAAGGCTGCGCCGCGCTGGCCGCCGACGAGCAGGCGAAGCTCATCGAACGCGTGGTGGCCTATGCGCCGCAGCTCTGCCTGATCTGGGTCGGGCCGGTGCCGGAAGGCTGCGGCGCGTTCCAGACAGTCCTGGCGATGGCCAGGGGGGCTGCCCGGCCAAGTCCAGGCCGCCACGCCCGAAAAGGCGGCGCTCGAAGGAACGATCGACGCCGAAGCGGCCGCGCTCGCCGCTAATCCGATCCTGGCCCGTATCCGCCCGGAAACGCGGCGGCTCATCGCCTTTGCCGCGACGCGGCGGGA
Organism: uncultured Actinomycetota bacterium; assembly: GCA_963835385.1. GTDB lineage: Bacteria > Actinomycetota > Actinomycetes > Propionibacteriales > Nocardioidaceae > Nocardioides_B. The sequence goes on from CAWIFK010000002.1 coordinate 400,792, forward strand.
TTTGAGCCCCCGGGCGCCTGCATTCTGCGCGAGGGAGACACAGAGCACGAAGATCTTCCTCATTCGAGGCGAGGCGCGCATCGGCGATCGGCGCGGCCGACCATACCGTGCACCCGTTGGGCCCGGCGCCTTCCTCGGCGAGGTCGCGGCCCTCGCCGCACGCCCCGCACCGCCAGCGTGATTTCATACGGACCGGTCGGCACGCTCTCGTTGTCCCGTGATCTGTTCCTCGACCTGGTCCACGGCGATCAGGAGCTCAGTCGATCCTTGCTCCTCGACATGGCCGGCGCGTCCTCCCTGGCCGACGAAGTCGCGCGCAGCCACGCCTGAACCAGAAGCCGGTCCTGCGCGTTGCGTCTGAATTGCCGAAAGCGCCCCCTATGGTTAATACATTAGTTCGGAATGCCCACTCCCTTGAGGCGTCAATGAGACTGGAGGCTTTTCATCGGCCCAAGTCGGGACACAACGAAATACATGAGGAAGACGTGACGCCGTTTCTTCTCGTTCTCGCTGTGCTGCTGGGATTTGCTCCCGGCATGATTGCACACGGCAAGGGCCGTAATTTCTTCCTGTGGTGGCTCTATGGCGTCGTGCTGGGCCCAGTCGCCCTCGTCCACGCGATGATTCTGCGCGATACGCGGCGTCCGCAATTCGCCGAGGCGCCCGCGCGCCGGTCCCCGCGGTGGGATTCGCCCTGGCCGCTGCTGTTGTGGGCGACCTCGTCCTTCGCCGTCGCGATCATCACGATCGCCGCCTATTATATTGCCGTTCCCGGCAAATACTCGCTTATCGCGGCCAAGAACAAAGCCGCGGTATCCACCGACCGCGGCGGCGGCAACGACCCGGCGCACGCGCAACAATTATCATCCATCGGGCCGCAACCACCTGCGGCGATGACGGCGCCGCCCGAGCCCGACCCCGAAGTCAAAGTGACGATCCGGCATGATGACATTCCGACGGCGGATAAGCCGCAGACGGCGCACACGCTGGCGACCACACCCGAGGCAAAGCCTGAACCAGCTGCGGCCGAGGCGGATCCAGCGCCCAAGCCGGCAGTCGCGCCGCAACCCCCGGCCCCAACGACCGAGACGCTCGAACGCACGATCGCGACGACTGCCGACTCGGTGCCGGAGCCGAAGCCGGCGCCCCCGAAGGCAGCGCCCATCAAGGACGTGCGCACGGCCCGCGCCATGCCGGCCCCGCCGCCCGAGGCGGACGAGACGGTAACGAAGGAGCCGAAAAGCGCTGCGCAGCCGCGCGACAAGGCGTCGCGGCCGACACCGCCGAAGCGGCATGCCGAACACAAGCCCGACGGCTTCCAAGCCCACACCGGCGGATGTCAATGCGGTCGGCGAAATCGTCCGTACCGTGCAGCAGGCGCTTGCCGCGCGCGGATACGAGCCCGGCGCCGCCAATGGCCGTGCCGGGCGCCAGACCCAGCAAGCCATCCGCAAATTCCAGGCGGACCGCGGCCTCGAGCCGACCGGGGCAATCGACTATGCCCTTTTGGAAGGCCTCAACATCGTCGGACCACGGGTGCACGCCTTCCAGCCGCCTCCCGGCACCACGGCCGGCCGATAGCTTACTCCTGCTCAACAGCCTCTCGACGCCGCGGCAAATTGACGGAAGAATAGCGCCCGTCTCTATACTCACCTGAGCCCGTCCATCGCCATCCGGCACCGGGACGGTCGCCATATTCGGAATGGAGCCTGCCAGAATGGACTTCTTCGCCCCGCGAATGAGCCGGTTCAAGCCGTCGCCCAGCCAGATCGCCGCCGCGCGCGTTCGCGAGTTGCAGGCCGAGGGACGGAAAATCATCAAGCTGACCTCCGGCGAGCCGGATTTCCCCACCCCCGACCATGCCAAGCAGGCGGTGATCGACCTGATGAACCGGAACGAGATCTGGTACACCCCGATCAACGGCACGCTGGCGATGCGCGAGGCGGCGCGGCTCAAATTCAAGCGCGACAACGGCTTGGACTACGGGCTCGATCAGATCACGGCCGGCGCCGGCACCAAGCAGATCCTGTTCAACGCGCTCATGGCCACGGTCAGCCAGGGCGATGAGGTGATCATCCCGGCGCCCTATTCGGCCTCCTATCCGGACATGGTGCTGCTCGCCGGCGGCACTCCTGTCATCGTCAGCTGCGGCCAGAACAACCAGTTCAAGATGCGGCCGGAGCAGCTCGAAGAAGCGATCACCCCCAAGACCAAGTGGCTGATGTTCAGCTCGCCCAGCAACCCGACCGGCGCAACCTATTCGCCGGCGGAGCTGAAGGCGCTGGCCGAGGTGCTGCTGAAGCATCCGCATGTCCACATCATCACCGACGACGTCTATCGAGCATCTGATCTTCGACGGGCGCGCGTTCTCGACCTTCGCGCAGATCGAGCCGAAGCTGTACGACCGCACGGTCACCTGCAACGGCATCTCGAAGGCCTACTCGATGACCGGCTGGCGGCTCGGCTTCGCGGGCGGCCCCAAGGCGATCATCGCCAACATGTCGAAGATGCAGTCGCAGAGCACGTCGGGCGTGAGCGCGGTTGCCCAGGCCGCGGCGATCGCCGCGATCACCGGACCGCAGGAATTCGTCCGCGAGCGCACCGCCAACCTGCAGCACCGGCGCGACATGCTGTACGAAAAGCTGAGTGCCGCAAAAGGCCTGAGCTGTGACCGGCCGGAGGGCGCCATGTATATCTTCTGCTCCTGTGCCGGGACGATCGGCAAGCGCGCGCCGGACGGACGGGTCATCGAGAACGATACGGATTTCACGATGTATCTGCTCGATACCGTCGGCGTCGCCGTGGTGCAGGGCGTGGCCTACGGCCTCTCGCCCTATTTCCGGGCAAGCTTCGTCGCGCCGGAGAAGGACATCATCGAGGGCGGCGACCTCATTCAGCAGGCCTGCGCCGCGCTGACCTGACGGCAAGAGGTTAAGATAGAAAATAAGCCGAACCTAGGGAGGACCAAGCGATGCGCATTCATAACCTCTATGAGGACGAGAACGGGGTATCGCATTTCCGCGACATCGAGGTCGAATGGGATGTCGAGCGCCCGCACAGCAAGTATTCGAAGCGGATGCCGGCCACCGGCATCATCTTCCGCGAGACGCGGGCCGACTACGACCTCGACTGGCATCCGGCGCCGCGGCGCCAGTACATCATCAACCTCGACGCAGGGGTCAAGCTGACGGCGAGCGACGGCGAGAGCCGCATCATCGGCGCCGGCGAGATCGTCCTGGTCGAGGACATCAGCGGCAAGGGCACCTGTCGGAGTCGCTCGGCCAGATCCGACGCTCGATCTTCGTGCCGATCGACTGACGCCGGGCATGAGCGAACTGACCGAGGACCAGGTCGCCATCCGCGAGATGACCCGCGCTTTCGTGGCGAAGGAGGTCACGCCCTTCGCCGCAGAATGGGACCGCACGGAGACGGTGCCGCTCGACACCGTCTATCGCATCGGCGAACTCGGCCTCTTCGGCGTCACCATGCCGACCGAATGGGGCGGCAGCGGCGCCGATTTCCTGTCCTATGTCCTCGCCGTGGAAGAGCTGGCTTATGGCGACGCGGGCGTCTGCAACATGGTCTGCGCGACCAATTCCTATGGCTTCAAGGTCCGGGACTACGGTACGTCCGCGCAGAAGGAAGCGTTCCTCAGGCCGGTTGCCAGCGGCCAGGAGATCGGCTGCATGCTGCTGACCGAGCCGCAGGCGGGCTCGGATGCAAGCAATCTCCGCACCCGCGCCGTCCGGCAGGGCGACCGCTACGTCATCAACGGCATGAAGACGCTGATCACCTCGGGCCGGTCCGCCGACGTCGCGGTGGTGCTGGCGGTGACCGATCCAGACGCGGGCAAGCGCGGCATCTCCGCCTTCCTCGTGCGCACGGAGTGGCCGGGCTACAAGGTGCTGCGGGTCGAGCGCAAGCTTGGCCACCGCACCAACGACACCTGCCAGATCACGCTCGAAAACCTGGAGGTGCCGGCGGAGAACATGCTGGGCCGTCCGGACGAAGGGCTGAAGATCGCGCTATCCGGGCTCGACAGCGGCCGCGTCGCCGTGGCTGCCCAGAGCATCGGCGTCGCACGGGCCGCCTTCGAAGCGGCGCTCGCCTATGCGCAGGAGCGCGAAGCCTTCGGCAAGAAGATCTTCGGGCACCAGGCGGTGGCATTCAAGCTGGCCGAGATGGCGACCGACATCGAGGTCGCGCGCCAGATGTGCCATCACGCCGCCCGGCTCAAGCAATCGGGTGTGCGCTGCATCAAGCAGGCGTCGATGGCCAAGCTCTTCGCCTCGCAGATGAGCGAGCGCGTCTGCTCGGCCGCGATCCAGGTGCACGGCGGCTACGGTTTCGTCAACGACTACCCGGTCGAGAAGTTTTACCGCGACGCCCGAGTGTTCCAGCTCTACGACGGCACCAACGAGGTGCAGAAGATCCTGATCTCGCGCGAGCTGGCGGCGGGCTATTAGAGGAACGCATCAGGCCGCTTGCTGCGCGGTCATCGCGTCGCCGCGGATCGTCGTTCGGCGCATGTCGCGAATGTCGCGCGTGTCGTCGAAACGGCGGACCCGGTGCATGGTCTGGCGGTTGTCCCAGATGACGAGATCGTGCTGCCGCCAGACTGTGCGACGTAGACGAACTCCGCGCTGGGTCGCGTGCTCGTTCAGATCGCGCAGAAAGGCGCGCGCCTCCGGCACCGGCCAGCCGACGATCGTCGCCGGCATGGGAGGACAGGATACAGCGATTTGCGCCCGGTGACCGGATGGATGCGGACCAGGCGCTGGCGCACCGGCTTGAACGTTCGCCTGCTCCTCCTCCGTCAGCTCGGTAAAGCCGAGCATGCCGCGCGAATAGATCAGCGAGTGCTCGCAGACCAGGTCCTCGATCTCTGCTTGGTCGCGTCGTCCAGCGCGTCATAGGCGGCCCGCATGTCGGCGAATTCCGTGTTGCCGCCGCTGCGCCGGAATGATGCGGCCTGAGAGCAGCGAGTATTTCGCCGGCACCGCGCTGAAGGAGCTATCGGAATGCCAGAGCCGGTTGCCGAGGTTGAACAGCCGCCGCCGGTCATCGCGCGCGAACGGCCTGTTGTCGCTGGTCGAGATTCGAGACATCCGCCATCGTCGGGCCGGATGCGGCGCTCTTCCGGCTTGGTGATGTTGCTGGCCGACCGCGGCAGCTCGATCGTTCCCAGATTAGCGCTGAAGGCGAGCTGCTGCTCGTCGGTGATGTCCTGGCCGTGGAAGACCAGCACCGCGTATTCGTCCATACCGGCTTCGATGGCGGCGACGTCCTCGCGCTCGAGCGGCCGGCGCAGGTCGACCCCCGACACCTCGCCCATGAACACGGGATGGATCTGGCGAATGCTGACGGTCATGGCGGCTCCCCCAACGCATCTCCAACGGGATTTGACGGCATTCTATTCTACCTTGCGGACCGGGCGATGGCGAATTCCGGCCGCGCCGGCGCCCTCTCGATCGAAACGGCATATCTGTTAGAGCTTCTCTATAATTGTCGTCTGGACAACCGGCCGCTAGATGTTGGCCGGCCGTCTCGTCCGGCACGCACTCGGAGGCAATCATGACCGATATCGATCTGCTGAAGCGCGAGATCAAAGTCCTCAGCTTCGACCAGTACGGCACCGTGGTCGACATGCAGGGCGGGGCTGGCCGAAGCGGCGACGCCGTTCCTGAAGAAAAAGGGATGGGCGGGAAGCCCGAACAGCTTCGTCACCTGGTGGCGCCGCACGCATTTCGAGAACTCGATGATCGACGCGCTGCTGCGACCGCGGCCACACGCCCTACCGCGAGATCGGCCACCGCGCGGTCGCCTATGTCGCTGGACCGCGCCGGCATCGATCACACCCAGGACGAGGTCGCGCTGGCTGGTGGGCGAGATCGAGCGGCTGAAGCCGTTTCCGGACGTGCCGCGGCGCTGGAGCGGCTGGCGAAGGCTACAAGCTCGCCATCCTGTCCAACGGCGACCGCGACATGCTGGAGGCGGCCAAGCCCCATCATCGGCTTCGCGTTCGACGCAGACGATCTCGGTGCAGGAGGCGGGCTGCTTCAAGCCGCACTCGCGACCTACGCAAGGCCGCGGCCAGATCCTCGGCGTTGACCGCCTGCAGGTGCATGCATCGTCGCCAACCACGCCTTCGACTGCATCGGCGCCAAGGCGGCGGCATGCGCACCGCGTTCATCGACCGGCGCGGCCGGCCTTACGGAGAGACGCAGCATGAGCCGGACATCATCGTGAAAAGCATGACCGAATTGGCCGATCTGCTTGCCTAGCAATGTCTGATCGGCTCCTCATCAAGCTAGACCATATTTTAAGGGCTGGCCAAGCAACGATAGAATTCCGTGCTAACATTGCTGCATGGACATCCGGCAGCTCCGCACCTTCGTTCATGTCGCCGAGCTCGGCAGCTTCAGCAAGGCGGCGGACCGGCTCAACATCGCCCAGCCGGCGCTCAGCCGGCAGATTCGGCTGCTCGAGGCGGAGCTTAAGGCCGCGCTTCTCGTCCGCCATGGACGCGGCGTCACCCTGACCGGCGCCGGCGCGGTCTTTCTCGACCGGGCCGCCGGGATTCTGCGCCAGATCGAGCAGGCCCGCGCCGACGTGGTGGCGGAGGCCGGCGACGTGGCCGGCCAGGTATCGTTCGGCATGCCGCCCTCGGTCGGCTTCGTTCTTGCCGGGCCGCTCGCCGAGGACTTCCGCCGCACCTATCCCAAGGTGAAGCTCAAGATCGTCGAAGGCGTCGGCGCCTATGTCCATGAATGGCTGTTGGGCGGGCGGATCGACGTTGGCGTCCTCTACCAGCCCAGCCCGAGCCGGCACCTCGAAACGACACCGCTGTGGCGCGAAGACCTTTACCTGTTCGCCGCAGCCGGCGCGGGGCTCGATCCGGCGCGGCCGGTGCCGCTCGCGTCGCTGTCGCGCCATCCGCTCATTCTGCCAAGTCCCGGGCATGGCTTGCGCGGTCTCTTGGAACGGCACGCCGCCCGGAACGAGACCGAGCTGCATGTCGAGATCGAGGTCGATGCGACGCGCATACAGAAAGAGCTGGCCGCACGCGGTCTCGGCTATTCGGTGCTGCCCTTCGCGTCGGTCGCCGCCGAGGTCCGGGACGGGCTTCTGTGCGCGGCGCCGATCACCGCGCCGGTGATTTCCCGCCGCGTGGTCCTGGCCTACCCGGCCGACCGTCCCGTATCGCGCGCCGCGCGACTGCTGGGTGAGCGCCTGGTGTCGGTCGTGAGAGAGATGCTCGCGGACGGCACATGGCCCGGCATGGTTCCCGAATTGCCCGCGCTCACCGGCGAATGACCGAGCCGCGTCACGCCACGCGCGCGTCGATCACGAGCCAGGAATCCGCGATCGGGTCCTTGACCTCGTCGACGCCGAATTGCCGCGAGATTGCGTCGAGCGTCGTAATCCGGACGTCGCCGTAACCCAGCCGCCGCAACACCGCTTCGGCGTCGCTGGTGCTGTCACCGAGCGACGGGTCGCCGAACGAGGGGCGACCGGTCTTCGCGGTCAAGCTTGCATTCAGCGTCTCGACCCGCCGTGCCGTCCAGGCGTCGAACGTCAGCGCGCTGCCGCGCGCGAGGCCGATCGACGCGGGGTCGAGCAACGCGGCCGCCCGCTCGCCCCGCAGGAAAAAGAACACGCCCTCCATGACGACGGCTGCCGGCGCCGCCGTATCGAAGCCCGCTGCCGCAAGACGGCCGCGCACGTCACCGGCGTTCAGGTCGCAGGGGACGAATCCGAAGATGCTCGGGCAGGGATACGCCGTGGTCCGCCAGGACGCGCTGCTTGACCGTAAGCAGATCCGGGAGATCGACCTCGAACACGCGACAGTCGCCGGCCTGCAGGGCCGGCAACGTCAGGCTCCGCGTGTCGTAGCCCGACCCGAGGATGACCAGCTGCGCGTAACGGGCCGCGTGGTCGGACATCTTGCCGGCGAACCAAGCGTAGCGCACCAGGTTGAACTGTTCGTAGACGGGATCGAGGGCCAGCGCCATCTTGGCCAACTCGCCGCCCGCCTCGGTGAGGAAAAAGGGATCGTAAGGGCATTCGATCGCAAGCCGGCGCGCCAGCGGGCTGTGGACCCGCGTATCGATCAACGCATCCGCGGTTATCTGAACCTCGCCCCCCGATGTATGGCTCATCTCTTGACCAATTCCATGTCCCGCGCCATCGTGCAACCCGTGCGGCGCGCATGCAATGGGCCGGCGGCCGGTTTCGGCAGTGAACGCGCAGACAGCCGATACGAGGACGCCAACCGTTGCCCCGTCGACGAGAATCCGGCAAGATTCGCCTTACGGTCGTATCAGCGATACTGTAGTGGTGGGTTGAACGGGGTGCTTGAACATCCCGGCAAAAATTTTAGACTCTTAAAAACAGCAGGCGCCATCCGGCGCCTTACCCCGGAAACGAATTGAGAAAAGGGAACGAAAACGTAATGCGGTATGAGGCTCCGGAAACAGTCCAAGCAGCCGTAAAGCTGCTTGCGGGCACAAAAGGATTGGGCCGAGTCCTCGCGGGCGGAACCGATCTTCTGGTGCAGATGCGCAGCGACATCGTCGAACCCGACCTCGTGGTCGATATCAAGAAGATTCCCGGCAATGCGGAAGATTCGACCGAGAACGGGCGGCTTCCGCATCGGCGCCGCCGTTTCCGGCGCCGAGCTGGGCGAGCATGCGAGATTTCAGCAAGGCGTGGCCCGGCGTCGTCGAGGCGGTCGACCTGATCGGCTCGACCCAGGTCCAGGGCCGCGCGCACCATGGGCGGCAATCTGTGCAACGCCTCGCCCGCCGCCGACAGCGTGCCGGCGCTGGTCGCGGCCGGCGCGACGGCGACGCATCGTCGGACCCGAAGCGGCACGCGCGACGGTGCCGGTCGAGGAGATCCCGGCCGGGCCCGGCAAGACCTCGCTCGCCAAGGGCGAGATCATCGCCTCGATTTTCCTGCCGAAGCGGCCGCCGAAGATCCGGCGACGCCTATCTGCGCTTCATTCCGCGCACCGAGATGGACATCGCGGTGGTCGGCGCCGGCGTCAACCTGACGCTCGACGGCGACGGCGTCTGCACGCGCGGCGCGGGTGGCGCTGGGCGCGGTGGCGCCGACCGTGCTGCTCGTGGCCGAGGCGCGGCCGAGGCGCTGGTCGGCACGCAAGCTCGACGAGGCGGCGCTCGGACGCGCTGGCCGCGGCGGCGCGCGCCGCCTGCCGGCCGATCGACGACAAGCGCGGCACCAAGGAATTCCGCATCAAGGTCGCCGGCGTGCTGGCGAGGCGCGCGGCCGCGATCGCGCTCGAGCGGGCGAGGAGGAAGCTGATGGCAAGCATAGCACGTAACCACCACCATCAACGGCGACGCCGTCGAGTTCCTCTGCGAGCCGCAGCAGACGCTGCTCGACGTGCTGCGCGACGAGCTGCGGCCTGACCGGCAGCCAAGGAAGGCTGCGGCACCGGCGACTGCGGCGCCTGCAGCGTCATGCTCGACGGCCGGCTCGTCTGCTCCTGCCTGGTGCTGGCCGCCGAGGCCGAGGGCCAGCACGGTCGAGACCATCGAGGGCATGGCCGCAGGGCGACAAGCTGCACCCGCTGCAGCAGCAAGTTCCTGGAGCACGCGGCGCTGCAGTGCGGCATCTGCACGCCGGGCTTCCTGATCGCGGCCAAGGCGCTGCTGGAGCGCAATCCCGATCCGACCGAGAACGAAGTGCGCTACTGGCTGGCCGGCAACCTGTGCCGCTGCACCGGCTACGACAAGATCGTCGCGCGCCGTGCTAGGACGCCGCCGAGCGAGATGAGGGGAGCCTGACCATGGCGCATCGATCCGAACCACGCAGGACCACGCAAGTTCAAGGTGGTCGGCACGCGCCCGGTGCGGCCCGACGGCGTCGACAAGGTGACCGGCCGCGCCCGCTTCGGCGCCGACTTCACATGCCCGGGCATGCTGGTCGGGCACGATCCTGCGCAGCCCGCACGCCCACGCGCGCATCCGGTCGATCGACACGTCGAAGGCCGAGGCGCTGCCCGGCGTCAAGGCGGTCGTCACCGCGCGCCGACTTCCCGGAGCATTCGCCGATCGGCGAAGCGCGCGACGCAATTTCCGGCATCTCTCGCGCAACTGCATGGCGCGCGAGAAGGTGCTCTACGACGGCCACGCGGTCGCCGCGGTGGCGGCGACGAGCGCCGCGATCGCCAAGCAGGCGCTGAAGCTGATCAAGGTCGACTACGAGGTGCTGCCGCACGTCATCGACGTGGACGAGGCGATGAAGCCCGGCGCGCCGCTGCTGCACGAGGACATGTTCACCGCGCGGCGTCGAGCCGAAGCCCGACGAAGCCGTCCAACGTCGCCAAGCGCATCGAGTTCGGCCACGGCGACGTCGAGGCGGGCTTCAAGCCGAGGCCGACGTCGATCGTCGAGCACAGTACACGACCGAGCCGATCCACCAGGGCTACATCGAGCCGCATGCCTGCGTCGCGCAGCGTCACCGCCGACGGCACAGGCGAGATCTGGGTGCTGCACGCCAGGGCCATTTCATCGTCCGCGCACTACTGCGCCGAGCTGCTCGGCATGGACGTCGCCGACATGCGCGTCACCCCGTCGGAGATCGGCGGCGGCTTCGGCGGCAAGACCACGGTCTACCTCGAGCCGGTGGCGCTGCTGCTGTCGCGAAGGCCGGCCGCCCGGTCAAGATCGTCGATGACCCGCGACGAGGTGTTCCGCGCCACCGGCCCGACCTCGGGCGCGTCGATCGACGTCAAGATCGGCGCCACGCAAGGACGGCACGCATCACCGCCGCCGAGGCCGAGCTGCAAGTATCCAGGCCGGCGCCTTCCCCGGCTCGCCGGTCGATGCACGGCTGCCATGTGCGCCTTCGCCCGCTACGACCTCGCAGAACGTCAGAGACGGTCGGCTACGACGTCGTCGTCAACCGGCCGAAGGCGGCCGCCTACCGCGCGCCCGGCGCGCCGATGGCGGCCTTCGCCGTCGAGAGCGCGATCGACGAGCTGGCGCGACAAGCTCGGCATGGACCCGATCGAGCTGCGCGCTCAAGAACGCGGCCAGCAAGGCACCAGACCGTCTACGGGCCGACGCTCGGCCCGATCGGCTATCGTCGCAGACGCTGGAGGCGGCCAAGAACCACCCGCACTACAAGGCGCCGCTCGGCCCGAACCAGGGCCGCGGCGTGGCCTGCCGGCTTCTGGTTCAACGTCGGCGGCGAGACCTGCGCCGACGCTCAACATCAACGACGACGGCACGGTGACGCTGATCGTCGGGCACCGCCGACATCGGCGGCTCGCGCGCCTCGATGGCGATGATGGCGGCCGAGGAGCTCGGCATCCCCTACGAACAGGTGCGGCCGATCGTCGCCGACACCGACCTCGCTCGGCTTCAACGACCTCACCGGCGGCAGCCGCGTCACCTTCGCCACCGGCATGGCGGTGGTCGAGGCGGCGCGCGAGGTCGATCGAGGAGCTGCGCGAGCGCGCCGCGAAGATCTGGGACGTCGACGTCGGAAGCGGTCGACTGGGAGGACGGCGCAGCGCCAGCCGGCCGGGCAGAACGCCGGCGAATTCGAGCCGCTGTCGCTCGAGCGAGATCGCCGGCAAGAGCGGCACGACCGGCGGCCCGATCGCCGGCCGACGTCGAGTCAACGCCGACGGCGCCGGCGCCGGCTTCGGCACGCATATCGTCGACGTCGAGGTCGACCCGGAGACCGGCGCGCGTCAAGATCCTGCGCTACACCGTCGTCCAGGACGCCGGCAAGGCGATCCATCCGAGCTATGTCGAGGGCCAGATGCCAGGGCGGCGCCGTGCAGGGCATCGGCTGGGCGCTCAACGAGGAATACATCTACGACGACGGACGGCCGGCTGCAGAACCCGGGCTTCCTCGACTACCGCATGCCGGTCGCCTCCGACCTGCCGATGATCGACACGGTGATCGTCGAGGTGCCGAACCCGAGCCATCCCTACGGCGTGCGCGGCGTCGGCGAGGTGCCGATCGTGCCGCCGCTGGCGGCGGTCGCCAACGCGATCGCGAACGCCATCGGCGTCCGCATGACGCGATCTGCCGATGTCGCCGCCGCGCGTGCTGGCCGCGATAGACGAAGCCAAATCGGGCTGATGCCGGACGTCGTCCTGAACCACGAGATCGCGCGCCGCTACACCAACGGCGAGAGCAAGCTCACGGTCGAAGGCGACACGATCCGGGCGCTGATCGACGCGCTCGACGCGGAATACCCGGGGCTAGGCGCGGTTCTCCGCACCGATATGGCCGTTGCGATCGACAGCCTGATCTACCAGGATGCCGACCTGGAACCGGTCAAGCCTGATAGCGAAGTCTGCTTCATCCCCGCCATCGAAGGCGGCTAGCCGGCCGGCCTCGGCCGGGCCGGACCTACGTCAGCAAACGCTTCCCTGGACGATCTGCGGGAAGATGCCGACATGGCTGATGACGGACTCCACGCCGGCAACATTCTCGGCCGCGACCTGCAAGGCTTCCTTTTCCGCGACCGATCTGACGGCGCCCCATAAATGGACGGTGCCGTCCGAAACGACCACGTCGATCATCGTGTCAGCGCCGGTCGCGCGCAACTCGTCGATCACCGCCTTTCTCACGGCGGCACTGTCTTGGCTCGCGGGCTCCAGCTTTTGCACGACCAGGCCATGCAGCAAATTGGCGCGGCTGACGATGCCGACGATCTTTCCCTGGTGCACAACGGGGACACGCTTGATCCGGTGCTTCTCGAGAATTTCGGCAATCTCGGTAACCGGGGTGCTTTCTGAGACGGAGATAACATTCCGGGTCATCACATCCTTTGCATGCAGCCCGTGTGTTTTCACATAGGTCTCGGCATTTTCCTTCGTCGTGCTAAGCAGGCTCAGCCACCAGCTCGGTCGGCGCTCGCCGCCGGTCTCACGGCGGCGCATGAGGTCGCCTTCGCTGATGATTCCCAGGATATGTCCCCGATCGTCGACGACCGGCACCGCGCTCACGCCACGGTCCAGCAGCTTCCGCGCAACATCCCGAACATGCGTATCCGGGGAAACCGTCACGACGTCCACGCTCATGATGTCATCTGCACGCATGGTCTCCTCCGTCTCTTCTTATGCTCTTTTCGCTTCGAATTTAGCGCCTTCGGGCAGGCTCCTCGTTGAGCCACATCAACCGCGGACCGGCCCGGGCGGCCTAAATCAGTGCGTGAGATGCCAGGTCGTCATGCCATGCGCCCGACCGGCGGGAGGCCGGATGACGACGCATTTCGCGATGCCGCGCCACGGCATGGCGAGAGGGGCTGCATAGGATGAGCGCGGCAGAACAAACGCTGTGCGACGTCATCGTGGCGCTTGGCCGAGCGGGCGACCGCCCCGCCGTCCTGGCGCTGCGGAAAGAGGCCGTGACGGAATGGTCCTGCGCCGAGTTGGGCGGCCTTGTCGCGCACGTGGCCGGCGGGCTCGCCGAGGCAGGCATCGGTCCGGGCGCCCGGGTCGCGCTCCTTGCCGCCCACAGCGCCGATGGGTCGTCGCCGCCCTTGCCACGATATACGCCGGCGCGACTCTTGGTGCCGATCGACCCGCAATGCGATCCGCGAACTCTCTCGCACATCGTCGACGATTGCGGCGCGACGTTCTGGGTTCACGTCATCACAAACGGAGCGGCGCCTTCGCGAGCGCGTCAAAGGGCCGATCCGGATCGTCCGGCTCGACGGACCGCCGGACGACGACGCCTCCTGCAGGTCTCAAGAAAGAGGGAAAGCGTCCGCCCGCGGCCGTTGGTGCCGGCGACGAAGCCGTCAACGTCCATACCTCCGGCATGCGACCGGGCTCCCCGAGGGCGTGCCGCTCAGCCATCGCAATATCATCTTCCAGACGGTAACCTTGCGGCATTTCGGCGTGGTCGAGGGCAGCGAGCGGGTTCTTCTCGCCCTGCCCCTGCACCACGTCATCGCGTCGCATCGGCTTGCTGGGCGCGCTGGCGCTTGGCGCCGCCATCGTCATTCCTCGCGCCCTCACGGGCCCCGAAATCCTGCGCGCGCTGCGCGAGTGCAAGGTTACGGCGATCGTCGGTGTGCCGCGCCTCTACGACGTCTTCGTCTCGGGCATGATGGCACGGGCGCGCAACCTCGGCGGAATCCGAGCAGCCGTCTTCCGGGCGATCCTGCAGGCGAGTATCACCCTCCGGCGATGGCTGGGCATCCGCATCGGCCCTCTCTTATCTCGCCACAGGCTCGGCGCGTTCGGCGGTCGATCCGGCTGGTCGTGTCGGGCGGCGCCGCGCTGGACGAGGATCTCGCCTGGACGATGGATGCGCTCGGCTGGACCGTCGCCACGGGATACGGCCTGACCGAGACGGCGCCTCTGCTGGACGTTACTGCCGCCCGGCGACACTCATTTTGCCAGCGTCGGGAAGCCCGTGCCGGGGTCGACATCCGGATCGCCCCGATGGAGCGGCAGCCCGACGGGACCAGCCAGGCAACGCCGGCTCAAGATGTTGGCGAGGTCCAGGCGCGCGGTCCCGGCATCTTCGCGGGCTATCATCGCTTGCCCGACAAGACCGCCGCAGCCTTCACCGCCGACGGCTGGTTCCGCACCGGCGACTCGGCTACATCGACCGGCAGGGATATCTCCATGTGCTCGGCCGGCACAGCACGCTCATCGTCACCGCCGCGGGTGAGCACATTCAGCCGGAATCGCTCGAGGCTCATTTCGAGGCCGATCCCAGCATCCGTGAGGTCGGCATCCTGCAATCGGGCGGGACGCTCGTGGCCGTGGTCGTGCCCGACTACAAGGAGCTCCGCCGTCGCAGCGCCGAGAACCCGAGGGAAACCATCACGCCGTGCGATCATCGACGCCGGCACGCACCTGCCAAGCCATCAGCGCCTGTCGCGGTATGTCCTCAGCCGCGATGCCCTGCCGCGTACGCGCCTCGGCAAGATTCGCCGGCAGGACCTGTTACGGCGCTTGCAGGAGATCGAAGCCGCGGGTTCTGCCGCCCCGGCGCATGGGCCGGCAACGATATCGGACGAAGAGATGTCAGACGAAGACAAGGCCCTGCTCGACGAGCCGGCGGCCCAGGCGCTCTGGCATTGGCTGGGCGAACGGTTTCCGGATCGGGCGCTGAGCCCGGACACGAGCCTGTCTCTCGATCTGGGCGTCGATTTGCTGGAACGGATCAACATGACGCTCGATATCCGCGAACACACCGGTATCGAGATATCGGAGACCGCGACCGCGCAAATCGAGACGGTGCGCGATCTCCTAATGAAGGGGGTCGTGGCGGAGCGTGGCGCGCTGACCGTGTCAGCCGACTTCCTGGCGCTCGATCCGGAGCGCTTCATCAGCCCGGCACAGGCACGGTGGCTTCGTCCCCTGTCGCGGGTCGAGGCGACGAGCGCGTGGCTACTCTATCGGCTCAATCGCGCGCGGCATGCGGGCATTGTTCCGCCTGGAAGTCTTGGGCGCCGAGAACCTGCCCACGAGCGGCAATTTCATTTGCGGCGCCGAACCACGCCAGCGTGCTCGACCCATTGGCCGTTCGCCGCGGCGATCGATTACGACCGTCTGCGCCAAACCTACTGGGCCGGCTGGACGGGGATGGCCTTCGCCAATGCGCTTTTCCGCTTCGTCAGTCGCCTCGCCCAGGTTCTTCCAATCGAACAGGACCGTGCGGCCTTTTCGAGCCTCTGCCATGGGCCTCACCATGCTGCGGCGGGGCAAGAACCTGGTCTGGTTCCCGGAGGGCGGCCGCTCGCGGGGACGGCCAGCTTCAGGCCTTCAGGACGGGGATATCGTTGCTGCTGGAGCATCGGCCGACGCCGGTCGTGCCAATGCTGATCTCAGGCACCTACGAGGCGATGCCGAATCGGCCGCCGGCTTCCGCGGCGGCACCCCATTCGGATCGCGATCGGGCAGCCGCTATCCATCGAAAGAACTGGAAAGACGCGGCCAGGGCGCGACGCGCCAGCAGCGGATCGCCGACGGGCTTCGGAGCGCCATCCGCGCGCTGAAACAGGCATCGCCGGGCAAGCTGGCCCGCCGGCATCCCAGCTTCCGATTTTCGCGCTCAGGTCGCCGCGGCCGCCCCCGCCACGGGAATTGCGTCGCGCGCCTCGTCCATCCCGGCCGGCTTCTTCGCACGCGGGCGGAACTCCGAGATCTTGACGTAGTCACCGACCACCAGGGTGCTGCCCACCAATTCGAGGCCGGCCAAGGCCAGCGAACTCTTCGAACCGCACCTGGTAGGTCGCGTTGAACATCCACCGGAACCAGGGCTCACAGCAGCGCATGACGAAACGCATGACCGGGCGCCGCGACAGGCTGTAGTCGAGGATGCGGATCGTGCCATCCGGCCTGCAGATGCGGGCAAGCTCGCGCAAGGCCGCCAGGCGGTCCTGATCCGAAAGCGTGCAAAAGACGAAGGCGGACACGATGCCGTCGAAATGCGCATCGGGAAATTCGAGATTTCGCAGATCCATGCTCGCCAAGGTGACGTCTTTGCCATGCTTGCGCGCCCGGGCGGCGGCGTAGGTCAGCATCTTCGGGCTGAGATCGACGCCGACCAGATCCACATCGGCCGGGCAATAGGGAATGTTCAGCCCGGTGCCGACGCCCGCATCGAGAACGCGCCCATGCAGCTTGTCGAACAGCATGCGCCTGAGCCGCTTCTTCCAGCTGATTTCCCAGAATGAACTCCATCGCATCGTACAGCGGCGCGATGCGCTCATAGGTGTCGAAGCAGGCCGCCACGGTCAGCCGGCGCAGCCCACCGGCCCGGCGGGCGCGCGCGGTTTCGTCCTGCGCCGTCATGGCCGAGCCCATCCTCGCGGCCGGCCAGAGGTGGCCGACGGCGTCGCAATCAAATGAAAATTCTGCATCGAAAGAACCTGCCACAGCTCCCGTTCGGATGAGACTTGGTTAACGCGCAACCATCCTTACCCGTTCCCATGAGATCGCAGATTCCGCGCGGCAGGCCGAACGACTGAGCGCCTCTCCTCGCATGAGCCGTATCGATCTCATGGGAATCCTAGCACACCGTGACACAAGCATGACAAGGCCGGGAGCGTCTTCGACGGCCGGGAAGGCCGCGAAAGTTCGCCAGCGTGGCGGAATTGCCGCAATCAGTAATCCCGATTGACGATGTGCCACGTGCCGTCCGGCTGACGGCAGGCGATGCCGTACCCTTGCTGGGTCTTGCCGGCGACGGTGATGCTCTGCTGGAATTCCCGGCAGTACTTACCGTCGTCGGACCTGCCGTCGCGGACCGGCGTAACAACGCCATGGTTTCCGCTCTTCGGATTGTTCCACCGGATCGTCTCGCCGATCGGCGCGGCATGAGCACGACTGATCGCCTTGTCGGCATAGACGCGATCGGCGCGATCAAGCGACTTTCCAACCTCGCTCCCGGCCAACGCGCCGATGAGGACGCCGACCGCGGTCGTCACGAGCTTGCCCCTGCCGGAGCCGAATTGCGATCCGAGCAAGCCGCCGAGCGCCGCGCCGCCCAGTGTCCCGACACCCTGCTTCGGACCATATTGATCCTGCTGGGCGCACCCTGCCGTTGCCACCAACCCTGCGATGATCACGAGGGAGATCGCCCATCGTGCGGGATATTTGAGCATTATCGGATTCCCTGGTTCTGTTAGCCCTGAAGCCTCCGCCTTCGGCCGCCCATCGACCGCGTCAAAGTACTCTGAGCCGCCCGATTGTCCGCCGAAATGACCTGCGTCAACGCAGGGTGCCGTCCGTCGCCGCTTTCGGCGGCTCCTTGCGCGGCCTTATGTCCTGGCGGCGATGGTCACCAAGTCGTCCGGCAAATCGTCGAAAGACGCATAATTGAGCGTATGCAGCTTGGCGTAAAGACCGTTTCGCGCCAGCAGCGACGCATGCGTGCCGGTTTCGACGACGTGCCCTTCCTGCAGCACGATGATCCGGTCGGCGTCGCGGATGGTCGCGAGCCGGTGGGCGATGACGATGCCGGTGCGACCCTCGAGCAGGCGCGCAGCGCGCGCTGGATCTGCTTTTCGGTATAGCTGTCGATATTGGCGGTCGCCTCGTCGAGGATAAGGATGCGCGCGTCCGCGACCAGCGCGCGGGCGAAGCTGAGCAGCTGGCGCTGGCCCAGGGACAGGTTCCGCCCTGCTGGTCGAGCGCCGTGTCGTAGCCGTCCGGCAGCTGCACGATGAATTCATGCGCGCCGACTGCCTTGGCGGCGCGCTCGACGTCGTCCGGCGTCGCGTCGGTCGTGCGGTAGCGGATGTTCTCGAAACCGTTCCGGTGAAGAGGAACGGCTCCTGCAGCACCATCGCGATATGCCGGCCGAGCGAATCCTGCCTGAGATCGCTCACATCGTGTCCGTCGATCAGCATGAGCCGTCCCAAACATCGTAGAAGCGGTGAGCGAGCGCGGTCATACTGGTCTTGCCCGAGCCTGTCGGGCCGACCAGCGCCACGGTCTCTCCCGGATTCACCGTGAAGCAGACGTGCTTCAGAATCGGGTGGTCCTTCTCGTAGCCGAACGTCACGTCGCGGAACTCGATCGACCCGCCGATCGTGTCGGAGCGATGGCGTCCGGCTTGTCTGCGACGCAATCGTAACGTCGAGCACCTCGAAAATGCTCTGCCCCGAAGCCATGGCGCGCTGCATCATGCTGTACTGCATCGTGATCGAGCGGATCGGATCGAAGAAGCGCTGGACATAGAAGAGGAACGCGACCATGACGCCGAGATCGAGGGCTGCCCGAGGACCATGCTTCCCGCCGATGACGATGACGATCGCCATCGCGATGCCGGTCAGCGTGTCCACTATCGGGACCATGATCTGGGCGTACTGTGTCGCGCGCAGATGAGCCTCGAGGTTCGCCCGCGCCTTGTCGTCGAAGAGGACGTAATTCACATCCTCCCTCGCGCATGGCCTGAACCGTGCGGACTCCGTTGATGCCTTCGGCAAGCGCGCCGTTGGCACCGAGTTGGTCTCGACGCGCGTCGATGAAGCCGCGCGTGCCCGGGGCAGCCAGACGATCCGCACGATGAACAGGACCGGCACGATCGCCAGAGTGAGAAGACCGAGCCGGAGATGCATCAGCATGATCGCACGATGATGCCGAAAAGGAGCGCGACATCGCCTACCGCGAAGACCGACGACTCGAGGAATTCCTGGAGCGAGTTCACATCTCCCTGAAGCCGGCGACATCATCCGGCCGACCTCGGTCTTGTCCATGAACGAGAGCGGATATCGCTGAAGATGGCGAACATGTCGTGCCGCAGATCGAACATCACCTCTTCCCCGGTGACGGCGATCATCCGGTCCTGAAACCAGGTTGCGGCGTAGTTGATGACGATCACGGCGGCGAACACCGCGACCGCTCCCGCCAGCCGCGGCAAGTTCCGCTGATCGCCGAGGAGCGCGCTGTCGATGCCGTAGCGGACCACCAGCGGGATGGCCAGCTGGGCGCCGGTGGCGACCAGGACGGCTGCGATGGCGAGAAACACGCGACGGCGATACGGGCGGACATAGGCGATGAAGCGCCGCACGACCGCGCGGTCGAAGAGGGCGCCGAACATCTCCTCGTCGCGGCTGATCTGGGAGCCGACGACGGCGCGCGGCGGCCGTTCGCGATGCTCTCGCGCATGCGGATCGCCGACCGCCCAGGTCATGGCGCCACCGTCCCGCCGGAGGCCCTGCCAGCTCCGGATCGCCGTCCTGCCGCGACTGCAGCGTATACAGCGCCGCATAGCGGCCGCCGAGCGCAACAAGGCTGTCATGCGTCCCCCGCTCGACGACCCGTCCGTCTTCGAGAAAAAGGATCTCGTCGGCATGGCGCAGCGAACCGAGGCGGTGGGAGATGATGATCGTGGCTCGCAAATCCATATGCGATTTCAACAAACGCCGGATTTGCTGCTCCGTCCCCGCGTCGATCGCCGCCGTCGAGTCATCGAGAATGAGCACGGCCGGGCGCAGCATCGCGGTCCGGGCGATCGCCACGCGCTGCCGCTGTCCGCCGGACAGCGAGACGCCGCGCTCGCCCACCAGCGTTTCATATCCTTCCGGCAGCTGGCCGACGAAGCCGTCGATCTGGGCGAGCTGTGCCGCGCTCTGGATCGATTCTCCTCGGCCCAGGGGTCGCCATAGGCGATATTGTTCTGCACCGACGTCATGAACAGGAACGGGTCCTGCGGCACCGCACAGACATGGCGGCGCAGTGATTCGAGCGTGACATCGCGAACGTCCTGGCCGTCCAGCGTGATCCGGCCGCCGGACACATCGTAGAAGCGCGTCAGCAGGTGGACGATCGTCGACTTGCCGCTCCCCGGCGGCCCGATGATCCCGAGCGACTTGCCGCGGCCGACCTCGAACGACACGCCGCGCAGCGCCGGCGGCGACCCGGGGCCGCCATAGGCGAAGGAGACGTTTTCGAACCGTACCTGCCCTTGGGTGATCTCAAGCGGCTTGGCATCGGGCCGGTCGCGGATCGCGGGATCGAGGTCCAGCACCGCGAACAGCCGCGCGCCGCAGGTCGACGCCCGGGCAATGGAATTGACGAGCAGCCCGAGCTGGCGCACCGGCGCCTGCAGGATGGTCATGAAGGTCAGGAACTGGGTCAGCATGCCGACCGTCATCGACCCTTCGATCACGCGCGAACCGCCGACCCAAAGGACGAGCGCCATCGCGACGAAATAGGCGAAGGTCATGATGCTGGTCGACGACACGCGGGTCCTGATCCGCTCGTCCGCCAGCGCCATCGCGTCATCCGATGCGGCGTCGAACTTGCCGAGCTCGTAGGATTCGGCGCCGAAGGCGCGGACGACCCGAATTCCGGTCAGGTTCTCCTCCATGACCCGGCTGATGACGGCCATCTTTTCCTGCAGCGCCAGCCACAGCGCCCGCAGCTTGAGCCGCGCGGTGGCGGAGCGCCAGGCAACGAAAGGAACGAAGCTCAGGCTGAGCAGGCCCAGCGTCCAATCGGCCGACAGCAGCATCGTCGCGCCGACCCCGAGTAGCACCGTCAGCAGGACCAGCCGCAGCAGGCCCGTATTCATGAACATGCGGACGCCTTCCAGATCGAGCATGCCGCGGGTGATGAGGTCCCCGGTATGCACGCGGTCGTGAAAGGAGAAGCTCAAGGTCTGGAGCTTGCCGTAAAACGCGCGGCGCAAATCATAGGCGACGCAATGCCCGATCGCTTCGCCGGTGTAGTTGTGCACCAGGGTGAACAGCCCCCTCAAGATCGATGCGGCAAGCAGCAGCAGGGCGACGTGAAGCAGCGCGCTCCGGGCAAGCTCCGGCGCAACCGCCTCCTGGCCCAGCATGCCGAGCGCGCTGTCGACCGCGCGCCCGAGCAGCCGCGGGATCGCGAGCTGAAACACCGCCGCGCCGAGCGCGGCCACGATCGCGACCCCCAGCTGCAGCCGGTAGCGCGACGCCAGCCGGATGATCCGCCACAGAATTTCGATATCGGTGCCGACGCTATGATCGGTATCGGCGGCCAATCCCCGATAGGCAGCCGCCGGCGCGCCCTGCTGCGGCTTGGCGTCAGACAGCTTTTGGTCCGTTGCGGCGTCGGCACCGTGCATTATTTCTCAGCGGGCTGTGATTTTGTCTCTTTGGCGAGCGGCGACGCTGCCCGCATGTTCTATATAGTTCGTCGGCGCGGCCTGTTGGAGAGCCAATTTCCTGGGCGGCCCAATCAATTAAAAATCGACCGCTCCTGCCGCCCCCGGGGTCGCTGAGGCGCGCGCCCTTACTTGTGATAGGCTAACCCTTAAATCTAGTAGGGACGGACGCACGGATCATCTATACTCCGCGCGACGACCAAATACGAAGAAGGCTTTAGCGTCAACTTACTGTCGGGCATTACGAAATGGGCCGTAGAAACCTGGTCCGCTCCGGGCTGCTGGTTATCGCCTTAGTGGCGGTCAGCGGCATTTATTATGCGGCGACGCATGGAGAGGCCGCCAAGGAAGCGACCAAGGGGCCGAAGGACCGTCCCGGCGCACCGGTTCGGGTCGCCCATGTCACCCAGGAGACCGTCCCAGTCCGGGTAGAGGCGATCGGAAACGTCCAGGCGAATTCCGTCGTCCAGATCAAGTCCCGCGTCGACGGGCAAATCATGAGCGCCGGCTTCAAGGAAGGGCAGATCGTCCGGAAGGGTGAAATCCTGTTCGAGATCGATCCTCGCACCTTTGAGGCGCAGCTGAAACAGGCCGAGGCCAACCTCGCGCGCGATCAGGCGCAGCTGCAAAAGGCCCGGTCCGACCTCAAGCGCTACTCTGCCTTGTCCGACAAGGGATTTTCCTCGCAGCAGCGCTTCGAGGAGGCACGTGCCGCGGTCGGTATGTTCGCCGCGTCGATCCAGGCCGACGAGCAAGCCGTCGAGATCGCGCGCCTGAACCTGGAGTTCGCAACGATCAAGGCTCCGGTCACCGGACGCGTCGGCAGCATGCTGGTCTATCCGGGCAACCTCGTCGAAGCCAACAAGGACCCGCCGCTCGTCACGATCAACGAGATCCAGCCGATTCACGTCGCCTTCTCCGTTCCCGAACAGCATATCACTGAGATCAAGCGCCGCGTCGGCACCGGAAAGCTGCCGGTGAGCGTGACGATCCCCGAGGACAAGGGGCCGCCGATCACCGGCTTTGTCAGCTTCATCGACAACAAGGTCGACGTCGACCACCGGCACGATCCAGCTCAAGGCGACCTTCCCCAACGAGGACGAACCGGCTGACGCCGGGCCAGTTCGTCAACGTCGCGCTGACGCTGTCCGAGGCCCGAACGCCATCGTCATGCCGACCCCCGCCGTCCAGGCCGGCCAGAACGGGACCTTCGTCTTCGTCGTGAAGGACGACAAGACCGTCGAGATGCGCCCGTCGACGTCGGGCAGCGAGCGGCGACGTCACGGTCGTCAAGAAAGGGCTCAACGCCGGCGAGAAGGTGGTGACCGACGGCCAGCTGCGGCTTCGTCCCCGGCGCGAAGGTCACGGATCAAGGTCGCCGACAAGCCGCGGCGAGGAACCGGCGCACGAATGCGCGCAAGCGGGGCGAGCCCGCGGCATGAACATTCCGGAGCTTTGCATCCGCCGGCCCGTCATGACGACGCTGGTCATGGCGGCCTCCTGATGTTCGGCATCGATCGGCTACCGCGTGCTGCCGGTCGCGAGCTGCCGAACGTCGACTTCCCGACCATCCAGGTGACCGGCGAGCTGCCCGGCGCCGAGCCCGGAGACCATGGCCTCGGCGGTCGCCACGCCGCTCGAGCGGCAGTTCTCGACGATCGCCGGCATTTCGTCCATGACGTCGACCAGCGGCGCACGGTCAGCGCCGCATCACGCTCCAGTTCGAGCTCGACCGCAACATCGACGCCGCCGCCCAGGACGTGCAGGCGGCGATCGCCAGGCGCCAGCGCCAGCTGCCGGCGACGATGCCGACGCCGCCGACCTTCCGCAAGGTCAACCCGGCCGACTCGCCGGTCCTGTACCTGGCGCTGAGCTCGCCGACGCTGCCGCTCTCGACGGTCGACGAGTACGCCGAGACGCTGCTGGCCCAGCGCATCTCGACGATCAGCGGCGTCGCGCAGGTGCAGGTCTACGGCGTCGCAGAAGTACGCCGTGCGCGTCCAGCTCGATCCCGACGCGCTGGCCGCGCGCGGCATCGGCATCGACGAGGTCGCGCACGGCGGTGCGGCAGCGCCAACGTCAACCTGCCGACCGGCACGCTGTACGGCCCGCACCAGGCGTTCACGGTCCAGACCACCGGGCAGCTGACCGACGCCGCGGCCTATCGGCCGCCTGATCGTCGCCTACCGCAACGGCGCGCCGGTGCGGCTCGGCGAGCTCGGCCGCGTCGATCGACAGCGTCGAGAACGACAAGAGCGCGGCCTGGTTCAACGACGACCGCGCGCGTGATCCTGGCGATCCAGCGCCAGCCCGGCACCAACACCGTCGAGGTGGTCGACGCGATCAAGAAGCTGCTGCCGGCGTTCCAGGCGCAGCTGCCCGCCGTCGGTGCACCTGCAACGTGCTCTACGACCGCATCGCAGTCGATCCGCGAGTCGGTCGCACGACGTGCAGTTCACCTGCTGCTGGCCGTCGGCGCTGGTGGTGATGGTGATCTTCCTGTTCCTGCGCAACCTGTCGGCGACGATCATCCCAGCCTCGCGCTGCCGATCGTCGATCATCGGCACGTTCGCGCGTGATGTACCTGCTCGGCTACAGCCTCGACAACCTGTCGCTGATGGCGCTGACGCTGTCGGTCGGCTTCGTGGTCGACGACGCGATCGTGATGCTCGAGAACATCGTGCGCCACATGGAGATGGGCGAGACGCCGCATGCAGGCGGCGCTCGAGGGCTCGCGCGAGATCGGCTTCACCATCGTGTCGATGACGCTGTCGCTGGTCGCGGTGTTCATCCCGGTGCTGTTCATGGGCGGCATCGTCGGCCGGCTGCTGCACGAGTTCGCCGTGACCATCGTGCGTCGCGATCGCTGGTCTCGGGCTTCGTCTCGCTGACGCTGACGCCGATGCTGTGCAGCCGCGCTTCTGCAGCCGACGCGCACGGCGCGAGCACGGCCGCGCTCTACCGCTGCCACCGAGCGCGGTCTTCGACGCGCATGCTCGGCGGCTACGACGCGCACGCTGCACTGGTGCCTGCAGCATCAGCTGTCACGATGCTCGTGGTGTTCTTGCGGCACCATCGTCGCCACGGTCTACCTGTTCGTCACGATCCCAAGGGCTTCCTGCCGAGCGAGGACACCGGCCAGCTCATCGCCATCACCGAGGCGGCGCAGGACATCTCCTTCGACGCGATGGTCGCGCACCAGCAGCAGGTGGCCGAGATCGTGCGCACGGATCCCGAACGTCGACGGCGTCATGTCGTCGGTCGGCGCGGGCGGCTCGCGCCGACCGCGCAACCCGGCCGCATCTTCATCACGCTCAAGCCGCGCGAGCGAGCGCGAGCTCGACGCCGACCAGGTCATCCAGGAGCTGCGGCCGCAAGCTCAGCCGCGTGCCGGGCATCACGGCCTTCCTGCAGAACCCGCCGCCGATCCGCATCGGCGGCGCGCTCTCCAAGGCGCAGTACCAGTACACGCTGCAGGGCCTCGACCTCGACGAGCTCTACGACATGGCCGCCGAGCCTGGAGACGGCGCTGCCGCACGATGCCCGGGCTTCAGTCGACGTCAACAGCGACCTGCAGATCCGCAGCCCGCAGGTCGATCGTCGAGATCGACCGCGACAAGGCCGGCGCGCTCGGCGTCACGCGCCGACCAGATCGAGACCGCGCTGTCCAGCGCCTACGGCTCGCGGCAGGTCTCGACGATCTACACGCCGACGAACCAGTACTCAGGTGATCCTGGAGGTCGAGCCCGCAGTTCCAGCAGCGACCCGACGGCGCTGTCGCCAGCTCTACATCCGCTCGACGCAGCGGCGCGCTGGTGCCGCTCGACGCGCCGTCGCCACGCATGCGGCGCGGCGTCGGGCCGCTGACGGTCAACCACCAGGGCCAGCTGCCCGCGGTGACGGTCTCGTTCAACCTGGCGCCCGGCGTGTCGCTCGGCACGGCGCGTCGACCGGGTCAAGCGGCTCGAGCGCGAGCTCAAGCATGCCGGCCACGCATCACGACGAGCTTCCAGGGCACCGCCGCAGGCGTTCCAGAACGTCGTTCCAGGGCCTCGGCATGCTGCTGCTCATGGCGATCGCTCGTGATCTACATCGTGCTCGGCATCCTCTACGAGAGCTTCATCCACCCGCTCACGATCCTGTCCGGCCTGCCGTCGGCGGGCTTCGGCGCGCTGCTCACGCTGATGCTGTTCGGCATGCGACGCTGAACCTCTACGCCTTCGTCGGCATCATCATGCTGGTCGGCATCGTGAAGAAGAACGCGATCATGATGATCGACTTCGCGCTCGAGCCGCAGCGCGAGCGAAGGCACGGCGCCGCGCGAGGCGATCTACGAGGCCTGCCTGGTCCGCTTCCGCCCGATCATGATGACGACCATGGCGGCGCTGATGGGCACGCTGCCGATCGCGCTCGGCTTCGGCGCCGGCGCCGAGGCGCGCCGGCCGCTGGGCCTCGCCGTGGTCGGCGGCCTGATCGCTGTCGCAGCTCCTGACGCTCTACATCACGCCGGTGATCTACCTCTACATGGAGCAGCTGAAAGAGCTGCGCTTCCGGCGGCGGAAGAATGCGCCGCGTGAGACGGCGCCGCACGGCGCCGCCATCGGGACGGACGTCGCCGCCGAATAGGCGGGCGCTTTCCTATTCCGTTCCCGGCTCGGGAAAACGAAGATCGAGTATCCCGCCGCAAGCCGGGCATTTGTTGTCGGCGATCGGCGTGCGCCGCCGCGTGATCGGCTCCGCGTCCACGATCATGACTTCATCGGCGCTGTATTGCTTCCCACAGTCGCGACAGACGAATAACGTGTCCTTCTTGGGCGTTCGCGCCATGACCTCCGCTCTCCCGGAATTTTTGTCCTGCCACCCAATAGATCGGCATCCTGCGCGGCCGATCAAGCCTCTCCGCGTCGCTCAGGCGGGCGAGACGCGGCAGAGCAGCGCTTTCAGGTTGGTCTGGTCCGACACCGGGTCGCGCTGGGTCTTGTCGGTGAGGAAGTTGACCGAGCGCCAGGGATGGTAGGGCTGGCGCTCGCCCCAGCCGATCGGCACGAACACCGCCTCGGGCGGATGCCCGCGTGCAGCCAGGCCACGCGCCTCGATCGCGCCGTGCGCGGTCTCGACGCGCACCCGCTCGCCGTCGGCGATGCCCAGGCGCGCGGCCTTGTCGGGATGGATCTGGCAGTAGAGGTCGGGCCACATCTCCTGCGCCTGCCAGAAGTAGTGCGTCAGGCTGTGGAAATGCGCCGCGGGCGGTCGGCCGGTGACCAGCTCGGTGTCGAAGCCCTGCGCGCGCAGGCGCGCGCCGGGCCCGTCGGCCGCGGCGGCGACGATGCGCCCGCGCGAGGCGGCGGTGTCGGGGCGGCAGAACGGCGAGAGCACGCCCGCGTCGGCGTCGGAATCGAGCAGCTCGACCCACGGCAGGTCGACGAGGCTCTCGCGCTCGGCGTAGAACTCGGGCAGCGCCGAGAGGCCGAGCGCGGCGAATTTCGCCTCCATCGCCTCGGTCCAGAACTCGAGCTTGCCGCTCGGCGTCGGGAAGCGGTGCCCGGGCGGCGCGCCCGCGGCGCTGGTGCCTTCGAGGTAGAGCGTGTCGACCTCGGGCGCGGATTCGCTCGCCACCGGCTGGCGCACCCAGCGCCAGGGCACCGAGTGCAGCCGCTTCTGCGTCACGCCGCGCATCAGCTCGTTGTCGATGCAGGCCTCGTCCCAGAATACGCGCCGGGTCCTTCCACGATTCCTTCAGCACGTCGCCCATGCCGAGGCGCCTGCCGAGCTCGATCCAGATCCAGCCGTCGGCCTTCGCCTCGCCCGGCGGCTCGATCATCTTGTCGATCCAGACGATGCGCCGGTCGTCGTTGCCGCGCCCGATCTCGCCTTTCTCGATCCCGGTCGCGGCGGGCAGCACGTAGTCGGCGTAGGCCGAGGTCTCGTTCGCGAACAGCTCGATGTGCACCAGCAGGTCGAGCGCCGAGAAGGCCTCGCGCGCCGCGTCCTGCCCCGGCCACTGCGCGAGCGGGTTGTTGCAGGCGATCAGCGCCTTGATCGGGTAGGGCCTGCCGCGGGTCATCGCCTCGGTCCAGCCGGTCGGGCTGCGGCGCACGCGCGGACGGGAGATCTTCGGCCGGCGCTCCGCGCGGCGCGTTCGGCGCGATCGGCGTGCCGTGGCTCATGTTGAAGTACGCGCCGCCGCGCCGGCCCCAGTTGCCGGTGATCGCGGCGAGGAACATCAGCGCGCGGTTGGTCTGGGTGCCGTTCGAGTGCTGGTTGACGCCGCGGCTGGCGAAGATGACGCAGCCGTCGGCCGCCGCGATCTCCTCGGCCAGGCGCCGGATCTCGGCCGCCGCGATGCCGGTGACCGGCTCGGCCCACTCGGGCGTGTAGCCGCGCGCGAGGATGAACTCGCGCCATTGCTCGAAGCCGAGCAGCCAGTCGCGGCAGAAGGCCTTGTCTTCGAGATCGTTCGCCAGGATGTGCTGGCAAAGCGCCAGCGCGAGCGCCATGTCGGTGCCGGGCCGGATCGCGAGCCAGCGGTCGGCCTTGCTCGCGGTCACCGTCAGGCGCGGATCGACCACCACCATCCTGGCGCCGTTCCTCAGCCGCCAGTCGTTGACCATGCCGAAGTACACCGGCCGCGTCTCGGCCTGGTTGTCGCCGAGGTAGAGGTACAACTTGCGCCGAGCCGATGTCCTCCGGCGTGTAGCTGTTGCCGCGAGCCGATGCGCCCCTGGGTCAGCTCGTAGGCGACGTTCTTGCCGCTGGCGCAGAACGGGTCGGTGCCCTCGTGGTTCGGCGTGCCCCAGGCTTGCGCGAACAGGCGCGTGTAGCCGAGGTAGTCGAGCATGCCGGTGCGCGTGCCGATGAAAAGGGCCAGCGCCTCGGCGCCGTACTGCTCTTCGTCTGCCTTCAATCTTTCCGGCGATCTCGTCCAGCGCCTGGTCCCACGAAATGCGCTCGAAGCGGCCTTCGCCGCGCGTGCCGACGCGCTTCTGCGGGGTACAGCAGCCGGTGCGGGCTGCGGTAGAGCTGCAGCGTGAGCTGCGACTTCGGGCAGACGCGGCCCGCGAGCAGCGGGTCCTCGTCGTTGCCGGTGATCTTCACCAGCTCGTCGCCGCGGAAATGGAACTTGGTGCTGCAGCAGTTGAAGCAGATGTTGCAGCCGCCGGGCACGACCCGGTCGGCTTCGCGCGTCTTTCGCTCTCGGCTCCATAGGGAAACTGCGGCTCGCCTCCGAACAGCGCTGCCCGAAGGCACGGCGCGGCCGTTGCCCCGCTTCCTGCGGCGCGAGCGCGCTCGAGGTAGATCGGTGGCCGGGCCGAGCAGGAAGGGGTCGTTGTCGCGCAGCGCTGCGGCCCTCCGCGCCGGCGCGCGCGAGCAGCACGTCGCGATGGCCGAAGGCGATCGCGCGCGTCGGGCAGACGCTGGCGCAGGCGGTGGTCAGCCCTGCGGCGCGGCGCTCGGCGCACAGGTCGCACTTCACCGCGTGGTGGCCGCTCGGCGTCGTAGCCCATCGCGCTGTAGGGGCAGGCGATGACGCACTCGCCGCAGCCGGTGCAGCGGTCCTCGAGCACGCTCACCACGCCGGTGGCCGGGTCCTTGGCGATCGCCTTGGGGTTGACCGGGCAGGCGCGCAGGCAGGCCGGGCGCTCGCAGTGCTGGCAGGCGAGGGTGAGGAAGGCGAGCGCGGGCCGGCTCGGCGCCGCCGCTCCACACCACCTTGTTGCGGTACTCGCCCGGCCCGAGCCGGTGCTCCTGCTTGCAGGCGGCCTCGCAGCTCTTGCAGCCGGTGCAGCGCTCGAGGTCGATCATCAGGGCGAGGCGCTTCGCTCACCGGCCATTCTGTCAAGATGCCACCACGTGATCGGCCTGCCGTCGGCCACGTAGCCGGCGAAGAACGTCACCGTGAGGACGTGGATCGAGACCCCGAGAACGTATAGGCGAGCGCGAGATGTGCCGCGCGCCACCAGGCCTGCTGCGGCGCGGCCGCTCGCGCGTGCCGATCAGCCCGCTTTCGGCCCGGACCAGCCGCCCGTAGCGGGCGGAGGCGCGGCGCAGCCTGAGCCAATGGGCCAGCGTCAGGGAGAAGGTGCCTTCCGCCGCTTTGGGATCGAGCGTCCGCAGCAGCGCCACCTTGCGCGCGAGCAGGTCGCGCAGCTGTCCGCGGGCGTCCGGGCCGTGCACCGCGAAATGCCCGTGCTTCGATCCCAAAGGTTCCGGCAATGCGCCGCGACAGACCAGACCCGCGCCCAGACCCCGAGCAGGATGAGCCCCGCCGGGCCAGAAAGAGCAGCGCCGGCGGCCGCCGCAGATATCCCGCCGAATAAATCGCGACCAGAACGGTCCCGAGGCTGGATGCCCCGACATGCGCGACGAACCATGCCGGCGGCGGGCCGCCCCGGCCGGTGCGCTTGACCAGCACGAAGACCATCGACACCAGCAGCAGGCAGGCGCCTGTCGCGCCGAAGACATAAAGCACCGGGCTTCCCGGCGTGCGCAGCGCCTGCGGCAGCAGCGGAAGGAGCGAAAAATAGAGCAGGAGGACGAGGACTATGCCGGCGACCAGACCGATCAGAGCCCGGTTGCCGATATCGGGTCTACGCATGCGGACTTGAACCAACTGCCAGAGTGACTGGAACCGTTCATATCATCGATTCCGAGACGCGCAAAATTTGCAGCCGGCCCGTACGGGCCGCAGGGCTGGCGATTTCACGGCCGCACACTCATATATCATCGACAACAACCCATTTTCAGCCGGGAGAAACGATGTACCGGATCATAATTCCGGCTTTGCTGATGGCGCTGCTGGCGGCTTGCGCACACCCGACGCCCTATCAGGCGGCGCAGGACGGATACGGCTATTCCGAGCAGCGGATCGAAGATAACCGGTATCGCATCGCCTTCCACGGCAACAGCGTCACGCCGCAGCAGGTGGTGGAGAATTACATGCTGTTCCATGCCGCCGAGGTTACGCTGCGAAACGGCTACGACTATTTCGACGTCGCGGACCGGCATGTGGACAAATCGACCAGCTACCTGGCCACCTACGACAATTTCGCCTATCCGACCTATTACCACCGCTTCCCATACGACCGTTGGGACACCGGCCCTTATTCCGGCACCTACCACCCGATCTCGCGATACACCATCACCGCCGATATCGTTCTCTATCACGGTCAGAAGCCGGTGAATAAGGTCAACGCCTACGACGCCCGCGATGTAATCCAGCGGCTCGGCCCGACGATACGCCGCCCGGCGCCGCCTTCGCCCTGACCGCGGGCCCGCCTCGGCGGCTGGCATATGAGGCACATTTTGGCCATGATGCGGTCGCGATGCTGACGCAAAAAGCGATGACACTCTGCCGCGGGGAGACGGGCCCAGTCACGGGCGACAATAGGGTGATACTTGGCCCTGTTTCCGCCCCCGGCGGGTCAGGGAATGGGGCCAAGACCAATATGACGGCACGATGCAGATCATAAATCGGCTGCAGGACTGGCGCCGCTCGATGCAAACGATCATGGGCCGCCTCCGCCGGCCTCGCGACGCCGGGAAGCCGTATCGGCATCCGCTGTGGCTACGCCTCCTGCGCGGGGCGCTCAATGCGGCGGTCGTCATCGCCGTGGTCGTGGTGGCCCTGCTTGGTTATCTCGCCTACACGCTGCCCCTGTCCGATGATTTCGAGCGCAAGCAGCTGCAGTTCTCGACGACGCTCGTCGCCGCAAATGGCGAGATCTTCGCCATGCGCGGACAATTTCACGGAGAGATCCTCAATCTGAAGGATATCCCGCGCTATCTGCCCGAGGCCGTCGTCTCCATCGAAGATCGCCGCTTCTACAGCCATTTCGGCCTGGACCCGATCGGCATGATCCGCGCCACCGTCGTCAACTTGCTGGCAGGCGGGGTCCGTCAGGGCGGCAGCACGATCACGCAGCAGCTTGCAAAGCTGATGTTCCTATCGTCGGAGCGCACCTTCAAGCGCAAGGTCCAGGAAGCGATGATCGCGCTGTGGCTCGAGCACCGGCTGACCAAGGACGAGATCCTGTCCGTTATCTCAACAAGGTCTATCTCGGCGCCGGCGCCTACGGCATCGACGGCGCGGCGCAACGCTATTTCAACAAGTCGGCGCGCGATCTGACGCTGGCGGAGGCCGCCATGCTGGCGGGACTCATCCGCTCGCCGTCCAGCCTGGCGCCGACGCGCAATCTTCAGGCGGCGCGCGAGCGCGGGCGGCTCGTCCTCAAGACGATGGTCGAGAACGGCTACATCACCCAGGCCACGGCCGAGACGGCCGACGTCGACAAGGTCGTCCTGGCGGTCAATCCCGATACCCAGATCACGGAAGGCAGCCGCTATTTCGCCGACTGGGTCGCCGGCAACGCGCGCGCGCTGCTGGGACCGCTCTCGGCGGATCTGACCGTGCAGACCACCCTGAACATCCCCCTGCAGAGGCTCGCGGAAAGCACGATGCGGCGCTGGCTCGACGGCGAATGCGCCAAGCGCAACGTGCATCAGGGCGCCATGGTCGTCCTCGATCGCGAGGGCGCGGTGCTCGCGATGGTCGGCGGCCGCAACTACGACGAAAGCCAGTTCAACCGGGTAACGCAGGCCCGCCGGCAACCCGGCTCGTTGTTCAAGCTCTTCGTCTATCTGGCCGCATTCGACGCCGGCATGACCCCCGATACGGTGATGGTGGACCAGCCGCTGAAAATAGGTAACTGGGAGCCGCAGAATTACGGCGGCACCTATCGCGGCCCCGTGACGCTGCGCACCGCCTTTGCCGATTCGATCAACTCGGTCGCCGTACAGCTGACGGAAAAGGTCGGGCGCGCCCGGGTCATCGGCGTCGCGCGCAGCCTCGGCGTCGGAATCGCCGCTGATCGACCAGCCGAGCATCGCACTCGGCGCATCCGAGGTCACGTTGATGGAAATGGCGGCCGCTTACGGCGCAATGGCGGCGGACGTGAAGAAGATGGAGCCGTTCGGCATCCGAAGCGTCCGCGGCCAGAGCCGCAAGCTCTATGAGTACAAGCCGGCCAGCATCCCGCAAGAGGAGGCCGCTTTGCCGTGGCGGCGGTCGGAAATGCTCGACCTCCTGATCTCCGCGGTCGATTCCGGCACCGGCAAGGCCGCGCGCATGCCCTCCCCGGTCGCCGGCAAGACCGGGACGACCCAGGACTACCGGGACGCCTGGTTCATCGGCTTTACCGCCGATATCGTCGTGGCCATCTGGCTCGGCAATGATGACAATTCCCCGACCGATCGCGTCACCGGCGGCGACCTTCCGGCGCGCATCTGGCACGATTACATCGCTGCCGCCTATCACCTCGAAGGCGCGCCAAAAGGCAGCCAGGAGCTGCTCACCGGCATTCGCCCCGCGCCCGCCGAGGCTCCCGCTTCACCCCCTGCGGCGGCCGAACCGCCTCGATCCGTTCTCGGCCGGCTGCGCGGCTGGTTGCGTTCCTTGGTCGATTGATCTCCTATGATCTGAAACCTGAGCGAAGGGATCGCCATGGTGCAGGCGTGGCGGATTGGCTAGCGAAATCGTAGGTCGACTTTCGGATCGGAGGCCACCATGATGCCGGTTCGGCATACGCCAATCAGCCGATGGCGCGCCCAAAGACGCGGAAAAGTATAATTCCTTATATAATCTTCCCTATATTCGTGTGTCTGGCCGTTGAGCAGTTTGGTGGGCCCTCTAGGAGTGTGACATGACCGGAAGACT
Organism: uncultured Actinomycetota bacterium; assembly: GCA_963835385.1. Taxonomy (GTDB): domain Bacteria; phylum Actinomycetota; class Actinomycetes; order Propionibacteriales; family Nocardioidaceae; genus Nocardioides_B. The sequence goes on from CAWIFK010000002.1 coordinate 434,117, forward strand.
GAACCGCATGCCGTTTCTTGGGATCGCGGCGCTGCTGTTTGCGCTCGTCGCCGCCCCCGCGCCCGCCCCCGCTCAAGGCGCGGACGGCATCATCCTGGTTCCCAGCGCGCATGACGTGAAGACGACGATGGACAAGCTGCAGAAGGCCTTGAGCGAAAAGGGCATTACCATATTTGCCCGGATCGACCACGCGGCCGCAGCGAAAAGCATCGGCCAGCCGCTGCGGCCCATGGAAGTGCTTATCTTCGGAAATCCGAAAGTCGGAACGCCGCTGATGCAGAAGAATGCGGAAATGGGGCTCGATCTCCCGCTCAGGGTGCTGGTTTTCCAGGCGGAGAACGCCACGACCTATATCGCCTATACCGATCCGGCCGTCCTTGCGAAGCGCTATGGCGTTACCGAACCGGCCAGCGTGATCGAGCAGATGACCGGCCTGCTGAAGAATTTCACGGCAGCCGCGGCGAAGTAGGCCTTGCGCGGCGCTTGAAGAGGCCCCCCCGAAAGCGGTATTCTTCCACCTGATCTTTGGCTGGGGTGCCGGCGCGTGCCGGCTGAGAGCACACCCACTGAACCTGATCTGGATCATGCCAGCGAAGGGAGCCGCTCATGCCGCAAGGACTTCAAATCTCGACTTCCCGACGACCGAGCGTCGGCATCATCGGTGCCGGCGTCTGCGGACTGGGCATCGGCTGGCGTCTCGCCGAAGCCGGGTGCCGGGTCGACATCTTCGACCGCGCGGAACCGGGCCGGGCGGCGAGCTGGGCCGCGGCCGGCATGCTGGCGGCGCGCGCCGAGGCCGAGCCGGGCGAGGAAACGCTGCTCGCGCTCGATCTCGAAAGCCAGCGGCAATGGCCGAGATTTGCCGCCGAGCTGGCCAAGGCGAGCGGGGTCTCCGTCGACTACCGCGACGAAGGGACGCTAATCGTCGCGCTCGATCGGGACGACGCGGAGGCGCTGCGGTTCAATTACGACTATCAGCGCGGGCAAGGCCTGGAGGTCGAATGGCTGTCCGGCGCCGACGCCCGCGAAGCGCGAGCCCTTCCTGTCGCCGAACGTCTGCGCCGGGGTCTACAGCCCCGGCGACCATCAGGTCGATAACCGCAAGCTGGTCGAGGCCCTGGTGCAGGCCTGCCGCACCGCCGGCGCGAACGCTGCACCCGGGCACCGAGGTCCAGGCGATCGACGTCGACGCCGGCCGCGCCCGCGGCATCGTACTGGCCGGCGAAGACGCGGGCGCCCACCCCTACGATGTCGTCGTCCTGGCGGCAGGCGCCTGGTCGCGCGGCATCGCGGGCGTGCCCGATGCACTCAAGCCGCCGGTCCGGCCGCTCAAGGGCCAGATGCTGGCGGTGCAGATGGATCGGCGGCGATCCGCTGCTCAGCCACGTGCTGTGGGCGCCGGGCGTTTATCTGGTCCCGCGGGTCGACGGCCGCCTGATCATCGGCGCGACCGTCGAGGAGAAGGGCTTCGACCCGTCGCTCACCGCGGGCGGCGTGCTCGACCTGCTGCGCGGCACCTGGGAGGCGTTGCCCGGCATGACGGAATTGCCTATCGTCGAGATGTGGGTCGGACACCGGCCGACGAGCCGAGATGATGCGCCGATCCTCGGTCCCACGCCGATCGACGGCCTGGTCATGGCGACCGGCCATCACAGAAATGGAATACTGCTGACCCCGGTTACCGCCGATGCGGTCAGCCACTATATTTTGACTGGAAAGGTCATGCCCGCCATCGAGCCGTTCTCGATCAACCGCTTCTCCCGGAAGGCCGGCAAGGCGCGCCCGGCCGCCGACGGCGCCAAGCTCGGGGTCGTCTCGTGAGCAGCATCCGCGTCAACGGCGAACAGAAGAGCCTCAATGTCGCGACGGTGGACGACCTGCTGCGCGCCGAAGAGGTCGATCCCGCGGCCCGCTTCGTGGCGGTGGCCGTCAACGGCGTGGTCATCCCGCGCGGCCGCTGGGACAGCGAGCGGGTGAAGGACGGCGACGATATCGAGATCGTGCGGCCGGCCCCGGGCGGTTGAGCAAGGCGGCTGAACGGCGATCGGGAAGGGAGCGAAACGAACCATGTACAATCCGCTGGAAGACGCGCTCACGATAGCGGACAAGACTTTACGTCGCGCCTGCTGATCGGCAGCGCGCAATACCCAAACAACCAGGTCATGCTGGATGCGATCGAAGCCGGCGGCGCGGAGATCGTGACGGTCGCCATCCGCCGCGTCGACCTGGCCGAGCGGCGGCGAGACGGTGCTCGACGTGCTGGCGGGCGATACCAGCATCCTGCCGAACACCGCGGGCTGCGTCACCGCGAAGGATGCGCTGCTGACCGCCGAACTCGCGCGCGAGGCGCTGGAGACCAACTGGGTCAAGCTGGAGGTGATCGGCGACCGCGAGACGCTCTATCCCGATGTCGAGCAACTGCTGCCGCGCCGGGGAAATGGTGCGCGACGGCTTCATCGTCCTGCCCTATGCACGGACGACCCGATCACCTGCCGCAAGCTGGCGGATCTGGGCTGTGCGGCGGTCATGCCGCTCGGCTCGCTGATCGGCTCCGGCATGGGCATCGCCATCCCTGCAATATCGAGATCATCCGCGCCGAAGCGACGTTCCCGTGATCATCGACGCGGGCATCGGCACCGCATCCGACGCCGCCATGGCGATGGAACTCGGCTGCGACGGCGTGCTGCTCGCCTCCGCGGTGTCGGCGCGCTTGACCCGGTGCGGATGGCGACGGCGATGCGCCATGGCGGTCGAAGGCGGCCGGCACGCCTATCGCGCCGGCCGCATCCCGCGCAAGCGCCATGCCGAGGCTTCAAGCCCGCAGAAAGGCGTCATCGGCACTTGATGCTGCCCGATCCGCCCTTCCTGGTGATTACCGATCGCCGGATGGCGTCCCGGCCGCTGGCCGAGGTGATCGGTGCCGCGCTCCAAGGCGGATGCCGCTGGGTCCTGCTGCGGGAGCCGGATTTGGCAAGCAACGAGCTCGTCGACCTGGGCCGGGACCTCGCCGCGCTCTGCAAGCGGCACCGCGCCATGCTCTCGATCAGCGCCGACGTGGCGGCGGCCGGTGCGATCGGCGCCGGCGGCATTCACCTGCCGCAACGCGCGGCCGACGCGGAAACGGTTGCACGCGCCCGGGCGGCGCTGGGCAAGGCTGCGCTGATCGGCATCTCCTGCCATTCGCTGAAAGAGGCGCAGGCCGCGCAAGGAGCTCGGCGCTGATTACATCACGCTGAGCCCCGTCTTTCTGACCGAGAGCAAGCCCGGCTACGGCCCGGCGCTGGGCACGGATGGGCTATCGTCCATGATCGCCGCGCTTCGCCTGCCCGTCCTGGCGCTCGGCGGTATCGCCCCCGACACCGCGGCCGAGGTCCGCGACAGCGGCGCTGCCGGCCTCGCCGTCATGGGGCTCGTCATGCGCGCGCCCGATCCGGCGGCGGTATTTGCGACACTTCTGCGTGCCTGGCAGGGCTAGGCTCCGGCGGGTCTCTCGGCGTATTGTTTGCCGCCAGTTGCACCCGATACGAACCGGCCACTAAAAAAGATAGCGGGTTCCGCGTCCCGGAAACCGCGCCTCAGACAGACAGGGATCCACCGCGATGCTCGATTGCTTCACCGGAAAGCCGGACGCCCAGACCGTAACGCTGACCGCCGTCCGCAAGGACAATTTCGGCGCCTGGCTCAAGAAGCAGTCGAAGCGGACCGCCGCCTGGATCACCGCCAGCGGCTTCAAGGCCGAGCCCGGCGCCGTCCTGCTTGTCCCGGCCGGCGCGAAGGCAGACAGCCCGATCGAGGGCGTGTTCGTCGGCATCGACGGCGACGGCGACATCTGGTCCTGGGCGGCGGCGGCGGATCGCCTCGCCCCGGGGCGTTACGAATTGCACAAGGATATCAAGGACGAGGCTGCGACGCGGGCCGCGCTCGGCTGGGCGCTCGGCAGCTACCGCTTCGACCGTTACAAGAAATCGGACGCGCATGACCCGAAGCTCGTCCTCACGAAGGAGATGCGGGCCGGCGGCGCGGAACGCATGGCCAGCAGCATCTATATGGTGCGCGACCTGATCAACACACCAGCGTCGGACATGGGGCCGGGCGAGCTCGCCGCCGCGGCGCAAGGGCTGGCGCGCGAGTTCAAGGGCCGCTGCAAGATCACGGTGGGTGACGACCTTTTGCGCGAAAACTATCCCATGATCCATGCGGTCGGGCGTGCGTCCAACCGGCCGCCGCGCCTCATCGACCTCACCTGGGGAAAAGCGCGCGACCCGAAGGTGACGCTGGTCGGGAAGGGCGTCTGCTTCAATTCCGGCGGGCTCGACCTCAAGCCGTCGTCTTCGATGCTGATGATGAAGAAGGACATGGGGGGCGCCGCGCATGCCTTGGGACTGGCCCGCATGATCATGATGGCCGAGCTTCCGGTGCGCCTGCGGGTTCTCGTGCCCGCCGTCGAGAACAGCGTGTCCGGTGACGCCTTCCGCCCGCTCGACATCCTCAACTCGCGCGCCGGCAAGACGGTCGAGATCGGCAACACCGACGCCGAGGGCCGCCTCGTGCTGGCTGACGCCCTGACCGAGGCGCTGTCGGAAAAGCCCGAACTGCTGTTCGACTTCGCGACCTTGACCGGCGCCGCGCGGGTGGCGCTCGGGCCCGACCTGCCGGCCCTCTTCTGCAACAACGACGGCCTCGCGGCGGACCTCTGCCAGGCCGGCCAAGACGCAGACGACCCGCTTTGGCGCATGCCGCTCTGGAAGCCTTACCGCCGGCTGCTCGACAGCCCGGTGGCCGACATCAACAACGCCGGCAGCATACCCCAGGCCGGCGCCATCACGGCCGCGCTCTTCCTTCAGGAATTCGTCGGCGACGCAGTGCCCTGGGCGCATTTCGACATCTATGCCTGGAACCAGGCGCCGCGCAGCGGCCGGCCGAAGGGTGCCGAAGCGATGGCGATCCGCGCCGTTTACGCGGTTATCGCGCGCCGCTTCGCCTAGCCCCGCTTTCAGGGTCCAAGCACTATCGAGGGTTGACGCCCTTGTTCTTCTATTCTCCCTGGGTTAGTATATCGCCTCCTTCCATAGGGCACGACACGGGCAGTATCCGGGACACCTATGCCGTTGAATCTCAGTGCTGGCCACGCGCTGGCGCTATGGCACCAAGTTACGGTCAGCATGTTGCATCGATCCGGCCCCGATCTGTCCGCGCGACAGATCGCGGTGCTGTTTACGGTCTATCTCGATGACAAGCCGCAGACCGTCCGTGGCCTCGCCGCGACGCTCAGGATCTCCAAGCCGGCGATCACGCGCGCGCTCGACCGCCTGTGCAGCGACGGACTGCTGCGCCGAAAGACGGATGACAACGACCGCCGATCGGTGTTGATTCAGAGAACCGTCAAAGGCTCCCTCTTCCTGACCGAGTTTGCCGAGGCGATCCGCCAGGTGGCTTCCCTCATCGGTTGACCGGCGGCTTCACGGGAAGTCGGCGCCCAGCCATGACGGGCGCGCGTAAAGCCGCCCGCGCCACAGGAGGACGCCATGAAGATCAAATCCGTCACCGCCGACTGGCTGCATGTCCCGATCCCGGAGGACAAGCAGCATGTCACCGATTTCGGCCGCATCAGCTCCTTCGATTCGATCCTGGCGCGTGTCGAGACCGAATGCGGCATCGTGGGCTACGGCGAAGCGCGCCCGGCCGCCGGCAGCGCCGGGGCGGGAATCGCGTTGAAAGTCCTGATCGAGCGCGAGCTGGGCCCGCTCATCATCGGCAAGGACCCGCGGCAGATCAGCCTGCTCTGGGACATCATGTACAACGGCAGCCGCGCGCATTTCGCGGTCGACCGCGGGCACGTCTTCCCGATCCTCGGCCGGCGCGGCATCACGATCTGCGGCATCAGCGGCATCGACATCGCGCTTTGGGACATCCTGGGCAAGTCGCTCGGCGTCCCGGTCCACCAGCTGCTCGGCGGCAAGCGGCGCGACCGCATGCCGGCCTATGCCTCGGGCGGCTGGGCCCCGGCGGACCGGATCGCCGACGAGCTGCAGCGCTTCCTCGACATCGGCGGCTTCAAGGCGGTCAAGATGCGGGTCGGCTCCGCCGACGGCGACCTCGCGACCTCGGTCGCCCGCGTCCGCGCCGCGCGCAAGGGGCTGGGCGACGAAGATCGACATCATGTGCGACGCCCACGGCACCTATGGCGTGACCGAGGCCAAGCGCTTCTGCGAGCAGTTGCGCGACTGCCGGATCGCCTGGTTCGAGGAGCCGGTCACCGCCGACGACAAGCGCGGCCTGGCCGAGATTCGGGCGGCGACCGATATTCCCATCTCCACCGGCGAGAGCGAGTTCACCCGCTTCGACTTCCGTGACCTGATCGAGCATCGCGCGGCGGACATCCTGCAGCCGGACATCTCGATCGCCGGCGGCATCACGGAGTCGATGCGGATCGAAGCGCTGTGCGCGGCCTGGCAGCTTCGTTTCGCCGCCCATATCTGGGGCGGCGCCACGACCTTCGCCGCCGGGCTGCACGTCTCGGCCGCCGCGTCCACGGCGTTCATCCTGGAATATTCCTGCGGCGCCAACCCGCTGCTGCACGGACTGGTCGAGGAGGAATTCAAGGCGGTCGACGGCATGATCGAGATCCCGGACCGGCCCGGGCTCGGCGTCACCATCGACGAGGACTTCGTCCGTAAATACAGCGTCGAGGCGTAAGGCAGGCCGGCGCCGTCAATAGCCGACCGCGGGATCGACGACATGGTGCAACGGCTTGCCGGCCCGCACCCGCTTGATTGAGTCGACGACGTGGCGCACCGCCGACGCCGGGTTGGTGATGCTGGCGTTGTGCGGCGTCACCGTGACCTTGGGATGCGTCCAGAACGGGCTGCCGGTGGGCAGAGGCTCGGTCCGGAAGACGTCGAGCGTGGCCCCGCCGAGCTGTCCCGTGTCGAGGGCCGCCAGGATGTCCGCTTCCACCTGATGGCCGCCGCGCCCTGCGTTGATCAGGCAGGCGCCGCGTGGCAACCGGGCGAACAGGTCGTGGTTCAGGATGCCTTGCGTCTCGGGCGTCAGCGGCAGCAGGCAGACGAGAATTTCCGTCCGCGCGAGGAAGGGCCCGAGCCCGTCCGCGCCGTGGTACCCTTTGACGCCCGTGATGAAACGCGGGCTGCGGGTCCAGCCGGCCACGTTGAAGCCGGTGGCAAGCAGATGCCGCGCCGCTTCACTACCCATCGCGCCCAGCCCCATCACGCCGACCCGCCGGTGGCCAGCCGCCGGCGACGCGATAACGCGCCATTCCTTCTTGGCTTGCTGCGCGTCCAGCGCCGGCTGATCCCGGTGGTAGCGCAGAACATGCAGCAGCACGTATTCCGCCATGCATTTCGCCAGGTCCTCGTCGACCATGCGGACGATCGGCACGCCTTCCGGCAGGTCCGGGTCCTTGAGCAAGGCGTCCACCCCGGCGCCGAGATTGAGGATCGCCTTGAGATTGGGGAAACGCCGCAACGCTCGCTGCGGCGGCAGCCAGACCAGCGCGAAGTCGATCTCCGCCGGATCGCCCGCCTGGTCCCAGTTGCGTACTTCGAGGTCCGGGATGGCCTGGGTCAGCGCGTCGCGCCAGGATTCGAACCGGTCACTTGCGGAATAGAAGACAAGGGCCATCGTGTGGCTTCCCTCACATCCGGATCGTGCCGGCGGCGATCGCGTCTTCCGCGGTCTCCAGGTCGAAGGCGGCCGCCATCAGCGCCTTGGTGTAGGCGGTCTGCGGCGCGTGGAAGATCTGCGTCGGCCGTGCCCTGCTCGACCACCTTGCCGTCGCGCATGACGATGCACGTCGTCGGCGAGCGCGCGCACGACGCTGCAGGTCGTGGCTGATGAACATGTAGGCGAGGTTGTGGCCGCGCCTGCAGGTCGCGCAGCAGATCGACGATCTGCGCCTGCACCGACATGTCGAGCGCCGAGGTCGGCTCGTCCAGCACGACGAAGCTGCGGCTTGAGCACCATGGCGCGGGCGATGGCGATGCGCTGGCGCTGGCCGCCGGAGAATTCGTGCGGATAGCGGTCCGGCATCGCCGGGGTCGAGGCCGACCTCCGTCGAGCGCCTGGCCGACCAGCGGTCGCGCCGCTCGCGTCGCCGCCGCCGAGGCCGTGGACCTTGAGCCCCTCCTCGACGATCTGGCCGACCGACATGCGCGGGCGACAGGCTGCCGAAGGGGTCCTGGAAGACGATCTGCATCTCGCGCCGCAGCGGCCGCAGCGTGCTCGGCGTCGAGGCCCTGGATGTCGCTGGCCCTCGAAGCGGATGCCGCCCTCGCTGCGATGCAGCCGCAGCAGCGCGCAGGCCCAGCGTCGTCTTGCCGGAGCCGGATTCGCCGACCACGCCCACGCGTCTGGCCCTCGCGGACGCGTGAGCGTAGATGCCGTCCACCGCCTTGACGTGGTCGACCGGTGCGGCGGAGCACGCCCGCGCTTGATCGGGAACCAGACCTTCGAGGTCGTCGGCGCGCATGACGCCGGCGCGCTTCGGCGGCCGCCGGCCGGGCCGCCCTTCGGCTCGGCGGCCGAGCAGGTGCCGGGTGTAGGCGTGCTGCGGCTGCGTCGAAGATCTGCCGCGTCGCGCCGTGCTCGACGATCTCGCCGCTCGGTCATGACGCAGACCCGGTCGGCGATCTTGCGCACGATGCCGAGGTCGTGGGTGATGAACAGCATCGCCATGCCGAGCCGCTCCTGCAGCTCCTTCAGCAGCTTCAGGATCTGCGCCTGGACGGTGACGTCGAGCGCCGTGGTCGGCTCGTCGGCGATCAGCAGGTCGGGCTCGTTGGCGAGCGCCATGGCGATCATCACGCGCTGGCGCTGGCCGCCGGAGAGCTGGTGCGGATAGGCGTCAGCCGCTGCTCCGGCGTCGGGGATGCCGACCAGCTCGCAGCAGCTCCAGCGTGCGCGCCGCGCGCCGCCGCGCGCGCGACATCCGCTTGTGCAGCGATCAGGACCTCGCCGATCTGCTTCTCGACGGTGTGCAGCGGATTGAGCGAGGTCATCGGCTCCTGGAAGATCATCGAGATCTCGGTTGCCGCGCACCTGCGCGCAGCGTCGCGCTCGCTGGCGCCGACCAGCTCCTGTCCGTCGAAGCGGATCGACCCGGAGGGATGGCTCGGCCATCGGATAGGGCAGGAGCTGCAGGATCGAGAGCGCGGTGACCGACTTGCCCGAGCCCGACTTCGCCGACCAGCGCCAGCGTCTCGCCCTTGCGCGATGTCGAAGGAGACGCCGCGCACCGCCTCGACGCGCGCCGCCCGGCGACGCGAAACGGACGCGGAGGTCGTCGACGGTCGAGCAGCGGCTCGTTCATGCCGCTCACCTCTGCGTCTTCCGCGGATCGAAGGCGTCGCGCACCGCTTCGCCGATGAAGATCAGCAGGGTCAGCATGAGGCGATGACGAAGAAGCCGGTGAGTGCCGAGCCACGGCGCCTGCAGGTTGGCCTTGCCCTGCGCCAGCAGCTCGCCGAGCGAGGGCGAGCCCGGCGGCAGGCCGAAGCCGAGGAAGTCGAGCGAGGTCAGCGTGGTGATCGAGCCGGACAGGATGAAGGGCAGGAAGGTCAGCGTCGCCACCATGGCGTTCGGCAGGACGTGGCGGAACATGATCATGCGGTTCGGACACGCCGAGCGCGCGGGCGGCGCGCACATAGTCGAAGTTGCGCGCGCGCAGGAACTCGGCCCGCACCACGCCGACCAGCGCCATCCAGCAGAACAGCAGCATGATGCCCGAGCAGCCACCAGAAGTTCGGCTCGACGATGCTGGCCAGGATGATCAGCAGGTAGAGCACCGGCAGGCCGCGACCAGATCTCGATGAAGCGCTGGAACGAGCAGGTCGATCCAGCCGCCGAAATAGCCCTGCACCGCGCCGGCGGCGACGCCGATCGACCGAGCTGACAGACGGTCAGCATCAGGCCGAACAGCACCGAGATGCGGAAGCCGTAGATGAGCCGCGCCAGCACGTCGCGGCGCCTGGTCGTCGGTGCCGAGCCAGTTCTCGCGCGTCGGCGGCGACGGGCGCCGGGCTGCGGCAGGTCCGTAGATTGACGCGTGTCGGTAGCTGTAGCGGATCGGCGGCCAGAGCATCCAGCCGCTTGTCGTCGATCAGCTCGTCACGATACGGGGTCGCGGTAGTCGGCCTCGGTCTGGAAATCGCCGCCGAACGTGGTCTCCGGATAGGCGACGAAGACCGGAAAGTAGAGCTGCCCGTCGTAGCAGACGACGATCGGCTTGTCGTTGGCGATCAACTCGGCGAACAGGCGACAGCACGAACAGCAGCAGGAAGATCCAGAGCGACCAGTAGCCGCGCCGGTTGGCCTTGAAGTTGTCGAGCGGCGCCGCTTGAGCGGGCTGAGTCGGCCGAGCACGCGCCGGTGGCGATCGGGCGTCCCGGTGCGAGCGTCGCGCGCCGGCATGCGCTCATCAGACCTCCCGCGCTTCGAAGTCGATCCGCGGATCGACCAGCGTGTAGGTGAGGTCGCCGATCAGGTTCATCACCAGGCCGAGCAGGGTGAAGATGATACAGCGTGCCGAACATCACCGGGTAGTCGCGGTTGATCGCCGCCTCGAAGCCGAGCAGGCCCAGCCCGTCGAGCGAGAAGATGATCTCGATCAGCAGCGAGCCGGTGAACAGAATGCCGATGAAGGCGCCGGGAAAGCCGGCGATGACGATCAGCATGGCGTTGCGGAACACATGGCCGTAGAGCACGCGCCGCTCGGTCAGGCCCTTGGCGCGCGCGGTCATGCACGTATTGCTTGCTGATCTGGTCGAGGAACGAGTTCTTGGTCAGCATCGTCAGGGTGGCGAAGCCGCCGATCGACCATGCGCGGTGATCGGCAGGGCCATGTGCCAGAGATAGTCGAGGATCTTGCTCGGCCAGGCGAGCTCGTGCCAAGTTGTCCGACACCAGGCCGCGCAGCGGGAACCAGTCGCCAGATAGCTGCCGCCGGCGAACAGCACGATCAGCAGGATGGCGAACAGGAAGCTCGGGATCGCGTAGCCGACGATGATCGACCGCCGCTGGTCCAGACATCGAAGCGCGAGCCGTCGCGCACCGCCTTGGCGATGCCGAGCGGGATCGAGATCAGATAGGTGAGCAGCGTGCGTCCAGAGGCCGAGCGAGATCGACACCGGCATCTTCTCGAGGATCAGGTCGATCACCGGGCGGTCGCGGAAGATAGCTCTCGCCGAAATCGAAGGTGAGCGTAGTTCTTCATCATCAGCAGGAAGCGCTCGTAGCGCCGGCTTGTCGAAGCCGAACTGCTTCTCGAGCTCGCTTGATGAATTCCGGGTCGAGGCCCTGCGCGCCGCGGTAGCCGGCTGCCGCGCGTCCGTCGCCTGCACGTGCGGGCGTTGCCGCCGACCTCGGATCCGCCGCTGCCGCGCGATGCGCGCGGTGGCGCCGACGCCGTGCCCTGGAGCTGGGCGATCACCTGCTCGACCGGCCCGCCCGGCGCGAACTGGATGATGATGAAATTGATCACCATGATCCCGAACAGCGTCGGCACGATCAGCAGCAGGCGCCGGACGATGTAGGCGAGCATTCGCGGGACTGCCCGGCCGTCCTATTTATGCGTCCAATACGCGGCGGCGCTGCTGCAACGCCGCCGCCTTCGCCGGGTCGACCCACCAGGCGTCGAACTGCACGCCGCGCGTCGGGATCACCTTGGGCTGGCCGAATTTGTCCCAATAGGCGACGCGGTCCGACGCGATATGCCAGTTCGGAATGACGTAGTGAACTTCCACAGCAGCACCCGGTCGAGCGCGTGCGTCGCCGTCACCAGGCTCTTGCGGTCCGGCGAGGCGATCAGCGTTTCGATCAGCGGGTCGACGACCGGGTCCTTGATGCCCGCCAGTTGCGGCTGCCGGGCCTGTCGCGCCGGCGGACTGCCCCAGAAATCGCGCTGCTCGTTGCCGGGCGAGAGCGATTCGCCCCAGCTCGTGACGGTCATGTCGAAGTCGAAGTCCTCGATGCGCTTCTGATACTGCGCAGGCATCGACAGTCCGCACCGTGCGCGTCGATGCCGAGGCGCTTCAGATTGCGCACGAAGGGCAGCACGATCCGCTCGAAAGCCGGCTGCACGAGCAGGATCTCGAAAGCGAACGCCTTGCCGGTTTCGCGTTCGGTCAGCTTGCCGTCTCTCGTCGACGCTCCAGCCGGCCTCGCTGCAGCAGCTTCTGGGCCTTGCGCAGGTTCGGCGCGGATATTGCCGCTGCCGTCGGTCTTCGGCGGCTGTGTAGGCGTGGTGAAGACCTCGTCCGGGAGCTGGTCGCGGTACGGCTCGAGCAGCTTCAGCTCGTCGCCTTGTCGGCAGGCCCGATCGAGGCGAGCTCGGAATTGGCGAAGTAGCTCTTCGTGCGCGTGTACTGGCCGTAGAACAGGTTCTTGTTCGACCATTCGAAGTCGAAGGCGTAGTCCAGCGCCTCGCCGCACCCGCGGGTCCTGGAAGAGCGGCCGGCGGATGATTGAAGACGAAGCCCTGCATGCCGGTCGGCGACTCGTTCGGGAATCTCCTCCTTCTTCGACCAGGCCCTTGCGAACGGCCGGCGCCGTCATAGACGGTCGCCCAGTCCTTGGACGTGTTCTCCAGCCGGAAGTCGTAGTCGTGCCGGCCTTGAACGCCTCCAGCGCGACCGTCGCCGTCGCGGTAGTAGTCGTAGCGGATGGTGTCGAAGTTGTAGCTGGCCCGTGTTGACCGGCAGGTCCTTGCCCCAGTAATCCTCGACCCGCTCGTAGGCGACGAGCGGCCGGGATCGAACGACTTGACGCTTGTAGGGCCCGCTGCCGAGCGGCGGGTCCAGCGTCGTCTGGTCGAGAAGTTGCGCGTCTGCCCAGTAGTGCTTCGGCAGCACCGGCATCTGGCCGACGATCAGCGGCAGCTCGCGGTTGCGCGCCCGGCTTGAAGGTGAACTTGACCGCCGTGCGGCCCTGTCTTCTCCGCCTTGGCGACATTGCCGTAGTAGAACCGGTAGATCGGCGTGCCCTTCTCGAGCAGTTCGTTGAAGGTCCAGATCACGTCGTCGGCGGTGATCGGCTTGCCGTCGTGCCAGCGCGCCTCGGGCTGCAGGTGGAAAATGACCCAGGAGCGGTCGTCGGGCACCTCGACGGCGGCGAGCAGGCCGTACTTCGAGAACGGCTCGTCGGCGAGGGCACCATCAGCGTGTCGTAGATCTGGCCGATGCCCGCGGCCGCGCGGCCCTTGATGATGTAAGGGTTGAGGCTGTCGAAGCGTGCCGATCGCGCCGAGCCGCACGTGCCGCCCTTCGGCGCGTCCGGGTTGACATAGTCGAAATGCTTGAAGTCCGCGGGATATTTCAGATCCCCGTACATCGCAATACCATGGCCGCGATAGATCTTCGGCTGCGCTTGCGATGCGGAAAGGACGGCTGACAGCAGCAGCGCGACGGCAACGAAAATAAGTCTCGTCAACGGCTTCTCCCGGCTTGCGTTCGACCGCTGAGCGCGCGGCAAGCGGGTGCCGCGCTCAGGCTCCGCATCCTCGCCTATCGGCCTGCGATGTCAAATTAAATTCTTGTAAGACTAATTTCAGGCCCGGCGTGCCGGCGACGCCTCAGGATCGCGCAGATGCGCCACTGCGGCCGCGTGGCAGGCGGCGTTGGCCGCTGCCAGAACATGGCCGTCGGACTGCCCGGTCAGTGGCCGGCCGTTCCAATCGGTAATCATGCCGCCCGCGCCTTCGACAACCGGAATCAGCGCCATGAAATCGTAGATCTTGAGCTGCGCTTCGGTCACGAGATCGATGAAGCCCGCCGCCAGCAGACCATACGCATAGCAATCGCCGCCATAGCGCGAAGACTTCACTTCGGCGAGGAGCGATTGCACCTTGGCCCAGTCCTTGCCCTCGCCGAACATGCTGGGATGGGTCGCGTAATGCGCCGCATCGGCGAGCCGGGCGGTGTCGCTGGTCGAGATCGCCTTGCCATTGAGCGTGGTCCGCCGGCCCGCGACGCCGACCCAACGTTCATGGGTCACCGGCTGGTTGATGATGCCGAGGATCGGGCGGCCGTTCCGCATCAGCGCGATCAGCGTGCCGAAGACCGGCATACCGGTCACGAAGGCCTTGGTGCCATCGATCGGGTCGAGCACCCAGGCGTATTCGGCGTCGGTTCGGACGAAGTCGAACTCTTCGCCGAAGATGCCGTGTTCCGGGTAAGTTTCCTCGATGAGCGCGCGCATTGCCGTTTCCGCCGCGCGGTCGGCGACTGTCACCGGGCTTTCATCGGCCTTGGCTTCGGTCTTGAGCGTGGAAGGTTCAGTCCGGAAATAGCGCCGCACGATGTCCGCGCTGACATCCGCCAAACGCTCGGCCAGCGGCAGAAACGCTTCCGGGCCGAACCCGGTCATCGCTCATCGTCGCCCTTTCGGGCGTGCCTCACGGCAGCGGCACCGGGCTGTCGCTCAGGGTCCGCAGGTAAGCGACCACGTCCGCGCGTTCCTGGTCGTTCTTGATGCCGGCGAAGGTCATCTTGGTGCCGCTTATGTCTGCCCGCGGATTGTAGAGAAACTTGTTGAGCGACGCGTAATCCCAGGAGCCCGACAAGGCCTTCATCGCGGACGAGTAGCTATAGCCTTCATGCGAGGCGTGCTTCCTGCCGATGACACCCCAAAGATTGGGACCGATCTTGTTCTTTCCGCCCTTGTCCAACGTATGACAGGACTCGCATTTATGCGCGAACTTCTTGCCTTCCGCGACGTCCGCCTTCGCCAGCAGAGGAGCGATCGGCCCCGGACCGGCGGGCGCCGACGCGGTCTGCTTCTCGGCAGCGGATGGTACGCCGGCGGCGATCTCGTAGGCCGGCTTCTCCGGATGGTGAGAATGAAAAAACTCGCGTGCAATGAAGCCCGTGATCATCGCCAACAGCCCCGCGCTCAGGACGGCTGCGGCAACCTTGTTAAAGAATAGCGGATCGTTCCCCATGACCTCGTTTCGTCCGTCCCGTAGTGTCACCAATCCAATGGGATGCTGCCAACCAAAACCGCGCCCCAGGCAACTCCCAAAGCGCGGGTCCAACAATCGGCTGGCCTAACCTATACCAATGGGCTGTAATGCCATACCCGACCACGGCCCGCGCGTCAAAATGACGCACAGCGGCGCTGTGCGGTTTCAAGGCGCGGCCGGCAGTATACTCCGATGTCCCCGATAACCAATCCCATCGTTATCATCCCCGCCCGACTGAGCTCGACGCGGCTCCCGGAAAGCCGCTGGCCGACATCTGCGGCCTGCCGATGATCGTCCAGGTCTGGCGCCGCGCGATGGAGGCGGAACTCGGTCCCGTGCTGGTCGCCGCCGCCGAGGCCGAGATCGCCGAGCGGTCGAGGCGGCAGGCGGCGCGCGCGGTGCTGACCGATCCCGACCTGCCGTCCGGCTCCGACCGGGTCAAGCAGGCGGTCGACCTTGCCGATCCGCAAGCGCCGCCACGACGTCGTCGTCTACTTCCAGGGCGATCTGCCGACCATCGATCCCGCCTCGGTGCGGGCCGCGGTCGACCGCGCTGGCGGAGAGCGGCGCCGACATCGCCACGCTCGCCGCCGAGATCGCGCGAGGCGGCCGAGCGCGACAACCCCAACGTGGTCAAGGCGGTGGTCGCCTGGGACGCCGGCCTGCCGGCTCGGCTGGGCGCTCTACTTCACCCGCGCCACGGCGCCCTCGGGCGAGGGGCCGCTGTGGCACCACATCGGCCTCTACGTCTACCGGCGGACCGCGCTGGAGCGCTTCGTCGCCCTGCCGCCCGGCCCGCTGGAGCGGCGCGAGAGGCTGGAGCAGCTGCGCGCGCTGGAGGCCGGCATGCGGATCGACGTGGCCCGCGTTGACACGGTTCCGCTCGGTGTCGATACTCCGGCCGACCTTGAGCGGGCGCGCGCCCTCCTGATGCAAGGCATGGCCCTCCGGTGAATGCCGGCGAATCCGACGACCTGATTGCCTTCCAGGGCAACCCGGGGCCTATTCCCACATGGCCTGCCGCCAGGTCCACCCGGACATGGACGTGCTGCCCTGCGCAGTCCTTCGAGGACGTCTTCCAGGCGGTCGCGGGCGGCCAGGCGCGGCTCGCCATGCTGCCGATCGAGAACTCGGTCGCCGGCCGCGTCGCCGACATCCACCACCTGATGCCGGAATCCGCGCTCCACATCATCGGCGAGCACTTCCTGCGCGTGCAGCACCAGCTCCTCGGCGTCCCGGGCGCCACGCTCGAGAGCCTGAAGGAGGTCACATTCCCACGTCCATGCGCTGGGCCAGTGCCGCGCCGCCCTGCGCCGGCTGGGGCTGAAGCCGGTGGTCCATGCCGACACCGCCGGCGCCGCCCGAGAGATCGCCGAGGAGGGCGACCGCACGCGGGGCGCCATCGCCTCCGCACTCGCCGCCGAGATCTACGGCCTGGAGGTGCTGGCTGCCGATATCGAGGACGCCGAGCACAACCCACCCGCTTCCTGATCCTGGCGCGCGAGGCCAAGGTGCCGGCGGCGGGCGCCGGCCCGGTCGTGACCAGCCTTGATCTTCCGCGTGCGCAACGTGCCCGCGGCGCTCTACAAGGCGCTCGGCGGCTTCGCCACCAACGGCGTCAACATGACCAAGCTGGAGAGCTACATGGTCGGCGGCGCCTTCGTCGGCGCGCAGTTCTACGTCGACATCGAGGGCCATCCCGACGAGCGCCCCGTGCGGCTGGCGCTCGAGGAGCTCGGCTTCTTCAGCCGGGAAGTGAAGATCCTCGGCGTCTATCCGGCCGCGCCCAACCGCTCCGCGCGTGAATCGGCAGCCGTCCCGAGATCAATCCGCGGCACATCCGCTTCAGCCTTCGAGAAGCCGGCGCGCGATCGAAATCCGTGCGCGGCAGCCGAAGCGTGTCGTCCTCGGGCGATCGGCGAAGCTCCTCGCGGGTGAACCAGCGGGCGCCTCCTCGAGCTCGTCGTAGTCGACTTGATGTCGACGGTCGTGGCCCGCGGGCGTAGAAGCCCAGCATCAGCGAGGACGGAAACGGCCAGGGCTGCGAGGAGTGGTAGTGGACGTCCGCGACGCGAACGCCGACCTCCTTCGAACACCTCGCGCGCGACCGCGTCCTCCAGCGCTCTCGCCCGGCTCGACGAAGCCGGCGAGGGTCGAATGCAGCCCCGGCGTCCATTCGCCTGGCGCCCCAGCAGGCAGCGGTCGCCGCCGTCGTGGACCAGCATGATCACCGCCGGGTCGGTGCGCGGGAAATGTGCGCGCCGCAGTCGGGATTGGCGCATTGCCGGACATGGCCGCCCTGCGTGCTCTCGCGTGGGCGGCCGCAGGCGCCGCAGAAGCTGGTGGCGGCGGTGCCAGGTCGATCATGGCCCGCGCATAGGCGAGCAGCCCGCCTTCGCCCGGCGCCATGCGCGGCCCGACGGCGCAGGTCATGGAATTCGCCAGCTCGCGGCAGGGCCGGCTCGTCATGCTCCGACACGTCGACGGCGAAATCGGCGCCCGTTCATCAGGCCGAGGAAGACCACCGACTGCGATCTGCGGTAGCAGCCCGGCCTGGGCGTCGAGCAAGACGGCGCGGCTCTCGCCTCCACGACCAGGCTGCGGGCGCGCCAGACCGGCACGATCCGCGACGCCCGGTCCGCCAGCCTGTCGCGAATCCAGCCCTCGTCGCGGCGGAAATGCGCGGCCCGGTCGTATCGACGTCGGCATAGATGATTCGGGCTTTCATGGCGAGACATTTGCACGGTTGCCCCCGGCCGCGCAATCTTCGGTACGCGCCCTTGCCTCTGCGCACGCGTGCCTGATATAGTGGCCTCGGAAGGCTGGCGGCGGACGGGCCCCTCGCCAACCCGGTCAGGTCCGGAAGGAAGCAGCCGTAACGAGTTTCGGTCCGGGTCGCTCGTCCAGCCTTCCACCGCGATCCCGCGGCAGCCCGATCACCGCCAACGCAAGCACCGGATCCAGCGACGTCCGGCCGATGCCAGCCCGACGGAGCCGACGCCTCCGACGCCCTATCGCGTGCTGGCGCGCAAGTACCGGCCGACAGACTTCGCCGAGCTGATCGGCCAGGACGCGCTGGTGCGCACGCTGACCAACGCCATCGCCACCGGCCGCATCGCCGCACGCCTTCATGCTGACCGGCGTGCGCGGCGTCGGCAAGACCACGACGGCGCGGATCATCGCCCGCGCGCTCAACTGCATCGGCCCGGACGGCAACGGCGGGCCGACCGTCGAGCCCTGCGGCGTCTGCGACGCACTGCGTCGCCATCGCCGAGGACCGCCATGTCGACGTGATGGAGATGGACGCCGCCAGCCGCACCGGCGTCGACGACATCCGCGAGATGCATCGACGGCGTGCGCTACCGGCCGGTCTCGGCGCGCTACAAGGTCTACATCATCGACGAAGTGCACATGCTGTCGAAGAACGCCTTCAACGCGCTGCTGAAGACGCTGGAGGAGCCGCCCGAGCACGTGAAGTTCATCTTCGCCACCACCGAGATCCGCAAGGTGCCGGTGACCGTGCTGTCGCGCTGCCAGCGCTTCGACCTGCGCCGGGTCGACGACCGACGTGCTGGTCGCGCACTTCGCCGAGCATCGCCGAGCAGGAGGGCGTCGACGGTCGAGCGCCGAGGCGCTGGCGCTGATCGCGCGCGCCGCCGACGGCTCGGTGCGCGACGGGCTGTCGCTGCTCGACCAGGCGATCGCCCATGGGCGACGGCCGGGTCGAGCGCCGACGCAGGTGCGCGACATGCTGGGCCTGGCCGACCGCGCCCGCGTTCTTCGACCTGTTCGAGCGGCTGATGGCGGGCGACATCGGCGAGCGCGCTCGACCAGATCTCCGACGCTCTACGCGCCGGCGCCGACCCGCGGCGGTGCTCGCAGGACCTGCTGGAGCTGACCCACTGGCTGACCCGGCTCAAGGTCGGCGCCGGAGGCGGCCGGACGCCCCGTCGCAGCCGAGGTCGAGCGCATGCGCGGCGCCGAGCATGGCCGAGCGGCTCGTCGATGCCGCGTGCTGACGCGCGCCTGGCAGATGCTGCTCAAGGGGCTCGGCGAGGCGCGCCAGGCGCGCCGACGCCCGTCGCAGGCGGCCGAGATGGTGCTGGTGCGCCTCGCCTATGCCGCCGAGCTGCCCGCCGCCCGGCACGGAGCTGGCGACGAGCTGCGCGAGCGTGCGCCCGCAGCGCGCGGCGCGCCGGCGGCCGCGGCCGCGGCCGGCCGCGCGACGCGCTCCGGCGAGCGCCGGCCGCGCCTGCGCCGCCGTGCGCGAGCCCGACGCGCGTCGCCGGCCCCGCCGGCCCGCGCCGGCCGCCGCGCCCGGACGGTCGAATCGCCGGCGGCGAGCTTCGAGGACGTGCGCGCGCTGTGCGAGCGCAGCACCGGCGCGACGATCGTGCTCTAGCGCGCCTGCTCGAGCAATTCGTGCATCTGGTCCGCTTCGAGCACGGCCGGATCGAGTTCCGCCCGACCGCGACGCGCCGCCGCGAGCTCGCCCGCGGATGCTGGCGCAGCCTCGAGGCATGGACCGGCCAGCGCTGGATGGTCAGCGATCGCGCAGCAGCCGGCGACGCCGACCCTCGCCGAGCGGAGCAGGCGGCCGAGGCGGCGAGCGGCTGCTCGAGCGAGGCCGACGACCACCCGTGGTCCAGGCGGTTCTCGAGACTTTCCCGGCGCGCGATCCGCGTGGTCCGCGCCGACGAGCGCCGCCGACGACGCGATGCCGACGAGCCGAGGACGCGGGACGATGACGAAGGACTACCGCATGAAGAATCTCGGGCATGATGAAGCAGGCCCAGGAGATGCAGACCAGGATGGCGGAGATGCAGGAAGAGCTCGAGCCGATGCCGAGATCGAGGGCAGGCCGGCGGCGGCATGGTCACCGTCGTGACCCTCAGCGGCAAGGGCGAGATGCGCCGGCGTCAAGATCGATCCGTCGCTGGTCAAGCCGGACGACGTCGAGATCCTCGAGGACCTGATCGTCGCCGCCCACAACGACGCGCAAGGTCAAGGTCGAGGACAGCAGGTCGCAGGCAGAGATGGCGAAGCTGACCGGCGGCCTGCAGCTGCCGCCCGGCATCAAGCTGCCGTTCTGAGAGCCCGCATGGCCGCATGACGCGGAGATCGAGCGGCTGATCCAGCTGCTGGCGCGGCTGCCGGGGCTGGGGCCGCGCTCGGCCCGGCGCGCCGCGCTGCATCTGATGAAGCAGCGCGAGACGCTGATGGCGCCGCTGACCGCGGCGCTGGAGCGCGGCCGCGCGCACGGTGCGCACCTGCTCGGTCTGCGGCAATGTCGACACGCTCGATCCCTGCACCATCTGCCGCGACGAGAGCGCGACCGCGGCCTGATCTGCGTCGTCGAGGAGGTCGCCGACCTGTGGGCGCTGGAGCGCGCCGGCGCCTTCACGGGCCGCTACCACGTGCTGGGCGGCACGCTCTCGGCGCTCGACGGCGTCGGGCCGGAAGACCTCAACATCGCCAAGCCTGGTCGAGCGCGCGCAGCAGGGCGGCGTCAAGGAGGTCATGCTGGCGATCAACGCCACGGTCGACGGCCAGACCACCGCCCACTACATCGCCGACCGGCTGGAGGCGACCGGCGTGAGCGTCACCCGCCTGGCGCACGGCGTGCCGGTCGGCGGCGAGCTCGACTATCTCGACGACGGCACGCTCACCGCGGCACTGCGCGCACGGCGCGTGGTGGAAAGTTGAAGCGGCTTCTCTTCATATGCATGATCGGCGCGCCGGGCCGGTACGATCCGTCGGTCTATGCCGACGAGCCCGGCGGCGACGACGAGGTCCACTGGGTCAGGCTGCGCCTCCGTGAAATCGATGCTAAGTCACGGATCGCCTATCAAGGCGTCCGGGTGTGCGACGGCGCCGCGCTGCCGCCACCGGACGGCGCCGACGGCGTCATCGTCGGTGGCAGCTATCATTCCGTGCATGACGGGCTTCCCTGGCAGCATCGAGACTATGGCCTGGTTGGAGCGCTACCGGACGTCGGGCCGCCCGCTGCTCGGGATCTGCGGCGGCCATCAGCTGATCGCCCGTCTGTCGGGCGCCTCGGTGGAGCCGGTCGCGGACGGCCCGATCGCCGGAAGCCTTGAGGTGACCCTGACCGCGGCGGGACGCCGCCATTTCCTGTTCGAGGGCTTCGGCGACGCGCCGGTGTTTCACTTCGCCAATTTCAATCACGTTGCGGCGGCGCCGCAAAATGCAGCGATCCTGGCAACAAGGCCGGGCATGCCCTGCGTCGCCCTCGACCACGGCGGCGGCTGGTGCGGCGTGCAGTTCCATCCGGAGGCGACGGACAGCTGCCTGGCCGCATCCTGGAAGCCGATCGACCCTGCGCTGATGCGTGGCTATCGCCCGCTGCCGGACGCCCCACGGCTAATACGCAATTTCCTCACGGGAACGGGGCTGTTAGGCTAGCGGCGAACGAGGGAGCGGCGATGATCATGACGCAAGATCGACGGACCATTTGCCCTAGTCATGCGCACCGGCGCTGCGGCGTCATCGTTGCGCTGTCCGCTGCAGTGCTGGCTGCCCTGCCCGCCCTTGCCCAGGTTGCCGAACAGAACGTGCCATCCAAAGACCGGACGGGCATGGAAGTGACCGTCTACAACGGCAATCTTGCCCTGGTGCGGGAGACCCGTAAGCTCAATCTCGTCAAGGGCGTGAATCGTCTGGCGCTGACCGGCGTCAGCCCGTCGATGCAGCCATCGACAGCGTCGGTGATGGTGCAGGCCGATAAGCCGGTCACGCAGATCGAACAGACCTTCGCCTTCGACCTGCTGACGCCGGAATCGCTGCTGCGCCATTCCGTCGGCCAGACCGTCCGCGTCATCCGCACGAACCCGGCCACGGGCGAAGAGAAAATGGAGAACGCCAAGATCCTGGCCGCGCGCAACGGCGTCATCCTGCAGATCGGCGAACGGATCGAGACCGGCGTCCCCGGACGGATCGTGTACGACGCGCTGCCGGCCAGCTTGCGGGAGAAGCCCACCCTGCTGGCGACGGTCGAGGCGAGCGACGCGGAGCCGGCGACGCTCGATCTTCGCTATCTCACCGGCGGCATCACCTGGCAGGCCGACTACGTCGCGCAGCTGAACAAAGCCGGCTCGTCCCTTTCGGTGCAAGCGGTCGCCACGATCACGAACAACAGCGGCGCGGCCTATGACGACGCGACGCTTCGCCTCGTGGCCGGGTCGATCAATCAGGGACCGGGCGGCGTTCAGCCGGAAATGCGGGCCATGGCGGCAAAGGCGGTGATGGCCGCCGCCCCGCCCATCGCGCCGCAATCCATCGGCGACATGCATCTCTATCCAATTCCGCGCAAGACGACGCTCAGCGATCGCGAGACGAAGCAGATCGTGCTGCTCGAAGCGACGCACGTCCCGGTCACGAAGGAATACCGGATCGTCGGCAACGGCGCCTTCCACACGCGCCGTTTCGGCGAGCCCTTGACGGTCAATGCCGAGCGCCTGCTGCGTTTCAAGAACGACAAGGCATCGGGTCTCGGCGTCCCCATGCCCGCCGGAACCTTCCGAGTGTACGGCGCGACCGAGCACGTCTCCGATACCTTCCTCGGCGCGGACCGCATCGAGCACACCGCCAGCGGCGAGGAAGTCGCCCTCGCGCTGGGTGAGGCGTTCGACATCACCGCGCGGCGCGTGCAGACGGATTTCCGCACGCAGGGCCTGCCCAAGAACACGTATGAATCGGGACACCAGATCAAGATTCGCAACGCGACGTCGCAGCCCGTGACGGTCAAGGTCATCGAGCACATACCCGGCGATTGGGAAATTCTCAGCGCTTCGTTCAAGTTCAAGAAAACCGCCTCGGATCAGGCGGAGTGGTCGATCTCGATCCCGGCGAACGGCGAGAAGACGCTGACCTACAAGGCGCGGGTCCAGCGGTAGCCGAGCGGACTCTACGTCAATACGCCCCTCATGCTGAGCCCGTCGAAGCATGAGATGCCGCAGTCTCTCAGATTGGCGGTCACTCGCCGCCCGAGCCCGCGACCTCCGCCGCGGCGAGCTTGGGCACTTCGCGCGCTTCGACCTCGTCGAGATCCAGCTCCTGGATCTTCACCGCGCGCTTCTGCACCTTCTCGGTCGAAATGCGGATCTGACGCAGATCTTCTTCCGCCTGTCCGAAATGCTGCTGAAGCCGGGCGACGCGCGTATCGAGGCGCGAGACGTCGTCGCCCATCGCCGCGACTTCCTTCTGGATCAGCCCCGCCTGCTCGCGCATCTGCGCGTCCTTGAGCACGGCGCGGATCGTGTTGAGCGTCGCCATCAGCGTCGTCGGCGAGACGATGTAAACACGCGCGCGATGCGATTTCTCGACCACCTCGGGAAGCTCGGCGTGCAGCTCCGCGTAGACCGCCTCGGACGGCAGGAACATCAGCGCTGAAGTCGGCCGTCTCGCCCGGGATGATGTATTTCGAGGCGATATCGTTGACATGCTTCAGCACATCGGCCGCGAAGCTGCGCCGCGCCTCGATGCGGTCCCGATCCTCGCGCGCCTTGCGCAGCGCATGGTAGCTCTCGAGCGGAAACTTCGAGTCGATGACGATGCAGCCCGGCGGGTTCGGCAAGGTAAGCAGGCAGTCGGCCCGCGACCCGTTGCTGAGCGTCGCCTGGAAAGCATAGGCGGAGGGCGGCAGCGCGTTGCGCACCTGGTCGGCAAGCTGCGTCTCACCGAACGCGCCGCGCGCCTGCTTGTTCGAGAGCACTTCCTGCAGGCTGATCACGTCGGCGGAGAGCTTGGTGATATTTTCTTGCGCCTTGCCGATGATCGCGAGGCGTTCCTTGAGGTCGCCCATGGTGTTGGCCGTGTCGACCGACTGCTTGTGCAGCGTCTCGGTGACCCGCAGGCTGACTTGGTTGAGCCGCTCGTCCAGGGTGCGCAGCAGCAACCTTTCCTGCGCCTGCATCCGTTCGGCCAGACTGCTCTGCGCCACGAGCTGGCTTTCCGCGAACTGGCTCAGCCGGCCGGCCAGCTCGGTCTGCGATTGTGCGAGCCGCTCGGTCGCGTCGCGCGCCGAATCGCGCCCCCGCCAGAGCAGAACCAGCAAGGCGAGCAGGACCAGAATGGCCGCCGACGCCAGAATCGGCGACAGGTCCAATCCTCCTATCCACCCGATGATGTCGCTCAGTCGCAGCCTGTCCATCGACCATTTCCACTGTCGGTTCCGCGCACGCGGCTGGCCGGATACCCTAGCATGCCCGGTACGGCTTCAGGAATCCTCGGCCTTGACGCGGGGCGCCTCACGAAATACCTAGCTATCAGTTTCTATGAATTCCACGGAAGCGCGTAAATGGCTGTATTGCCGATCATCACCGCGCCGGATCCCCGGCTGAAGATGAAGGCGAGCCCGGTCGCCACGGTCGACAAGACCATCGCCAGGCTGATGGACGACATGCTCGAGACCATGTATCACGCGCCCGGCATCGGCCTCGCGGCGCCGCAGGTCGGCGTGATGCAAGCGCGTCCTGGTCGTCGACGTCGCGCCCAAGGACGAGCCGCCGCGAGCCGCATGCGCATGGCCAATCCCGAGATCGTCTGGCATTCCGAGGAGATCGCCGAGCTACGAGGAGGGCTGCCTGTCGCTGCCCGAGCAGTACGCCGAGGTCGAGCGCCCGGCAGACGATCCGTGTGCGCTATCTCGACACGAGAACGAGGCATCCGCAGGAGCTCGAGGCCGAGGGCCTGCTCGCGACCTGCATCCAGCACGAGATCGACCACCTGGACGGCATGCTGTTCGTCGATCACATCTCGGCGCTGAAGCGCAGCATGATCCTGCGCAAGCTGGCCAAGCTCAGAAGAACAGGCGCTGGCCGGCAACGATCGCCGCCCGCCGCCCTGACGACCAGGTCCGCCGCCATGCCGCTGCGCCTCGCCTTCATGGGCACGCCGGACTTCGCGGTGCCGGCGCTCGCCGCGCTGGTCGCGGCCGGCCACGAGATCGCCGCCGTCTACACCAGCCGCCGCGCCCGGCCGGGCGCGGCCAGAAGCAGCGGCCGAGCGCCGGTCCACGCGGCCGCGCGAAGCGCTCGGCCTGCCGGTGCGCACGCCGGCCAGCCTGCGCGACGCCGGACGGCGCAGGCGGCCTTCGCCGCGCTCGGCGCTCGACGTCGCCGTGGTCGCCGCCTACGGGCTGATCCTGCCGCCGCCGATCCTCGAGGCGCCGCGCTCGGCTGCCTCAACATCCATGCCTCGCTGCTGCCGCGCTGGCGCGGCGCGGCGCCGATCCAGCGCGGCGATCCTGGCCGGCGACGCGAGACCGGCGTCACGATCATGCAGATGGACGAGGGGCTCGACACCGGCGCCGATGCTGCTGCGGAGGCGCGTGCCGATCGGCGCCGGCGCGACCGCCGGCGACCTGCACGACGGGCTGGCGGCGCTGCGGCGCGGCCTGATCGTGCGGGCGCTCGACGGCCTCGAGCGAGGCAGCGCTGACGCCGCGGCCGCAGCCGCGACGAGGGCGTCGACCTACGCCGCGAAGATCGAGCCAGGCGGAGGCGCGCCTCGACTGGCGCGAGCCGGCCGCCGAGGTGCTCGAGCGCCAGGTGCGCGCCTTCGCGCCCTGG
The DNA here is from genome assembly GCA_963835385.1 of uncultured Actinomycetota bacterium. Classification (GTDB taxonomy): domain Bacteria; phylum Actinomycetota; class Actinomycetes; order Propionibacteriales; family Nocardioidaceae; genus Nocardioides_B. The sequence continues at coordinate 459,683 of CAWIFK010000002.1, forward strand.
CCCGGCGCCTGGTTCGAGCTCGGCGGGCAACGCGCGTCAAGGTGCTGGCCGCCGAGCGCGGTCGCGGGCGGCGGGCGACGCCCGGCACGGTGCTCGACGACGCGCCTGACGGTCGCCTGCGGCGAGGGCGCGCTGCGCCTGCTGCACCGTGCAGCGCGCCGGGCAAGCCGCGCGATCGACGCGCGAGGCCTTCCTGCGCGGCTTCCGGCTCGCCGCCGGGCAGCGCTGGCCTGCCGCATGCCCCGCTACAGGCTGACCATCGAATATGACGGCGCCGGCTTCGTCGGCTGGCAGCGCCAGGACAACGGCGCCGTCGGTCCAGGCAGGCGCTGGAGAGCGCCGTCGACGCTTCTGCGGCGAGCGCGTCACGCTGTTCGGCGGCCGGCCGCACCGATGCCGGCGTGCATGCGCTGGGCCAGGTCGCGCATGTCGATCTCGGCCGGAGGACGCGCCCGACGACGGTGCGCGACGCGCGTCAACTTCCATCTGCAGCCCGCAGCCCGTCGTCGTGCTGGCGGCCGAGCGCGGCGGCGCGACGACTTCCACGCCCGCTTCTCGGCCGATCGAGCGGCACTATCTCTACCGCATCGTCAACCGGCGGGCGCCGCCTGGCGCTGGACCGCGGCCGCGTCTGGCGGGTGCCGCGCGCCGCTCGACGCCGAGGCGATGCACGAGGCCGCGCAGCGTCTCGTCGGCCAGCACGACTTCACGAGCTTCCGCGCCGTCGCAGTGCCAGGCCGGACTCGCCGGTCAAGACGCTGGAGCCCTCGTCGGTGCACGACGACGGCGAGGAGATCCGGGTCGCCGCGCGCGCCCGCTCGTTCCTGCACCATCAGGTGCGCAACATGGTCGGCACGCTGAAGCTGGTCGGCGAAGGCAAGTGGAGCGCGGCCGACGTCGTCGCGGCACTCGCCGCCCGCGACCGCAGCCGGGCCGGACCGACCGCGCCGGCCGAGGGGCTCTACCTCACGCGTGTCGATTACGGGGCGTAGCGACCCGCGCTTAGTGCAACATCGAATCGCGCGCCTGGACGAGGAACTGGCTCGACCATCGCCTCACGCCACGACGAGACCGAGGCTGACAAAGAAAGTCAGCTCGAGCGCACGCGCGCGACGAACAGACTGGTAGAGCAGAACGATCACGAGCGCGGCAAGCGTCGGCGATCGTCACCAAGTCGTCCGACAGATGCCGGTGACCGCAGGAAAAGCACGACCAGCAGAACCAGCATCTGCGGGCCCGACGCCCAGTTATAGGCCGCCACGTAGCAGGAAATAGGCTCGGACCGATCGAGCGCCTGGGCGACGTAGTACATCAGCAGCGGAAAGGCGCACCAGCCGACCACATAGGCGATCGCCTCGACGACGAACAAAACGAACCATCGACTCTCCGCCACGGCTGCGCGGATGACCGATCACGACCACGCAGGATATAGGCGGGCAGGACGACGGCCGCGCCATAGAAGGACTCCAGGGCCCTCGGCCGACGTCGTCGAAGAACGTCACCGCGCGGCTGTCGCGCAGGAACAGGCGCCAGGCGGCGTACAGGCGCCGTGAAGCCTCGGGTAATGTACATCAGTCCGACCGGACGATCGCGCTTCTCGAAAAACGGTCCAGGACAGCCTGGTAGATCGCGCGTCAGCGCCGCGATGTCGGCCAGCTCGCACCGCTCGTCGACCTTGTGCATGGTCTGGCCGACCAGGCCGAATTCGGCGACCGGGCAATGATCCTTGATGAAGCGGGCGTCCGACGTGCCGCCGGTGGTGCTGAGCTCCGGCGTGCGTCCGGTCACCGCGCTCGACCGCGCCGGCGAGCAGCTCGCTGAGCGGGCCCGGCGGGGTCAGGAAGGACTCGCCGCTGACCTCGGAGTCGAGCTCGTAGCGCCCGGCCGCCGGCACCGCGTCGAGCGTCTCGCGCGATCCAGCGGCTCAGCGACTCGCCGAGTGTGCAGGTCGTTGAAGCGGATGTTGAACGCGGCCGCGCGCCGCGCCGGGCATGACGTTGGTCGCCGGGTTGCCGACGTCGATCGTGGTGATCTGCAGGTTCGACGGCTGGAAATGCGTCGGTGCCGTCGTCGAGCGGCTCGTCGAGTCAGCGCGTCGAGCATGCGCGACCAGCCGGTGCAGCCGCGTTGTCGGCGAGATGCGGATAGGCGACATGGCCCTGCGCGCCCGTCCACCGTGAGCCGGCCGGTCATGCTGCCGCGCCGGCCGATCTTGATCATGTCGCCGAGCGCGCTCGGGTTGGTCGGCTCGCCGACGACGCAGGCGTCGAGCCGCTCGCCCGCGCTCGGCAGCCAGTCGAGCACCTTCTCGTGCCGTTGACCGCCGGGCCTTCCTCGTCGCCGGTGATCAGCAGGCTGATCGAGCCCGTCGAACCGTCGCCGCGCCGTCGGCGAGGAAGCGCGCGGCGGCGGCGACGAAGGCGGCGATCGCGCCCTTCATGTCGGCCGCGCCGCGGCCGTAGAGCACGCCGTCCGCGATCTCGGCGGCGAAGGGATCGACGCGTCCAGCCTCGGCGCGCCCGGCCGGCACGACGTCGGTATGGCCGGCGAAGCAGAAATTCGGCGCCGCCGGTGCCGAGCCGGGCATAGAGATTGTCGACGTCGCGGCGTGCCCGGTCTCGCTGAAGCGCAGCCGGTGGCAGGCGAAGCCGAGCGCCGTCAGCGCGCTCTCCAGCACGTCGAGCGCGCCGGCGTCCGTCGGGCGTGACGCTCGGGCAGCGGATCAGCGCCGCGTGGCCAGCTCCGACCGGATCGACCGGTCCGCTCAATCGCGCAAGCAGGTCGTTGATCGAGGTCTTGGCGCGGGTCTGCGCGTCGACCCGCTTGACGATCACGGCGCAGTAGAGGCTCGGGCCCGGGCTGCCGTCGGGCAGCGGCTTGCCGGGCAGGCGTGCCGGGCACGACGACCGAATAGGCCGGCACGCGGCCGATGATGGATCTCGCCGGTGTCGCGGTCGACGATCTTGGTCGAGGCGCCGATGAAGACGCCCATCGACAGCACCGCGCCCTCCTCGACGATCACGCCTTCGGCGACCTCGCGTGCGCGCGCCGATGAAGCAGTTGTCCTCGATGATGACCGGCTCGGCCTGCAGCGGCTCGAGCACGCCGCCGATGCCGACGCCGCCCGAGATGTGGCAGTTCTTGCCGATCTGCGCGCAGGAGCCGACCGTCGCCCAGGTGTCGACCATCGTGCCGCTCGCCGACATGGGCGCCGATATTGACGAAGCTCGGCATCAGCACGACGCCCGGCGCGATATAGGCCGAGCGGCGCACGATCGCAGCCCGGCACGGCGCGGAAGCCGGCCTCGCGGAAGCGGCCTCGCCCCAGCCGGCGAATTTCGACGGCACCTTGTCCCACCAGGCGGCGCCGCGCTCGGGCCCGCCGCCCGGATCTCGCACATGTCGTTGAGGCGGAACGACAGCAGCACCGCCTTCTTCAGCCACTGGTTGACCCGCCAGCCGCCTCGGCCCTTCTCGGCGACGCGCGCCTTGCCGCTGTCGAGCAGGTCGAGGCTCGGCTTCGACGGCATCGCGAACCTCGCCCTTTGTCGCAGGCGTGATCGTGTCCCGGTTTTCCCATGCCGCATCGATGGCAGCTTGCAATTCCGCGTGGCTCATGGCTCGGACTCGGACAGATTGTTATGGCTGGTCAGGCCGCGACTCTGGGGAAGAAGATATAGCGAGTTGAAGGCGAGCGCGGCATCGTTTCGGCCACATCCGTCAGCCAGTCGACAAGGTCGTCGATGACGTGGTGAATATGGGGGTCCGTCTCGCTGCCGCCCGACCAGTGATGGTCGCTGCGGATCCACACCGTGGTCATGCCGAGCGCATGCGCCGGCGCGAGGTTGCGCGCAATATCCTCGACCATCACGGCGCGTGACGGCTCCACCGCGTAGCGCTCGACGAAGACATCGAACGCCGCGGGCTCGGGCTTCGGCACGTAATTGGCGGCAACGATGTCGAAGACGCCGTCGAAATGCCGCGATACGCCGAGCCGCTCCATCACGCGCTCCGCATGCGGCACCGAGCCGTTGGTGTAGATCAGCTTGCGGCCAGGCAACTGCGCCAGCACCGCATCCAGCGTCGGGTTCGGCTGCACCGGACTGACATCGATGTCGTGCACGTATTGGAGATACGCGGCGGGGTCGACGCCATGGTTCAGCATCAAGCCGCTCAGCGTCGTGCCGTATTCGTGGAAGAACCCCTTCTGTATCTTCCGCGCTTCCTCGGGCCCGGCGCCAAACAGGTCCATGATGTACTGCTGAATGCGCCGGTCGACCTGAACGAACAGATTGCAGGCGGCGGGATAAAGCGTGTTGTCCAGGTCGAAGACCCAGCAACGCGTGTCGTGCGGGACCGATTTCATAGCCGGAGAGTGTCTCAACCGTCCGCGCACGGCAAGCCCCGGATCGATGCCGAACGTCACGGACCCGAACCGGGCGCTAACAATTAATAAACCCTTACCCAATAGTCTCGCGCCACCGGCGGAAGAAATCCACGCTGGAAGGCGGAACTCTAAAATGCCACTAAAATCCGAGGCAAAGCGCGGGGCGCGCAAGACCGGGCAATCGGCCGATTTGGTCAGCGCGCTCGCCAGCTTCCCAGGGCCCGCGCTCGAGATCACCGACGACGGAGAGATCCGCGCGCTCAATGCGCACGGGCGCCGCCTGATGGCGGTCCTCGACCGCCGCGACGCCAACGAAGCAGCCCTCGCCATGCTGGACCTGATCAAGACCGCCTGCGATCAGGGGGCCGCGGCGCGGGCCACGCTGACCCTCCCCGGCGAGGGCCAAGGGGGACCGCGGACCCTGGAGACCATGGTCGTCCCGGTCGCCGCGCGCCAGGCCTTCGTGATCGGCCTCGACATTACCGCCACGCTGGACGCGGCGGCAGCGTCCGAGCGGCGATACCGCGAGCTGGTGGAGCTGTCGGCCGACTTCGCCTGGGAGACCGGGCCGGACGGCACCTTCACCTTCGTCTCGGGGAACGGGGCGTTCGGCTTTGCCACGAAAATGCTGCTCGGCAAGAATCCACGAGACCTGCTGCTGCGCGATCCCGGCGCGGCGGCGATTCTTCCCTTCAACACGCCGGCGCCGGTGCGCCAGCAGGAAGTCTGGGTGCGCAACGCGGATGGCAGCCCGGTCTGCCTCGCCGTCTCGGCCAAGCCGGTCTTCGGCAAGGACGGCAAGCGCCTGGGTGCGCGCGGCGTCTGCCACGACGTGACGAGCTCGCACCTGGTCGATAGCTCCGAGACGCGGCGGCGTGTCCGCGAGCGCGTCATCAAGCACATCATCGACTCGGCGCTCATGCACAAGACGGCCAAAGGCATGCTCGACACGGCGGCGCGGGCGATCTGCACGGCGGTCGACGGCAGCGCCTGCGAGGCCTTCCTGTTCGACGAGCACGGCCGCGCGATAAAGGCGGCGCAATTCGGCGAAACCGGGATCGCGGAACGCTATTCCCATCAGCTGGTGAAGCGCATGGGCCCCGACGATCTCCATCAGGCGGTCGTGGCGGGAAGGCCTGTGCTCGGCATGATGACGGCGGACGAGCACGGGCCGACGGCCGCCTTCCTCGTCTGGCATGTCGAGCCGAATGCCGTCTGGACAGAGGAGAACGAGTTGCTTCTCGCCGAGCTGCGCGAGCAGTTCAGCGGCGTGGTGCTGCAGATCTCCGAGCAGCGGAAGCTCGAGACGCTGTCGCGCTTCGACGAGCTGACCGGCCTGGTCAACCGGCGGTTCTTCCATGAAGAGCTCGATCTGCGGATCGACCGGGCGCAGCAGCGCGCGAAGCGCGGCACGCTGATCTATGTCGACCTGGATAACTTCAAGCTGGTCAACGACAACCTCGGTCACGACAAGGGCGACGCGGTTCTGCGCCGGCTCAGCGACATCTTGCGCAGCAACACGCGGGAATACGACCTGATCGGCCGGCTGGGCGGCGACGAATTCGCCATGTGGCTGGACGACACCGACGCCAACGTCGCGATCAAGCGCGGCGAAAAGCTGCTGGAAGCGGCCCGGGCGCTCAAGAGCATGAGCGGATCGCGCGACAAGCCGCTCGCCATATCGCTCGGCATCGCGATCTACGATCCACGCAGCGGCGAGAGCCGGGATGCGCTGATCTCCCGCGCCGATGCGGCGATGTACGAGGCGAAGCACGGCGGCAAGGGCCGCCTCACGCTGGCGCCCGCGGCCGTCGAGCAGCAGCAGCGCGTCAACGAGCGCTGAGGCCTGCGGCGTGCTCAGCCGCGCCGGATCATCGTGCCCGACCCGTGCTCGGTGAAGATTTCGAGCAGGATGGCGTGCGGCACGCGGCCGTCGATGATGACCGCGCCTCGGCGCCGGCCTCGACCGCCTCGAGGCAGGTTTCCACCTTGGGGATCATGCCGCCCGTGATCGTGCCGTCCTGCGATCAGCCGGCGCGCCTCGGCGACGCGTCATGTCCGGGATCAGTTCTCGTCGCTCGTCGAGCACGCCCTGCACATCGGTCAGCAGCAGCATGCGCGTCGGCCTTCAGCGCGCCGGCGACGGCGCCGGCCACCGTGTCGGCGTTGATGTTGTAGGTCTCGCCGGCCTCGTCGACGCCGATCGGCGCGATGACCGGGATGATGTCCGACGTGCTGCAGCACGTCCAGCACATGCGGGTCGACATGCTCGGGCTCGCCGACGAAGCCGAGGTCGATCACCTTCTCGATGTTGGAGTCCGGGTCGCGCGTGGTGCGCGTCAGCCGGCGCGCCTGATCATGCCGCCGTCCTTGCCGGACAGGCCGATCGGCGCGGCCGCCCGCCGCGGTTGATCGCGGCGACGATCTGCTTGTTGATCGGCCCGGACAGGACCATCTCCACGATCTCCACCGTCGCGCGCGTCGGTGACGCGCAGGCCGTCGACGAACTCGCTCTTGATCTCGAGCCGCTCCAGCATGCGGCCGATCTGCGGCCCGCCGCCATGCACGACGACCGGGTTGATGCCCGACCTGCTTGCAGCAGCACGATGTCGCGCGGCGAAGTCGTCGGCCAGCGCCTCGTCGCCCATCGCGTGGCCGCCATATTTGATGACGAAGGTCTTGCCCGGCGTAGCGGCGCATGAAGGGCAGGGCCTCGGTGAGCATTGGCCTGTGCAGCCATTGTCGCGGCATGCGGTCGAGTCGTCGTTCATCGGCGTTCGGATCGCCTGCATGGCGGAAGCGCGAGATCGCTGGCCCTGTTAAGCGCATGCCGCCAAGCGCTCGCGCAGCATCGGCCAGAGTCGGCGCGCAGCGCCTCGATGCCCGCCGACTTGACGGCGCTGGTGAGGATCGGATTCGGGATGGGCGGCCGGATGGGCGGCCAGCGCCTGCCGCGACGTCGGCTTCGCGGCCGGCAAGCTCGGCCGCGCGCAGCTTGTCGATTTTGGTCAGCACGACCTGATAGGACACCGCGGCGGCGTCGAGAAGCGCCATCAGCTCGTCGGTCGACGGTCCTTGAGGCCGTGCCGGCCGTCGATCAGCAGGCAGACCCGGCGCAGGCTGGCGCGGCCGCGCAGATAGGCTCTCATCAGCCGCGTCCAGCCGGGGATCTCGCTCTTCGCGGCCGCGGCGTAGCCATAGCCCGGCAGGTCGACCAGCATCAGCCTGCCGCCGAGCGTCGAAGAAATTGAGCTGCCGGGTGCGGCCGGGCGTGTTGGAGGTGCGCGCCAGGTCTTGCGCGCCCGGTCAGGGCGTTGACAGGCTCGACTTGCCGACATTCGAGCGCCCGGCAAAGGCGATCTCGGGCAGGCTCGTCCGGCGGCAGCGCGGCCTACGTCGGCGGCGCCGGCAGACGAAGCGGCACTCGCGCGCGAACAGCTTGCGGCCGGCTTCGACCTGCCGGCATCGAGCGCGCGTCGCGGCGCTCGGCGTCGCGGCCGGCTCGCTCACGTCGGTCGCTCTCAGGCGCCGCCCGCCCGCTGCATGATCACCCATTGCTGCGCATGCTGAGCATGTTGTTCCAGGCCCAGTAGATCACGAGCCCGGCCGGAAATGCGCGCAGCATGAAGGTGAAGATGATCGGCATGAACATGAAGATCTTCGCCTGCATCGGGTCGGCCGGCTGCGGGTTCAGCTTCTGCTGCAGGAACATCGTCATGCCCATGATCAGCGGCCACACGCCGAATCGATCCAGGAAATGCGGCGGACGTCCCAGGGGAACGAGCCCAAACAGGTTGAAAACCGTGGTCGGGTCCGGCGCCGACAGATCATGAATCCAGCCGAAAAAGGGCGCGTGCCGCATCTCGATGGTGACGAACAGCACCTTGTACAGCGAAAAGAAGACCGGGATCTGGATCACGATCGGCAGACAGCCGGCGACCGGATTGGCGCCTTCCCGCTTGTACATCTCCATCATTTCCTGCTGCTGCGCGCCTTGTCGTCGCGGAAAGCGCTCGCGGATTTCCTGCATTTCGGGCTGCAGCGCTTCATCTTGCTCATCGCCTTGTAGGATTTGTTCGCCAGCGGGAAGAACAGCAGCTTGATCAGGACCGTCAGCAGCAGGATGGCGAGCCCGAAATTGCCGATCAGCCCGTAGAACCATTGCAAGCGCGTAGAAGATCGGCTTGGTCAGGAAATAGAACCAGCCGAAATCGATCGCCAGGTCGAATTGCGGGATGCCGAGCGTGTCCTCATAGCCGTCGAGCAGCGGCACCTCCTTGGCGCCGGCGAACAGCCGGTTGGTCACCTCGATCGTGCCGCCCGGGCGGGACCGACCGGCTATCCATCAGGAAATCGGTCTGATAGCTTTTCCACATTGCCGACTGATCGCTGTTGAAGCTGACGCGCAGATCGGCGACTTCTGGTCGGGGACGAGCGCCGCCAGCCAGTATTTGTCGGTGATGCCCATCCAGCCGCCGGTCGATTCAAAGCGCTTCGGCCCTTCCTTCACCAGATCCTTGTACTTGATCTCGTGCAGCGTGTTGTCGATCACGCCGAGCAATCCCTCGTGCAGGATGTAGAAGTTCAGGGTCTGCGGCGTGCCGGTTCGGGAGATCAGCCCATAGGGCAGCAGGTTGGCCGCAGCCGCGCCGGTGTTCCGCACGCGCTGGGTAACCGTGAACATGTAGTCCTTGTCGAGCGCGAGCAGCTGCTCGAACACGAGGCCGGCGCCATTGTCCCAGCGAAGCAGCACGGGGTGGCCGGGTGAGAGCTCCTCATGGTCGGCGGTCCAGATCGTATTCCGGTCCGGCACCTTGATCTTGCTGCCCGGCTCGCCGATCCAGCCGAATTCCGCGTAATAGGCCTGCGATGTCCCGACCGGGTGCAACAGCTCGACCATCGGGCTGTGCGGATCGAGTTCGACCCGGTATTTCTTGAGGGACACGTCGTCGATCCGTGCGCCCTTCAGCGCGATCGACCCGGTCAAGTCAGGTGAATTGATCTTGATACGCGGTGCGGCTTTCAAGGCGGCCGCGCGCTCGGCCACGAGATCGACGGGCTTGTTCGCGACGCCGCTCATGTCGACGCCAAGCTGCGGTGCGCCGCTGGCCGACCCCGTCGGCTTTCCGGCTTCGGCGGACGGTTGGCCGGTCGCCGGCTTCGCCTGCTGCTGGGCCGTCTGCGTCGCCGGCTGCCCGTGCTGCGGCTTATCGAAAAACAGCTGATAGAGCATGAGGATCGCGACCGACGCGACGATCGCCAAGATCAGGTTCTTTTGGTCACCCATCACCGCGCCCCTGCCTGCGACGCCGTCGCCGTATCGGAATGGTCGTGATCATGGGCGCCGTACGCCCGGGGCGGCACTGGGTCACAGCCGTCCCGCCCCAGGGACGGCATCGCAGAAGACGGCGAAGCGCGAGCCAGCCGCCGCGCAGCGCGCCACGGGCCGCAAGCGCATCCCGCGCGTATTCCGAGCACGTCGGCAGATACCGGCAGGAGCCTGCGCAAAACGGCGAGAGAATAAAGCCGGTAAATGCGGATGATGCCCCGCAGCGCAGAAGCGGCAATGCCCATGTATTCCGATGACTTCCGCCAGATCAGGTTTCTGCGCCACACGTCGAGCCGCCGCAGCGCCGTTTCGAGATCGTGCACCAAGGCGCCAAAGGGCCGGCGCAGCGATTCCGTCCGCGCGATCACCACGTAGTCGTGCCCCGCTTCGCACGCCGAGGCATAACCGCAGCGACGGCGGCACGCAGGCGCCGACGTGCACGGTTCCGCTGGATGCGCTCTGACGCGTCGCTTGCGGTAAATCCGACGCGGAGCGGGTCCGTCCGCCGTTGCCGGCACGCCTAAGAACAGAACCGGGAGTCACGGATTCCGGCCGTTGGCAGCAACTCTCAGGAATTCGGGTCGCCGGGTCAGCCCGCTGACGGGCGAGCGCATCGCGTCAGGCGGAAAGGCGCTTCCGGGCCCTCTTGCGCCGCCGGGCAAGGACCAGCCCGCCGGCGTTGGTGGCCATGCGCGAGCGAAAGCCGCTGGTGTCGCTGCGGACAAGTCGTCCCGGTTGATACGGACGTTTCACGGTTAACTCTCCGAAGCCGCTTGGAATCAAGGGACGCTGTATAGAAGCTCGACATCGACGAGTTAATCGCCCTCTCGCGCCACAGGGCTTCTTGCACACGGAATAGTCACAGTAAGGTGAATTTCGGTTTGCCTGCTCGCGCACAGCAATACAGCCGG
>CAWIFK010000003.1:0-121418 GCA_963835385.1 uncultured Actinomycetota bacterium
CAAGTCGCGCAGCCGGGCGAGGGTCGCGACCCGCTGGACGCTGTCGTTGTCGGCGGGGAGGAGGACCTCCAGCGCCACCTTCGGCCCGACCGCCCGCGCCACGCTCTCCATGACCTCGCGCTGGGCGCGTGGATCCATCCCGGGCAGGTGGCCGATGATGTCGTACATCGTCCAGCCCGCGCTGTCGTCGTCCTCGTCGTAGGTGTCGTCAGCCACGGTCAGCCTCCCCGTTGTAGTGCTCGGCAAGGACAGCCAGGCGCTCGCTCATCTCGCGGTCGTCTGGGGTCTCGCGCTGGTCGGCGTACTTATCGCGGTGTTCGCTGCGCCGGGCAGCGCGCTTGGCCCGCTTGCGGTCCTGCCGGGTGCATGGTTCAGACCCCGGCGGCTCACTTTGCGCCGCCCTTCGACAGCAGCCGGGCGACGCTGTCGCGGGCGTCGGCGGGCAGCGGGGGAGCAGCCGCGACGGCCTCGCGCACGGCCCTGTCGAGCGCCGTCTCCGTTGGTGTCGGCGGCGGTCGCGGCCATCAGGCCCGCCCGCCCTGCTGCGCCTCAAGAACCTCAGCGCGGACGACCTGCTCGATCTGGTCGATCTTCGCGTCACCCCGCCGAGGGCCAGGACGAGGCCGACCAGGTGGGCGACCTGCGTGTCGTCGAGACGAGCGCCCTTCAGGCTGCGCTGGATGGTCTTGCGGATGTCGCTGTCGATCTTGGCGGCGACGTACCGGGCGTTGGCGGCGTCAACCTCGGACTGCGGCGCCTTGGAGACCGACCGGGACAGGCGGGCAACCTGGGCGCGGGCGTCGATACGTGCTGCGGCTCGGCCATGGTGGGCGAGTCCTTCTGGGTGAGGCCCTGCCGCCCTTCCGGGGCGGCGTGTCCCTCCGGCAATCGGGCTGTCTCTCAAGCCTCGGACCGCGTTCCTCGCGGCTGCCGGGCCACCGCGCAGCAGTGGCTCTAGCCAGGTTGTACGCATAGGCTAACCCCATCCGATCCCGGCTCCCTTGCTGCTGTGCATCTGGCTAGTAGTCGCCCACCTGCGGCGCTCCGGCGGCGCAGCGGGTCTTCGGCCCGGCAGCCTGCCCCGCGCCCGTTACGCCGGGAGATCGGCGTCGAGCGACGCTCTCGGGTGGCTCTAGGCCGCGTCCCAGGTGATGGCGACCGAGTCGGGGTCGTAGCCGCGCCCGTTCCCCGGCCCAACGCGGTTGATCGTGATGCGCATCCCCAGCAGGCGGATGATCCGCTTCCTCGTCTCGACGTCGGCCCGCTCCCACGCCTCGGCCACGCCCGGCCCGGCGTAATCGGCGAGGTCGCTGGTCGGGCTGCGCCTGCCGCAGCCGGGTCCGCTCGGCGTCGAGGTCGGGACGAAGCCGGGCGGTGATGCGCTGCAACTGCTCGCCGGTAATGACGTCGTCGGCGAACTGGTCGGCGGCGAGCGCCAACTTCGCTTCCAGCGCAGCGATGCGCTCGCGGGCCGACTCCGCTGCGACCGGGTCGCCGCCCAGCAGCCGCACGCCGTCGCGCTCCAACACGCCCAGCACGACGCGCGTCACGTGTTCGTCCACGTCGGCCATGCGCCGCTGGACCTTCATGCAGCCTGCGCGGGGGCACTTGTACGAGTGCGGGTAGAGGCGGGTGCGCCCGCTCTTCAACTTGTACGAGAACTCGTTGGTGCCGACGACGTGCCCGCCGCACTCGCCGCAGTAGGCGACCGACGTCAGCAGGTACTTCGCCTCGGTGCCCCGGTTGTTCGACTTCCGGGCGGGGTCGGTCAGCAGCGCAACCACGCGCTCATGGGTGGCGCGGTCGATGATCGGCTCCCACTGCCCGACGCCGACATCCTTGCCCCGGTGGGTGCGGACACCGCAGTTACGCCACCGCAGCAGCATCCGCCGGAGCACCTGCGTCGCCCAGGTCTGCCCGGTGCTGGTGCGGATGCCCCGGTCGTTGAGGTCGCGGGTGATCTTCCAGATGCCGTCCCCAGCGAGCACCCGCTGCACGCACTCGCGCACCACGGCTGCCTCGGCGGGGTTGATGCGAAGCGTGCGGTCGTCGTTGAAGTCCCAGCCGAACGGGCGGGGGCCGTTGTGGCGCCCGTCGAGCGCCAACTGCTTGTGGGCGCGGGCCACACGCTCGGCGGTGCGCTCGGCTTCGGCAGCATCGACGTTCGCCTTGATGCGGGCGACCATCCGCCCGTCAGCGGTGGACAGATCGTCGTCGCCGGACACGACCGTCTTGATGAGCACGCCGGTCTCGGCGTGGAGGTCGATCAGGTCTTCCAGTTCGCGGGGACGGCGCGTGAGCCGTGAGTTCGAGTAGGCGAGCACCACGCCGACCCGCCCTGCGCGCGACCGCCTCGACCATTCGGTCGTAGGCGGGGCGCGTCTTGCGGCTCTTGGTCGAGGCGCTGATGTCGTTGTCGGTGAATACGTCGGCGACCGTGAAGCCGCCCTTGGCGGCCGAGGCACGGCAGTCCTCCTCTTGGCGGGCGACCCCCAGCCCCTCCTGCTCCGCGTCACGGGAGATGCGGCAGTAGATCGCCGCGCTGCGCTTCGTCATGCTGGACCCCGGTTCTGGTCGGTGGGGCTAAGTAACGTCTAGCGTACCTAAGCCCCGAGCCGGGTGTTCGTCGCTCGAGCCGGCCGCCATGAGCTGACCCCGACCATCCTCACACCGGCGCTGGTCAGCGAGCTCGTCGAACGCATGCTCAAGTCCAGTGGCCGTCGCGTCGACGTCAGCACCCCGTTCGTCGACGCCATGCTGCCCGGTGGGCACCGCCTGCATGTCGTCCTCGAAGGCATCTCCCGCGACTTCTCGGCGGTGAACATCCGCAAGTTCGTGGTCCGCGCCCACCAGCTCGGCGACCTCGTCGGGCTGGACTCGATGACCGACCAGGCGGCCCGGTTCCTCGAGGCGGCGGTGGCCTGCGGGCTCAACGTCATCGTCTCCGGAGGAACTCAGGCCGGGAAGACCACGATGCTCAACTGTCTGGCCGCGGCGGTGCCCGGTCGCGAGCGCGTGGTCTCGGTCGAGGAGGTCTTCGAGCTCCGCTTCGGCCACCCCGACTGGGTGGCCCTGCAGACCCGGCAGGCCGGCATGGAGGGTACCGGCGAGATCAGGCTGCGCGACCTGGTCAAGGAGAGCCTGCGGATGCGGCCCTCTCGCATCATCGTCGGCGAGGTCCGGGCCGAGGAGTGCCTGGACCTTCTGCTGGCCCTGAACGCCGGGCTGCCCGGCATGGCGTCGCTGCACGCGAACAGTGCTCGCGAGGCGCTGGTCAAGATGTGCACCCTGCCACTGCTGGCCGGGGAGAACATCTCCAGCCGCTTCGTCGTGCCCACGGTGGCGGCGTCGGTCGACCTCGTCGTGCACGTGGGTCTCGACGCCCACGGCGTACGCCAGGTCCGCGAGATCGTCGGTGTCCCGGGCCGCGTCGAGAACGACGTGATCGAGACCGAGGCCCTGTTCGTACGCCGCGGCGGGCAGCTGTGCCGCACGCAGGGCATGCCGCCGCGGCAGGAGGCCTTCGAGCGCGCCGGTGTCGACCTCACCGAGCTGCTGCGGGCAGGGGAGTGAGATGGGGCTCGTCGCCGGGCTGGGCGTCGGTCTCGGGTTGCTGCTGATCTGGATGGCTTGCACGGCACCGGCCGGGCGGCCGTCGAGCAGGCCCCCGGGAGGGCTGCGGCGCACCCTCGACGCCGCCGGCCTCGGCGGCACCTCCACCACCGGTCTGCTCGTGGTGTGCATGGCCAGCGCGGTGGTCGCGTTCCTCGCCGTGCAGGTGATCTCGCGGACCGTGACGGTCTCCGTGGCGTTCGGCCTGCTGGCCGCGTACCTGCCGCTCGCGCTCGTGAGCGGGCGGGCCCGAAGGCGGCAGCGCGAGCTGGCGGAGGTGTGGCCGGAGGCGGTGGACAACCTGGCCTCGGCGGTCCGGGCCGGGATGTCCTTGCCCGAGTCGTTGATCGCGCTCGGACAGCGCGGTCCCGAGCCGCTGCGCGAGGCGTTCACCTCCTTCGGCCTCGACTACCAGGTGACGGGACGGTTCGGGGAGAGCCTCGACCGGCTCAAGGACCGGCTGGCCGACCCGGTCGGCGACCGCGTGGTCGAGGGGCTGCGCATCGCGCGGGAGGTCGGCGGTGGCGAGCTGGGCGCCCTGCTGCGCAACCTGTCGGGCTATCTGCGCGGGGACGCCCGCACCCGCTCGGAGCTGGAGTCGCGGCAGACCTGGTCGGTGGTCGGGGCGCGGCTGGCCGTCGCCGCACCGTGGCTGGTGCTGCTGCTGCTCAGCTTCCAGGGGGACGTGATCACCCGCTACTCCTCGACCGCGGGGGCGGTCGTGCTCGCGGTCGGCGGCGGCGCGTCCCTGGTCGCCTACCGGCTGATGGTGCGGATCGGCCGGCTCCCGCTCGAGCGGCGGATCGCCGCATGAACGGTTCCTTCGGCGGCCTCGTCGCCGGCCTGGGCCTCGGTCTGGGGCTGGTGCTCGTCGCCGGCCGGGTGCTGGCGCTACGACGCGCGGACCTGGCCGTCCGGGTCCTGCCCTATGTCCGGGACCTGCCCCAGCTGTCCGGAGCCCGCCCGGACGAGGCTCGGCGTCCTCGGTCGGCCTTCCACGCCGTGTTCGCACCGCTGCTATCCGACCTGGCCGACATGGTCGAACGCGTGCTCGGCGGCTCCGCGTCGATCCGTCGCCGGCTCGACCGGGCGAACCTGCCGATGACGGTCGCGGAGTTCCGCGTCGAGCAGGTGCTGTGGGGCCTGCTCGCCCTCGGCGCGACCAGCGCCCTCTCGGTCGTGGTCGCGCTGCGGGCACCGGACCGGACCCTGCCCATGCTCGTCCTCTGCGCGGTCGCCTTCGTCGCCGGCGTACTGCTGCGCGAGAACCGGCTGACAGCGGAGGTCACCGCCCGGGAGCGGCAATTGATGCAGGAGTTCCCGGTCGTCGCCGAGCTCCTGGCGCTGGCCGTCGGCGCAGGGGAGGGGCCCGTCGCCGCCATCGACCGGGTCGCCGCCCGGTGCCGCGGCGAGATGTCCACCGAGCTGGTCCGCGTCCTGGCCGAGATCCGCACCGGTACCCCGGTCGCCGGGGCCCTCGACGACCTGGCGGCGCGCTCGGGCCTGCCCGCGGTCGCCCGCTTCGCCGAGGCGATGGCCGTGGCGATCGAGCGTGGCACCCCCCTCGCCGCGGTGCTCCATGCGCAGGCCGCCGACGCACGGGAGGCCGGACGCCGTGCGCTCATCGAGTCCGGCGCGCGGCGCGAGGTGCTGATGATGGTCCCCGTCGTCTTCCTCGTCCTCCCCGTCACCGTCCTCTTCGCGTTCTGGCCCGGCGTGGTCGGACTCCACCTGGTCACGCCCTGACCGCGACACCACAGGAAGGCAACCCCATGACCGAGCACCACCTCCTCACCTCCACTCGTCGCCGGGACCGCGCCGGCGAGCGCGGCGACGTCCCCGGCTGGGTCCTCATCACGGTGATGTCCGCCGGTCTCGTCGCGGCGCTCTGGGCGGTGGCCGGCCCCGAGCTGAGCGGGATGCTGCGCGAGGCGCTGGCCTCGGTCCGCGGCTGAACCCGTGCCCCGGCGCCGGCCCGGAGCCGAGCGCGGCGCCGCCGTGGTCGACTTTTCGTCCTCGTCCTCGTCGTGCTGGTCCCCCTGGTCCTCGGCGTCCTGCAGGCGGCGCTGGTGCTGCACGTGCGCAACACGCTGACCGCGGCGGCCTCCGAGGGCGCGCGGTACGCCGCGACGGCCGACCGGCCGCTCTCGGCCGGGACGGCGCGCACCCGCGACCAGATCGGCGAGGCGCTGGCGGCCCGGTTCGCCCGGGACGTCATCACCCGCGCTGCCGACGTGCGGGGGGCGCCGGGCGTGGAGGTGCGGGTCACCGCCGTCGTGCCGCCACTGGGCATCTGGGGCCCGGGCGTCCGGCTGGTGGCCACCGGCCACGCGATCGAGGAGACCCTCCCGTGAGGCGGCGCCGGGAGACGGGGTCGGCGCTGATCGAGGTCACCTGGCTGTCGGTGCTGCTGCTCGTGCCGTTGCTGTACGTCGTCGTGGGGGTCTTCGAGGTGCAGCGCGCGGCGTTCGCGTCGACGGCCGCCGCCCGGGCCGCGGGGCGCGCGTTCGTGCTGGCTCCCGATGCCGCCGCGGCGCACCAGCGGGCCCGGGCCGCGGCGGAGGTGGCGCTGGGCGACCAGGGCGTCGCCGGCGCGAGCGTCACGTTCGGCTGCCGACCGGCCTGCCTGGTCCCGGGGTCGGTCGTCGAGGTGCAGGTGACCCACCTCGTCCCGCTGCCGTTCCTACCCGCCGCGCTCGGCCGGCAGGCGCCCAGCGTCCGGGTGCACGCCGAGCACACCGTGCCCTACGGCAGCTTCCGGGAGGACCGCTCGTGAGGACAGCGGGCGCACGCCGCGGCGAGGCCGGGCAGACCGCGGTGCTGATCGTCGGGTTCTTCCTCGTCGCGGCACTGCTGGTGGGCGTAACCGTCGACGCGTCCGCGGCCTACCTGCGGCGCGGGGGGCTCGACAGCCTCGCCGACGCCGCCGCTCTCGCCGCCGCGGACGCGGTCCAGGGCCGCCAGGTCTACGAGGGCGGGTTGGGGCAGCGTGCCGAGATCGACCCGGCGGTGGCAAGGGCGCTCGTGGCCGACTACGTCCGCGCGACGGGTGCCACGTCGACGTACCCGGGACTGCGCTGGGAGGTCGACGCCACCACCGAGCGGATCGTGGTGCGGATGGCGGCGCCGCTGCGGCTGCCGATCCCGGTGCCCGGCGTCGACCGGCAGGCGACCATCTCGGCCACGGCCGCCTCCTACGTCGTGGTCAGCGACTGAGGCCGATGACTTTCCGTGCGCACCCGGTCTGTCCCTTCGTGGAGCGGGCGGCAGCCCGGCCGGCCGCGCCCGACGGCCGGGCGCGAGACGTGGGGAGCGTGCATGGAGTGGAACGACAGCGGCCTCGGCAGGCGGCAGGCGACGCTCGAGGAGCAGCCGTCGCCCGCCTGCGAGGAGCATGCGGAGCTCTTCTTCGCCGAGCGGCCCGAGGACCTGGCGCTCGCGAAGTCGCTGTGCACCGGCTGCCCGATGCAGCGTGAGTGCCTCGACGGGGCGCTGCAGCGCGGCGAGCCGTGGGGCGTCTGGGGTGGTGAGCTGGTCATCGGCGGCGTGGTGACCCGGCACAAGCGCGGACGCGGACGGCCCCGCAAGGCGCACACCGCCTGCGCCTGACGCAGCGGCGACGACTCCTCGTCCCCTGCGCGTGAGGCAGCGGCGACGCTCAGCGTCCCGGGTCAGTCGGTGCGCTTGGCGACCGGGATCACCCACCAGAGCAGGGTGAAGAACACCAGCGCGACGCCGCCGGTGACCAGCGCGGTGGTCCGGGAGATCACGACGTCGAAGACCAGCCACACCACGCCGGAGGTGGTCAGCGCCAGCACGAAGAGGCCGACGTGGGCGCACCAGTTCGCCGCGTGCACCAGCCACTCCTTCTCCCCGCGCCGGAACAGGGTCCGGTGCAGGGCGACGGGAGCGATGATGAAGCCGGTCGCGGTCACGGCGCCGAGCAGCACGGCGAGGTAGCCGTACTTCTGGGTCTGGTCCAGCTCGGGGAACCGCGTCGTGAAGGGCACCGTGAGCAGGAAGCCGGTGAGGATCTGCACGCCGGTCTGCATGACCCGCAGCTCCTGGAGGAGCTCGCCGAAGTTGCGGGCGAGCCGCTCGGTGAGGTCCTCGCGCTCGCCCTTGCTGTCGCGGGAGCCGCCGTGCTGCGTGGTCGTCACCGGCGCGCCCCCTGCGGGGCCTGGGGCAGCGGGACCCCGCTCTGCTCGGGCATCGGACTGGATCCTCTCTCCCCTGGCCGGGGCGTCGGCTCTCCCTCGAGAGTGCCCCGGTCGACCTCACGCATGCGTCAGGCCACCGGGCCGCGTAGGCTCACGGTCGTGGCAGGACCGGATTTCGAGACCCAGATCAAGCAGCTCCAGGCGACGATGCACACCATCGAGCAGGTGCTCGACCTCGACGCCATGCGCACCGAGATCAGGGACCTCGGCGAGCAGGTGGCCGCGCCCGACCTCTGGGACGACCAGGCCAACGCCCAACGCGTCACCGGTCGGCTCTCGGCGCTGCAGGGCGAGCTCGACCGGTTCACCGGCCTGCAGGGCCGCCTCGACGACCTCGGGCTGATGATCCAGATGGCCCAGGAGGAGGGCGATGCGGACTCCCTCGCCGAGTCCGAGCGCGAGCTCGCCAAGATCCACAAGGCCGTCGAGCAGCTCGAGGTCCGCACCCTGCTCTCGGGGGAGTACGACGCACGCGAGGCGCTGGTCACGATCCGGTCCGGCGCCGGCGGCGTCGACGCGGCCGACTTCGCCGAGATGCTGCTGCGGATGTACACCCGCTGGGCGGAGCGGAACAGGTACCCCGTCGAGGTCTTCGACACCTCCTACGCCGAGGAGGCCGGCCTGAAGTCGGCCACCTTCGCCGTGCACGCGCCCTACGCCTACGGCACGCTGTCGGTGGAGGCCGGGACGCACCGGTTGGTGCGGATCAGCCCGTTCGACAACCAGGGCCGCCGGCAGACGTCGTTCGCGGCGGTCGAGGTCGTGCCGGTGCTCGAGCAGACCGACGAGATCGAGATCCCCGAGGAGGAGATTCGGGTCGACGTCTACCGCTCGTCGGGCCCCGGCGGCCAGTCGGTCAACACCACCGACTCGGCGGTCCGGCTGACCCACATCCCCACCGGCACGGTCGTCTCCTGCCAGAACGAGAAGAGCCAGCTGCAGAACAAGGCCAGCGCGATGGTGATCTTGAAGGCGAAGCTGCTGGCGCTGAAGAAGGCCGAGGAGCGCGCCCACCTCGACGAGCTGCGCGGCGACGTCCAGGGCTCGTGGGGCGACCAGATGCGCAACTACGTGCTGCACCCCTACCAGCTGGTCAAGGACCTGCGCACCGAGTTCGAGACCGGCAACCCGCAAGGCGTGTTCGACGGCGACATCGACCCGTTCCTGGAGGCGGGCATCCGCTGGCGCCGCGGAGCCGACAAGGCCGAGCAGAACTGACCCGGGCCTGCGGCTGACGAACGACCGACCCTCCGACAGGCACTCGAGGCGCCGGCCGGGCCGGTCCACGCCCGGCCCGGGCCCGAAGCGGCCGCGAGTGCCTGTCGGACGGTCTCGTCAGTCCCGGGCGCCGAGCGTGGTGACGACGTGCACGCACCACTGCTCCGCGCGGTCGGCCACGGCGGCGGCCGGCTCACCCGGGGTGCGGGGCGCCGTCAGCCGGCAGGTGAGCCAGGCGTCACCGAACAGCCCGCGCGAGGTGACCTCGACAGCGGCTGCCGGGCCGGTGCCGCGGCGGCAGACCATCGTCGTCCCGGGGCGACCGAAGACCGGCGCGGCCGCCGCCGCCACGCAGCCGGCCTCCCGCTGGGCCTGCCGCGTCAGGGCGAGCGCCGTGGCCGGGGGGACCGGGGCGGCGAAGACCCATGCGCGGGCCTCGGCGCCGCCCCCGGCGAACGCGCAGCCGAACTCGTGGGCGACGTCGACCAGCCCGTCCTCGAGCCGGACCTGGTCGCCGTCGGACCAGTCACGGGCCGAGTCGACCGGGCCGCCGAGCGCCTCCTGGACCGCCGCGTCGTCGAGCAGGCCGCAGAACGGGGACCGGGCAATGGGGAGGTTGCTCACGTCCAGCCCGCCCAGCGAGGCAGACGGCGAGGCCGTCGAGGAGCCGTCCGAGGCGGTCGGACGGCCCTCCTCGGGCGTGCGGGAGATCACCGCGGCGACCACGAGCGCCGCGGCCACCAGCCCGACGAGGGCGAGCCCCGCCAGTGCCCAGCGGCCGCGACGTAGCGAGCCCCCTTCGCTCCGACGTCGTCGCATCACCGTCGATTATGACGGACCGACCCGGTCGGACTTTCCCGCTCTCTCAGGATCGTCCCCTAGACTCCAAGACTGGCCGGAAGCCGTGGCGAGCCGCGGCGCGTCCCCCTGTGTCCCCGAGCCCGGCCGGAAGTCACCCCTGTGATCCGCTTCGAGAATGTCACCAAGGCCTATCCCGGCCAGAACAGGGCGGCGCTCGACGACGTCACCCTGGAGGTCGAGAAGGGCGAGTTCGTCTTCCTCGTCGGCGCCTCCGGCTCCGGCAAGTCGACGTTCCTGCGGCTGGTGCTGCGAGAGGCGCGGCCGACCACCGGCAAGGTGTACGTCGCCGGCAAGGAGATCAACCGTCTCGCGTCCTGGAAGGTGCCCGCGCTGCGGCGCCAGATCGGCACCGTCTTCCAGGACTTCCGGCTGCTGCCGAACAAGACGGTCTCCGAGAACGTCGCGTTCGCCCTCCAGGTCATCGGCAAGCCCCGTTCGCACATCTCCAAGGTGGTGCCCGAGACCCTCGAGCTGGTCGGGCTGGAGGGCAAGGGCGGCCGGCTGCCCGACGAGCTGTCCGGTGGTGAGCAGCAGCGCGTGGCGATCGCCCGCGCGTTCGTCAACCGGCCGATGATCCTGATCGCCGACGAGCCCACCGGAAACCTGGACCCGAACACCTCGGTGGGCATCATGAAGCTGCTGGACCGGATCAACCGGACCGGCACGACCGTCATGATGGCGACCCACGACGCGGGGATCGTGGACCAGATGCGCAAGCGCGTCATCGAACTGTCCAGCGGCCACGTCGTGCGGGACCAGTCGCGCGGCGTCTACGGCTACCAGCACTAGTCGACCCCCAGGAACCTCTCCCCATGCAGCTGACCTATGTCTTCTCCGAGCTCGGGAACGGGCTCAAGCGCAACGTCTCGATGACCATCGCGGTGATCGTGACGATCTTCGTCTCCCTCACCCTCGTCGGGATGGGCCTGCTGCTGAACTCGCAGGCGCAGAAGGCGGAGGACTACTGGGGCAGCAAGCTCCAGATCACAGTGTTCCTCTGCAACCAGAACTCCTCGACCGCCAACTGCGTCAACGGGGAGGTGACGGACGCGCAGAAGAAGTCGATCGAGGAGGTCCTGAGCACCAACGACCAGGTCGCCTCGTGGCGCCTGGAGACCAAGCAGCAGGCCTACGACAAGTGGCGTGACGCCTACGTCTCCAACGACGACACCGAGCAGCAGGTCTACGAGTCGATCCGGCCCTCGGACATGCAGGAGTCCTACTGGGTGCAGCTGGAGGACCCCGAGGAGTTCCTCGGCATCAAGAGCGCCGTGCAGGGACTGCCTGGGGTGAACAGCGTCCGGGACCTGCGCGAAGTGCTCAAGCCGATCTACTTCTGGATGAACGTCATGAAGTGGGGCGCGATCGGGATCGCGGTCTTCCTCGTTATCGCCGCCGTGCTCCAGGTCGGCAACACGATCCGGCTGGCGGCGTTCGCGCGGCGCCGCGAGATCGGGATCATGCGTCTCGTCGGCGCCTCGAGCCTCTACATCCAGCTGCCGTTCCTGATGGAGTCCCTGGTCGCGGCGCTGATCGGAGTGGGCCTCGCCGCGGGTGCCCTGCTGCTGTTCATGTGGGCCGTCATCTACAACACGTTGCGGCCGACCTCCAACATCGTCGCCTGGGTGGACTGGACCGACGGCCTCTCCGCGGTGGCCTGGATCGCGCTCATCGGGCTGGCCCTGACATTGGTCCCGACCCTGGTCATGACGCGGAAATACCTCAAAGTCTGACCTTTTCCGCTACCGTCAGATCGGTTCTCGCGACACACAACAGCAGAGGCAGACCGGTGCTTCGCAACTTCCCTGTAACAATCCGTCGCCGCGTGATGGCCGCCGTCGCGGCCGGCAGCATGGTCCTGGGCCTTGCTGCAGTCCCGCTGGCAGCGGCCGACGACCTGAAGGACAAGAAGGCAAGGGTCGAGCGCAACCTGCGAGGTGCGCACCACGACCTCGACGAGTCGAGCAGCGAGCTGCGTGCAGCCACTGCGGCGCTCCGGGCTGCCGAGGTCAAGCTCGGCCGCGCCCAGGCGCACCTGGCCAAGACCCAGGCCGAGCTCGCCGCGGCAGAGGCGCTGGACCGGCAGATGCAGGCCGAGCTCGACGCGGCGGTCGCCAAGCTGCGCCAGGCCCGCGAGGACCTGAACCAGGGGCACGAGAAGGTCGCCGAGCAGGAGCACGAGCTCGGGCAGATCGTGGTGTCGAACTACCAGTCCGGCGACCCGTCGCTGATGGGCCTGTCGATGGTGCTGTCCAGCCAGGACCCCGCCGCACTGACCGGTCAGCTCAACTCCGTGCGCAGCGTCGTGGACAAGGAGGCGGCCACGCTCGCCCGCCTGGAGGCCTCGAAGGTGCTGCTCACCGTGCAGGAGCAGCAGGTGGAGGACGCCAAGGTCGAGGTGGCGCGCAAGCGCGCGGCCGCGGCCCGCAACCTCGCGCGCAAGCAGCGTCTGGAGGAGCGCGCGGAGGCCGCCGAGGCGCAGGTGCGCTCCCTGGTCTCGCTGCGCGAGAGCGCCCGCGCCGAGGCCGAGAAGGTCCGCCAGGCCGACCTCGCCACGCTCCGCAACCTCGAGAAGGAGCGGGCCCGGATCGCCGCCATCCTGCGCGAGCGCGCCGCGGAGGCCCGCCGGCGCGCGGCCGCGGCCGCGGCGAACGCGCGAGCGAGCGCGAGCGCGAGCGTCCCCAGCCTGAACTACGGCGGCGGGAGCGGTGCGCTGCTCAACCCGGTCCCGGGCTACATCACCTCGCCGTTCGGCTGGCGCACGCACCCCATCTACGGCTACCGGTCACTGCACGACGGGATCGACTTCGGCTCTGCCTGCGGCACCCCGATCCGCGCGGCTGCCAACGGCGTGGTGATCGAGAGGTACTACCAGTCCGCCTGGGGCAACCGGGTGATCATCGACCACGGGATCCACCGCGGCTCGAGCATCGCCACGATCTCCAACCACCTCAGCGGCTACGCTGTCTCGGTCGGGCAGCGGGTCGAGAGGGGCGACGTGATCGGCTACGTCGGCACCACCGGCTGGTCGACCGGCTGCCACCTGCACTGGACCGTGCTGCAGAACGGCTCGCCGGTCGACCCCATGAACTGGCTCTGACCTGCCGGTCGTCCCCGCAGCCGTCCGTCACCGCGGTTGCCGCGCTCTGCCAGAATCGGGCCCATGGCCAAGACGGAGGCGCAGAAGCTGGTCGCGCAGAACAAGAAGGCGCGGCACGACTACCACATCGAGGACACCTACGAGGCCGGCATGGTCCTGCAGGGCACCGAGGTGAAGTCGCTGCGGATGGGCCGCGCCTCCCTGGTCGACGGCTTCGCCGAGATCGACGGGCACGAGGTCTGGCTGCACGGCGTGCACATCCCGGAGTACACCCAGGGCACGTGGACCAACCACGCGGCGCGCCGCAAGCGCAAGCTCCTGCTCAACCGCGACGAGATCGACAAGATCGAGCGGCGCGTGAACGAGAAGGGGCTGACGATCGTCCCGCTGTCGCTCTACTTCAAGGACGGCCGCGCCAAGGTCGAGATCGCCCTCGCGCGCGGCAAGAAGGCCTACGACAAGCGGCACGCCCTCGCCGAGAAGCAGGCCAAGCGGGAGGCCCAGGCCGCGGTCGACCGGCGTCTCAAGGGCCACCGGGACTGACCGGGTGCTCGATCGCGACGTCCCCGGCTGGTGGGCCCGTCTCGGGCTGCCCGGCCTGGTCGACGTACACGTGCACTTCCTGCCGCCGCCGGTGCTGGCCCGGGTGCGCGAGCAGTTCGACAACGCCGGCCCGCTGATCGGCCGGGAGTGGCCGCTGCGCTACCGCGGCGACGACGCGGACCGCGTGGCACGGCTGCGGGCTCTCGGGGTACGCCGCTTCACGGCCCTGCCCTACGCGCACCGGCCGGACATCGCGGAGTACCTCAACAGCTGGGCTGCGGACCTCGCCGCCGACGTGCCCGAGGTGCTGCCGTCGGCGACCTTCTTCCCCGAGCCGGGCGTGCAGGAGTACGTCGCCGCGCGGATCGCGTCCGGCACCGCCGTGTTCAAGGTGCACGTGCAGGTCGGCGACCTCGACGTCCTGGACCCGCTGCTCGAGCCGGTGTGGGGAGTCCTCGCCGACGCGGGCACGCCGGTCGTGATCCACATCAACTCCGGCCCGGTGGCCACGCCCCGCACCGGCCCCGAGCCGCTGCGGGCCCTGATGGCGGCCCACCCGGACCTGACGCTGGTGCTGGCGCACATGGGGGCGCCGCACTACGAGGAGTTCATGGCCGTCGCGGAGAAGTACGACGGGGTGCACCTCGACACCACCATGGCGTTCACCGACTTCTGGGAGGAGATGGCGCCGTTCCCGCGCGACCTGCTGCCGCGGCTGCGCGACCTGCAGCCGAAGGTGCTGCTCGGCTCCGACTTCCCCAACATCCCCCACGCCTACGCCCACCAGCTCGAGGCGCTGGAGCGTCTCGGCCTGGGGGAGGACTGGCTGCGCGATATCTGCTGGCGCAACGGGGCCCGGCTGTTCGACACTCCAGCCGCACCTCCTCCCTCCTTCGGGTCACCGACGAAAGGCACCGCATGAGCGACATCGACGTCCTCGCCGACGAGTACTGGAAGCACTTCCTCGACGTCCACCCCTCCGAGGGGCACTTCTACGGCCACTTCGAGTACGCCGGCCGGTTCGACTCGGCGACCCGCGCGGACGAGGACGCCGACGTGACCGCGCTGCGCGACTTCGCCCGCCGGGCGGAGGCGATCGAGGAGTCCACGCTGGACGAGCAGGGCAGGATCACCCGTGCCTTCCTCGCCGCCGACGCCACCGCGCGCGCCGACCTGGTCGAGACGCGCCTCCCGGAGCTGACCGTCGATCCGATCTTCGGCCCGCAGGTGTCGCTGCCGATCGTCGTCGGCATGCTGTCGCTCCCGGACGCCGACGTGGCCGAGAAGCTCCTCGACACCTACCGGGGCCTGGGTCGGCACTACCGGGAGCTGGCCGACCGGCTGCGCGAGGGCGTTGCGGCCGGGCGGGTGCCGCCGGCGTTCGCCGTGCGCGACACGATCGCCCAGATCGAGGAGATCCTCGCCTCGCCGCTGGACGAGGACGGCCTGCTGCGGACCGCGACGCCGCCGGAGGGCCTGGACGTCGACGCCTGGCGTGGCCGGCTCCAGGCGGTCATCGAGTCCGACGTGCGGCCCGCGATGGCGGCGTACCGCGACGCGCTGCGCGACGAGGCCGCCCCGCACGCCCGCCCCGACGACAAGCCCGGCCTGTGCTGGGTGCCCGGTGGCGAGGCGGCGTACGACGCGACCCTGCGCTACTTCACGACCACCACGAAGAGCGCGCAGGAGATCCACGACCTGGGCCTCGCGACGGTCGAGAAGCTGGCCGGGGAGTACCGCGCGCTCGGCCCCGAGGTGGTCGGCACCGACGACCTCGCCGAGATCTTCGAGGCGATGCGCACCGACCCGAAGCTGCACTTCACCGCCGGTGAGGAGCTCGTCGAGCAGTCGAGGGTCGCGATGCAGCGCGCCTGGGACGCGATGCCGGACTGGTTCGAGGTGCTGCCGCAGGCTCCGTGCGCGGTCGAGGGCACGATGACCGGTGCGAAGGCGTTCTACTTCCCGCCCTCCCCGGACGGCAGCCGCGGCGGCACCTTCTTCATCAACATCGACGACCCCGGCTCGTGGGGCACCTTCGAGCTGGAGTCGATGGCCTTCCACGAGGGCATCCCCGGACACCACCTCCAGCTCGCGATCGCCTCGGAGCTGCAGGGCCTGCCGGAGCTGCGGCGGCACCTGCACAACTCGGCGTACGCCGAGGGCTGGGGGCTCTACACCGAGCGGCTGGCCGACGAGATGGGGCTCTACTCGGGGCCCGTGGACCGGATGGGCATGTACGCCGCCGACTCGATGCGGGCCTGCCGGCTGGTCGTCGACACCGGTCTGCACGCGCTCGGCTGGTCGCGCCAGCAGGCGATCGACTACATGGTCCAGAACTCGCCGCTGACCGAATCGATGTGCCGGCCCGAGGTGGACCGCTACATCGTGAACCCGGGCCAGGCGACGTCGTACATGGTCGGGCGGGTGGAGATCCAGCGGATGCGCGCGGAGGCTGAGGCCCGCCAGGGGGAGCGGTTCAGCGTGAAGGCGTTCCACTCCGCCGTCCTCGACTCCGGCTCGCTGCCGCTCGGCGTGCTGGACGAGGTGGTGCGCGCGCGCCTGGCCTGAAGGCCGGGGCACGGCCGGCCCGGGCACCGGGAATATCCGGTGCCTGGGTCTGGTTGAGGCGGGTACAGTGGGTGAGCCGGCGGAGATCGCCGGTTTGACAACTCAAGAGGGGCTGATCGGTTTCGACTTGGGACGTTTGTCCCAGGGGAAGCGGGTCGAGGATCCAAGGTCATCTCGTAAACGATCCTTGGGAACCAATAACTGCCAACGCTAAGCGCAGTTCGTTCGCTCTCGCCGCCTGAGGCGACTAGCGACGGGTCGGTCTGAGGGCGCCTCCGCCTCAGTAGCCGGCCTCATCTAGGAGGCTTGCTGACACGTCCGGGCCACGAGGACGTGTCGGGACTTTTCTGTGGCTGAGCTCGTAGGCAACGTGTCCGTGGGAGTGCCTGAGCTGAGAAAACGACATCATGGACTGCACCCGGAGAAGCCCTGGTACGGCGCTCGAGGACGCGGGTTCGATTCCCGCCAGCTCCACTGACTGAGGGGCCTTCGCAGAATGAGCGAGGATTCTTCGCAGAATCGCCGGCCGCCGTAGCGTCAGCCGCGGCGGTCCAGCCCTCTTGACGCAGAGCCGCTCCGACGCCGTCGGGGCGGCTCTCGTGCGTCGGTCGCGGACGTGTCTCCCGCCGGCCGGCGGTAACCCTTGTCGTCGCGCCGCGGCGACCCGTCCTGGTCCAGCACATTGGCTTGACAGGGAGTCAAGCCAATATCACCCTGGATCCAGGGCGACAGCGATGTCCACAGCCCTGTCGCTCGGAGAGGGGTCGTGGACCCAGTGACGACGACACCGGTGCCGCGTCCGTACCGGATGGTCGCTCGTGCGGAACAGCGCGAGCGGACGCGACGGCGCGTCGTCGCGGCGATGAAGGATGCGGTGATGACGACGGCGTACCCCGCGATCCGGATCGCGGACGTCGCCGCCTCTGCCGGTGTGTCCAGCCAGACCGTGCACCAACACTTCGAGTCGAAGGAGCGGTTGTTCATGACCGCGGTCGAGGAGCTCGGGCAGGAGATTCTCCGGGCTCGCAGCGGGTCGGCGCCCCGCGACGTCGCGGGCGTGGTCCGGGCGTTGGTCGAGGAGTATGAGCGGTACGGCGACGTCAACTGGTCGATGCTCCTGCTCGAGCAGGATAGCGAGGCCGTGGCAGCGGCCCTCAAGGTCGGCCGCGCCGGGCACCGGGCATGGCTGGAGGACAGGTTCGCGCCTTCGCTGCCGGCTGACCCTCGGCTCCGGCGCCGGGCGCTGGACGGGCTGTACGCCGCGACGGACGTCGGCACCTGGAAGCTTCTCCGCCGCGACCTTGCGCTTTCCCGCTCGCGCACACGCAGCGCCATGGAGCTGCTGGTGCGCGGCGTTCTCTCCGACGACTAGGAGGTTCACCATGCACGTGCTGATGGCTCTGTGGGACGGGGGCGGGACCGTCCCGGTCGAGGTCGGGACCGCACGCCGGCTGGTCGGTGCCGGACACCGGGTCACCGTCATCGGAGAGCCGACTACGAAGGACGCCGTGACCGTTGCGGGGGCGCACTTCGAGTCCTGGCGGACCGCGCCTCAGTGCGCGCAGGCCGACCTCGCCGACTGGGAGTGCGCGACGCCCGTGAGCCTGTTCGGCCGGCTGCTCAACCGGCTCGTCACCGGTCCCTCGTCCCGCTACGCCGCCGACGTCCTTGCGGTCGCGGCCGAGGGCACGTACGACGCCGCCGTCGTCGACTTCGCGCTGATGGGCGCCTTGGTCGGCATGGAGAGCCTGACCATCCCCACCGCTGTGTCGATGCCGAACCCATACGTGCGCCCAACTCCCGGGGAGCCGCCGTTCGGCCTCGGCCTCACCCCCGCAACGGGGCCGATGACCCGTTTCCGCGACCAGCTGCTTCCTCGAGTGTCGAACCGGGTCTGGGACCTCGGGCTCAAGGACCTGAACGCCACCCGGCACGACCTCGGCCTGCTCCCGTTGGGTCACGTCTGGGACCAGCTCGACCGTGCGGAACGGGTGCTCGTCCACACCGCGGAAGCGTTCGACTTCCCTCCCGCACGCCGTCCGGACAACGTGTTGTACGTCGGCCCCGTGCTCGACGACCCGGAGTGGGCGGGCGAGGTGGAGCTGCCGGAAGGGGAGGAGCCCCTGGTGCTCGTCGCCACCTCCACCGGCCGGACCCGCGGCTCCGAGCGGCTCCTGCGCAACGTCGTCGAGGCGTTGGCCGGCCTGCCCGTGCGTGCCCTGGTCACGACAGGACCGGCCGTCGCGGCTTCGCCGGCCCCTCGTCCCGGAGTACGGGTCGTCGCGGCGGCACCGCACTCGCAGGTCCTCCCTCACGCAGACTTGGTCGTCACGCACGGCGGCCACGGCACGGTCATCAAGGCGCTGGCTGCTGGCCGGCCGTGTCTCGTCATGCCGTTGGGGCGGGATCAACCGGACAACGCAGCTCGGGTGGTCGCGCACCACGCTGGGATGGCGCTGCGCTGCTCCGCGAAGCCGCGCCGGATCGCCGCCGCCGTGACCCGGCTCCTGGAGGATCACAGCTATGCCCAGGCCGCGGGGGACCTCGGGGCTCGCATTCGGGACGAGGCCGACGGTCGGCGCATCGTCGATGCCGTCGAATCCCTCGTGACCGCCCGTCTGTGACAGCCCGAGCGCAGTCTCGAAACCCTCATGGCTGCGCCCGCCGGCGAGGCGATCACGGCTCGCGGCTAGCCCTCCTCGAGCGGCGCCCGGTCGACCTCGGGGTCGCCGAGTTGCGGGTCGCGGACCAGCCGGCTCATCACCAGAGCCCGGACCTCGTCGATCGAGGCGACCCCGTCCCACGCTGCGAGGAACGCCCACCGGCCGGCGCCGTCGCTGAACCGGTGGCCGGCACCGCGCCACCGGAACTGGTCCTCCCACGGCCCCTCGTCGGAACCGGCCGGGACCCGGCACAGCTGCAGGCGTGTCTGTCCGACCTTGGCCGGCAAGACGAGTTCGGCCAGGAAACTGCCGTCGTCGGCCAGCGGGACCGTCACGTCGATCGCACCGGCGAACGGGAACAACCGGTCCAGGGCAGCCTCGAGCCGCATCAGTAGTCCCGCGCTCTCAGCATCTTCATCGTCCAGTCTTCTCGGCATCCCTCGCAGGTGTTGCTCTTCCTCCACGACTCCCAGTGCGCACTATGCAGCATGGTCCCCCGTACATCTCCCCGTCGGAGAAGAACCGGCCGCCGAGGTCGTCGTGCCAGGTCTCCGCCTTGTCCTTCCAGCCGTCGCAGCCCCGTTCCCGGTCGAGGACGGCCCCACGCGGACTGGTCCGCACGGCTGATCGTGGCGACCGGGAGAACGACGCGAAGCAGAAGCTGCCGTCCCCAGTTCTCTTCCCGTTTCCACGCGCACGCGAAGCCGGTGTTGATTGCCTGTCCGCTGTCCCAGACAGGTGGAAACGCCAATAGCGTCTCGGCACGGTCCGCGAGGAGGCGGCCCAGCGCTGGTTGCACCCAACGTCGTGTGTGGCCGGGAGGCAACGGCACGACGGGACGCACAACCCGCTGGAGGTGATCGAGCAGATCACGTGGAGCTGGTGTTGGCAGCGCGTGGTGGTCACTCGTCCTGCTGCCTGACGCCCCGCCATGACGACCACGCGCGGGGTGCCGTCAGACATGCACTCGCCGCGGCTGGGCCGCGTGGAACTAGGGGAAATAGGTTGGACCGGACATTTAGCAGGCCGAGTGCCTGTCGGACGGTCCCTGCTCGACCATCCGCTGGCCACTTGGCCACAACGGGCTTCGTCATCGAGTAGCCCTCCGCTGACGAACGAGCGGATCTCACCTCTGCGCGGATGGCTGACCTGACCTGCACTGCGCCGCTGATGGACTGACCGCGCCGACGGATCGGCTGAGTGATGGCCGGCATCGGTCGCCTCATGCTGTCGAGTCCCCGTCCTGACCGAGGCAGACGACGCTCGCAGGTCGAGCGCAGGTCACCGCCATGGGTGCCGATCCGCGGGAGCGTGGGTGCAGACATCTGGCCGGTTTCGTACAACCCGGGGACAGCTACGTCGAATGCACGGCTTGATCGTCCCCGCTGTGCCACCGTGAGTGTGAGACGGGCCAGTTGACCCGGCTGAGGGGGCTCCGATGACCGTGACACGTTCAGGCGCGAGGCTGGCCGCCGCCGCGGCTGTGCTCGCTGGGTCACTCATGGCCCTTCCGGCGGCCGCGCAGCAGGTGCGGATCCCGGATGCGCGCGGGGACATGATCAAGGTCGAGGAGGGCGGCGGCAACCCGCAGCCGGCTCCCGGAGCGAGGGTCGGCGACGTGGTGCACACGACGTTCCGGCACACGAACCGGAACGTGGTCGTGCGTTCGTCGTTCGCCGGGCTCGAGCGCACCGGCCGGCGGTTCACCATGTGGGTCGACGTCCAGAACGGCGCTCGGCGCACCTGGTTCGTCGGCGTGGAGGCCACCCGGCGTGACCGCAACGGGCACGTCATCTTCATGACCGGCCGGGGAAGGGACATCGGCTGCGCCGTCCGGCACCGCATCAACTACGCCGACGACGTGGTGCGGGTGTCGGTGCCCAGACGATGCCTGGACACGCCGCGAGTGGTGCGGTTCCGGCTGCTCACCGAACACGTCCGCCGGACGTGGGACTACGCCTGGCTCGACAACGGGCTCGCGGTCTCGATAGGCGACCGCCACTGGACCCGGTGGCTGTGCCGCGGCTGAGGTGACCCCACGGCTCGATGTCGGTCGGGTCGCCGCGCACCGCGGCGACAGCACCGGCGACGAGTGGTGGCGCAGCGCCGTCGTCTACCGCCGGCGAGTGGTCGGCCCTCGGGAGTGGCTGGCAGCGCCGATGGTGACGGGCTACGGCTCGGCCGGGCCGCCGACGGGGGCGTGGACGAAGCTCTCCTCCGCCCACCACTCCCGGTAGGTCTCGCTGCCGACGAGGTCCTCCAGGGCCCGGGTCTGTGATGCGTGCGCGCGCAGGGCCAGGTGCTTGCGCTGCATCAGCTCGCCGCGGCACCGGAGCCGGAGCGCCAGCTCGCTGCTGCCGGTCCGCGGGGGAGTCGCTCCGTCGAACCACAACCCCACGCTCCGGTTCAGCGGGTCCCACCGCTCGTGCCACTCCTCGCTGAGCGTGGCGTACCACAGCGGCGCCCGCCTCCCGGTGCGCCGCCACGCCGCAGTCGTCCAGCGCGAGACCGCCTGGTGGTCGGGGTGGCCGGTCATGCCGTCCGGTCCGAACGTCACGATCAGCGACGGGTCGACGGCGTCGATCAGGTCGGCGACCAGGTCGATCGCGCAGGCGGCGTCGACGTCGGCCAGGCTGCCGTCGGCGTACCCGAGCCAGCGCGAGTCCACCACGTCGATCTCGGCCAGGGCGCGCCGCTGTTCTGCCGCCCGCGTCGCCGACAGCTCGTCTGGCGTGGGGTCTCCGTCGGCGGCACCGTGCTCACCACGGGTTGCCGTGGCCACCACGACCTCGCCGCCGGTACGGCGGGTCAGGCACATCAGTCCCGCGCTGAGGTAGATCTCGTCGTCCGGGTGCGCCCAGACCCCGAGCAGCCGCCCGGCGGCCCCCCGGGACGGCGCGTCGAGCTCCGGTGCGGAGTCCGGAGAGGGCATGGCCATGCTCCTTCGCTTCGTGTTGCCCACGATGCTGCCGCCCCGGCCTTCCCGGATCCTTCCTTTGCCCAAAAGATGGGCGTCGCCCAGCCCGTGCGGCCGTGCGCAACGGCGGCACGAGCGGTCGACGGGCGCCGTACCGTGGGGCGCATGACGCGCTACGCGATCGACGCTCGCACCCTGCTGCACATCGTCGACAGCGAGCTGCACGTCGACCCCGCCCACCAGCTCGTGGGACCCAACTTCGTCCGCTCCGAGGCGCTGCAGCTGCTGCTGCAGCGCGTCCGGGCCGCAGAGATGACGCAGGCGCAAGCGATGGAGCTGCACGAGCGCCTGACGGCGGTGAAGATGCGCCTGCTCGGCGACCGGGTGTCTCGCCGGGTCGCCTGGCGCATCGCGGTGGAGAGCGACTGGCCCACCTTGCGCGACGCGGAGTACGTCGCGATCGCCCGGCTGCAGGCTGATGCACTGGTCACCGTCGACGCGGCGCTGGCTGCGAAGGCGGCGGGGACGGTGCCGACGGCCCCGGTGCAGGACCTGCTGACGGCTGGATAGCGACTTCGGGCTGCGTGACGCTGACCGACGCGCCGTCCACACTGGTCGGTGTGGACATCTCGGTCGATCTCGTACGACGGCTCGTGCTCGGTCAGTTCCCGCGGTGGGCCGACCTGCCGATCACCCCGGTGGACCGGCAGGGCAACGACAACCGCACGTTCCGGCTGGGCGACGAGCTCGCCGTCCGGCTGCCCTCCGCCGAGCGGTACGTCGCCGGCATCGTCAAGGAGGACTCGGTGCTGCCCCTGCTGGCCGACCACCTCAGCCTGCCGGTCCCGGTGCCGGTGGCGACGGGCCGGCCGGCCGGGGAGTTCCCGCACCCGTGGTCGATCCGGCGGTGGATCGCGGGGGACACGCCCGACCGGGACCAGCGGCTGAACCGGAAGGCGCTGGCCCGTGACCTCGGCGCGGTGCTCGGTGAGCTGCACGCCGTCCCGTCGCACGACGGCCCCTGGGCCGGTCGGCACTCGTTCTTCCGCGGCTGCCACCCCGGCGTCTACGGCGACCAGGTGCAGGAGGCGCTGGCCCGGCTGGGAGACGAGGTGGACAGGGAGGCGTGCGCAGCCGCGTGGGCCGACGCCGTGCGGTCCGCCTGGAGCGCGCCGCCCGTGTGGGTGCACGGAGACGTCGCGGTGGGGAACCTGCTGAGCCGCCAAGGCCGCCTCGCTGCGGTCATCGACTTCGGCACCTGCGCCGTGGGCGATCCAGCCTGCGACCTCGTCATGGCCTGGACCTTCTTCGACATCGAGGAACGGCGGGTCTTCCGCGAGTCGGTCGACCTGCCCGAGGACGCCTGGGAACGGGCGCGGGGATGGGCGCTGTGGAAGGCGCTGATCACCCTCGTCGACGGTGCCGGCGCCGACCGGGAGGCCCAGGCGCGCACGCTGCGGCAGGTCCTCGAGGACGCGGGGACGGGCCGTCCGGCTCTGCCGCGGCCGGCCGGCTGAGCCGACCGTGGGAGGGTGCTGCAGCGCAGCGTGAGGCAGAGGCGCCGGGCGGTCCGGTGGGTCGCGGCGGCGGTCGTCACCTGCCTGGTCGTCGCCGGGTGGCTGGCCGCGACGACCGGCGGGGAGCCCGCTGCGCTACCGCACTTCGTCGCCACCCAGGAGTACCTGCCGGGCGTGGAGGCCGACGTGTACCTTCCCGCGGCGACGACCGAGCCGACGGCCGTGGTGGTGCTGCTCCCCGGCGGCGGCTGGAGTACGGCGGACCGCGGCGGTCTCGCGCCGCTGGCCGACCGGCTGGCCGGGGACGGCCTGGTGGCGGTGAACGCGACCTACCGCACCGAGGACGACGGGGTGCACTACCCGGTGCCGGTGCGCGACATCCGCTGCGCGGTCCGGTTCGCCGCCGACCGGGCCCGCAGGGAGGGGTTCGGGGCGGGGCCGGTCGTCGTGGTCGGGCACTCCTCGGGCGCGCACCTCGCCGCACTGGCAGCGCTGGGGGACGGACGCTTCGACGGTGCCTGCGACTACCCGCAGGCGCCCGTCAGCGGGCTGGTCGGGCTGGCCGGTCCCTACAGCATCCGGGCCGACGCCGAGCTGGTCGCGCCGCTGTTCGACGACGACGTCACGTCCCAGCAATGGCTGGACGCGAGCCCGTTCTCCTGGGTCGCAGCACGCGCCGGGACGCCTCCGCTGCCGGTGCTGCTCCTGCACGGTGCGGCCGACCCCCTCGTGGACCCGGAGCAGAGCCGCTCCTTCGCCGGCGCTCTGCGTCGCGCCGGGCATCCGGTGCGGCTCACCGTCGTGCCGGGCGCGGACCACGACGACCTCTACCAGGTGGAGGTCGTCGCGGAGCCGCTCGAGAGGTGGCTCGACGGTCTGTGAGCGCAGCGTCCGCACGCCGCCGTCAGCCTCGGGCCTGGATGCCCACACTCGCCGGTCGGTGTTGAGGGGCGAAGAGCAGGACCAGCGACGCGACGGTCGCGAGCACGTAGACGCCCGCGAACGCGACGATCCAGGCGGGGATGTCCGGGGAGAAGAAGGCGGGGACCGCGGTGAGCGCCACCAGGACCATCAGCACGGCGGCGGCTCGCACCAGCCCGCGGCTGCCGGTCTGCCAGGCCCGCGCGAGCAGCCCCATGATGGCGATCCCGGCCACGAGGCCGAAGAGGAGCACCGGCAGCGGTGGTCCGGTCGGGGAGCCGGTGTCGGTCTCGCCGCCCGGCACGAACACGCCTGGGATGTTCGCGAAGCCGACGAGCATGCCCAGCACGAAGCCGGTCCTGCGCCGGCCGGTCGTCTCGCTCATGGGAGGTCCTCCGATGTGGTCGGGCGGCCTGGTTGCCGCGTCTGCTCCACCCTGGGGTCCGTTGCCTTCCCTGGGGCAGGGGTGCAGCGCCCCGATCCGTTCCTGCCTGTCCCGGTCGACCCGGGAGCAACTTCCCGGCGCCCCCTGGCGGAAACGGCGTCATCATGGCTACATGACCTTGCGGATCGTGCTCGCCGACGACCACCCGGTCGTACGCAACGGTCTGAGAGCACTGTTGGCCAGTCTGGACGGCTTCGAGGTCGTGGCGGAGGCCGCCGACGGTGAGAGCGCGGTTCGCGAGGTGCAGCTGACCCAGCCCGACGTGGTGCTGATGGACATCCGGATGCCCGGGGTCGGCGGAGTGGAGGCCACGCGCCGGATCCGCACGGTGCGGCCGGAGACCGCGGTGCTGGTGCTGACCATGTACGACGACGACGCCACCGTGTTCACCGCGATGCAGGCCGGAGCCCGGGGATACCTGCTCAAGGACGCCGAACAGGAGGAGATCGGCGCCGCCATCCGGGCGGTCGCGGCCGGCCAGGCCATCTTCGGACCCGGCGTCGCGGCGCGCGTGCTGGGCTACTTCGAGGCGCCGGCGGCGGTGCGCGACCGGGACGACTTCCCCGAGCTCACCGAACGCGAGCGCGAGATCCTCGACCTCCTGGCGGCAGGCTGCCGCACCGCCACCATCGCCGAGCGGCTCTTCCTCTCGCCGAAGACGGTCAGCAACCACATGACGAGCATCTTCGCCAAGCTGGAGGTCGCCGACCGCACCGCAGCCATCCTGCGGGCCCGAGAGCGCGGGCTGGGCGTCTGATGCCGGTCCCGGTGCTGGTGGCCCTCGCCGTCACCGGCTCCTCCTACGTCCTCAGCGGCCTGGCCCTCACCGTGCGGGGAAGAGCACGGCTCGCGGGCGCCTCGCTCATGGTCAGCGGTACGGCGGTGCTGGGCGCCGTCGTGGTCGACGAGGCCGGCCGTCCGGTGGGCACCCGGATGCTCATGGCGGTGGCGCTGCACGCCGGAGTGCTGGCTGCGACGACGTACCCGACCCTGGGTCCGCCCCGCCGGATCGACCTGGTCGCGGTGGCGGTCGTGGGCGGAGCCCCCGTGCTCGTGCTGGCGACGGCGCCGCTGTGGTGGTCGGAGCCCCCGACCTGGACCGTCGTGCAGACGAGCCTGACCGTCGCGATCGTGACGCTGTTCCTGCTGACCTGGTGGCGCCTGGAGCATCCGGCGGACTACGACCGGTGGGCGCTGACCTGGATGGCACTGTCCACGGCCGTCCCGCTGGTCGTGGGGGGACTGGTCGCCTTCGCCGCCGCGTCCGCCGCCGGCGCCACCGCCGCGGTCCTCTCCTTCGCACCGATCGGCCCGGCGCTCTACGTCGGCGTGAGCCGCCCCGAGGTGCTCGACGTGCGCGGGCTCGTGGTCCGGTTCGCGGTCCTCAGCACCACGGTGATCGCCTTCGTGGCGCTCTTCATGACCACCCAAGCGGTGCTGGAGATCGTCTCCGGGCAGCGACCACCGGTCGGGAGCCTGGCCCTGGTGGCGGCGTTGTGCGCCGGCGGCTTCCACCCCCTGCAGGTGGCGCTTCGCGGGGTGGTCGACGAGCTGCTCTTCGGCCAGCGCCCCGACCCGCTCGGGGCGGCCTCCCGGGTGACGGGCCAGCTCGGTGACGACCCCGCAGTCGCGCTCGCCACCATCCGGGAGGCCCTGGTGCTGCCCTACGCCGGCCTGCGCGTCCAGGGCGTCCAGGTCGCGAGCTCGGGCGTGGCGGTGACCCATGTCCGCCGGCTGCCGCTCGCCCTGGGCACCGACGCCGTGGGGGAGCTCGAGGTCGGCCTGCGCCCCGGTGACCTCGGGCTGAGCGCGAACGACCAGCGGGTCCTCTCGCTGGTGACGCCGTTGCTGGCCCAGATCCTGCGGACGCGGGCGCTCGCCGCCGACCTGCAGGCCTCCCGGGAGGACACCGTGGCCGCGCTGGAGGAGGAGCGCCGGCGGCTGCGCCGCGACCTGCACGACGGTCTCGGTCCCCGTCTGTCGGGCATCGCCTTCACCTCTGACGCGGTGCGCAACACGCTGCGGTCAGACCCGGACGCGGCCGAGGAGATGCTGTCGGGACTCCGGGCGGAGACGGTGGCCGCCATCAACGAGGTGCGGGACCTGGTCTACGGCATGCGGCCTCCCGCGCTCGACGAGCTCGGGCTGGTGCCGGCGGTGCGCCAGCAGTGCGCGCACCTCAGGACGCCGGAGGGCCGACCGTTCCATGTGGTGGTCGAGGCCGGTGCGCTGCCGCCCCTGACCGCCGCGGTGGAGGTGGCGGCCTACCGGATCGTCGTCGAGGCGCTGACCAACGCGGCCCGGCACAGCGGGGGTGACGAGGCCGCCGCCTGCCTGCGGGTCGAGGACGGCTCGCTCGTGGTCGAGGTGCGCGACCACGGCACCTCGGAGCACGAGTGGAGCGGAGGCGTCGGGCTGTCCTCGATGCGGGAGCGCGCGGCCGAGCTCGGCGGGGTCCTCAGCGCCGCCCAGTCGCCGGCCGGCGGCGTCGTGCGCGCGACGCTCCCGTTGCCGCGTGCCCAGCACGCGCCGGAGGCCGTCGGGTGAGACGTCAGCAGGCGCCCCAGATGCCGCGGTCGGCGTGATTGGCGGCCCGCTGGGCCGTGCGGTAGGAGGCGACCCGGTTGAAGGGGTTGCCGTTGTAGACGTAGACCCGCGCCCAGCCTCTCGCGACCTGGAGCCGGTTCATGTCCTTGCCGGTGGACACCTTGGTGACGTAGCGCAGCAGCCGGCCGTACCGGTCCCGGAGGTCCTGGCTCGGGTCGGAGACCAGCTTGACCCGGGTGCGGAGGGGCAGCAGCCGCTTGAGCGACCGCGACGCCTGCGGCCCGCCGCACTCCACCGTCCCGTAGACCTCGGGGGTGTCGATGCCGACGAGTCGCACCCGCTTCGTGCGGCCGTTGGCCAGCCGCACGTCGATGGTGTCGCCGTCCACCACCCTGACGACGCGGCCTCGCTGCACGACCCGCTTCGAGGCGGTGTTGACAGTGGTGGCGGTGCCGTCGGGCAGCGTCTTCTTGAAGTAGCAGGCGCACGGGTTCGACTCGCAGGCGATGCCGTCGCCGTCGCTGTCGAGCCGGTGCGGGTCCCGCTTCGGGCCGCCGTTCTTCAGGAAGAAGATCTGCGCCCTCTTCTGGGTGGCGAAGTCGCCACAGTCGCGGTCGGCCGCAGACGCGGGCGAGGCCAGGACCACGCCGGACAGCAGGGCGATCAGGGCGAGGACGGGCACGACGACGAGATGCCGCAAGACAGGCATGGAGTTCCCCCGGTAGATGTTCGTTCGGTGACCGGGCGATGGTAGGTGCCATCCCGGCCCGCTCGCACAGGGACCCTGGCTTGCACGGCGAGTCGAACAGACGTTCGACGATGAGGCATCATGGTCCGATGGCGGGCGGGATGAGCAAGCGCGGCGGCTGGGGACCGATGACCCAGCGGGTCGCCGACTCCCAGCCACCCTCGCGGGCGCCGGTGCACGAGCGCCCGTCCGCGCCGTCCGCGGCGTCCGCGCCGTCCGGGCCGGTGTCGCCCGGCGCTGCCGCGGCGCCCCCGTCCGGTCCGACGTCGCGCCTGAAGCACTGCTGGGTCAGCGACGAGCACGGCCGGCTCCCGGCGCTGCTGCTCGAGTGGCGCCGTACCGAGGGCGGCTACCAGGGCCGCGTGGTCCGACCGGTGCTCGACCGCGAGCTCGGCTGGGTGGTGGTGGAGGAGTGGCTGCCCGCATCGTTCCTCGAGCCGGCCTGAGCAGGAGCGGTACGCCGCGCCGGGTCACCCGCCGCAGGTGAGGCCCGCGCCCCGGCCACGCGCGATGGTGGGACGGTGAGGGCTACCCGTCCCGGCCGCGGCGCACCACCCGGCGTACGCGGAAGGGGCGCCGTGAGCAGGGCCAGGACGCTGGCGCGTGTGGCCGTCGCCGTGGTCCTGCTCGCCGTCGCCGTGCTGGTGGTCGCGGCGGCGACGGCCGGTCCGCTGCTGCTGCTCGCGACCTGGCTCGCGGTCCCGCTGGTGCTGGTCGCGGGCTGGTTCGCGCTGGCGCGGCGGGGCCGGTTGCGGGCGGTCAGCCTGGCCGTCGTCGCGCTCGCGCCGGTCCTCGTCGGGTGGGGGCTGGTCGTCGAGGGACTCGCCGCGCCGCTGCTGGTCGCGCTCGCTCTGCTGGCCGGATCGTGGGTGCTGGCGCAGCTGGCCCTGTCCTCGGCCACGGAGCCGGTCGCGATGCCCGAGCACGCCGCCCCGGCGCCGCGCCGCCCGTACCTGGTCATGAACCCCCGCTCGGGCGGCGGCAAGGTGCGAGCCTTCTCGCTGCCGGAGATGGCGGCCGAGCTGGGGGCCGAGGTGACGGTGCTGGACGGGCACAGCAGCCAGGACGTGGCGCAGCTCGCCCGCGCGGCCGCGGCTCGCGGCGCCGACCTGCTCGGCGTGGCCGGTGGCGACGGCACCGTCGCCGCTGTCGCGGGTGTGGCCGCGGAGCTCGGGCTGCCCTTCCTGGTGGTGAGCGCCGGCACCCACAACCACTTCGCGCTCGACCTCGGTCTCGACCGCGACGACCCCTCGTCGTGCCTGCTCGCGCTCACCGACGACGCCGTCGAGGTGCACGTCGACCTCGGCCGCGTCGGTGACCGCCCGTTCGTCAACAACGCCTCCTTCGGGGCGTACGCCGACCTGGTGCGCCAGCCGGCCTATCGCCACGACAAGGCGCACACGACCGTGTCGATGCTGCATGACGTGTTCTCGGGCCAGGCTCGCAGCGACCTGTGCCTGTGCACGGAGGACGTGCGGGTGTCCGCGCCGACGGCCGTCCTGGTCAGCGCCAACCCCTACGGGCTCGGCGACCTCGCCGGCATGGGCCTGCGCCCGCGGCTGGACACCGGACGGCTGGGCGTGGTCGCGGTGACCGCCACGAGCGCGCGCCAGGCGCTCGGCCTGCTCTGGCGCCGCCCGGAGCAGCGGATGACGACGACGACGGCGAGCGAGGTCAGCGTGGGCTCGTCGGCGTCGGTGGTGCCGGTGGCCGTGGACGGCGAGCCGCTGCTGCTCCCAGCGCCGGTCCGGTGCACGCTGGCGCCGCAGGCACTCCGGGTGCGCGTCCCACGACACCGGCCGGGTGCACCGCGCCGCCCCCTCCGCTGGGACTGGGTGGCGCTGGTGCGGCTGGCCACACGGTCGGCGCCGTCGCCGCGCCGGGAGGAGATGATGGGGTGATGGCGGACCTCTGGAGCGTGGCGCGGCAGGTGACCGGCGAGCTGGAGGCCCTCGACAGGGCGGTCTACGTGGCCGTGCACGCGACCCCGTCGCCGACGCTGGACCGGGCCGTCGCCGGGCTCTCCCGGTCGGCCGACCACTCGCTGCTCTGGCTGGCGGTCGCCGCCGCCCTGGGGTCGCGCGCCGGCCGGCGCCGCCGGGCGACCTGGGTCGGGCTGGCCGCGCTCGGCGTCACCTCGGCGACGGTCAACGTCCTGGTGAAGCCGCTGGCGCGCAGGGGCCGGCCGCTGCGCGACGACACGGTCCGCACCCACCTGGTCCAGATGCCGCGGTCGACGTCGTACCCCTCGGGCCACGCTGCGTCCGCCTTCGCCTTCTCGACGGCCGTGGGCGGCGGCCTGCCGGAGACGGACCCCGCGTTGCGTCTGCTGGCGACGGTCGTTGCGTACTCGCGCGTGCACACGGGGGTGCACTACCCGGCCGACGTCATCGCCGGCGCCGTGATCGGGGCGAGCATCGGCAGCCTGGCTCGCCACTCCGCACATCGGGCCGGCTTCCTGCAGCAGCGGACGAGGCCGGCCGGCGCCGGGGTCCCGTGACCGGCCCGACGAGGCGGCGGCCGGCCGACCGCGCGTCCTGGGCCGCAGTGGTGGCGCGGCCGTGCTCGCGGCTCATCCCTCCCGGGTGATCCGCCGCACCGGGCCGGGCTCCTACGCTCGCCGCGAGGTGAGCCGGCGGCGCACCTCCCACGACGCGGCCCGGCGACCCGAGGAGCGGCCATGACGCAGGCACCGGCGGCCGGACCCGAGAGCCCCGCGAACCCGCAGGGCGCGACGCGCGGCGACGTCTCGGCCGAGATCGTGGCCTACCGCACCCTGCGCGAGCAGGTGGAGGCCGCCGTGCTGCCGCTCGCCACGTCGGTCGACGGGGTCACCTTCGAGCTCCAGGCCTCGCTCAGCGACCTGCGGCTGAGCCGCGGCGGCTACGTGGTCCTGGACGGTGCCGGCGGCGGCCGGCTCGGGCAGGTCACCGACCTGAGGGCCGACAGCGTCACGGCCGGCACCGTGGGGCCGGCCGGGGCGGGCGCCGGCGTCCTGGTCCGGCTCGCGCGGGGGACCGGCGTGGTCCTGGTGCCGGGAGCGCCGTTCCACGACGCACCCGTCCGCCCCGCCACCTCCGCCGAGGTGGCGGCCTGGACCGCGACCGTGCGGCCGCACCGGGCCGGGCTCGAGGTGGGCGAGCTGCTCCGCGCCCCGGGCGTCCCGGCGGTCCTCGACAGCGGTGGCCTGGGCCGGCACACGTTCATGTGCGGGCAGTCCGGCTCGGGCAAGACCTACTCGCTGGGGCTGCTGCTCGAGCGGATCCTGATGGAGACCACGCTGCGGGTCGTCGTCCTGGACCCCAACTCCGACTACGTCGGCCTGCCCCGGGTCCGCGCCGGTGCCGATCCCGCGCTCGCCGAGCGGTACGCCGCCGTGCCCGACCAGGTGGCGGTGTGGGGCAACGACCCGCGAGCGCAGCGTCTCCTGCGGATGCGCTTCGCCGATCTCGACCCGGCCGGCCGTGCCGCCGTCCTCGGCCTGGACCCGGTGCGGGACCGCGACGAGTACGCCGCCCTGGCGGACCTGCTGCGGACCCAGGAGCGGGGCCGTGCGCTGCTGGAGGATCCTGAGCAGCTGCTCCGCGCGGAGAGCCCCGGCGCCCGGCAGCTCGGCCTGCGGGCACGCAACCTGGGGGTGCTCGACTGGGCGTTGTGGAGCCCGGACGCGCCGTCGCTGGTCGACGAGCTGCGCGCGCCGACCGCCCGCTGCACGGTGGTCGACCTCGGCTCGCTGGACACGCCGCAGGAGCAGCACGTGGTGGCGCAGGCAGTGCTGGCCACCCTGTGGCAGCAGCGGCTCGCCCGCGTCCCGGTGCTGGTCGTGGTCGACGAGGCCCACAACGTCTGCGCCGCCGAGCCGGCGGACGCGCTCGGTGGGCTGTCCACCGACGTGGCGGTGCAGATCGCGGCGGAGGGCCGCAAGTTCGGGCTCTACCTGCTGGTCTCCACCCAGCGCCCGCACAAGGTCCACGAGAACGTCGTGTCCCAGTGCGACAACCTGCTGCTGATGCGGATGAACTCCGCTGCCGACCTCGGCGACCTGGGACGGTTGCTGTCGTTCGTGCCGCCGGGACTGATGGCCGCGGCCACCACCTTCGGCATGGGGCAGGCGCTGGTCGCCGGCCGGCTGCTGCCGCAGCCGGCGTACGTCCGGATGGGGGAGCGGGTCTCGGAGGAGGGCGGTGCCGACGTGCCGGCCACCTGGGCGCAGCCGCGTGGCTGAGCGGTCGCCGGTTCGGCCTGGCTACTCTCGGCGGCAGCCCAGCCAACCGGAGGAACGACGTGGCGCACTGCCAGTTCTGCGCGATCGTGGCCGGTGAGACGCCTGCCCACGTGGTGCTGGAGACCGCCGACCTGATGGGTTTCCTCGACATCAGGCCGCTGTTCAAGGGGCACACGCTGCTGGTGCCGCGCCGCCACGTGGAGACGCTGCCGGACCTCCCCGCCGAGCTCCGCGACCCGTTCCTGGGTGCCGGTCAGGGGCTGGCCGCTGCGATGGTCGCCGGGCTGGGCGCGCAGGGCTCCTTCGTGGCCATGAACAACACCGTCAGCCAGAGCGTCCCGCACCTGCACCTGCACGTGGTGCCGCGCACCAAGGGCGACGGCCTGCGCGGGTTCTTCTGGCCGCGCACCAAGTACGCCGACGGGGAGGCGCAGGAGTACGCCGGCCGGCTCCGGGCAGCGCTCGGGGAGGGCCGATGAGCTGGTGGAGCGACCAGGTCCTGCCGCGCCTGGTCGACCGCGCCTGCCGGCATCCCGAGGTCGACCGGCTGCGCATCCCCGTCTGTGCCGGGCTGCACGGCGAGGTCGTCGAGGTCGGCTTCGGGTCCGGCCTCAACGCACCGCACTACCCGCCGGCGGTGTCCCGGGTGAGCGCCGTGGAGCCCTCGGACCTGGCCTGGCGGCTGGCGGGCCCCCGACGGGACGTGTCGGCGGTCCAGGTGGTCCGGGC
The DNA here is from genome assembly GCA_963835385.1 of uncultured Actinomycetota bacterium. Lineage (GTDB taxonomy): Bacteria > Actinomycetota > Actinomycetes > Propionibacteriales > Nocardioidaceae > Nocardioides_B. The sequence goes on from CAWIFK010000003.1 coordinate 32,835, forward strand.
CGGTCTCGACGGGCAGCGGCTCGAGCTGCCCGACGACGCCTTCGACTGCGCGCTGTCGACCTTCACGCTGTGCACGATCCCCGACCTCGGCGCCGCGCTCCGCGAGCTGCGGCGGGTGCTCCGCCCGGACGGCGCGCTCTACTTCCTCGAGCACGGGCTCGCCCCCGACCCGGGGGTGGTGCGATGGCAGCGACGCCTCGAGCCGCTGCAGAAGCGGCTGGCCGGCGGCTGCCACCTGACGCGCCCGATCGCGCGCGACCTCGAGCGGGCCGGGTTCGAGCTGCTCGAGCTCGACGAGGGCTACGAGCCGTCGATCCCGCGACCGGCCGGCTACCTCTACCGAGGGGTGGCGGCGGCGGCCTCCTGAGGCAGCGGCGCCTGCGCGGTCCGCAACCGCGGTCTGCCGTGCACGTGGTTGCCGGTGCCCCAGGCCGCGATCAGCACGCCGCCGGCGCCGATGACGGCCCCGCCCACCGCGTCGGTGAAGTAGTGCCAGCCCAGGTAGACGGTGGCGACCACGGTCACGGCGAGGAACACCCACAGCGCCGCCTTGACCGCCCGGCGGAAGCCGAGCAGGTGCGCCATCAGGCAGGTGGTGACGCAGATCCCCACGTGCAGCGACGCGAACGCGGCGATGGTCTGCACCGCGGGGGTCGAGAACGGGTCGGCCAGGACGTCGAACCGCTCCCCGATCATCGTCTCCTGGAGCGAGGAGACCCAGGTGCGAGGCAGCGCCTCGAAGGTGCCGGGGTCGGCGTACACCGGCCCGAGCGTCGGCACCAGGAAGTACGTCGCCACCCCGAGCACCCAGTCGACGGCCACCGCGGTCACGAACCACTCGCCGGCGCGCACGTTCCTCGACCAGACCAGCGCGACGACCAGGGACGCCGGCACCAGCACGATCCAGGCGATGTAGACGAACGACAGCACGTGGGCGGCGACGCCGGTGCCGAGCAGGTCGTGCAGGACGGCGGCCGGGTCGTGGCCGAACCAGAGGAAGCGGTCGACCTGGGCCAGTGTGTCGTCGTACAGCCGCCCGTTGACGAAGGGCACGTAGCTCTTCAGGTTCCGGAACGCGACGTAGGTGAGGTACCACGCGCCGAGACCGACGAGGGCGAAGCGGATGTGCTCGCGCGGCCACCGCTCGCGGACGACGTCCATGAAGGACCGGGGGAGCCGGCGCAGCGACCGGGCCCGCAACGCCGCCCGGGGCACCACGTCGGTGAGGAACGTGATCAGCAGGATCACCGGAAGCCGGACGTACGTCGGCACGGAGACGCCGTCGGGGTCGCGCAGCGGCAGGTCGTAGGCGAGCGCAACGGCAACCGCGACGGCAGCAAGCACCCACGCCTGCACCACCGCGAACCGGAAGGATCCCTCACGCACGACCCGAGGTTACGTGGTCGCTCGCCATCTCGCTCATGAGAATGCTCCCTTCGGCGGGGAACCGCCAGGCTGTGCTGCGCCGCCCCGCGATCCCATGGACACCGGCGGCGGGACGCAGGCGGGTGCGGCCCCGCGGCGCGGCGGCGACACGGGACCTCGCCAGGGCGGCGCTGCCGGTCCCGGCCGGGTCGTTGGCGCACACTGGGCGCATGTTCGGCACCTTCCTGCCTGCCCGCAGCAGCTCCGCCGTCTCGCGCCGTGCCTCGTCCGCCGTCGCCCTGGCCGCCGTCACCGCGCTCGCGCTGAGTGCCTGCAGCGGCGGTGACGAGCCGGGCGCGGCGCCGGGGAGCGGCCCGGAGTCGCAGGACGTCGCCGAGGGCATGACGTTGTCCGGTCAGTGGCCGCTCACCGGGCTGCCCGCCGACGGTACGGCCCCGGACCGCCCGGTGATGGTGGTCAAGATCGACAACACCGGCTCGAGCAGCCCGCAGCTCGGGCTGGGCAAGGCCGACCTGGTCATCGAGGAGCTCGTCGAGGGCGGCTCCACCCGGCTCGCGGTCTTCTACTACTCCCAGCTGTCGAGGACCGCCGGTCCGGTCCGCTCCATCCGGGCCAGCGACATCGGCATCGTGCAGCCGGCCGACGCGGTGCTCGTCGCCAGCGGCGGCGCCCCGCCGACGGTCAGGCGGATCAAGGAGGCCGGCATCAAGACCTTCACCGAGGGGTCGACCGGCTACTGGCGCGACGGAGGCCGCACGGCGCCGTACAACCTGATGATGAACGTGCCGAAGCTGGCGGCCACGCTCAAGGCGACGGCGCCCCCGGAGAACTACCTGCCGTGGGGCGACCCCGCGGACTTCCCCAGCGGCCGGCCGGCGAAGCGGGTCTCCGTGCAGTTCTCCGGCGGCCACACCACGAGCTGGGCGTTCGAGAAGGGGCACTGGGTCGACCAGAACTCCTTCGCGGCCGAGGGCGACCGGTTCCGCCCCGACACGCTGCTGGTGCTGCGGGTCAAGGTCGGCGACGCGGGCTACCGCGACCCGGCGGGCAACCCGGTGCCGGAGACCCGGTTCACCGGGACGGGGGAGGCGATGGTCTTCCACGACGGCACCGTGGTGCGCGGCACGTGGGAGAAGGACGGCCTCGACGCCACCGTCGGGCTCTCCACGAAGGCCGGCGACCTGACCCTGCCGCCGGGGAAGGTGTGGATCGAGCTCGTGCCGGTCGACGGCGGCGACGTCACCATCGGCTAGGCCGGTCCGGGCCCCTGCGTCTCGAGGAGGCCGTCGGTCGTCCGCAGCGGCAGGCCGGCCTCCGCCTGCTGGCGCAGGCCGGCGAGGATGAAGGTGATCGCCACCTCGACCTCGGCACTCGCCCGCGCGGTGTCCTCCGCGGTCGACACCGCTGAGCCGGCCGCCGACATCGCCCCGAAGAACAGCCGGCTGAACGTCTCGTTCATGCTCTGCTCCACCTCGAAGGTCTCGAGCACCGACGAGACGATGTCCTGGACGATGCCGAACGTGGAGCGCTCCTCCTGCTCGCGGTAGCGCTCGTAGCCGAGCACCGCCGGCCCTTCCTGGATCGCGATCCTCCGGTAGGCCGGCTGCTGGACGATCCCCAGGAAGGAGCGCAACCCCGCCATGGCCTTCTCCCACGGGTCCTGGTGGTCACGGATCGCGTGGTTGATGCGCGCCGCGGCCTCCTCGGCCACGTTCTCGAAGACGGCCTCGAACAGCGCCTGCTTGCCGCTGTAGTGGTGGTAGAGCGCGCCCTTGGTGACCCGGGCCCCGGCCACGATCTCGTCGAGGCTGGTGCCGGCGTAGCCGCGCTCGGTGAACAGCGTGGTGGCGACCTCGACCAGGGACCGCTTGGTCGAGGCGGAGTACTCCTGGCGGCGGGTGGGCGGCGAGACCTCCCGCTGCTCCTTCTTCGGCACGGTCACCCGCTGAGCATATGCGGCCGGGGCCGGCGCGCTGCACCCTCGAGATCCCCGCACGGCGGCGCGACGGGACCACCCGGTCGTGGCACCATGACGCCATGGCGTCCGCACCGAGCATCTCCTACTCGATCACCGTCCGCCTCGAGCTGCCTGCGGGGGGCACCGCGATCAGCCGGCTCACCACCGCGGTGGAGCAGGCGCACGGCATCGTCACCGCGCTCGACGTGACGGCCTCGGGCCACGACCGGCTGCGCATCGACGTCACCTGCGCGGCCTCCGACACCGACCACGCGCAGGACATCGTCGAGGCGCTGCGGCGGCTCGAGGGCGTGGACGTGCACAAGGTCTCCGACCGCACCTTCCTCATGCACCTCGGCGGCACGATCGAGATGGCCAGCAAGCACCCGATCCGCAACCGCGACGACCTGTCGATGGTCTACACCCCCGGCGTCGCCCGGGTCTGCGAGGCGATCGCGGCGAACCCGGAGGACGCCCGCCGGCTGACCGTGAAGCGCAACGCCGTCGCCGTGGTCACCGACGGCTCCGCGGTGCTCGGCCTGGGCAACATCGGCCCGGCGGCGGCGCTGCCGGTCATGGAGGGCAAGTCCGCGCTGTTCAAGCGGTTCGCCGGCATCGACGCCTGGCCGCTCTGCCTGGACACCCAGGACCCCGACGAGATCGTCACGATCGTCAAGGCGATCTCCCCGGGCTTCGCCGGCATCAACCTCGAGGACATCTCCGCCCCCCGTTGCTTCGAGATCGAGGCCCGGCTGCGCGAGAGCCTGGACATCCCGGTCTTCCACGACGACCAGCACGGCACCGCCATCGTGGTGCTCGCGGCGCTGACGAACGCGCTGCGGGTGGTGGGCAAGGAGCTCTCCGGCGTCCGGGTGGTGATGTCCGGAGCAGGAGCCGCCGGCACCGCCATCCTCAAGCTCCTGCTCGAGGCCGGCGTCCAGGACGTGGTGGTGGCGGACGTGGAGGGGGTCATCCACCGCAACCGGCCGGGCCTGCACGAGTCCCTGCGCTGGCTGGCGGAGTCCACCAACAAGGCCCAGGTCACCGGCGACCTGTGCGACGCGGTGGTCGGCGCCGACGTCTTCATCGGGGTCTCGGCCCCCAACATCCTCAGCGGCGAGGACGTCGAGAAGATGGCGGAGGGCTCGGTCGTCTTCGCTCTCGCCAATCCGGTGCCCGAGATCGACCCGGCCGCCGCCCGTGCCCACGCCGCGGTGGTCGCCACCGGGCGCTCGGACTACCCGAACCAGATCAACAACGTGCTGGCGTTCCCAGGTGTGTTCCGGGGGCTGCTCGACGCCTCCGCCACCCACGTCGACGACACGCTGCTGGTGGCGGCCGCGGAGGCGATCGCCTCGGTCGTGACCGAGGAGCAGCTGAACGCCAACTACATCATCCCCAGCGTCTTCCACTCCGACGTGCACACCGCCGTCGCGACCGCGGTGCGCCGGGCCGCGGAGAAGGCCGGAGGGACGGCGGGAGCGGGCCGGTCGTGACCGCGGGGGCCGAGGGCACCGAGGGGACGGGCCTGGCCGCGGGGGTGCTGCTCGTGGCCAGTCCGGAGCTGCTCGACCCGAACTTCGAGCGCACGGTGGTGCTGCTGCTCGACGTCGACGAGGACGGCGCGCTCGGAGTGGTGCTGAACCGGCCCTCGGCGGTCCCGGTCGCCGAGATCCTGCCCGGCTGGGACGACCTGGTCGCCGCTCCGGACGTGCTCTTCCGGGGCGGCCCCGTGGCCACCGACTCGGCCCTGGCGGTGGCCCAGGTCACCGAGAGCGAGGGCGAGGAGCCGGTCGGCTTCCGCCGGATGTTCGCGCGCACGGGCGTGGTCGACCTCGACGCGCCGACCGAGATCCTCAGCGACGTGCTGCGGGGCATGCGGATCTTCGCCGGCTACGCGGGATGGGCCGCCGAGCAGCTCGAGGCCGAGATCGAGGAGGGCTCCTGGTACGTCGTGCCGACCGTCCCCGGCGACCTGCTGGCCGGCGAGCCCGAGGTGCTGTGGACGAAGGTGCTGCGCCGCCAGCCGGGGGAGCTCGCCTGGGTGGCGACCCGGCCCGTCGATCCCGGCCTGAACTGAGCCGGGCGGCGGCCCGGGCGGCGGCCGTGTGGACCGGACCGGGTCCGCGGCCCCTGTGTGCTGACCTAGACTGGTCCACCATGAGCACCCAGATGAGCCCCGGCGTGCAGACTGTCGAGGACACCCGCACCTCACCGGTGGACACGCCGGTCGAGCCGGGTGACCACGAGCGCTTCTCCCACTACGTCGAGAAGGAGAAGCTGACCGAGGCCATGGTGATGGGCACGCCCGTCGTGGCCCTGTGCGGCAAGGTCTGGGTGCCCAGCCGCGACCCCGAGCGCTTTCCGGTGTGCCCGGAGTGCAAGGACGCCTGGGAGCAGCTGAAGAACGACGACAACGAGGAGTGAACCGCTCGGTGACCTGCCCGCACCAGCCCGTCGCCCCCGACCTCCCCGCAGCACCGTTCCCCGCCTCCGGCGCTCCCGTGCCGGTCGCGCACCGCCGTACCGCGGCCACCGCCGCCCACCCTCGTGCCCACGCTGTCGCCGACCCCCGCCGGGGTCGGTGAGCCCCGTGCAGCATCCCGAAGAGCTCCTCGGTTCCGACCTGCCCGCACTCTCGCTGCCGCCGGCCTACCCCGAGCGGGCGGCGTGGGGCACCGCCACGCCGCTGCGCGCCTGGCAGGCGGGTGCGATGGAGCGCTACTTCGCCGACAACCCGCAGGACTTCCTGGCCGTCGCGACGCCCGGAGCCGGCAAGACCACGTTCGCGCTGACGGTGGCCTCGGAGCTGCTTGCGCGCCGGGTGGTGGACCGGGTCACCGTCGTCGCGCCCACCGAGCACCTCAAGACCCAGTGGGCCGAGGCCGCGGAGCGCGCGGGGGTGCCGATCGACCCGTCCTACTCCGGCCGCAAGGGGCGCACCAGCAAGGACTACGTCGGCGTCGCGGTCACCTACGCCGGCGTGGCGACGAACCCGCTCGCCCACCGGATCCGCACCGAGCGGTTCAAGACGCTGGTGATCCTCGACGAGGTGCACCACGCCGGTGACGCGCTGTCGTGGGGCGAGGCGGTCCGCGAGGCGTTCGAGCCGGCGCGCCGGCGGCTGGCGCTGACCGGTACGCCTTTCCGCTCCGACATCAACCCGATCCCGTTCGTCAGCTACGCCCCGGGCGACGACGGCATCCCGCGCAGCGTCGCCGACTACACCTACGGCTACGCCCAGGCGCTCGCCGACCACGTGGTGCGGCCGGTGCTGTTCATGGCCTACAGCGGTCAGATGCAGTGGCGCACCCGCGCCGGCGACGAGGTGGCGGCCTCCCTCGGCGAGCCGCTCACCAAGGACCTGACCGCGCAGGCGCTGCGGACCGCGCTGGACCCGAACGGGTCCTGGATGCCGTCGGTGCTCGCCGCGGCGGACAAGCGGCTCACCGAGGTACGCCGCCACGTCCCCGACGCCGGGGGACTGGTGATCGCCAGCGACCAGGACGCCGCACGGGCCTATGCCGCGCTGCTCAAGGAGATCACCGGCGCCGGCCCCACGCTGGTGCTCTCGGACGAGAAGGCGGCCTCGAAGCGGATCGCGGCGTTCACGGAGAGCGACGACCGGTGGATGGTCGCGGTCCGGATGGTCTCCGAGGGGGTCGACGTGCCGCGCCTCGCGGTCGGCGTCTACGCCACCACGACGGCCACACCGCTGTTCTTCGCCCAGGCCGTCGGCCGCTTCGTGCGGGCCCGCAAGCGGGGCGAGACCGCGTCGGTGTTCCTGCCGTCGGTGCCGAACCTGCTCGGCTTCGCCGGTGAGATGGAGGTCGCCCGCGACCACGTCCTCGGTCGCCGGGTCGACGACGAGGGCGACATCTTCGCCGCCGAGGACGACCTGCTCGCGCAGGCCAACGCCGCCGAGACGGCCAGCGCCGAGGAGCTGGGCACCTTCGAGGCGATGGGCTCCGAGGCCCGGTTCGACCGGGTCCTCTACGACGGCGGCGAGTTCGGCCACGAGGGGGAGGTGCAGGTCGGCTCCGAGGAGGAGATGGACTTCCTCGGCATCCCCGGCCTCCTCGAGGCCGACCAGGTCCGGGACCTGTTGCGGCACCGCCAGAGCGAGCGCGCGAAGCAGCAGCGCAGCAGCACCTCCAGCACACCGGAGGACGTCGTGCGCGACGTCTCCACCCACGAGCACCTCGCGACCTTGCGCCGGGAGCTGAACGGACTGGTCGCCGCCTGGCACCACCGCACCGGGCAGGCCCACGGCATCACGCACGCGGCGCTGCGCAAGGAGTGCGGCGGCCCGGCGGCGGGCGTGGCGACCGCGGACCAGCTGCGCACCCGGATCGACCGGATCCGGGACTGGGCCGCCCAGCGTCGCTCGTCCTGACCGACTCGGGGGCCACCCGACGTACGAGCCCCCGTGGACCACAGGGTCCACGGGGGCTCGATGCTCGTCGCTGGCGACCCGTCCGGGTCAGTAGCGCGGGCCGTCCTGCGACCGGTAGGGGTCGTAGTCGTCCTGCCGGCCGTTGCCGGCGTAGGGATCGGCGTACTCCCCCGAGCCCTGGGCGGAGTAGGCCCCGGTGGCCCCGGTGGCCCCGGTGGTCTCGCCGGTCGAGCTCTGCTGGTGGTCGGCGGACCGGGCCCGGTCGCGACCACGCTGGAGGTCGGCCTTCGCCTGCTCCTTGTGCTCACGGCCGGTGCGGTAGGCGTCCTCGAGCATCCGCTCCGCGACGCCGCGACCGCCCAGGCCGAAGGCGAGCGCCAGGCCCAGGGCGAGGGCGCCCATGGTGGCCGCGAACGCGATCTGGACGATCTGCTCGGCGATCTGCAGCTGCTCGAGGATCATGAAGACCGCGATGATCATGACGAGGGCCGGCACGACCGACGCCATGATCTTGCCGGTCGGGGTGTCGCCCAGGATCCGGGTGACCCCGGCGGCGACCGCCCCGGCCACCATGGCCGCGACCACGAAGATCACGATGGCGGCGATCACGTTGGGCAGGTAGGCGAGGACCTGGTTCATGAACGTGGTCAGAGCCGGGATCTCGAGGGCGCCGATGGCGCTGAACAGGAAGAAGGCGAAGACCAGCCAGAAGATGACGGTGGCGATGCCCTTGGAGGGGCGGGCCCCGGGCATCACGCGGTCGACGTACTTGTTGGCGTCCGAGTCGTGCAGGGCGCGGTCGAGACCGACCTTCTGCAGGACCTTGCCGACTGCAGCGCTGATGAGCTTGGCGACGATGAAGCCGACCAGGAGCAGCACGAGGAAGCCGAGCAGGTTGGGCAGGAACGCGAAGAATCCGTCCGTCGCCCGTTGGAAGCTGTCTCCAAGGTTCATGCGGGTGTGCCTTTCGGTGCGAAATGTCAGAACCGTCCCGTACCCCGTCGCTGCAGAACCCATACGCCGGTGGCCGGTCGCTCGGGTGTGCTGCCTCGTCCGTGCGGCGCCCCGCATGCTTGGATGGGTGTGTTGGCGCACCCAGACCCTTGTGCGACCGGCACCGCCCGTTCCTGCTGCGTGGCGGTGGTCCGCGTCGGTCGGGTCCAGCCATCGGCCCGGCCGGCGGGGACCGACCGGTCCGGGTCCGAGCGGCCGGTAGCCTCACGTCATGGCCGCCGAGACCTCGCAGACGCTCGACCGCGGCCTGCGGGTGCTCGAGGTGCTCGCCGCCTCCCCGAACGGCCGGTCGGTGACAGCGCTCGCCACCGAGGTGGGGGTGAACCGCACGGTCGTCTACCGGCTCGTCACCACCCTGGAGCTGCACGGGCTGGCACGTCGCGACGCCGCCGGCCTGGTGCACGTCGGCCTCGGCGTCCTGTCGCTGGCCCGCTCGCTGCAGCCGGTGCTGCGCGAGCTGGCGGGTCCGGTGCTGCGCGGCCTCGCCGAGGAGCTGGGCATGACGGCGCACCTGACCGTCGCCGACGGCGGCGACGCGCTGGCGATCGCCGTCGTCGAACCGACCTGGACCGACTTCCACGTCGGCTACCGGGTCGGAGCGCGGCACCCGCTCGGCCAGGGAGCCGCCGGCCGGGCGATCCTGCTCGGCCGGGCCGCAGCCGCCGAGCCGGGAAGGATCCAAGCGGAGGCGTACGCCACGACCTCGGGGGAGCTGCAGCCGGGCGCCCGTGGCCTGGCGGCGCCGGTGCGCGGGGTCGACGGCCTCGAGGCCTCGGTCGGCATCGTCACGCTGGGCGACCTCGACCGGGACCGCGTCGCACCGCTGGTTCTGGCCGCCGCCGGCGACGTCGCCCGGCGCCTCGGCTGAGGGTCCGCCGCCGGCCGCTCTCCGCCGCCGCGTGGACTGGTGTGCGCGGACGCGTGCGGGAGGCCGCAACTCGTCCAGATGGATGCCAACGGTCGTCGGATCGGCGGTTTCAGGAACAGTTCTGGGCCAGATGGACGGCAACGGTCGTGGGCCGGCGAGTGCGGACGCTGCCGGGACCGTTCCCCTGCGCATGAGCGGCAACGGTCGTCGGGACAGGCGGTTTTCGCGGCCGTTCCGTTCCAGACGGGCGCGGGCCGCGGGGGTGCGGTGTGCGGGGTGCGGCTCAGGCCTCGAGCAGCGGCAGCACGCGGTAGGGCACCTGGGTGGCCAGGGCGATCACCGTCGAGGAGCGGACGATGCCACGGTCGGAGAGGACCGCGTCGATGACCCGCTGCAGGTCGTTGTTGGAACGGGCCACGACCCGGCACCACATGTCCCCGGCGCCGGTGATCGTGAACGCCTCCAGCACCTCCGGGATCCGCGCCAGGTGCGCGGCGATGGTCTCGTGGCCGGAGCCCTGCCGGATCTCGAGGGTCAGGAAGGCGGTGACGGGGTAGCCGAGCGCCTCCGGGTCCAGCTCCGGTCCCCAGCCGGAGATCACCCCGGCGTCGGCCAGCTTGGCCAGCCGCGCCTGCACCGTGCCCCGGGCCACCCCGAGCCGGCGGGACGCCTCCAGGACGCCGATCCGCGGCTCGTCGGCGAACAGGCGGATCAATGTGGCGTCAAGATCGTCCATGTCAACCCCTTCGACTAGTCAGATTGACCAGCGATTCGACGTACTGTTGCACATCCTGTCGTCATCACGCCATGCTCGGCCCCATGACGGACTCACTGACGCAGGACGAGCTGAAGGCCGACCTCACCCTCGAGCAGCTCCAGCAGCTGGTCGGGCTCGTGGAGTACGACGAGGAGGGTGACGTCTTCCCGGTCACCGGCTGGGACTCCATCGTCTTCGTGGTCGGCAACGCCACCCAGGCCGCGCACTACTACCAGTCCGCCTGGGGCATGCAGCTCGAGGCCTACTCCGGACCCGAGAACGGCAACCGCGACCACAAGAGCTTCGTGCTCCGTTCGGGCTCGATCCGGTTCGTGCTCAACGGGGCCGTCGACCCCGACAGCCCGCTGGCCGACCACCACCGCCGCCACGGTGACGGCGTGGTCGACATCGCCCTCGAGGTTCCCGACGTCGACCGCTGCATCGCCCAGGCCCGCAAGGCCGGCGCCACGGTCGTCCGCGAGCCGGAGGACGTCACCGACGAGCACGGCACCGTCCGGATCGCGGCGATCGGGGCCTACGGCGAGACCGTCCACACGCTCGTCGACCGCTCCCGCTACGACGGTCCCTACCTGCCCGGGTACACCCCGGCGCAGAGCACCTACGTCAAGCGCGAGGGGCAGCCCAAGCGGTTGTTCCAGGCACTGGACCACATCGTCGGCAACGTCGAGCTCGGCCACATGGACGAGTGGGTGGAGTTCTACAACAAGGTGATGGGCTTCGTGAACATGGCGGAGTTCATCGGCGACGACATCGCCACCGACTACTCCGCGCTGATGAGCAAGGTGGTCGCGAACGGCAACCACCGCGTGAAGTTCCCGCTCAACGAGCCGGCCGTGGCGAAGAAGAAGTCGCAGATCGACGAGTACCTCGAGTTCTACCGCGGCGCCGGCGCCCAGCACCTCGCCCTCGCCACCAACGACATCCTGCAGACCGTCGACTGCCTGCGCGCGAACGGCGTGGAGTTCCTCGACACCCCGGACTCCTACTACGAGGACGCGGAGCTGCGCGAGCGGATCGGCAAGGTCCGGGTGCCGATCGAGGAGCTGCAGAAGCGCAAGATCCTGGTCGACCGGGACGAGGACGGCTACCTGCTGCAGATCTTCACCAAGCCGCTCGGGGACCGGCCCACGGTCTTCTTCGAGCTGATCGAGCGGCACGGGTCGCTCGGCTTCGGCAAGGGCAACTTCAAGGCGCTGTTCGAGGCGATCGAGCGCGAGCAGGAGAAGCGCGGCAACCTCTAGTCCCGCAGCCGGGGGTCGACGGCGGCGCCGGAGCGGGCTCAGTCCAGGTCGCCGACGGCGACCATCTGCGCCTCGTCGGTCGCGCCGTGGGCCCCGCTCGGCGCGCTGAGGTGACGACGGCCGACGGCCAGCACGACGACGGCGACGACCACGGCGGCAGCGCCCATCCAGAACGGCGCGTGCACGTCGATCTCCTCGCCCAGCCGGGCGGCGGCCCAGGGGGCGACGGCTCCTCCGGAGAACCGGACGAAGGAGTACGCCGCCGAGGCGACCGGCCGCTCCACCGGAGCCGCCCCCATCACGGCCTCGGTGATCAGCGTGTTGTTGACGCCCAGGAAGGCGCCGGCGACGACGATGCCGGCGACCAGCGCGAGCTTGGAGTCGGTGAACAGCGCCATGAACGCCAGGTCGGCCGCGAAGAGGCCGAGGGCGCCCATGATCGTGGGCACGGTCCCCAGCCGGCGCTGCAGCAGCGGTGCGACCCATACGGACGTGATCGCGAGCAGCAGCCCCCAGCCGAAGAAGACCCAGCCGACCTGGGAGGCGCTCATGTCGAGTGGGAAGGGCGCGAAGGCCAGCAGCGTGAAGAAGCCCATGTTGTAGAACAGCGCCGTCAGCGCGACCGTGAGCAGACCCGGGTAGCGCAGCGCCCGGAACGGGTCGGCCAGCGACGTCTTGCGCGGCGCCGGGGGCGTGTGCGGCAGGAAGAACGTGGTCGCCACCAGGGCGAGGGTCATCAGGACCGCCACGCCGAAGAACGGCGCGCGCCAGCTGAGGGAGCCCAGCTGCCCGCCCACGATCGGACCCGCGGCGATGCCCAGGCCGAGGGCCGCCTCGAAGAGGATGATCGCCTGGGCGACGGACCCGCTCGCCGACATCACGATCGTGGCGAGGGCGGTCGCGATGAACAGGGCGTTGCCCAGTCCCCAGCCGGCGCGGAAGCCGACGATCGCGCCGACCGTGTCGGAGGCGCCGGCCAGTGCGGAGAAGACGATGATCAGCGCCAGCCCGGACAGCAGCGTCCGCTTCGCGCCGATCCGGCTCGAGACCACGCCGGTGACCAGCATGGCGACCCCCATGACGGCCATGTAGCTGGTGAACAGCAGGGACACCTGGCTGGGGGAGGCCCCGAGCTCGTCGGCGATCGGCTTGAGGATCGGGTCCACGAGGCCGATGCCCATGAACGCGATCACGCAGGCGAACGCCACTGCCCAGACGGCGCGGGGCTGACGCAGCATCGAGGGCGCCTGCTCCTCGACGGTGGCGGAGGGGGAGCGGGTGGTCACAGGGGTCCTTCCGGTTCGGTGTCCGCGAGCAGCCTCTGCAGCAGGGCGACCGCGGTGGTCAGGTCGTGCTCGTCGACGGCGGGGGTGCGACGCAGGCGCTCGGCGACGAGCGCGCCGTTGCGCCGGCGGGTGTCGGCGAGGGCGTCCGCTCCGGCGGAGGTCAGCTCCACCAGCGACGACCGCGCGTCGGTCGGGTGGGGATGCTTGGCCGCCCATCCCCGGTCCACCAGCGCGTGTACGGCGGCGGACGCGGTGGGCTGGGAGCACCGGTCGGCCGTGGCCAGGGCGCCCACGCTCACCGGCGCCAGCTCGTCGATCTGCGACAGCATCCGCAGCGTCGCCGCCGGCACGTCCGAGCCGGCGCGGCGGCTGAGCGCTCGCACGAGCCGGCCGGCGGCGATCACCAGCTCGCTGCTGAGGCGCTCGAGCTCCGTAGACGCTTGGGTCATGCAACCAATATACATAGGTGACCTATGTGATTCGGCAGGGGGTCGTGTCCGGACGCCGGCGGCTCACGGCCGGCTCCGGGGGTCAGGGAAGGTCCGCCCCACCTGACCGCCGGCCCCCGTGCCGTCTGGGAGGATGGCGGCCATGACCCAGATCCCCGCCGGTTGGTATCCCGACCCGGATCCGGACGCGCCGGAGCCGCGCGGCCGCCGCTACTGGGACGGCCGGATGTGGACCGAGCACGTGCAGCCGCCGCCCGGCGCCCCGACGTACCCCCCGGCGCCGGCCTACGGGGCCTCCTCGCCGGGCACCCCGTCCGCGCCGGAAGCCGGCCGGATCGGCTACCCGCAGGGGTCGTCCGGCCATCCCGGTGCCCCGTACGCCGGCGCGGCCGGCCTGCCCGCCACCACGCCTGACGGCCAGCCGCTGGCGACCTGGTGGTCCCGCGTCGGCGCCTACGTCCTGGACCTGCTCATCGTGACGCCGGTCATCCTGCTGCTCGCCTCGCCGTGGCTGGGCGACCTGTTCCGCGCGTTCGGCGACTTCCTCGACGAGGCGACGCGCGCGGCGGAGTCGGGACAGACCCCGCCCGACCAGGCGGCCCTCACGCGCGACATCGCGGGACCGATGCTCGCGGTGAACGTCGTGATCCTGGTGGTGATCTCGGTCTACAACGTCGCCTTCCTCAAGTGGAGGGCGGCCACGCCCGGCAAGCTGATCGTCGGGCTCCGGGTGCGGCTGCGGGAGACGCCCGGGCCGCTCGGCTGGGGGACCATCGTGAAGCGGTGGCTGGGCCAGTTCGGCTGTCTGCTCGTCTGGGTTCTGCCGGTCATCGGCAGCATCGCGCCTGTCTACTTCGTCCTCGACAGCCTGTGGCCGCTGTGGGACCCGAAGAAGCAGGCTGTGCACGACAAGGTCGCCGCCACCAACGTCGTCCGCGTGCGCTGACCCGCCGACCCCGATGCGCGCACGGTCGGGCGCCCTCCCCGCGCGGGACAGGGGCTGACGAGTCGGGGTTCGGCCTGCGGGTCAGAGCACCTTGGAGAGGAACTCCTGGGTGCGGTGGTGCTGCGGGTCGGACAGCACCGCGCCGGGCTCGCCCTCCTCGACGATGACGCCGCCGTCCATGAAGACCAGCTTGTCGCCCACCTCGCGGGCGAAGCCCATCTCGTGGGTGACCACCATCATCGTCATGCCCTCGGAGGCCAGGTCCTTCATCACGTCGAGCACGTCACCGACGAGCTCGGGGTCCAGCGCGCTGGTCGGCTCGTCGAAGAGCATCATGTCCGGCTCCATGGACAGCGCCCGGGCGATGGCGACGCGCTGCTGCTGGCCGCCGGAGAGGTGCGCGGGGTAGGCATCGATCTTGTCGGAGAGCCCCACCTTCTCCAGGTTCTGGCGGGCGATGTCGGCGGCGTCGGACCTGCTGCGCCGGCGGACCCGGCGCTGCGCCAGCGTGAGGTTCCTCAGCACCGTCAGGTGCGGGAACAGGTTGAACGACTGGAAGACCATCCCGATCCGCGAGCGGATGTCGTCGAGGTCGGTCTCGGGGTCGGTGATGTCCACACCCTCGACCACGATCCGGCCCGACGTGGGCTCCTCGAGCCGGTTCACGCAGCGCAGCAACGTGGACTTGCCGGAGCCGGAGGGGCCGATGACGCAGACGACCTCGGCGTCGTCGACGTGGAAGTCGATGCCCTTGAGCACCTCGTTCTCCCCGAAGTTCTTGTGCAGGTCCTGCACGTCGATGGCCGGATGCCGGCCACCCGTCGCGCTCGGCTCCGTGGTCTGCGCACTGCTCATCTACCTCACCGTCCTCTCGCGCCGCGGCGCTCCATGTAGGCCACCAGACGGGTCAGAGGCAGCGTCACGACGAGGTACATGAGCGCTGCCACGGTCAGGGGGGTGGAGTTGCCGACCGAGGACACGGAGTCCCGGGCGAACGTGGTCAGCTCCTGCTGCTCGATGGCCATCCCGGCGATGAACAGCAAGGAGGTGTCCTTGATCAGCACGACGAGCTCGTTGGTCAGCGGCGGGATCACGATCCGGAACGCCTGGGGCAGCACGACCGAGGCCATCGTCCAGGGGCCGGACATGCCCAGGGAACGCGACGCCTCCACCTGGCCCTTCGGCACCGCCTGGATGCCTGCCCGGATCGTCTCGGCGATGTAGGCGGCCGAGACGATGATCAGCGCGAGCAGTCCGGCCCCGGCGCTCCCACCCGGCGGGCGCCACTGGAACGCGATGGGCACGGCGAAGGCGAACGTGAAGATCACCAGCAGCGCCGGGAGGCCCCGGAAGAACTCGATGTAGCCGGTCGCCGCCCACCGGTACGGCGCCACGGGCGACAGCTTCATCAGCGCCAGCAGCAGTCCCACTGCCAGTCCGCCCGCGAAGGCGATGGCGGTGTAGACGATCGTGTTCTTCGCCGCCACGGTGACGACTTCGGGGAAGAGCTCCCGCGCGATGTCCGGGTTGAGGAACGCCTTCTGGATGGCTCCCCAGTCCGCGACGAGGACCAGGAGGAGGATGACGCCCAGGAACACGAGGTAGAGCGCCCAGCGGATGAGCCGCTGCCTCGTCGTTCGCTTCACTCGTGCCTCCTTGGCGGCACGTTACTGCCTGCCCGTGGCGTCGGACGGCTCATTTGGTGGAGAAGTACTTGTCGTAGATCGTGTCGTAGGTGCCGTCGTCGCGCAGGTTCTGCAGCTCGGTGTTGATCTGCTTGAGCAGGGCTTCGCTGCCGTCCTCCTTCACCGCGAAGCCGTAGGCCTCGTCGGTGTTGTACTCCTGGACTATCTCGAACTTGCCGTCCTGGGTGTGCGCGAGGTTGACGGGGAGATCCTGCAGCACCGCGTCCACGCCGCCGGACTCGATCGAGGCGTAGAGCTCGGCGTCGCTGGGGAAGGAGACCAGGTTCGTTCCCTCCGGCACGTTGTCCTTGGCGTACGTGGCACCCGTGGTGCCCTGCTGCACGCCGACCTTCTTGCCGGCCAGGTCGTCGATCGAGGCGATGTCCGAGCCGGCGGGCGCGAGCAGGGACTGCTTGGAGTCGTAGTAGGGATCGCTGAAGTCGAGGTTCTGCTCGCGCTCGTCCGTGATCGTCATCGCGCTGGCGACCATGTCGCACTGGCCGGCGGCCAGCGAGGCCCCGCTCTGGAGTCCGTCGAAGCCGGAGTCCTTGATGCTGACGTCGAGGTCCATCGACTTGGCGATCGCGTCCACGATCTCCATGTCGAAGCCGGTGTAGCCGGTGGGGGAGGACTTGTCGGGGTACTCGAACGGCTTGTACGGCGCGTCGGTGCAGACGGTCAGGGTGCCCGACGAGATCAGGTCCGGCCCCCCGTCGCCCGACGAGCCGGAGCTGCCCGAGTCCCCGGAGTCACCCCCGCAGGCGGTCAGGGCGAGGGCGAGCGTCGCGGCCACGGACAGGGTCTTCAGCGCACGTGCGGTCATTCTGGCACCTTAGGGGGAATGGGCGGTCCCTGCACAAGACTCCGGTGGGGGACCGGGACATCGAGACCAAGCCGTTGCACCGCGCCTCCCGCCCCTCGTCGCTGCTCACACGAGGTGGTGCTCGAAGGCGTAGGCGGCAGCGGCGGTGCGGGTGCGCACCTCCAGCTTGGTGAAGATGTTCGACAGGTGCCGGGCTACCGTCTTCTCGCTCAGCACCAGGTCAGCGGCGATCTCCGGGTTGCTCCGGCCGCTGGCGACGAGACGCAGCACCTCCACCTCGCGCGCCGTGAGGCCGCCGGAGGTGGCCGGCAGCGCCAGGTCGGCCGCCGCCCGGGCGTCCGGCACCGCGCCGAGGTCGTCGAACGTGCGCCGGGCCGCGGTGAGCTCGCCGAGGGCCGAGCCCTCGTCGCCGAGCTCGCGGAACGCCTGGGCCAGCAGCACCCGGGTGCGCGCGGCCTCGTGGCGGGCGCCGAGCCGGCTCCACTCCTGCTGGGCCCTGCGCAGCACCGGGACCGCCCGGGTGGGTTCTCCGCGGGCCAGCGCGACACCGGCCGACCCGTACGCCGCTCTCGCTCGTAGCGCGTCGACCCCGAAGGACTCCGCCAGCCGGTCCAGCTCCTCGGCTGCGGCAGCGGCCTCCTCCACCGCCCCCGCCGCCAGCAGCACCTCCGTCGCGGCGCCCAGGTGGCGCGACCGGTGGACCGCCGTACCGGTCTCCGAGAGCAGCCGGCGCACCGCCGCCACGGCGGCGTCGGTGCGGCCGCGGGCCAGCCAGAGCAGAGCGAGCATCGGCTGCGGGTCGTGGCCCAGCCGGCGGGCCTCGGCGAAGGCGGCCTCGGCGGCGTCGTACTCCCCGCGGATGCGGAGCACCTCGCCCCGCTCGGCCCAGGCGAGCCCGGCCGCCCCGGACGAGCCCGCCGCGAGGTAGCGGGCCACCGCGCGCTCGAACTCCTCCAGCGCCTCGCCGAAGGCCCCGTGCACCCGCATGATCTGACCGCGGTGCACGGCGCACTGCCCGGTGAACGGCACCAGGCCCTGCTGGGCACCGCACCACCGGGTGAGGCGGGTGGTCCACTCGGCGGCGCGGTCGAGGTCGGCCACCTCCTGGCAGCCCTCGATCATCGCGCAGTAGAGGTGTCCGGCGAAGATCGGCGAGACCTCGCCGGTCGAGACCGCGACCATGGCCTCGTCGAGCAGGGCCAGGCCCTCGGCGACCCGCCCGGCGTAGACGTACATCCGACCGCGGGCCAGGCAGCCGTGGGCCAGCAGGTCCGCGTCGCGGTACCGGCGTCCGTAGGCCTCGACACGCTCCGCGACGTCCAGGGCGCCGGCGTACTCCCCGGCGCCGACGTGCCGCAGCAGCAGGGGCACCAGCAGGTAGCCGCGCTCGACGACGTCCTCGTCCAGCTCGTCGAGGAGGCGCTGGGCGCGGCCGAGCCAGCCGCTGGCCACCGCGCTCTCGCCCGCCTCGAGCAGCGCCATCACCAGCCAGAAGGCGCAGCGGACGGCGCCTGGCACGTCACCGGCGGCCAGGTGCGCGGCGTAGGCCCGCTGCGACGCCGCGACGCAGTCGTTGTGGTGCCCGAGCAGGTAGGCGGCGGTCGAGAGCCGGGCGAAGTCGGCGGCGGTGAGCGCTTCGTCGTCCACGTCGGAGAGCGCGTCGTAGGCGTCCATCCACTCGCGACGGTCGTAGGCCTCCCGGGCCCGCACCAGCTCCTCGACCACACCCATCCAGCCGCACCCACTCTCCCGGAGGTGAGCCTCCTCCCGAGGTTACTGCGCCGGCCGTCTCGCGTCAGGCGGCCTGCGGCGCCGCGACCGCGCCCCGCATCCGGCGCTCGATGCGGTCGGCGACGTAGCCGGTGTCCCGGCGGACTCCGGGGAAGACCATGGAGCTCATCGCGAACTGGAAGCTCAGGCCGCAGAAGAACAGGCCCTCCTCGGAGTCCACGACGCCCCGGTACTCCCGCGGCCAGCCGTCCTCGTCCAGCACCGGCA
This sequence comes from uncultured Actinomycetota bacterium, assembly GCA_963835385.1. GTDB lineage: Bacteria > Actinomycetota > Actinomycetes > Propionibacteriales > Nocardioidaceae > Nocardioides_B. Next base: position 51,662 of record CAWIFK010000003.1, read on the forward strand.
GGTCGATCCAGTCGAACACCTGCTGGAAGCCGGTGCACCAGATCACGTTCGCGGCCTCGACCACGGTGCCGTCAGCGAGCTCGGGCATCCCGTCGTGCGCGCCGACGACCCGTGCCTCGGTGCGCTCCACGCCGCGCGCGAGCAGGTCGCGTCGCTTCACCCGCAGCGCCGGACCGCCGTGGAAGCGCACCTGGCTCATCTCCTTGCGACCCATCGGCGTCCGTCGGGTCAGCACGTGCCGGAAGGCGAAGACGACGAGGGGGAGCACGACGTGGGCGTTCCATGAGTCGAGGCGGACCGGGATCTCGCCGCAGTCGCGACCGCTGAGCACCGTGGGACGGTCGGCGGCGACCTCGTAGGCGATGTCGCACCCGGAGTGGGAGGCGCCGACGACCAGGGTGCGGCCGGGACGCAGCTGGTCGGGCCTGCGGTAGCTGCTCGAGTGCAGCTGGCGGATGGCGGGGTCGAGGTCGGCCGCGACCTCGGGGAGGTACGGCGTGCGCCCGAACGAGCCGGTCGCGACCACGACGTTGTCACAGGTGATCGTGCCGTCGTCGAGCTCGACGAGGAAGGCGCCCGAGCCGGCGCGGGAGAGCCGGCGTACCCGGGTGCTCATCCGCACGGGCAGGTCGAAGGCGAGGGCGTACTGCTCCAGGAAGTCGCCGACCTCGTCCTTGTGCGGGTAGTGCCAGTCCGCCGCGGGGAAGGGCATCCCGGGCAGTCCGTCGTACTTCGCCGGTGTGTAGAGCCGCAGGGTGTCCCACTGCTGCCGCCAGTTGTCCCCGATGCGTTCGTTGGCGTCGACCACGAGGAACGGTCGGCCGCGGCGCCGCAGCTGGTAGCCGGTGGCCAGACCGGCCTGGCCGGCGCCGATGACCAGTGTCTCGATGTGCTGGGTGTCCATCTCTGCCTCCTGCCGTTCGGATGCAGCCGACGCTAGGAGCGCGGGTGCGTCGTCGGCATCGGTCAGCCTGTGCATCCGCAGCCGCGACGGCATGGGTGATCCGACCCATCAGCAGGCGTGGCGTGGCGTGCGCCGGCGCGCCGGAGGCGGTGTCCGGCCGGCCCCGGGCGGGTGGCGGGGCCGCGGGCGCCCAGGGCGGTCGGCGGGTCAGTCCCGCGCGGGCAGGATCGTACCGGTGACCTCGCCCAGGGCGATGCGACCGCCACCGGTTCCGGGCGCCGTCGCCCGGAGGGTGACCGTGTCGCCGTCCTCGAGGAAGGTGCGACCCCGGCCGGCGACGGTGAACGGCTCCTGGCCGCCCCAGCTCAGCTCGAGGAACGAGCCGCGCTGATCGCGCTCGGCCCCGCTGACCGTGCCGGAGGCGAAGAGGTCGCCCGGCCGCAACGAGGCGCCGTTGACGGTGAGGTGCGCGAGCATCTGGGCCGGCGACCAGTACATCGACGCGTACGGCGGCCGCGCGACGGTCTCGCCGGCCAGGACGACCTCGAAGTCGATGTCGTAGCCGGCGCGCGGCCCGACCCTGAGGTAGTCCAGCGGCTCGGGGTCCTGGCCGGGCAGGTCCACCCGCGCGGCCTCCAGCGCCTCCAGCGGCGTCACCCAGCCGGCGACCGAGGTCGCGAACGACTTGCCCAGGAAGGGGCCGAGGGGGACGTACTCCCACGCCTGGATGTCGCGGGCCGACCAGTCGTTGAGCGGCATCACCCCGAAGACGTGGTCGGCGAAGGCGCCGGTGCCAACGCGGGCCCCGAGCCCGGTCGGCGCGCCCACCACGAAGCCGAGCTCGGTCTCGATGTCCAGGCGGGTGCTGGGCCCGTAGGTCGGGGCCGCGGCGTCGGGCGCCTTGCGCTGGCCGCAGGGCCGGACCACGTCGGTGCCCGACACCACGACCGTGCCGGCGCGGCCGTGGTAGCCGACCGGGAGGTGGCGCCAGTTCGGCTTCAGCGGCTCGTCGTCGGGGCGGAAGATCTTCCCGACGTTGGAGGCGTGGTCCAGGGAGCAGTAGAAGTCGACGTAGTCGGCGACCTCGAACGGCAGGTGCAGGTCGACCTCGTCGACCGGCATCAGGTGCGGCTCGGCCAGGCCGCGCTCGGCCTCGTCGGTGAGCAGCGAGACGATCCACTGCCGCACGCCGTGCCAGGTGGGGCGGCCCAGCTCGAGCAGCGGGCTCAGCGACGCGGCCTCGAAGACGTGGGCGACCTCGAGCATGTCCGCCGCCGCCACCGGTGCGAGGTCGAGCACCTGGTCGCCGATCCGGACGCCGACCCGGGGTGCCTCGTCGGAGTCGTGCGCGCGGACGACGCCGTACGGCAGGTTGTCGACGTCCCACAGGGACCCGGCGGCCCCCTCGACCCAGGTGGTCGGCTGCGGGTCGGTGCTCATGCAGGCTCCTTCGGGTCGGTCGGGTCGGTCGGGTCGGTCGGGTCGGGGGCGCCGGTCAGCGAGCGGGGGACCAGCCCGAGCGCGGCCAGGTCGTCGAGCGGCTCCCGCACGCTGCACGACCCGACCGAGGTGAACCAGCGGCGGGCACCGACGAGCCCGTCGGCGTGCTGCTCGAGGAGGCCGAGCACCGTGTCGCGGTCGGTCTGCTCGAGCACGGCGACGACCTCGCCGGCCGTGGCGCCGTCGAGGTTCAGTCGGGTGGCGAGCAGCACGTTGAGGAAGCCGTGCTGCGCGACCGGGCGCTCGAAGCCCTCTTCGACGCGGTGCCGCAGCGCGTGGTGCAGGCCGGCGGTGCACTTGAAGCGCAGCTCGCGGTCGAGGGCGGCGCCGATGCAGGTGGCCAGCTCCTCGGCGGCGGGGATGGCGTCGGCGTCGGGCCCGCCGGTGCGGAACTTCAGCCGGTGGTCCGCCGCGGCGATCTCGTCGAGGGCGGTGAGCCAGCCGTGCCCGGGGTCGGCGCCGTGCAGTCGCGGCATCTCGACGGTGACGGTGACGTCGTCGTCGAGCTCGCCGGCGGCCGCCAGCTGGTCGACGGCGGTCAGGATGCGGCGCGCGTTGTGCGGCAGCTCGCTGGTGTCGGTGCCGCGCAGGGCGATCTCCAGGCCCGCCAGCCGCAGCGCGTTCGAGCTCGCCCAGCGGACCGCAGGGTCGATGGCCCCGGCGCCGCCGGTGACCACGAGCGCCACCTCCAGCGGGCCGGTGCCCGCGGAGTGCTCCTCGGTCGTCGCGGCCGCCACCACCGCCACCAGGTCGGTCAGCCGGGGGTCGTCGACCACGAACGGACCGACGAGCCCGGCGTACGCCGCCTGGCGGTGCTGCCGGTGGGCGGCCACCGCCTCGGGCAGGGGAGCGTTGCCCGGCGGGAAGATCGCGGCGTCGTCGATCAGCCTCGCCAGGTAGGACGGCAGGACGGGGGAGGATCCGGTTGACACGCGTCCGACCCTAACGCATCGTGGATCTGACAATCGAACGGCAGTGTTCGGATATAGGACGGTTCAGATGGCCTACTACCGCCAGGTGGGAGAGGTGCCGGGCACCCGGCACACGGTGTTCCGCGACCCGCAGGGGAGGCTGCGCTACGAGGAGCTGATGGGGGAGGAGGGCTTCTCCTCGGACTCCTCGCTGCTCTACCACTCCGGGGTGCCCTCGGCCATCGTGGACAGCCAGGTCTGGGAGCTGCCGGACCTCGCCACCGCTGCCAACCACCCGTTGAAGCCGCGCCACCTCAAGCTGCACAGCCTCTTCGACGTGGACGCCGCGAAGGAGGTCGACCCGGTCCAGGGCCGGCGGCTGGTGCTCGGCAACGCCGACGTCCGGATCTCCTACGTCGTGGCGGCCGGCACCTCGTCGTACTACCGCAACGCGGTCGGCGACGAGTGTGTCTACGTCCAGGAGGGCAGCGGCACCGTGGAGACCGTCTTCGGCGTGCTGCCCTACCGGACCGGGGACTACGTGATCGTGCCGCGGGCCACCACGCACCGGTGGGTGCCGGCCGAGACGTCGCGGCTCTACGCGATCGAGGCGAACAGCCACATCGCGCCCCCGAAGCGCTACCTGTCGCGCTACGGCCAGCTCCTCGAGCACGCGCCGTTCTGCGAGCGCGACCTGTTCGGCCCCGACGAGCCGTTCCTGGTGCAGGGAACCGACGTCGAGGTGCTGGTCAAGCACCGCGGGAGCGGTCCGTCGGGACTGGTCGGCACGCGGATGACCTACGCGACGCACCCCTTCGACGTCGTGGGCTGGGACGGCTGCCTGTACCCGTACACGTTCAACATCGGGGACTACATGCCGATCACCGGCAAGGTCCACCAGCCGCCGCCGGTGCACCAGGTCTTCGAAGGCTGGAACTTCGTGATCTGCAACTTCGTGCCGCGCAAGGTCGACTACCACCCGGAGTCGGTGCCGGTGCCCTACTACCACTCGAACGTCGACAGCGACGAGGTGATGTTCTACGTCGGCGGCGACTACGAGGCGCGCAAGGGGTCGGGGATCGACATCGGCTCGATCTCGCTGCACCCCGGCGGCTACGCCCACGGCCCGCAGCCGTCGGCGATCGAGGCGTCGTTGGGCGCGGAGTACTTCGACGAGACCGCGGTCATGGTCGACACCTTCAAGCCGCTCGACCTCGGCGAGGCCGGGGCGGCGGCGGAGGATCCCGCCTACGCGTGGACTTGGGCGGGAGGCCGGAGAGCGAGCGAAGCGAGCGGGTCCGGCCGAGCCGCCGAGTAGGGCTAGCCGGGAGGCCGGAGAGCGAGCGAAGCGAGCGGGTCCGGCCGAGCCGCCGAGTAGGGCTAGCCGGGAGGCCGGAGAGCGAGCGGAGCCGGCCGAGCGTTCCAGGAGGGCTGGCCGGGAGGCCGGAGAGCGAGCGGAGCCGGCCGAGCGTTCCAGGAGGGCTGGCCGGGAGGCCGGAGAGCGAGCGGAGCGAGCGGGTCCGGTCGAGCCGCCCCGTAGGGAGGGCCGGTCGTGGCCCCGGCGCGCCGGGCGACGACGGTGGGCCGGCCGTGTACTCCAACTCCTGACCGGAGGTGGGGCAGGATGGCGACGTGCCCGACTACGTCGCCTTCCTCCGAGCGATCAACCTCGGCAAGGTGCGGAAGTTCCCGATGGCCGAGCTCCGCTCCTGCCTGGAGGCGGCCGGCTTCGACGACGTCGACACCTACCTCCAGACCGGGAACGTCCGGATCCGCTCCTCGCTGCGGTCGCCGGTGCGCCTCGCCGACCGGCTCGAGGAGGTCTTCGCGGCCGACCGCGGGTTCGCCGTACCGACGGTCGTGGTGACGGTGCCGGAGCTCCAGCAGGTCCATGCCGATGCGCGAGCGCTCGAGTCGCCACTGGACGATCCCCCCGACGACCTGCGTCGTTACGTGACCTTCCTGAAGGAGCCGCCCGCCGCGGCCGCGGTGGAGGAGATCGAGGCGTTGACGTTCGACGGCGAGGCGGCTCGGGTCCGCGGCCGGGCGGTGCACGTGTGGGTGCGCAGCGGCTACCAGAACGCCCGGCTCGGCAACGCCCGGATCGAGAAGCTGATGGGCGTCGCGACGACCCGCGACCTGAAGGTGGTCACCACGCTGGCGCAGAGGTGGCGAGCATGAGGGAGTTCCGAGCAGCCGTCGAGGCCCGCGACACCGACGCGCTCGAGGCGCTTCTCGCCGACGACGTGGTCTTCCGCAGTCCGGCCGTCCACAAGCCGTATGAGGGCAAGGTGGCCACCTCCGTCGTGCTGCGTGCGGTGATGCGGGTGTTCGAGGACTTCCGCTACACCCGCGAGATCGGCGCTGCCGACAGTCCGGACTCGGTGTTGGTCTTCGAAGCCCGTGTCGGTGACCGCCGGGTGGAGGGCGCCGACTTCCTGCACGTGCGCGACGACGGGCTCATCGACGACTTCCGGGTGATGATCCGCCCGTTGTCAGGGTTGACCGCCGTCGTGGAGGCGATGGCCGCGGCGCTCCCCGGCGTCATGCGGGAGATGGGGCTGGACGGCGGCTGAGCCTCCGGGTCTGGGCGCGCCCGGCGCCAGCCGGTGCCGCTGGTGTCCGGCGCGTACCCGGGTCAGCCCGGGGCGGCCGCGGCGGCACGACGCGGAACATCCCGGTCATGCCGTCGTGGACCGCGAAGCCGTGGCTCTCGTAGAACGACGTCGAGGTGCCCGCGGCGAACAGGCCGATGAACGCCTTCGGCGGAGCGACCGCGTCGACCGCCGTGACCAGCCGGCGCAGGACCTGGCCGCCGATGCCCGGCCCTGCAGCTCGGCGGCAGGCGGGCGACGTACTTCAGGCTCATGAGCTTCCTCTCGGGCGAAGCGGGCGCACAGGATGTCACCCCCGGGTCGGGGCTTCGCCGGCGGTGACCGGCGCCGGCAGAGGTTGCCGATCCAGCGTGCGGACCGACCGGCTGGTCAGCGCGAGGAGTGCCACGGCGACGTACACGATGCCGCTCCACAGCAGCACGTCCCGGTATCCGAACGCTTCCCCGAGCGGTCCGTAGAGCAGCTGGCCGACGGGCATCGCCACGAAGGAGCCGAGGGCGTCGTAGGAGTAGGCGCGCGAGAGCATCCGGTCCTCGATGTTCTCCTGCATGGCGACGTTCCAGCCGATGCTGAAGACCTCGATCCCGGCGCCGGCGACGAACGCGGCGACGACCAGGGCCAGGAGCTGAGGCTCGACTCCGAGCATCACCAGGGGGAGGCCCAGGAGCGAGCAGCCGAGCATGCCGACGAACAGCGGCCGCCGCAGCCGTACCCGCAGCAGCACAACGGTCATGATCAGCAGACCCGAGGACTCCGCGGAAAGCACGAAGCCCCAGCCCTGGGCCCCGATCGTCTCCTTGGCGACGACCGGACCGAGCGTGTACCAGGCGCCGATGTGGATCATGTTGAGCACGCTGAATGCGAGCACGACCGCCCACAGCCACGTGGTGCCGATGAACAGGCTCCAGCCCTCGCGAAGATCTCGGATCGTGCTCGACCCCTCGCGCTTGGGTGCGGGTGGGGGGACCGCCACCGGCGTCAGCAGGGCCGCGGAGATCACCCACATGAGGGCGTTCACGGCAAGTGCCCAACCCGGGCCGACCGAGACCACGAGCAGGGCGCTGAAGGACGGAGCGATGACGGTCAGGCCGCCACGGGAGAGGGAGAGCAGGGCGTTGGCGGACTGCAGCTGGCCGCGCTCGACCAGCTGCGGCACCATGCTCGACTGCGCCGGGAAGCTGATGGCGTCGACGGTTCCGTTGAGGGCGGCCAGGACGATGACCATCCACAGCTCTGCGCGGTCGGTGATGACCAGGGCGGCGAGCACGCCCTGGGTCGCTGCGGAGGACAGGTTCGAGGTCTGCAGCAGCAGCGTGCGTGGCACCCGGTCGGCGATCACGCCGCCGAGCAGGAGGAACACCACCAGCGGGATGGTGTGCGCCGCGAGCACCTGGCCGAGCGCCGTCGCCGAGTCGGTGATGTCGAGGACCGCGAAGGTCAGCGCGATGCCGGCCATCATCGTGCCGAGCGTGTCGGTGAAGCGAGAACCGTAGTACCACGCGAAGTTGCGGTTGCGCAGCGGAGCGATCGAGTCGCGCCAGGTCATCGGTCGCCCTCCTGGTCGGCACCGGCCATCTGGAAGGCGGCCACAGTGAGGTTCACGTGGATCGTCCCCGGGGAGCGGGGACGCCGTGCGTCGCCGTGCACCAGTCGGGACGCTTGCTCGACCAGGGTCCTTGCCTGCTCCCAAGCCTCGGGGGTGACCCACATCTCGGCATCGGCGAGCAGGCTCGGGCTGCCGCTGCCGCTGCTCCGGCTCCCGTAGCGGTGCACCATTGCCTGGGCCACGACCTGCAGGTAGGCCATCGCGTCGCCCGTCGGGTCGGGGCCACCGCTGCTGTCGAGCATCACCTCCTCCCACGGGTGCCGGTAGAGCTTGGCGACGCCGCCGCGGATCTTCTGTTCGCCGGCTTCCACGAGCAGCCCGGCGTCGGCGAGGAGACGCAGGTGGTACGACGCGTTCGCGTGGCTGATGTCGAGCTCACGGGCTATCTCGGCGGCACTCATCTCCGTCCCGGTCAGCAGCGACAGGATCTGCAGGCGCACCGGGTGCGCGGTGGCCCGCATCGACGAGACCCGGCGGTCGACCTCGCTCATGGCACTCCTACCCTCAAAGAGTTATTGGGGAGTTATAGCGCGCGGCTCGACCCACTGTCAAACACTTGTTGGGCAGTCCGGCGGCGGAGCGCGCGGCTGGCGCGGGGCGGCACGCGGTGGTGCGCCGCTGCTCGATGCTCCATGAGCCTGCGTGGCATGGGCCTCTCCGCCTAGATTCGAGGGCATGACCGAGGGACTGGACGTGCGACTCGACGGGGGAGTGCTCCGGCTGACCCTGGACCGACCGGAGCGGCTCAACGCGCTGACCGCGGAGATGTCCGACACTCTGGCCACCGAGCTGGAGGGGGCCGGTGCGCGCGACGACGTCCGGGTCGTGCTGCTCTCGGGCGCGGGCGGTTGCTTCTGCGCGGGTGCCGACGTGTCCGGTGCCGACGCCCACGAACGGTTCGACGTCACCAGTCTCGATCGCGCCAACCGCATCGTCCGCGCCGTCGTGGCGCTCGACCGGCCGGTGCTGGCCTCGGTGTCGGGTGTCGCCGCCGGCGTCGGCTGCTCGATCGCGCTGGCCTGCGACCTCGTCGTGGCCGCCGACGCGGCACGGTTCCTGCTGGCGTTCACCCGGATCGGCCTGATGCCCGACGGCGGCGCGACCGCGACCCTGGCCGCTGCGGTCGGGCGCACCCGGGCGATGCGGATGGCGCTGCTGGGCGAGGCGCTGACCGGGCGGGAGGCCTACGAAGCCGGCCTGGTGAGCCAGGTCGTGCCGGTCATCGATCTCGACACCACGGTCGACGAGATCGCCGACCGGCTCGCCGAGGGCCCTCCGCTGGCGTTCGCGGCCACCAAGAAGGCCGTCAACGCCGCGACGCTGGGCGCGCTCGAGGGGGCGCTCGAGCGCGAGCGCACCGGCCAGGCCGTCCTGCTCCGCACGGCCGACGCGGCGGAGGGGATGCGCGCGTTCAACGACAAGCAGCGCCCGGTCTTCCGCGGCGAGTGAGCCGGCGATCCGGTCGCGGGACCGGTCGAGGAGCTCCTCGGCGGTGAGCGTCGAGCCCGGGCGCCGTACGACGATCGCCTTCACCGTCTCGCCCCACTGCTGGTCCGGCACGCCGATCACCGCCACATCGGCGACGTCCGGGTGCTCGGAGAGCGGACTCGACCTCGATCGGATACACGTTCTCCGCGCCGGTCACGTTCATGTCCTTGATCCGGTCGGTGAGGAAGAGATAGCCCTCCTCGTCGACGTAGCCCGCGTCGCCGGTGTGCAGCCAGCCGTCGGCGTCGACGATGGCGGCCATCTCGCGTGGGCCGAGGCGGAGGTTCAGCGGGGCGATCGCCGAGCCGATCTTGGCCGCGCCGACCACCAGCTTCAAGAACTCCGGGGTCCTCCGGGGCGTCGGGGTCAGGTGAGGTGCACGCCGGACGCCTCGAGCTCGGAGAGCGCGGCCCGGGTGGTCTGCGGCGCGACGCCCGCGCAGAGCCGCTGCAGCACATGGGTCTCGAAGCCCTCGCGGACGGCGTCCAGCGCGGTCGCGCGGACGCAGTGGTCGGTCGCGATGCCGCACACGTCGACGCGCGAGACCTCGCGCGCCCGCAGCCAGTCGGTCAGGGCGTGGCCGTCGGTGGTGCGGCCCTCGAAGCCGGAGTAGGCCGCGGCGTGCTCGCCCTTGAGGAAGACCGCGTCGAACGGCTGCGGGTCCAGGTTGGGGTGGAACGCCTCGCCGTCGGTGCCGACCACGCAGTGGGCCGGCCAGCTGCGCTCGAAGTCCGGGTCGTCGCTGAAGTGCTCGCCGGGGTCGACGTGGTGGTCGCGGGTGGCGACCACGACGTCGTACGGGGGAGCCTTCGGGTCCTGCGCCGTCCAGTGGTGCAGCAGCTCACCGATCCGGAACGCCACCTCCGCCCCGCCCGGGACCGGGAGGCTGCCGCCTTCGCAGAAGTCGTTCTGGACGTCCACCACGATGAGCGCGCGTGTCATGGCCCGAGGCTAGCCGGGCACGGTGCGCGTGACGAGGGGTCGCCCCGGCCGTCCCCCCGGCGCGGGACCGGCGGGTCGACTGCGCAGCCGGCGGACCGATGACGTAGAACTACCTTCGCTGATCCACCCCTTGGCTCCCGGGAGACCCCCATGTCCGACCAGCCCGTCGCGCCTGCGACCGCGCACGCAGCCACCCGCCGTACCGTCCTGACCGGGGCTGCTGCGCTGGCCGCCGTCGGCTTCGTCCCCGGCGCCGCCGCTGCCGCGCCGCGGGGTCGCGGCTCCCGCCGCGCCCGGGTGACCGTGCTGGGCACGACGGACCTGCACGGCAACGTCTTCAACTGGGACTACTTCAAGAACGCGGAGTACGACGACTCCAAGCACAACGACATCGGGCTGGCCAAGATCGCCACGCTGGTCAAGGCCATCCGTGAGGACCGGGGTGCCGCGGGCACGCTGATGATCGACGCCGGCGACACCATCCAGGGCACGCCGCTGGCCTACTACTACGCCAAGGTCGACCCGATCGACGGCGGCGTCGACGCCCCCGTGCACCCGATGGCCGCGGCGATGAACGAGATCGGCTACGACGCCGCCGCGCTCGGCAACCACGAGTTCAACTACGGCATCGACCTGCTCCGCGCGTGGCAGGCGCAGCTGGAGTTCCCGCTGCTCGGCGCCAACGCGCTCGACGCGGCGAGCGGCCTGCCCGCCTTCGAGCCCTACGTGATCAGGAAGATCCACGTGCACGGCGAGCGGCCGGTGAAGGTGGGCATCCTGGGGCTGACCAACCCCGGCATCGCGATCTGGGACCGCGCCAACGTCGAGGGCAAGATGACCTTCCCCGGCCTCGTCGAGCAGGCGGCGAAGTTCGTGCCCGAGATGAAGCGCAAGGGTGCCGACCTCGTCATCGTCTCGGCGCACTCGGGGTCCACGCCCGGCTCGTCCTACGGCGACGCGCTGCCGTACGCGGAGAACGCGGCCAGCCAGGTGGCCGAGCAGGTGCCGGGCATCGACGCGATCCTGGTCGGCCACGCCCACGCCGAGATCCGCGAGAAGTGGGTGACCAACGCCGCGACCGGCAAGCAGGTGCTGCTCACCGAGCCGCTGAAGTGGGGGATGCGGCTGGCGGTGCTCACCATCGACGTCGAGCGCGCCCGCACCGGCTGGCGGCTGGAGAGCATCGGCAGCCAGCTGCTGGACGCCAACACCGTCGCCGAGGACCCCCAGGTCGTCAAGACGCTGACCGACCAGCACGAGCGGGTGGTCTCCTACGTCAACTCGGTCATCGGCAGCAGCCTCGCCGCCATGTCGGCAGAGCGGGCGGTCGTCGAGGACGTCGCCGCGATCGACTTCGTCAACCACGTGCAGGCCGACGCCGTACGCTCGGCGGTCGCCGGCACGGCCGACGCCGCGCTCCCGGTGCTGAGCATCGCCGCACCCTTCAACCGCGCCGCGGCCATCCCGGCCGGCGAGGTCACCGTGCGCGACGTGGCGGGGCTCTACATCTTCGACAACACCCTGCTGGCCATCAAGGTGACCGGCGCGCAGGTGCGCGACTACCTGGAGTTCTCGGTGCGCTACTTCCGCCAGGTCAGCGGCACCGGCCCGTTCACGGTGGAGGAGCTGATCCAGGCCCCGACCGACATCGCGCCGGGCGGGACACCGGACTACAACTACGACATCGTGGCCGGGCTCGAGGCGCCGCTGACCTATGACGTCGACGTCTCGGCGCCGGTGGGTGACCGGATCCGCAACCTGCGGTACGGCGACGCCGACCTGCGGGCGGACCAGGTGTTCGTGATGGCGATCAACAACTACCGGCAGTCCGGCGGCGGCAACTTCCCGCACGTCAAGACCGCCGAGGTGGTCTACAACCAGCAGGTCGAGATCCGCCAGCTGATCATCGACTGGGTCGTCGAGCAGGGCACGATCGACCCCGCGGTGTTCGCCTCCGCCGACTGGCGGCTCGTGTCCGGCGGCCAGCCGGTCGAGATCCGCTGACGGCCGCCTGCCAACCCCGATTCGTCCGCAGCCCCTCCGCTCAGAGTCGGCTCGCTTCCGCGGACGAATCGGGGTTCAGGGCTGCAGCAGGCGGGTCGGGATGACCGGCTCGCCGCGGGAGAGCATCTGCGCGGGCAGCGGCAGCTCGGCGCGCGAGCGGGCGTGCCGCTCCCGCGCGGCGGCGAGGTCCTCGCGGCCGACGACCTCGCCGTCGCGCACGAGCGGCACCAGCAGGGCGCGGTCGTCGCCGTCGTTCTCCGGCGGGGTGCCGATCCCGACCACCTCCGTCTCCGCGCAGCCCTTCGCGTTGAGCCGGCGCAGCGCGTACTTCCGCCCGCCCACCGAGAGCTTGGAGGCACTCGCCTTCGCGACGCTGACCATCTCGCCGTCCGGGCCCTCGCGGGAGACCAGCTTGTAGACGAACCCGCAGGTCGGGTGGCCGCTGCCGGTGACCAGGGACGTGCCGACGCCGTAGCCGTCCACCGGCGCCGCGGCCAGTGACGCGATCGCGTGCTCGTCGAGGTCGGAGGTGACGATGATCCGGGTCTCGGTGGCGCCGAGCGCGTCGAGCTGCGCGCGCACCTCGTGGGCCAGCACGCCCAGGTCGCCGGAGTCGAGGCGCACCGCCCCCAGCTCGGCGCCGGCCACCTCGACGCCCATTCGCACCGCCTCGCCGACGTCGTAGGTGTCCACCAGCAGCGTCGTGCCGCGGCCCAGCGACTCGACCTGCGCCACGAACGCCTCCCGCTCGCTGTCGTGCAGCAGCGTGAAGCTGTGCGCGCTCGTGCCCTGGGTCGGGATGCCGTAGCGCATCCCCGCGGCCAGGTTCGACGTGGTCGTGAAGCCCGCGACGTACGCCGCGCGGGCGGCGGCCACCGCGGCCGCCTCATGGGTACGCCGGGAGCCCATCTCGATGCACGGCCGGTCGCCGGCCGCCATCGTCATGCGGGAGGCGGCGGAGGCGATCGCCGAGTCGTGGTTGAGGATCGAGAGCAGCACGGTCTCGAGCAGCACGGCCTCCGCGAAGGACGACTCCACCACCATCAACGGCGACTGGGGGAAGTAGAGCTCGCCCTCCGGGTAGCCCCACACGTCACCGCTGAACCGGTAGCCGGCCAGCCACTCCAGCGTCGGCTCGTCGACCACGTCGTGGGTGCGCAGGTGCTCCAGCGAGGCGTCGTCGAAGGTGAAGGACTCGATCGCGTCGAGGGCGCGGCCGACGCCGGCCACCACGCCGTACCGCCGTCCCTCCGGGAGCCGCCGCCCGAAGAGCTCGAAGACCGAGCGCCGGCCGGCCGTGCCACCGGCCAGCGCGGCCTGCAGCATCGTCAGCTCGTAGTGGTCGGTGAGCAGCGCGGTGCTGCCGCTGGTCGGGATGCCGGGTGCGACCGGCTGCGAGGAGTGGCTCACGCGGGTCAGCCTACGGTTGCGGCGGTGTCCGGGCGGCACCCGTGCTCGTCCTAGGATGAGGTACGTGTCTGCACCGATGCCCGTCGAGACCGAACGCCCGGAAGAGGTCGTCGCCCTCGAGCGCCCCTGGGTGACCGTGGTGTGGAACGACCCCGTCAACCTGATGTCCTACGTGACCTATGTCTTCCAGACCTACTTCGGCTACTCCAGGAAGAAGGCCGAGAAGCTCATGTTCGAGGTGCACCACGACGGCCGGTCCACGGTGTCGAGCGGCTCGCGCGAGGAGATGGAGCGCGACGTCCAGGCGATGCACGAGTACGGCCTGTGGGCCACGATGGAGAAGTCCGAGTGAGCGGCTTCGAGCCCCGCCGCGGCCACGGCGCGATCGCCACCTTCAGCGGCTTCGAGGCGGACCTGCTCCGGTCCCTGGCCTCGCAGATGGTCGAGCTGCTGCGCAACGAGGTGGCCGCGCCGGCTGAGTCCCACGACCCGCTCGAGGCGCTGCTGGACTTCACCGGACCCACGACCGAGCCCGACGACCCGGTGCTGGCGCGGCTGTTCCCGACCGCCTACCCCGATGACGAGGAGGCGGCCGGGGAGTTCCGGCGGTTCACCGAGGGCGGGCTGCGCGACTCCAAGGCGCGCGCGGCGGCCCAGCTGATCGACACGCTCGAGCAGGCCGGGCTGCCGGCGGAGCTCGACCAGGACGGGCTGCACATCGACGTCGAGCTGGACCTGGGCGCCGCGACGACGTGGATGAAGGCGTTCACCGACATCCGGCTGGCGCTCGCCACCCGGCTCGGGATCGAGGAGGGCGACGAGGACTACTGGCTCGCCCTGCCCGAGGACGACCCCCGCTCGCACGTGCACGACATCTACGAGTGGGTCGGCTACCTCCAGGAGACGCTCGTCCTCGCGCTGACCGACTGACTGGCCGACTGGCCGACTGGCCGACTGGGCGCGGAGGTCTCGTCCGGGCTCGGACCCCTGGTCTCGGGATGCGGACGCAAGCGGAGGCCTGCGGGGCGGCGTACCCCTGCGGCCTACCCTCGAAGAGTGCTGACCCTCGACCAGGACCTGTACGACGCGATCGTCGCGCACGCCAAGAAGGACCACCCCGACGAGGCCTGCGGGGTGGTCGCCGGGCCCGAGGGGTCCGACCGCGCGGAACGGTTCGTCCCGATGGTGAACGCCGCCGCGTCCCCGACGTTCTACGAGTTCGAGCCCACCGACCTGCTCAGGCTCTACCGCGAGATGGACGAGCGCGACGAGGAGCCGGTGGTGATCTACCACTCCCACACCGCCACCGAGGCCTACCCCTCCCGCACCGACATCGGCCTCGCCCAGGAGCCCAACGCCCACTACGTGCTCGTCAGCACACGCGAGCACGGGAATAGTGAGGGCCCTGTGGAGTTGAGGTCCTACAGGATCGTCGACGGCGTCGTGACCGAGGAAGAGGTCACCGTCGTCGCCTCCCAGCGGCCCGGCTGAGCGCCGACCGCGCCCGACGCGGCGCGTCACCGCAGCACCCGTCCGACCGCAGCACCCAGCCCGCTTCTCCCCGAAGCACACACCGACGAAGGAGCCCCGCATGGCCGTCGAGGTCCGCATCCCGACCATCCTGCGCACCTACACCGGAGGTGAGAAGGCCGTCTCCGGGAAGGGTTCGAACCTGTCCGAGCTCATCGAGGACCTCGAGTCGAACCACCCCGGCATCAAGGACCGCCTCATCGACGGCGAGGACCTGCGCCGGTTCGTGAACGTCTACGTCAACGACGAGGACGTCCGGTTCACCGGTGGCCTCGACACCTCGCTCGACGAGGGCGACCAGGTCGTCGTGCTGCCCGCCGTGGCCGGCGGAGCCGGCGGCCTGGCGGAGCCGGTGAGCCTGCTCCTCTGATGCGCTTCGACTCGCTCCTCGACTCGGTCGGGGGCACGCCGCTGGTCGGCCTGCCCCGGCTCTCGCCGTCCCCGGACGTGCGGCTGTGGGCGAAGCTCGAGGACCAGAACCCCACCGGCTCCATCAAGGACCGGGCGGCCCTGCGGATGGTCGAGCAGGCCGAGAAGGAGGGCCAGCTCCGCCCCGGCTGCACGATCCTGGAGCCGACGTCGGGCAACACCGGCATCTCGCTCGCCATGGCTGCGAAGCTGCGCGGCTACCGCCTGGTGTGCGTGATGCCGGAGAACACCTCGTCCGAGCGCCGGCAGCTGCTCGGGATGTGGGGCGCCGAGATCGTCTCCTCCCCGGCTGCCGGCGGCTCCAACGAGGCCGTCCGGGTCGCCAAGCGGCTCGCCGACGAGCACCCCGACTGGGTGATGCTGTACCAGTACGGCAACCCGGCGAACGCGCTCGCGCACTACGAGGGCACCGGCCCGGAGATCCTCGCCGACCTCCCGTCGGTGACGCACTTCGTCGCCGGTCTCGGCACCACCGGCACGTTGATGGGCGTCGGCCGGTTCTTCCGCGAGCACCGCCCGCAGGTGCGCATCGTGGCCGCGGAGCCGCGCTACGGCGAGCTGGTGTACGGGCTGCGGAACCTCGACGAGGGGTTCGTCCCCGAGCTCTACGACGAGACGCTGATCGACGCGCGGTTCTCGGTCGGTCCGCGCGACGCCGTACGCCGGGTCCGCGAGCTGCTGGAGACCGAGGGAATCTTCGCCGGCGTCTCGACCGGGGCGATCCTGCACGCCGCGCTCGCCCAGGCCGCCAAGTCGGTCAAGGCCGGCGAGCGGGCCGACATCGTGTTCGTCGTCTGCGACGGCGGCTGGAAGTACCTGTCCACCGGCGCCTACGAGGGCACCGTCGACGAGGCGGAGGATCGCCTCGAAGGCCAGCTCTGGGCCTGACCCCGGGCGCCCGGCACGGCACCTCGCGGCGTTCTCCTCGCTCGACGGGGCCCCTACCCCGCCTTCGCTCGTCGGCCTGGCGATGCACCGCACCGGACACCCGCGGCCGCAGCCCGGCGGCCACGCCACGGCACCTCGCGGCGTTCTCCTCGCTCGACGGGGCCCCTACCCCGCCTTCGCTCGTCGGCCTGGCGATGCACCGCACCGGACACCCGCGGCCGCAGCCCGGCGGCCACGCCACGGCACCTCGCGGCGTTCTCCTCGCTCGAGGGGTTAGGGTGGCGCCGCCCACACCTCGACCCGGGGAGCGCCGTGCGCGAGATCGTCGTCTTCAGCGGGAGTGCTCATCGCGCCCTCGCCTCCGCCATCTGCGACGCCCTCGGGGTCGGCCTCTCCTCGGTCGAGATGACCCGGTTCAGCAACGACTGCCTGCAGGCGCAGCTCCAGGCGAACTGCCGCCAGCGCGACGTGTACGTCGTGCAGCCGCTGGTGCCGCCGACACAGGAGCACCTCATGGAGCTGCTGCTGATGGTCGACGCGGCCAAGGGGGCGTCGGCGGCGCAGGTCACCGCCGTCATCCCGCACTACGCCTACGCCCGCTCGGACAAGAAGGACGCGTCGCGGATCTCGATCGGCGGCCGGCTCGTCGCTGACCTGCTGAGCACCGCCGGCGTCAGCCGGGTGATCACGATGACGTTGCACGCGCCCCAGGTGCACGGCTTCTTCTCCGTGCCGGTGGACCACCTCACCGCGCTGGGGGTGCTCGCGGAGCACTTCGGCGACAAGGACCTCACCGACACCGTGGTCGTCTCCCCGGACCTCGGCAACGCCAAGACCGCGACCCAGTTCGCCCGGCTGCTCGGCCTGCCGGTCGCGGCCGGCAGCAAGCAGCGGCTCGCCGACGACCGGGTCGTGATCGACGCGGTCGTGGGCGAGGTGGAGGGCAAGCGGGCGCTGATCCTCGACGACGAGATCGCCACCGGCGGCTCGATCATCGAACTGCTCGACAAGCTGGCCGAGCTCGGCTGCACCGGCGCCTCGGTGGCGACCACGCACGGCCTCTTCGTCGGCAAGGCGGTCTCGCGGCTGCGCGAGCACCCCATGATCGACGAGGTGGTCACCACCGACACCGTGCCGCCGGCGGACTGGCCGGAGCTGAAGGTGCGCTCGGTCGCCGGACTCTTCGCCGAGGCCATCAGCCGCGTGCACGCGGGCGAGTCGATCAGCAGCATGTTCGACGGGGTGGACCCCACGCTGGGCCCCCCGCAACCCCGGCTGCCGTTCCCGGTGTGAGGCCGGTGAGCAACCGGTGAGCTCCCCGCTCTTCTACACGGCGATGCACGCCGTCATCGCGCCGCTCTCGCGCGCCGTCTGGCGGCCGGTCGTCGAGGGCAGCGAGAACGTGCCGGCCACCGGCCCGGTGATCGTGGCCAGCAACCACCTCTCGTTCGCCGACTCGATGGTGATCCCGATCGTCGCGCCCCGGCAGGTGGTGTTCCTGGCCAAGAAGGACTACTTCACCGGCACCGGCGTCCGCGGGGCGCTCATGCGCGGCTGGTTCGAGGGGCTCGGGATGATCCCGGTCGACCGCGACGACACCCGCGCCGCCCTGGCCTCCCTCGACATCGCCCTCGACGTGCTCGCACGGGGCCATGCGTTCGGGATCTACCCCGAGGGCACCCGCTCCCGCGACGGCCGGCTCTACCGCGGGCGCACCGGCGTCGCGCACCTCGCGCTGACCTCCGGCGCCCCGGTGGTCCCGGTCGGTCTCACCGGCACCGCGGATCTGCAGCCCGTCGGCGCCCGCCTGCCGCGGGTGGCCCCGGTGACCGTGCGGTTCGGCGAGCCGCTGCGCTTCGCGGGCCGCTACGACGACGTACCCCTGGGCCGGGCGCGACGGGAGGTCACCGAGCAGATCATGGCCGCGATCCGGCGGCTGTCGGGCCAGGAGGAGGCCGGCGTCTACAACGAGCGGCCGACGCAGCTCTGACCACCGGCCGGCTGCACCGGTGCGGGTCAGCCCTCGGGCTCGATGAACGACGCCGATGCCGGACGCCTCGTGCGGCACGGCACGAAGACCTCCGTGCGGGGCTCCAGGACGTCCGGGCCGTCGAGGTAGCTCTCCCACGGCAGGCCGGTCGGCTCGTAGCCGTTGTCGAGCACGAAGTCACGTGCCGCGTCGTAGGCCGCGGTGACGGCGCCGTAGTCGCCGACGTGCCGGGTCCGCGCCACGTGGCCGCCCGGGAGTCGCCCGGCTCGTACGCGGCCCGCGTCGGTCACGATGCCCGAGATCGGGAAACCGACCTCGACCAGCAGCTCGACGCCGGTGCCGGCGCGGAAGCGGCCGAACGGCGCGCCGGCCACATGGAGGTTCTGCTCGGCGACCACCTGCTCGACCTCGGAGAACGCCTCGGCCAGGAAGGCGCGGATCCCCTCGACCTGCACCCGCCCGTGCACCACCGCCACGTTCTGCGGCTGCAGGTCGGCGAAGCTCACGGCGTAGGTCATGGTCATGTCTCCACTCTTGTCCCGGGCGCGGGCCGCCAGCATGGTCGAAGGTCCCGGGCCCGCCGGTGGGTCGGCGTGCGCGGGATCCCAGGGCGCCGTCGGTCGGTCCGGCCGCAGGACACGGCTCGCCGGGCACTAGCCTGTTGGGGTGGCAGACGCGCCCATCGGGATCTTCGACTCAGGCTTCGGCGGACTCACCGTGGCCCGTGCCGTGCTGGACCAGCTGCCGCACGAGCCGATCGTCTACCTCGGCGACACCGCCCGACAGCCCTACGGGCAGAAGCCGATCGGCGAGGTGCGCGAGTACGCCCTCGAGTGCCTCGACCACCTGGTCGACCAGGGAGTCAAGGCGCTGGTCATCGCCTGCAACAGCGCGAGTGCGGCGGTGCTGCGAGACGCCCGGCAGCGCTACCCGGTGCCGGTGGTCGAGGTGATCCACCCGGCCACGCGGCGCGCGGTGGCGGCCAGCCGCACCGGCCACATCGGGGTGATCTGCACCCGGGCCACGGCCGAGTCGCTCGCCTACGAGGACGCGTTCACCGCCGCCCCGCACGTCTCGCTGCGCACCCAGGCGTGCCCGCGGTTCGTCGAGTTCGTCGAGGCGGGCATCACCAGCGGGCCGGAGCTGCTGGAGGTGGCGCACGAGTACCTCGACCCGCTGACCTCCGAGGGCATCGACACCCTGGTGCTCGGCTGCACGCACTACCCGCTGCTCACCGGCGTGATCTCCTACGTGATGGGAGACCAGGTCACGCTGGTCTCCAGCGCCGAGGAGACCGCGAAGGACGTCTACCGGCTGCTGGTGCACCACAACCTCGAGCGCGACGTCGCCCTGCCCGCCCCCGAGCACCAGTTCCTCACGACCGGGCAGCCCGACGAGTTCGCCCGCATCGGCCGGCGCTTCCTCGGCCCCGAGCTCGCCTCGGTCCACCAGCTGTCCCAGGCGACGATGTGGCTGCCGGCGTGACCACGTCGACATCGGCGCGGATGCGGCTCACCGTGGTGGGCTGCGCCGGGTCCTACCCGGGCCCGGACTCCCCGGCCAGCTGCTACCTGCTCGAGGCGGACCACGAGGGGCGCACGTGGCGGGTGCTGCTCGACCTCGGCAGCGGAGCGCTCGGCGCGCTGCACCGGTACGTCGACCCGCTGATCCTCGACGCGGTCCTGATCAGTCACCTGCATCCCGACCACTACTTCGACCTCAGCGGCCTCTACGTCATGTGGAGGTACCACCCGGACGGGGCGCGGCCACCGATCCCGGTCTGGGGGCCGCCGGGGATCGCCAAGCAGATGGCTCGCGCCTACGGCCTCGAGCCGTCGCCGGGCATGTCCTCGGAGTTCGACTTCCACTCCTACGGCCCCGGGGCCGCTGGGGGCTCGGGCGCCGCGCCCGTCGAGGTGGGGCCGTTCACGGTGCGCCCGACCCGGGTCGTGCACCCGGTCGCGGCGTACGGCCTGCGGGTCGAGGTCGGGGCAGCGGTGCTCGCCTACTCCGGCGACTCCGCGCCGTGCGAGGCGCTGGTCGACCTGGCCTGCGACGCCGACCTGCTGCTGGCCGAGGCGGCGTTCCGGGAGGGCGAGCACAACCCCACGGGGCTGCACCTGACCGGGGCCGACGCCGGCCGGGTCGCGACCGACGCCGGCGCCCGGCGACTGGTGCTCACCCACGTGCCGCCGTGGCACGACGGCCGTGCCGCGGTGGCCGAGGCCAAGACGACGTACGACGGTCCACTCGACCTGGCGACGAGCGGCGCGGTCTACGAGATCTGATCCGACCCTGCCGCGGCCGGCGCCCGCGCGGGCGCCGGCCGCGCGGGGACTCAGTGGGCGAGGCGCGCCCGCTGCACGAGCCGGACGCCGACGACGTACGACGGGGCGTAGAGCAGCACCGCGAGGGCGATGCCGACCGGGCCACCGACCACGCCGAAGGCGATCATCGGCAGCAGCGACAGCGGCACCAGCCACCAGGCGATCACGCTCGCCCGGGCCAGGCCGGCGTACAGCACCGGGAAGCCGAGCAGGCCGAACACCTTGGCGCTGAGCAGCCAGACGGCGATCGACGGCGCCGCGTTGACGTGCTCGAAGACGGCGACCGCCTCGGGCATCGTGACGGTGTTGCCGAGCGCGACGTTCATCCAGTCGGACCAGAGCAGGCCGGTGAACTGGATCGAGCCGAACGCCGCCGCGAGGCCGCCCGCCGTGGTGAGCGCGCGGCCACGGCGCCCGCGGACCAGCCCGATGCTCGCGATCGCGGCGAACGCGAACAGCACCCAGGAGTAGTGGAAGAGGTTCGCCGAGATCCCCGAGAGGAGCGGGTCCGCGGCCAGCGAGCCGATGTAGTCGTCGGCGGCCTGGCTCTCCTGGGGTGGCGACGTCGCCGCGCCGGCGACGAACAGCAAGGGGGCGGCGATCGACGCCAGCCCGGCGAGCACGCCGAGCACCCTCGAGGGGCGGTCGGCGGGGATGGCGGCGGTGCTGCTCGTGCCGGTGGTCAGGGTGGTGCTGGTCATGGCGGTTTCCTTCTGTCCTTCTGTGCGGTTCTCGGTGGTTGGCCGGCGTCGGTCGAGCCGGCGTGAGGAACGCTAGGACCGGCCGCGGGTGACCTGGATCGCTCGCGGAGCCCGACTCCGATGCGACCCGGGGACGGGGTCGGGACCCCCGCGTCGTCCCCGAGGAGGACCCCGGGTCGTCCGCAGAACCGACGTGCACCGTGGTGGTCGCCGCGTAGGTTGAGCGCGTGCCGACCACGACCCAGCTCCGCCCGGGACTTGCCGCGCATGTCGCCGTCGGCCTCGTGCTGGCCGGTGCGTCGCTGTTCGAGGCGGCGTACGGCGTCCAGGACGTCGGCGTCACGAGCGCGAGCGCGGCCATCTCCGTGGTCATCGGCGTCGCCTGCGTGGTGGCCTGGTGGTCACCCCTGGCCGCGGTGGTCGTCGACGTGCTCGCGCTCGGTCTGCCGATGCTCTGGGGCCCGCTGCCACAGATGGGCGGGGCGCATCTGATCGCCACGATGCTGCTGGTGGGGTACGCCGCCTACCGGACCGACCGCCGCACCGGGCTCGCCGCCTACGCGGTCGGTGCGCTGGTGCCCGCGAGCACGATCGTGGTCGCCGGTCAGACGGTGTGGGAGTTCCTCTTCTACGCGCTGATCCTCGGCCCGGCGTGGGTCGTCGGGTTCCTGTTGCGGCGCGAGCAGGATCGCAGCGCCGAGCTGGCGACGCTGGCCGAGGCACTGCGCCTCGAGCGGGAGAAGCAGGCCGAGGTCGCGGTGACCGCCGAGCGGACCCGGATCTCGCGCGAGCTGCACGATGCCGTCGCCCACACGGTCAGCGTGATGACGCTCCAGGTCGGCGTGGTGCGACGCCGGCTGCCGGAGGACTCGGTCGAGGAGCAGACGCTGCGGGGCGCCGAGTCGCTGGGCCGGCAGGCGGTCGACGAGCTGCGCCGCATCGTCGGCCTGGTGCGGGAGGGCGAGACGCCGGCGCTCGCGCCGCTGCCGTCGCTGGCGCAGCTCGACGACCTGGTCGGGCAGGTCCGCAGTGCCGGCACCGACGTCTCCGTGGACGTCCGCGGGGACCTGGGCGGTGTGAGCCACGCGGTGGACATGTCGGCGTACCGGATCGTCCAGGAGGGGCTCACGAACGCCCTGCGCCACGCCCCGGGAGCCCCCGTCGAGGTCGTGGTCGACGTCGGGGCGGCGACCCTCGAGATCGAAGTGAGCAACGGCCGAGCGACGCGGCCGGTCCGGGAGCCGGGAACCGCCGGCGGCAACGGGCTGCCGGGGATGCGCGAGCGGGTGCACGTCCTCGGCGGGACGCTGCACGCCGGTGCACGACCGGACGGCGGGTTCGGGGTGCGAGCGGTGCTGCCGCTCGGACCGGAGGCGTCCCTGCGGCCCGCCGCCCGCACGTGGACGGGGAGCAGCCGATGACCCTGCGCGTGGTCGTCGCCGACGACGAGGCGATGGTGCGGGCGGGCCTGCGCCTGCTCATCGACGGGGAGCACGATCTCGAGGTCGTCGGAGAGGCCGTCGACGGCGAGGATGCCGTGCGCGTCGCCGCGGAGACCTCACCCGACGTGGTGCTGATGGACGTGCGGATGCCCCGGCTGAACGGTCTCGACGCCGCCCGTCGGCTCCTGGCCGACGCGCCCGGCACGCGGGTCATCGTGCTGACCACCTTCGACGAGGACGAGGTCGTCGACGAGGCGATGCGCCGCGGCGTCACCGGGTTCCTGCTCAAGAGCTCGCCGCCCCAGGACATGGTGGACGCCGTGCGTCGCGCCGGCGCCGGACAGGGCGTCATCGACCCGTCCGTCGTGCCCGGCGTCATCCAGCGCTACGGCTCGGTCCCGGCAGCGCCACGGCGTGCCCAGGAGCTGGACCTGCTCACGCCGCGGGAGACCGACGTGCTCCGCATGGTCGGCCGCGGCTACAGCAACGCCGAGATCGCGGCAGCGCTGTTCCTCGGTGAGACGACCGTCAAGACCCACCTCGGCCGCGTCCTCGACAAGCTCGGCCTGCGGGACCGCCCGCGGGCGATCGCGTTCGCCTACGAGAGCGGACTGATCACTCCCGGTGACGGGGCCGGCCCGCAGGACTGACCGGATGGCCCGGACGCGCCCGACGAGGGGTCGGCGTCCGTCGGTAGGCTCCGCCGCATGACACGCGCAGACGGACGGTCCAACGACGAGCTCCGCCCGATCACGCTCACCCGGCACTGGCTGGACCACGCCGCCGGCTCGGTGCTGGTCGAGTTCGGCGGCACCCGGGTGTTGTGCGCAGCGTCGGCGTCGGAGGGTGTGCCGCGCTGGCGCAAGGGCTCGGGCCTGGGCTGGGTCACCGCGGAGTACGCCATGCTCCCGGCCGCCACGAACACCCGCTCCGACCGCGAGTCGGTCAAGGGCCGCATCGGCGGCCGCACCCACGAGATCAGCCGGTTGATCGGGCGGTCGCTGCGTGCGGTCATCGACTACCAGGCGCTCGGCGAGAACACGATCGTGCTCGACTGCGACGTGCTCCAGGCCGACGGCGGCACCCGGACGGCAGCGATCACCGGGGCGTACGTCGCCCTCGCCGACGCCTGCGCCCACCTCGAGGGCCTCGGCGCGCTCAAGGGCAGCCCGCTGACCGGCTCGGTGGCCGCGGTCTCGGTCGGCATCATCGACGGAGAGCCGCGGCTCGACCTGCCCTACGAGGAGGACGTCCGCGCCGAGACCGACATGAACGTCGTGATGACCGGGACGGGCAAGTACGTCGAGATCCAGGGCACCGCCGAGGCCGACCCGTTCGACCGGGCTCTGCTCGACGGGCTGCTCGGCCTCGCCGAGAAGGGCTGCGCGGACCTGACCCGGCTCCAGCAGGAGGCCCTGGCCTCGTGACCACGCAGGTCTTCCTGGCCTCCCGCAACGCCAAGAAGCTGGCCGAGATGCAGCGCATCCTGGCCGAGCACGTGCCCGACATCGAGGTGCTCGGGCTCGACGACGTACCTCACTACGACGAGCCGGCAGAGACCGAGCCCGACTTCGAGGGCAACGCGCTGATCAAGGCGCACGCCGCGGTGGAGGCCACGGGCCTGCCGTCCCTGGCCGACGACTCGGGCCTCTGCGTCGACGCCCTGAGCGGGATGCCGGGGGTGCTCTCGGCGCGGTGGTCGGGCAGGACGAAGGACGACCGGGCCAACAACGAGCTGCTGCTCGACCAGCTGCACGACGTACCGGAGGAGCGCCGGGGCGCCCACTTCACCTGCGCGATCGCCTTCGCCTACCCGGCCGGCGCCGGGGGAGTGGTCGAGAAGGTCGTGCACGGCACCATGCCCGGGCGGGTGGTCCGTGAGATGCGGGGCGAGGGTGGCTTCGGGTACGACGTGCTGTTCTGCCCCGACGGCCAGGGCGGGAACGAGCTGACGGCCGCCGAGCTGCCGCCTGCGCAGAAGGACGCGATCTCACACCGGGGCAAGGCGCTGCGGGAGATCGCGCCCTACGTCGCCGATGTCCTCACGGGTCTGTAGGCGTCGCCTTCCCGGCGGCTGCGACGTCGGGGTCTGACCCTCGTGGCGTGGCCGGCGCCGTCCCCACGCCGACCACTCCGAGCGCCCACTCGACGACCAGTCGCACGACCTCCGCGTCGACGGGCTGCCGCAGCTCCTGCTTGTACAGCCGCAGCGACGGCGTGGCCTCCTGGCGTCGGAGGATGTGCGTCACGTCAGTGACCACGTGGGTCTCCGCTCGCTCGGCCAGCAGGTCGGCGAGGCGTCGCACGTCCTCCGGCGGCGTCTGCAGGTCCTTGCTTCCGGTGACGGCGAGGACCGGCACGTCGACCTGCTCCAGGTCCTGGGCCGGGTCGTGCCGCAGGAACTCGCGGAACCACTTGGCGTTCAGCTTGCGCCCGCCGATCCGGGTCACGTCCGCGGTGGTGCGCTCGATCCTGTCGTGGTTCTTGGCCACCTTCGCGGCGACGTCCACGTGCAGCAGGCGCAGGAGCGCCCGGACCGGCCCGGGAAGGGTGGGCAGGTTGACCTCCACCTGCCAGCGCAGCAGCTCCCTTCCGGGGCGGGCCGGGCAGGAGAGCAGGCCGACCCCGCCCAGCGGCACCCCTCGGGCCGCCACCATCGCGGCCAGGATCGCGCCCTCGCTGTGGCCCACGACGAGCACCGCGTCGTCACGGACCTCCGCTCGTGCGCGAAGTGTGTCGACGGCGGCGGCCACGTCGTCGGCGTTGTCCTCCAGTCCGGCGGTGCGCCAGTCGAGGTCCGTCGTCCCGACGCCGCGCTTGTCGAAGCGGAGGGAGGCGATCCCGGCGGCGCTCAACGCCGTCGCCAGCTCGCGGGAGATCCCGAAGCGCATCTTCTTGTGGTCCGAGTCGCGGTCCAGCGGGCCCGAGCCCGACACCAGCACGACGCCCGGGAAGGGGCCGACGCCGTCGGGAAGCTCGAGCGTCGCTGCCAGCGGGCCGGCCGGGCCTGCGACGGTGACCTCCTGACTGGTCATGGCCGGGCCGTGAGCTGAGAGACGACGTCGGTCGCGTCGTCGGTGCCGATGACGAGCCGGGCGAAGCGGTGGCCGGCGAGGTCGACGACCACGGCGAGCTGGCCGCGGCGGACCGACACCAGCGTCCGGCGGCGGACGAGGCCCAGCACCTTCTCGGCCGTGGTGAAGCGGACCTGCAGGGCGTCGCCAGGGACGACGGTGAGAGTTGCCATGCATCGATTCTATTCTCATGCTTGATATCGTTGTCAAGAACGATAAGATTGGTCGTGTGGCCAGCGCTGACCTGCTCCTGCATCCCGTCCGCCTCCGGATCGTCCAGTGCCTGCTCGGTGACCGGCACCGCACCACCGGCCAGCTCCGCGAGGACCTGCCCGACGTGGCGCCCGCAACGCTGTACCGGCACGTCGCCACCCTGCTCGATGCCGGGCTGCTCGAGGTGCTCGAGGAGCGCCGGGTCCGCGGCGCGGTCGAGCGGACGTACCGGCTACGGGACCCGGCGCCCGGTGTCGGCGCGGACGAGGCGGCGACGATGACCACCGAAGAGCACCGGCAGGCGTTCACGACGTTCGTGGCGGGACTGCTGGGCGACTTCGACCGCTACCTCGACCGCGGCCACGTCGACCTGGCTCGCGACCTCGTCGGCTACCGGCAAGCGGCGCTGCACCTCACCGACTCGGAGATGCGTGAGTTCCTCGCGGACCTGGCTGCGGTGGTCCGTCCGCGCCTGGAGCACCGCCCTACGCCGGAACGGGTCCGTCGCATGTTCACCACCGTCGTCATGCCGAGCCATGACAGCCGAGAGCGGCCGGCGGATGCGTCGCCCAGCGATCCGCCCGGCTGAGTCAACGCCCGAGCAGATGCCGGCATCGGCGGGCGGCGGAGCGCTGATGCGCCGCTCGTCGGGACGCGCACCTCGACCGTCACTCCCGGCACCGCCCGGTGGCTAGTCGACGTGCATCACGCCCCGTCTCGGCTCGGCTCGGATCGCGGCGCGGTCGCCGTTCCAGCGTCAGCGCGCGGTGACCAGGACGTCCATGCCGATGGTCTCGGTGCCGCGCCGGTAGAGGTGGCTGCGGTCGGTCCGGTAGTTCAGCGACACCTCTGTCAGGCGGACCTTGCCGGGCCGGGTCGGCGTGACGGTGACGATGACGTAGTCACGCTCCGGGGAGAGTCCCACTGGCTTTGCGTCATGCTCACTCCGTCGCGTACCGGCTCGACCTCGTCGCAGAAGTCCGCCACGTCGCCTTGTGAGACCACTCCTATCGGATCCGCTCCGGGCGTCGCGCGGCACACCGCGACCTCCGCTCTCGCGGCTGCGGTGTTGGTCGCGACACGCACCGATGCCGTGTCCGAGAAGGTGAGCTGGGTCGGTTCGGTCTGCTCGTCGGTGTACGGCGCCGTGACGCCCACCGTGATGGGGGCCTGTGTCACCGGCCGTGGAGCGACCAACATCCCGGCGCCCGAGCCCTGCAAGAGATCCGGTGTCGTTCACCAGCGTCCCGCCATCAGGAGTCCGACCACCACGAGCACGACAATCGCCACGACGGCGAGTCGGCGCCGCGGCATGGCGCGTAGGGATGAGGGCCGTGGGGCTTCGGGGGCCGGCGTCATGGTGGACCCATCATGAGCCAGACCGGTCGCCGGCGCCCATAACGACACCAAGCGACTCCTCACGAGACTGTCTCTATGACCGGCGGCTACCCCGGGGCCACGATCGCCGGCCGCGCCGGGCACTCGGCCCTTCCGATCAGGGACCGTCCGACAGGCACTCGGCCCGCGCAATGTCCGGTTCAGGCTAGTTTCACTGGCTTCCCGGGCCCCAGCCGCAGCGAGTGCCTGTTTGACGGGCGCGTCGGTGCTTGGATCCAGTGCGTCGGCCTCCTGGGCGGTCAGGTGCGGCACCGAGCTGACGGCCGGCTGCCCACTGCGGCTGGCGACCGTGCCTCCCGGGCGGCCGCCGGCTGTGGCTGGCGACTGTGCCAACCCGAGCAGGGACCGTCCGACAGGCACTCGGCCCGCGCAATGTCCGGTTCGACCTGGTTCTCTCGGGTTCCACGGGTCGCAGCGACAGGGAGTGCCTGTCGGACGGGCGCGCCTCTGAGGCGATCATCGCCGGCGGCGCCGGTCAGAGCGTGATGACGACCTTCCCTGCGGGATGGCCACCCTCGGAGAGGCGGTGCGCGTCGGCGACCTGGTCGAGGTCGAACGTCTCGCTGATCCGCACCGTCAGTCGTCCGGCGGTCGCCAGGTCGGCCAGAGCCTGCAGGCCGTCGCGGTCGGGGCGAACGAAGACGTAGCGTCCGCCGAGCCCGAGCACGGTCTCCGGGTCGATGATCGAGGCGATCCGGCTCGGGTCCTTCACCTGCGCGGGGGCGTCCTCGAGAGCGTCGCCGCCGACCAGGTCGAGCACCGCGTCGACGGGGCCGCCGACCTGCTCGAGCTGCACCGAGACCGGCCCTGCGGCATAGTCCAGCACCTCGTCGGCGCCCAGCTTGCGAAGCCAGTCGTGGTTGGCCGGACCGGCGGTGCCGATGACCCGGGCGCCGAGGGCCTTGGCGACCTGCACCGCGATGTGCCCGACCCCACCCGAGGCGGCGTGCACCAGGACGGTCTCGCCGGCCTGCAGGTCGAGAGCCTCGGTGAGGGCCTGGTAGGCGGTGAGACCCACGAGGGGGAGCGCGGCAGCCTCCTCGAAGGACAGCGCGGCCGGCTTGCGCACCAGCGTGCGCTCCGGGGCGGGCACCAGCTCGGCAGTGGTTCCGAAGGCCACGTCGTCGCGCCGCACGTAGCCGAACACCTCGTCGCCGGCCTGCAGCCCGGTGCGCACGGCCGGCCCGACCGCCTCGACGACCCCGGAGACGTCCCAGCCGGGGATGATCGGCAGGTGGTGGGGGTAGGCGCCCTGCAGGTAGCCCTCGCGGACCTTCCAGTCGACCGGGTTCACGCTGGTGGCGCGGGCCCTCACGAGGACGGCGTCGGGGCCCACCGGCGGGTCGGCCACCTCCCGCACCTCGAGCACCTCGGCGCCGCCGTACCGGTCGTAGATCGCTGCGCGCATCATCAGCCTTCCTGGGTCGCTTGCGTGTCCGTGTCCTCTACCCAGAACAGGTCCGGTGCCCGCGATGTTCCTGTTCAGGCGCCGGGATAGATGCGGAAGCCCTCCATGCGCCGGTGCGGGAACGAGGCGTAGAAGTCGGGCGCGCCGTCGGTGATGAGGTCCATCCGCAGCGTGCGGGTCGCCTGGAAGGTGGCCACCACCAGCAGGCGCGCGATGCCGCGGCGGCGGTGGCCGGGGTGCACCGCGACCAACCCCAGGTGCGACTGCAGGACACCGTCGCCGAGCGCCTGCGCCCAGCCGACGACGCGCGTGTCCTGGACCGCGACGTAGGCAGCCGAGCCAGGCGCGGTGCAGACCCGTCGTACGAGGTCGGGGTCGGTGAGCGAGGGCCACTGCACCGTCGTGGACAGCCGCGCGATGCCGGCCGCGTCCACCGCCTCGAACGGTCGGATGTCCACGGTGCTGCCCACATCCCGCACCCTGGCACAGCCGGACGGCGTTCGGCCAGCGGGAACGGTGCGCCCGGAGAGATTCGAACTCTCACTGGCCAGGACCTAAACCTGGTGCCTCTGCCATTGGGCTACGGGCGCCCGCGGCCGGCGGACAGTCTAGGCCGAGCCTGCCCGTGGGCCCGTCCCGGTCAGGACGCCAGGCCGAGGTCCTTGCGCAGCTTGGCGACGTGCCCGGCCGCCCTCACGTTGTACTGCGCAACCTCGACGGCGCCGTCCTCGCCGACCACGAACGTGGACCGGATGACGCCCTCGACGACCTTGCCGTACATCTTCTTCTCGCCGAACGCGCCCCAGGCCTTCATCACCGATCGGTCGGTGTCGGCGAGCAGCGTGATCGTCAGGCCGTCGCGCTCGCGGAACCTCGCCAGCTTCTCCGGCTTGTCGGGGGAGATGCCGATGACCTCGTAGCCCGCGCCGCGCAGCGAGTCGAGCGAGTCGGTGAAGTCGCAGGCCTGCTTGGTGCAGCCGGGCGTCATCGCCGCCGGGTAGAAGTACACGACGACCTTGCGACCGCGCAGGTCCGACAAGGCCACCTGCTCGCCGGTGTCGCTGGGCAGGGTGAAGTCGGGCGCGGGGTCGCCGGGGGCGAGGCGCGGCTGGGCGGTGGTGTCGGACATGGGCCCCTCTCCGAACGGACGATCGCTTATTGCAAACAATGTGCAATAGCGTAGATTGGCCAGCAAGGCCCTGGCACGGGCATCGCCAACGTAGCGGAGGCATCCATGCACGTCCCCGACGGCTTCCTCGACGCCCCGACGTCGATCGCCACGGGAGCCGTCGCAGCCGCCGGAGTCGGTCTGGCGCTGCGGGGTGCCCGCCGTGAGCTCGACGACCGCACCGCGCCCATGGCCGGACTGGTCGCCGCCTTCGTCTTCGCCGCGCAGATGATCACCTTCCCGGTCGTCGGCGGCACCAGCGGCCACCTGCTCGGCGGCGCGCTCGCCGCGGTGCTGGTGGGTCCGTGGACCGCGGTGCTGTGCCTGTCGGTGGTGCTGCTCGTGCAGAGCCTGCTGTTCGCCGACGGCGGGATCACCGCGATCGGCACGAACATCACGCTCATGGGCCTGGTCGGCGTGCTCGTCGGCTGGCTGGTCTTCCGCGGCCTGCAGGCGGTGCTCCCCAAGCGGCTCGCGCTGGTGCCGGTCCTGGCCGGCCTCGCCGGGCTCATGTCGGTCCCGGTGACGGCGGCCGCCTTCGTCGGGCTGTACGCCGTCGGCGGCCAGGCGCCGGTGCCGCTGGACGGACTGCTCACCGCCATGCTCGGCTGGCACGTCCTCATCGGCGTCGGCGAGGCCCTCATCACCGGGCTCGTGGTCGGCAGCGTGGTCGCGGTGCGGCCCGACCTGGTGGTCGGGGCCCGCCGGGTGCTCGCCCGCCGCGAGCTCGAGGTGCGCCACAGCGCGGTCGCCGACGGCCGGACGACCAAGCCGGGAGCCGCCGCGTGAGGACCCGCACCCTCGTCGCCGTCGGCCTGCTGGTCGCGCTGCTGCTCGCCGGCGGGGTCAGCTTCTACGCCTCCACCCATCCCGACGGCCTCACCCGCGTCGCCCAGGACCATGGCCTCACCCGCGCCGAGCGCGACCACGCGGGCGCGGACGGGCCCTTCGCCGGCTACCGCACCGCCGGGGTCGAGGACGGCCGGCTCTCCACCGGGCTGGCCGGCGTCGTCGGCACGCTCGTCGTGCTGGCCCTGGCCGGTGGCCTGAGCTGGACGGTGCGCCGCGGCCGCCGCGCCACGGGGCCTGCCGGGCCCGCCGCTGCCGACGCGGACGCCCGCCACCCGGACGACGTCGACCCGGCGGACCTGCGGTCCGGCCAGAGCAGCCGGGGCTGACATGGGCGCCGGTCACGGCCACAAGCTGCACTTCCACGGCCACTCGCCGCTGCACCGCGCGCCGGCCCACCTCAAGGTGCTGGCGCTGCTGGCGTTCGTGCTCGTCGTGGTCGCCACCCCCAAGGACTGGTTCGCCGCCTACGGTGCGTACCTGGTGGTCCTCGGTGTCGTCGTCGCGGTCAGCCAGGTGCCGCCGACGTACCTCCTCAAGCGGCTCGTCGTCGAGACCCCGTTCGTCGTCTTCGCCGTGATCCTCCCGTTCGTCGCCACCGGCCCGCGGACGGAGGTCCTCGGGGTGCAGGTCAGCGAGGCAGGGCTGCTGGCCGGCTGGGCACTCCTGGCCAAGGGCACGCTCGGTGTCCTGGCCAGCCTCCTGCTGGCCGCGACCACCGAGCCGCGTGACCTCCTCGCCGGCCTGGAACGGCTCCGGCTGCCCCAGCAGCTGGTGCAGATCATGGGCTTCATGATCCGGTACGTCGACGTGGTGACCGACGAGATGCGGCGGATGCGCGTCGCCCGGGAGTCCCGGGGCTTCACCGCCCGCAACCCGAAGCACTGGCCGGTGCTCGCCCGCAGCGCGGGGGCGCTGTTCATCCGGTCCTACGAGCGCGGCGAGCGGGTGCACCTCGCGATGGTCTCCCGGGGCTACACCGGCCGGCTGCCCACGACGGACCGGCGGCAACGATGAGCACCCCGGTCCTCGACGTCCGTGGCCTGGCCTACGCCTACCCCGACGGTCACCAGGCGCTCTATGGCGTGAACCTGCACGTCCACCGCGGCGAGCGGGTGGCGCTGCTCGGCCCGAACGGGGCCGGCAAGACCACGCTGGTGCTGCACCTCAACGGCATCCTCGAGGCAGGCGCCGGCGCCGTCGCGGTCTCGGGCCTGCCGGTCACCAAGGCCAACCTCAAGGAGGTCCGCCGGCGCGTCGGCGTGGTCTTCCAGGACCCCGACGACCAGCTCTTCATGCCGACGGTGCGCGACGACGTCGCCTTCGGTCCTGCGAACCTCGGCCTGCGCGGTGCGGAGCTCGACGCCGCCGTGCTCGACGCGCTCGAGCAGGTCGGGATGGCCGCCTTCGCCGACCGGCCACCGCACCACCTGAGCTTCGGCCAGCGGCGTCGGGTCGCGGTCGCGACCGTGCTCGCCATGCAGCCGGAGGTGCTGGTGCTCGACGAGCCCTCGTCGAACCTCGACCCTGCGTCGCGGCGCGAGCTCGCCGACATCCTGCGCGGGCTGGACGTGACGGTGCTGATGGTGACCCACGACCTGCCGTACGCCCTGGAGCTCTGCCCGCGGTCGGTGGTGCTCGCCGACGGGTTGATCGTCGCCGACGGGACGACGTACGACGTGCTGACCGACGACGCCTTGATGGCCGAGCACCGGCTCGAGCTGCCCTTCGGGTTCGACCCGCGCTCCCTGCGTGACGTCACCGGGACCGCCTGAGAGATCGGAGGTCAGGCCCAAGGGCCCTGGGGCGCGGCTGCGCGCCGCGGGACGGTGGCGGTGTCGGAGACCCCGTCTCGCAGCGATCCCGGGCAACCCGGCGACAGGGAGGGCCGATGAACGAGCAGGAGAACCTCAGGGCACACAGCGAGGCCATGAACCAGCCGGCCTCGCGGGCGCTGCGCAGCGCACGGCGGGCTCAGCTGTGGGAGGGCCTGAACCGCTACCTCGCCTCCGAGGCGTCGCACGCACACAAGGTCGCCGAGCAGGAGCACGGTGACGACGCGTCCGAGAGCGGGGCGGGGACCACGCGGACCGGGCGGGGCGGCACCGGGACGGAGCCCGACGAGGGCGCGTGAGCGCCGCCTCCGGGCGGGCGCCCAGCCGGCGCGGAAGCCTCACGCCGGGCTGGCGTAGCCGTGCGGGACGAGACGCTCCTCGAGCCACTCCGCCGCCAGGTCGGCGGCGCGGGTGAGCGTCCCCGGCTCCTGGAACAGGTGGGTGGCCCCGGGGACGGTCCGGACCTCGACGGGGCAGCGCATCTGGGCGGCCGCCCTGCGGTTCGCGGCGAGCACGGCGGTGTCGGCACCCCCCACGATCAGCAGCGTCGGCGCCTGCACCGAGCGCAGGTACGGCGTCGCCAGGTCCGGCCGGCCGCCGCGCGAGACCACGGCTGCGACGTCGTCGGGAGCCTTGGCAGCGGCGTAGAGCGCTGCCGCGGTGCCGGTGCTCGCGCCGAAGTACGCCAGCGGCGCCTCGTCCGCGTCGTACTCGCGGCGCACCCACCGAGAGGCGGCCAGCAGCCGCTCTCCGAGCAACGGGACGTCGAACACGAGCCGGGGGTCGGTCGCCTCCCCTTCGGTGAGCAGATCGAACAGGACCGTGCCGAACCCGCTGCGGTGCAGCCGTTCGGCGACGTGGACGTTGCGGGGGCTGAGCCGGCTGCTGCCGCTGCCGTGCGCGAACAGCACCAGTCCGGCCGTCGGCCGCACGTACGTCACCGTCGCCGGCAGCATGCCCTCGGCCACCGGGATCAGGAGGGTGAGCCGGCGCCGCTGAGGCCGCGCCTCGGCGAGCAGACGGACCACCTCGTGGTCCTCGACCTGGCGGAAGTCGCGGTACCACTCGCCGATGGAGGACAGGTGCGGCGGTGTGCTGACGAACACCGCGGCGTCGGCCACCGAGGCCAGGTCCGCCGCGCCGTCGACGGAGGCGACCGGGCTGGCCACCACCACGCGCGCAGCCCCCCGCGCGCGCAGCACCTTCACGGCCGCGGTGGCGGTGGCGCCGGTGGCGACGCCGTCGTCGACCACAATCACCGACCGGCCGGTGATCGGCTCGCCCGTACGGCCGCCCCGCAGCATCGCCGTCCGGGTGACGACCTCCTCGTGCGCCTGTGTGAATGCCGCCTCCCGCGCCTGCGGCGACACGCCGGCCAGGTCGAGCACGTCCGAGTTCACGACCCGGACGCCGCCCTCTCCGACGGCCCCCATCGCCAGCTCCGGCTGCCACGGCACGCCGGCCTTGCGGACCACCACGACGTCCAGCGGCGCGCCGAGGGCCCGGGCCACCTCTGCCGCGACGGGGACTCCGCCCCGGGGCAGCGCGACCACCAGCACGTCGGTCCCGCGCCAGTCCAGCAGCCGCTGCGCGAGCTGCCGACCCGCCTCGGAGCGGTCGGCGAACACGTGCGGCGATCTCATGGCTCCTCCTCGGGACGTCACGGCTCTTCGGCTGCTCTCCACGCTCCGCCCCGCGACGGCCCGGTCCCAGGGGACAAGGTCATCCGGGGCTTGCGCCGGCCTCGTCGCCAACCGGGACCGTCCGCGCGTCGCCGCCTTCGGGATGGGTAACCTGTGCCGGTATGCGGCGGCCCAGTCCCTGCGCCGCCCGACCCGATGCGGAGGAGCACCCTGTGGCGAAGCCGAACGACCTCGACTCGCTCGAGCAGGAGATCGAGGTGACCCGCGAGCGGCTCGCCGGGACCATCGACCAGCTCGTCTACCGGGCGAGCCCGAAGACGATCGCGCGGCGCGAGTTCAACTCGGTCAAGGCGGTGTACGTCGACCCGGCCGGCCAGCCGCGCACCGACAACATCCTCAAGACCGCCGGGGCCGTGGCCGGCTTCGTGGTGTTCGTCGTGGTGATCCGTCGCCTCACCCGATGAGCGACTCCAAGACCCCGATCCGGATGCTCCACGACCGCGTGCTCGTGGAGGTGGACCAGGAGGGGGAGCGGCGCTCCAGCGGGGGGATCGTGATCCCGGCCACCGCCGCGATGGGCGGGCGCCGGATGGCGTGGGCCCGTGTGGCCGCGGTCGGCCCGCACGTCCGCACCGTCGAGGTGGGCGACCGGGTGCTCTTCGACCCCGAGGACCGCGGAGAGGTCGAGGTCAACGCCGAGACCTACATCCTGCTGCGCGAGCGCGACATCCATGCCGTCGCCGCGGAGCGGCTCGGAGACAGCCAGACCGGCCTGTACCTCTGACGACGCCCCTCCGGGCTGCCGTGCGCGGTCGGCTCACGGCGACCGCGCACCGTCGGTGACCGGACAGCGAGACGGCGCGGGAGACCGTCGATGTCCCGCGCCGTCGTCGCGTCGCTGCCGGCGGCGCGTCAGCTGGACCGCGACTCCGAGGAGTGGCTGCCGGTGCCGCGGTCGTCCAGACGCTCGCCGGTCTCCGCGTCCGCCACGGTCCGCTCGCCGTTGCTGCTGTCGCCGGCGTGCTCACCGGCGGTCTCGTGCGAGGTCGTCCGCTCCGGGAGGGGCGCGTCGGTCCGACGGCCGTCGGAGTCGACGAGGGTGCGCTCCTCGGCGTGCGTCCCGTCGGTCGCGCCGTTCGTCGAACCGGTGGACGTCGTGCCCGTCGCGTCCTCGCCGGCCTCGCGCCGGCGGGCGGCCTCCTTCTCGTCCACGTCAGGGTCGAGCTCGTCCGCGCGGCGCAGCGTCTCCTCGTGACGATCGCGGTGCTCGGTCAGGTCGCCGTGGCGATCGTGCGCCTCGGCCTCGAGCCGCTGGGCCTCCGCGGCCTTGCGGTCCGCCTCGGCGCGGGCCTGCGCCGCCTTCGCCTCGGTCTCCCGGGCGCGCGCCTCGCGCTGCTGCAGGTCGGTGGCTTTGGTCTCCGCCTCGTCGCGGAGCTCGGCGGCCTTCGAGCGGTCACGCTCACGCTTCTTCTCGCGTCCGGACTTCACGAGCGCGGCGATGATGCCGATCGCCAGCAAGGCGATGACAACGATCACCACGATGGTCCAGGTCGACGACCAGTCCATGCTGTCCTCCTCGGGTCGCCGGGTCAGTACCCCGGGCCCGACGAGGGCAAACAGTGCGGCGCTCAGCCCAGCTGGCCCCGCAGCTCGAGGAGCAGCCGGGAGAGGATCCGGGACACCTGCATCTGGGTGACTCCGATCTGGGCGGCGATCTGGGACTGGCTCTGCTGCTTGAAGAACCTCAGGTAGAGCACCGTGCGCTCACGTTCGGGCAGCGCGCGCACCACGGGCAGCAGCATCACCCGGGACTCCGCCCCGTCGAACTCGTCGCCCTCGGCGCACAGGCTGTCGCCCAGGGAACCCGTCCCGGCCTCGCCGACCGGCATGTCCAGGGACGTGGGGGTGTAGCAGCCGTCAGCCGAGAGCGCCTCCACCACGTGGTCCTCCGGGACGCCGAGATGCTCGGCGACCTCCGGCACCCTGGGGGAGCGGCCGAGCCGTTGGGTCAGGACCCCCTCGGCGCGTGCGACGTCGGCCTGGAGCTTCTGCATCGCGCGCGGCGGCCGGACCATCCACCCGTAGTCCCGGAACTGGCGCTTGACCTCGCCCTGCATGGTGACCACGGCGTAGCTCAGGAACTCCACGCCGCGGGACGGGTCGAAGTTCCGGGCGGCCTTGAGGAGCGCCATCGCGGCCGCCTGCTCCAGGTCGTCCTGGGCGATGCCGCGCCCTCGGTAGCGGGCTGCGGTCGCCCGGGCGAGACCCATGTGCATGATCACGACCTCGTCCTGGAGCCGCTTGCGTTCGAGGGGGTCGGTCTCCTGGGCGGCCCTGGTGAGCAGCCGGGTGCTGATCTGGCCACGGGTCTCGGCGGCCTGGCCGGGCGGCTGGATGCCTGCGGCGGCCGCGTCGTCGAGCTCCGGCTCCTGCTGCTCGGTGGTGCTGCCAACGCTCGACACGGTGGTCACGTCGGATCCGCCTTTGCGTTCCGCCGCCCCGTGTCCGGGACGGCTTCGGTGGTCAGGGCCCCCGAGTTGAGGGGCACCTACCCGGCCCTCGGGTGGCACAAACGAGGGGGCGCCAGGTGGTCTGGTCAGCGCGGCACGGTCGGCGTCGGGGTGGCCCGGCAACGCCGTGCCGGGCCACCCCGACCGTCCTCCGGCTTCCCCTCCGGCACCGGAGGACAAGTGGTGCACCCGTCCGGGCCGAAGCAGGCGGCCGCGGCGTGCCCGCCCATCCTGCGATGCGCCGGGCGCCGGACGCACGGGAAGGCGGAAGGTCGAGGTCGTCCTGTCTAGACGAGCCGGGGTCAGCGCAGCGCGTACGAGGCGTGTCGCATCCCGGCACCCCGGTCGGTGTTGAGGGAGGCGAGGTCGGCTCGCTCCTCCTCCGTCGGCTGCCAGAGCCCGGCGGCGACGTTGGAGCGGATCTGCTCGGGGCGGGTGGCACCGGCGATCACCGACCCGACGGCGGGCTGGGCGGCCAGACCGCCGAGCGCGACGTCGAGCAGGCTGACGCCGCGCTCGGTCGCGAACCGCTCGAGTGCCTCCACCCGGTCGAAGTCGGCGGTGCGCAGCCGGTGTGCCTGAGCCGACGAGCCGAGTCTGCTGCCCTCCGGCGCCGCCTCCCCGCGCCGGTACTTGCCGGTCAGGAGTCCGTAGGCCAGGGGGAAGTACGGCAGAAGGCTCGTGCCCAGGTGCTGCAGGGCGGGGACGAGCTCCTCCTCGGCGGCGCGGTTGTAGAGCGAGTACTCGTTCTGTGCACTCACGAACGGGCGTCGGCCGGCGGACGAGGCGAGCCAGTGCGCCTCGACGACCTCCCAGGCCGAGAAGTTCGAGCAGCCGAGATAGCGGACCTTGCCCTCGTCGACCAGCTCGTTCATCGCCTCGACGGTCTCCTCCAGCGGCGTGACGAGGTCGAGCTGGTGGATCTGGTACAGGTCGATGTGGTCGGTGCCGAGCCGACGCAGGCTCGCCTCGACGGCCTTGCGGACGTAGCGGCGCGAGGCGCGCGCGCCCCAGTCGGGACCGTTGGCGCCCTCCATGTCCATGCCGAACTTGGTGGCGATCACGACGTCGTCGCGGCGAGCGCCCAGCGCCTTGCCGAGCAGCTCCTCGCTGGCGCCGCGGCCATAGGTGTCGGCGGTGTCGAACAGGGTGATGCCGGCGTCGATCGCCGCGTCCACGACGGTCTGCGTCTGGTCGGCGTCGATGCGGGCGCCGAAGGCGTTGCAGCCCAGACCCACGACGGAGACCATCAACCCGCTGCTGCCCAGCGGCCGGTACCTCATCTCGGGAAGGTCGGTCATGGTCAGCTCACCTGCACCTGGAGGACGACGAGGCCGGACTCGTGGTCCTCGACCTCGACCACGCCCGGCTGGTCGAAGCTGAGCTCGATCTGCGTGCTGCCCTTGCCGAACTCCACCTCCTGCTCCGGGGTCGAGTGCACGTGGAGCTCGCCCGCCCGGTCGGAGTCGATCCGCAGGATCAGCGGCTCACCGAGCTCGGCCTGCACGCGCTCACCGTTCGGGTCGATGCTCTCGCCCGACACCGTGACGTCCACGACCACGCCCTTGGGTTCCGGTGCCGGGCTGCTCGCCGGTTCGCTCGGGGCGCTGGACTCCTCCATGGCCGCCGACGAGCTGCTCGGCGCAGCCGGAGATGCGGTCTCGGTGCTCTCGTCGCCGCCGCACCCGGCCAGCAGCATCGCGGCGGCGACGGCAGCCACCAAGGGTGTGGTCAGGTGGGCGTGTGGGGCGTGTGCGCGGCGCATCAGGCGTTCCTCCGGGTCGTCGTACGTCGTCCGCCACCATTCTCCCGACCGACCATGACCGGCCGTCACCCGGGATGACCCGGGATGACCCGGCGGGACCATCGGCGCCGACGTCACGCCCTTGGTCCCGGGGTGCCGCGGCCCCGGCGCCCTACCGTGGAGGGCGAGCAGGACGAGGAGGACGCATGGCCCGTCAGCAGCCCGTGCCCCGGTGCCCGATCCGGGTGGGGGAGCCGTGCACGTTGTGCGTGCCGGGGGTGAGCGGCCCCGACGACTGCGGCCTGGTGTACCTCGTCCGCTCGGACCCCGAGCTGGCCCAGCGGCTGGCCGACCTGCGAGCCGCGGATCGCGCCGCCCGGGCCGCCCGGCCCGCCCCGATTACCCGCGCGGAGGCACCCACGGGCGGGTGAGCCCCCTCGGGCGGGTGCAGCACTTATCGCGCATGGTGAGCGGTTGGTGCTGTCGGGGGTGGCTGGGTGCAGCACTTATCGCGCATGGTGAGCGGTTGGTGGTGTCGGGGGTGGCTGGGTGTAGCCAGCGTCGTCGCGGGGCTGTCGACGCATCCCACCCGGACGTCGGCGACGTCTCCCGGCGACGTCTCCCGGCGACCGGCGACCGGCGCCCGGCAGCGTCAGGCCGGTCGCATCGCCGGGGGCAGGTCGGCCCACGCCGCCGGCGCGAAGTGACCGGGCCCGACCTCCTGCGCGGCCAGTCCGGCGACCTGCTCGGCGCACCACGACGACACCTCGCGCGCGCCGGTCAGCACCTCCTGCTTGAAGCCGGCCCAGTCGACCCACTCCGCGGTGGCGACCTCCGCGGGGTCGGGGTGTACCTCGTCGGTGGAGACGGCCGTGAACACCGGGCAGATCTCGTTCTCCCGCACGCCGTTGGCCATCTCGGCGACGTAGCGGAAGGCCGGCAGCGCCGGGCGCAGGTCGCGCAGCCCGATGCCGAGCTCCTGGCCGGCTCGCCGGTGCAGCGCGTCGACGATGTCCTCGCCGGGGCCGGGATGGCCGCAGAAGCTGTTGGTCACCACGCCGGGGAACGTCGCCTTGTCCAGGGCCCGGCGGGTCACCAGCAGCCGCCCGGCGCCGTCGAACACGTAGCAGGAGAAGGCCAGGTGCAGCGGGGTGTCCAGGTGGTGCACCTCGGCCTTGGGTGCGACGCCGACGGCGTTGCCCTGCTCGTCGAGCAGCACCACCTGCTCCACGCCCGTCGGTGCGGCGCTCATGCGGGCCTCGCCAGCGCGTTCACGGTGGCACCGAACACACCCGGGAGCATCGCCGCGGCAGGCACCAGGGCGCGGCGGGCCGGGCGCCACCGGGACGCACCGAGCAGCGACGCGGTCAGCATCCGGTAGCGGCGGGTGATCGTCTGCCACTGGCGCTCGTAGCGGTCGGGATCGCCGGCGGCGATCGCGGCGGCAGCCGCCCGCGCCTGCGCGAGCCCGAGAGCCACGCCCTCCCCGGTGAGGGCGTCGACGTACCCGGAGGCGTCGCCGACGAGCAGCACCCGGCCCGCCACCTTCCGCAGTGCGCGCTGACGCAGCGGCCCGGCGCCGCGCACGTGGCCGCGCTCGGCTCCCGCGACGCGCTCCCGCAGCGCGGGAAAGCCCGCGAACTGCTCCTCGAAGGGGGCCCGGGTGGTGGTGAGCAGCGCGATGCCCACCCGGTCGGGCGCCACCGGCGTGACGTAGGCCTCCGCGTGGTCGGCCCAGTGCACCTCGACGTACGACGTCCACGGCGCCCGGTCCACGTGGCACCGCAGCCCGTAGCGGCGCACCGGCGCCGGGGGCGCGTCGAGGCCGAGGGAGCGCCGCAGCGGCGAGTGCAGGCCGTCGGCGGCCACGAGGTACCGGGCCCGTTCGCCGTCCACGACGACGCCGTGCTCGTCCTGGCGCACGTCGCTGACGCCGCGCGCGACGATGCCGACCCCGGCGTCGAGCGCCGCCCGGCGCAGGGCCGCGTGCAGGGTGGTACGCCGCACCCCGCGGCCCGGACCGTCCCGGAACGGGGCCTCGGCGTGCCGGCCGCGGGCGAGGTAGCGGATCCCGGTGAGCGGGTGGCCGTCCGGGTCGACGCCCAGCTCCAGCAGCGCCGCCAGCGCGCCCGGCATCAGGCCCTCGCCGCAGGCCTTGTCGATCACGTCCGGGCGGGGCTCGCGAACGGTCACGTCGAGTCCGGCGCGGCGGGCGTAGAGGGCGGTGGCGAGACCGGCCGGACCGCCGCCGGCGACGATGAGGTCGCTCACGACGCGACCCGCTCGGCGCCCTGCGGGGCGGCGCCACGCAGGGCCGCCTCCTCGACGCGGATGCGCACGGTGAGCAGTGCGGCGTTGGCCACGGTGAACAGCAGGGCCGTCACCCAGGCGGTGTGCACCAGCGGCAGCGCGAAGCCCTCGACCACCACCGCGACGTAGTTGGGGTGCGGCAGGAACCGGTAGGGCCCGGCGGCGACCAGGGGGAGCCCGGGGACCACGATGACGCGGGTGTTCCAGCGGTGACCGAGGGTGGTGATGCACCACCAGCGCAGTGCCTGTGAGGCGACCACCAGTGCGAGCATGGTCCAGCCCAGCGCCGGCAGGAACGGAGGCCGGCGCAGCCACACCTCGACGAGGGCCCCGACCAGCAGCGCGGAGTGCAGCACCACCATCACGGCGTAGTGCCGCCGGCCGGTCTCGACGCCGCCTCGGCGCATCGCCCAGGCGGCGTTGCGCTTGGAGACCACCAGCTCGGCGAGGCGCTCCAGCGCGACCGCCACGACCAGCAGCGTGAACAGCACCTCGCTGCTCACGCGGCTGCCTCCGCGGCGCGCAGCAGCACCAGCTCGGAGCAGAAACCGGGACCCATCGCCATCATCAAACCGTAGGACCCCGGCCGCGGCGGACGGCTCTCGAGGGTGTCGGCCAGGACGTGCAGCACCGAGGCGGAGGACAGGTTGCCGATTCGGGCCAGTGAGTCCCAGGTGACCTGCAGCGCCTCCCGGTCGACGCCCAGAGTCGCCTGCAGCGCCTCGAGCACCTTCGGGCCGCCGGGGTGGGCGACGTACCACTCCACGTCCTCACGGGCGAGGCCGTGGTCGTCGAGGAACCCGTCGACGTCGTCGCCGACGTAGGTCTCGACGAGCTCGGGCACCTGGGCGTCCAGGACGATCCGGAGGCCGGTGGCGCCGACGTCCCAGCCCATCGCCCGCTCGCTGTCGGGGTAGAGCCGGCTCCGGCTGGCCAGCACGTGCGGACCGGAGGGGGCCGCGGAGCCGTCGGAGCCGAAGTCCGCCGCGCGGTCGGCGCCGACCGCGACCACCGCGGCCGCACCGTCGCCGAACAGGCCACTGGCGACCAGGTTGGGCATCGAGGTGTCGTCGCGCTGGACGGTCAGCGAGCAGAGCTCCACCGCCATCAGGACCGCGACCCGGTCGGGGTGGCCGACGAGGTAGTCGTGCAGCCGGGCCACGCCGGCGGCACCGGCGACGCAGCCGAGCCCGACCAGCGGCACCCGCACCACGTCCGGGCGCAGCCCGATCGTCGCCGCCACGCGGGCGTCGAGCGAGGGGACCGCCAGGCCCGTCACGGTCGAGGAGATGATCACGTCGACGTCGGCGGGGGTGAGGCCCACCGCCTTGAGGGCGTCGGTCACCGCTCGCGAGCCGAGCTCGACGCCGGCCTCGATGAAGGCGTCGTTGGACTCCCCGAAGTCGCTCAGCTGCCCGTAGCGCTCCAGCGGCAGCGCCAGGTGCCGCGAGTCCACACAGGCGTTCTTGTGGAGACGGTCCAGTACGCCGCGGTTCACGTCGTCGCGGAGGACGGTCGCGGCGAACGCCTCGGTGATCGCGTGCTGCGGGTAGCGATGACCGGGGAGTGCGCCCCGGACGCTGACGATGCGCATGCCCATGTCTACCCCGGCCCGCCAATCCTCAGACGGTCGACCGCGCGACCGGCCACGCCGCGGGCCAGTCCCGTCGCCAGCCGCGGAGTGATCAGTCCGCGCCCGAGCCCCAGCTCCACCAGGTCGTCGAAGACCGCCTGGTCGGTGTGGGAGGCCTGCAGGCCGGCCTCCAGCACGGCACCGTGCAGGGACAGCCGGGCGGCGGCCGAGGTGTGCCGCAGGTGTCGGCGCAGCAGCGGCCCGCTCGCGCGGCGGTAGCGCTCGCCGGCGCCCGCACCGCCATCCCTGTCCAGCGACTCCGCCGCCGCCCGCCCGGCGAGCAGCCCGGTCAGCACCGCGTAGTAGATGCCCTCGCCGGTCAGTGGGTTGATGAGCCCCGCTGCGTCCCCGGCGAGCAGCACCCGGCCCCGTGCCGGGACCCACCGTGCCGACGACAGCGGCAGCTGGTGTCCTCGCCAGGCGGTGCCGTCCTCGGTCGCGCCAGGCAGCAGCGTCTCGAGCTGCTCGAGCAGCTGGGCCCGGCTCGGAGCGGTGCGCCGCCGCGTCAACAGCTCGCCGTAGCCGACGTTCGCCAGCCCGTCCCCGCGGTCGAAGGACCAGGCGTAGGACGGCTGCCGGTTGGTCCCGAAGACGATCACCTGCCTGCCGCGGCGTGCCGGCGGCGTGGGCGCGTAGCCGCGCAGCGCCAGCGCCGTGCGGCCGGCGCGCAGGCCGAGGGAACGGCGGACCTGCGAGTGCGCCCCGTCGGCCGCCACCACGACGGGAGCGGCCAGAGCGGAGTCGAGCGCGACTGCCGTCGGGCCGGCCTCGACGGAGCGGACCCGGTGGGCCACCGGCACCGCGCCGGCCGCG
Source organism: uncultured Actinomycetota bacterium (assembly GCA_963835385.1). GTDB lineage: Bacteria > Actinomycetota > Actinomycetes > Propionibacteriales > Nocardioidaceae > Nocardioides_B. The sequence goes on from CAWIFK010000003.1 coordinate 94,947, forward strand.
CAGGCGACCTCGCGCAGCCGGAGGTCGAACACCTCACGCGGTACGACGAGCGCTGGACGCGCCATCGTCCGCTCGACGGTGCGACGCTCCCGTTCGAGCCCGAGCCGGGGGATCGGCACCTGGTCGTCGAAGAGGCCCCGGACGCCGACGGACTCCAGCAGGTCGAGCACGTGCGGGGCGATGCCGTCGCCGCAGGGTTTGTCGCGCGGGAACGCGGCGCGGTCGACCAGCGCCACCCGCAGGTCCGGCCGGTGCCGGAGCGCCCCGAGCGCCGCCGCCGCGCCGGCCGGCCCCGAGCCGACGACGACCAGGTCCCACACGGTCGCGCTCACCGCATCACCGCCAGCAGCGCGACGTCGACCACCGCGATGGCCACGGCCGCCCGGAACGGGGCCTTGCCGCGGCCGAGCAGCGCCACGGCGGCCAGGACCGCCGTGGCGCCCAGCGCTGCCCAGCCCCACGGCTCGGGTGCGCCCGCCGGGCCGACCACGGCCGCGGTCGAGGCGGCCACCAGCAGCAGCGTCGCGGTCAGCTGCGCGGCCCGCGGCCCGACCCGGTGCGGCAGGCCGCGGATCCCGGTGGCCGCGTCGTCGTCGAGGTCCGGCAGCGTGTTCAGGAAGTGGGCGGCCACGCCGAGGGTCGCGCCCGCGATCGGCAGCCACGCCGGCGACGCCTGCGGGGGCGTCCCGGACAGCGTGACCACCGCCGGCAGCGCACCGAACGCGGCGGCGTAGGGCAGCCACGACCAGGCGGTCGCCTTCAGACCCAGGTTGTAGGCGAGCCCGCCGCCCACGACCGCGACCAGGTGCAGCAGCCCGGCGCGCCACCCGAGGGCGGCCGAGAGCACCACGGCGGCGACGGCGGCCAGCGCCAACGCCGTCGCGACCGCGCGCGTGCTCACCGCGCCGGTCGCCAGCGGCTTGTCCGGACGGGCCACCTGCCGGTCGCGCCCGGCGTCGAGGAGGTCGTTGGACCAGCCGATGACCAGCTGGCCGGCGAGCACGGCCAGCGTGACCAGCACCGTCCGGGCCGCGTCGAGCGAGGAGGCGACCGCGAGCAGCGCCGCGACGGCGGTGACGGCGACGGTGGGACCGGCGTGCGCGGCACGGAGCAGCGCGGCGGGCCTCGTGGTGCTGATGGCGTCCCTCCTCCGGCCGGCCTCGCGGAAACGGCCCCGGTCGGGCGCCGCTGGTGCTGCCGACGACGTACCGCCGGTCCTGCCGTGATCCTGCCGGACCGGTGCAAAGCGGGGCCAGCACAGGTGCCGTGCCGGTGCGCGTGTAGCGACCCCCACCTCGGGTACCCGTCCGTGGACACGTCGCACCCGTCCCGGCGCCTGGCCGGGGAACCAAGCACGAGGAACGGAGCTCAGATGCGCGCACTCACCTGGCAGGGCAAGCGAAACGTCTCGGTCGAGGACGTCCCCGACCCCCGGATCGAGCAGCCGACCGACGCCGTCATCAAGGTGACCTCCACCGCGATCTGCGGCTCCGACCTGCACCTCTACGAGGTGCTCGGGCCGTTCCTGAAGCCCGGGGACGTCCTGGGCCACGAGACCATGGGCGTGGTGGAGGAGGTCGGCTCCGAGGTCGACCACGTCTCCGTCGGCGACCGGGTCGTGGTCCCGTTCAACATCTCCTGCGGCTCGTGCTGGATGTGCTCGCGCGGCTACTTCGCCCAGTGCGAGACCACCCAGAACCACAAGACCGGCAAGGGTGCCTCGCTGTTCGGCTACACCGAGCTCTACGGCTCCGTGCCGGGCGGTCAGGCGGAGTACCTGCGCGTCCCGCAGGCCCACTTCGGCCCGATCAAGGTGCCCGACGGCGCTCCCGACGAGCGCTGGCTCTACCTCTCCGACATCCTGCCGACCGCGTGGCAGGCCTTCGAGTACGCCGACGTGCCCGAGGAGGGGACCCTCGCCGTCTTCGGCCTCGGCCCGGTCGGCCAGCTGACCTGCCGGATCGCGAAGAACGCCGGCCGCCGGGTCATCGGTGTCGACCGCGTGCCCGAGCGCCTCGAGCTCGCCCGCTCGTACGGCGTCGAGGTGATCGACATGTCCGCCACGTCCGACCCGGTCGAGGCGATCCTGGACCTGACCGAGGGTCGGGGGGCGGACGGCACGGTGGACGCCGTCGGCATGGAGGCCCACGGCTCGCCGTTCGCCAAGGCCGCGATCAGCGCCGTCGGGATGCTTCCCGACGCGCTCTCCCGGCCGATGACCGACAAGATGGCGATCGACCGGCTCGCCGCGCTGCGCAGCTCCATCAAGGCCGCCCGCCGCGGGGGCACGGTGTCGGTGAGCGGGGTCTACGGCGGCGAGGTCGACCCGCTGCCGATGATGGAGATCTTCGACCGCGGGCTGACCATGCGCTTCGGCCAGTGCCACGTGAAGCGTTGGACCGACGAGATCTCCAAGGTGCTCGAGCAGAGCGAGGACGTCCTGGGCGTCGAGTCGCTGGCCACGCACCACGTCCCGCTCGAGGAGGCGCCGGCGGCCTACGAGACGTTCCAGAAGAAGCAGGACGGCTGCATCAAGGTGGTGCTCCAGCCGTGAGCGAGGCGGGTCCCCCAGCGCCGAGTGACGCCCGCACCGGCCCGAGGGTCGTGATCGTCACCGGTGCGTCCAGCGGCATCGGGCGCGCCGTGGCGCAGCGGGCGGCGCGGGGCGGCGACCACGTCGTCCTCGTCGCCCGCGGCCGGACGCCGCTCGAGCACGTGGCGACGGAGTGCGACGCGGTGGGGGCGGCCTCGACGATGGTCGTCCCCGGCGACGTCGCCGACGACGAGGCCATGGAGAAGCTCGTCACCGAGGTCCTCGGCCGGCACGACCGGATCGACGCGGTCGTCAACAGCGCGGGCGTGGTCGCCTACGGCCGGCTCGAGGAGGTGCCGGCCGAGGTCTTCGAGGGCGTGATCCGCACCAACCTGCTGGGCTCGGCGACGGTCGCCCGGCACGTGCTGCCGGTGCTGCGGCGGCAGGGGTCGGGCAGCCTGATCCTGGTCGGCTCCGTCATCGGTCACCTCGCGGCCCCGTCGATGAGCGCGTACGCCGTCAGCAAGTGGGGCGTGCGCTCGCTGGCCCGGCACCTGCAGATCGAGAACCGCGACGCCGCCGACGTCCACATCGGCTACGTCGCGCCGGGCGGCGTGGACACGCCGATCTACCTGCAGGCGGCGAACTACGCCGGCTTCGTCGGGCGCCCGCCCCCGCCGGTCGCCTCACCGGACCGGATCGCGCGCGCCGTGCTGCGCCAGGTCGACCGAGGACGCGGCCGGGCACAGGTGGGGCTGACCAACGACGTGATGCGTTTCGGTTTCTCGGCGATGCCCTGGGCCTTCGACTTCCTCGTCGGGCCGCTGTTCTCGGTCGCCGCCTCCGACCGGACCACGCCGGTCGGTCCGACGACCGGCAACGTGCTCTCCAGCAGCGAGGGTGGCAACCGGCTGTTGGGCCGGCAGGGAAGCGCGGTGCTCGGCATCGGCCGCAACGTCTGGTCGGCACTGCGTCGTGCTGGCGGCTGACGTGGTGCGCCGGATGTGCCCTGCCGCTGGAGAAGGCGCTGGAGGTGGGCACGAAGAAGGTGCTCCGGCTGCTGTGGGGACCACCGCCACGGTGAGTGCCGGGCGCTGCGGGCCGGGCGGGCTCAGGCGAGCTGCTGGTCGGACTCGGGGCCGGTCCGGCCGGCGGCGGCCTTCCGCGCACGGTAGGCCTTCATGTACTCGGAGCGGAACGCCTTGCACTCGGGACACCGGCACTTGTCGGTGAGGTAGCCGGCCCAGGTCCCGTGCGCCACGGGTCGGCTGCCGTCGGCGACGAGCTCCCGGCGGCGCCTTCGTACCTTCCGGCGGGCCGCCATCGCCGCGTCACGACACGGCCTGCACCGGCACCCTCCCGCCTCGTAGCCGGTAGCGGTCCCGTGCTGGATCTGCGCCATGGCGAGGTGGTGCCCACCGGCGCCCAGCAGCATTCCTGCGACCGCGCCTGCCGCGGGTGTCCGCCGGCGAGCAGGGCCACTACGTCGAACGGAGGGGCCGGTGAGCCGCGCCGGGTGTGCGGCGACGCTTCGCCCGGTGCCGCTTGTCCAGGCCGTCGGCCGCCAGCACCACCACCGGCGTCGCGAGGACGACCAGCCATCCCTCGAGCGGCGGGACGGCCTGACCGAGGGCGGCGGCGACCGGTGGGACGAAGAGGACGGCTGCCGAGAACGCCAGCCCGGCGGCGACCGCCGGGAGCAGGAGCCGGTTCGTCAGCCATCCCAGGGCTCCGGGCCACCGGGTCGAGCTGCGACAGGCGAAGGCGTTGGCGCTCTGGCCCAGCACCACTGCCATGAACGCCGCTCCCGAGGCCGCCTCCAGCCCGTCGCCGCCCGGGAACGCGCCGCCGACGGCCCATCCGGCGGCGAGCATCGAGACGAGGAAGGCCGCCATGGCCATGACGGACTCGACCGGCCCGAGCAGCCCGAACGCGCGGCGCAGCACCGTCGTGTCCAGCAACCGGCCCCCGACCGGCGGCCCGTCGAGCAGGTGCCGGGCCGGCGGCTCCGCTCCGAGCGCGACCGCGGAGAAGGTGTCGGTGCCCAGGTCGAGGGCGAGGATCTGCAGGACGCCCAGGGCGAGCGGGAAGCTCCCACCCGAGAGCGCCCAGACGACGAAGGGGGTCAGCTCGGCCACGTTGTCGGTCAGGTGGTACGTGAGGAACCGGCGGACGTTGACGAAGGTGGCGCGCCCCTGCTCCACGCCGGCGACGATGCTGGCGAAGGCGTCGTCGAGCAGGACCAGGTCGGCGGCCTCCCGGGCCACGTCGGTGCCCGAGCGCCCCATCGCGACGCCGATGTCGGCCTCGTGCAGCGCCGGTGCGTCGTTCACCCCGTCGCCGGTCATGGCCACCACGTGCCCGCGGGAGCGCAGCGCGCGGGCGATACGCAGCTTGTCCTCCGGCGAGACCCGCGCCACGACCACTCCGTGGTGGTCGAGCAGCGCGGCGAGCACGCGGTCCTCGGCGGGCAGGTCGGCCGCGGTCAGGACCGGGGTGCCGGGCCGGCGCAGCCCTACCTCGTCGGCGATCGCCGATGCCGTCGCCGGGTGGTCGCCGGTCAGCATGGCCACGGCGATACCGGCCCGGTGGCAGGCGGCGAGGGCGGCGGGTACGTCGTCGCGAGGGGGGTCCTCGAGGGCCACGAGGCCGAGCAGCTCGAGGTCGTCGATGTCCTGCAGCCGACCGGGTGGAGTCGCAGGGCAGGGTGCTGAGGCGATCGCGAGCACCCGCAGGCCCCGGCCGGCCAGTGCGTGCACCTCGGCGTCGGCGGCACCGGTGTCACGACAGAGCGGAAGCACGGTGTCCGGCGCGCCCTTGACCACGACCGTGCCGGCGAGGACGACCGCCATCCGTCGCAGCCCGGGGTCGAAGGGGAAGCGCAGGTCGGTGGGAGAGCGGCGCCGGTCCTCGTCGGTGTCGATGCCCAGCCGACGGGCGAGCGTGTCGAGGGCGGCCTCCATCGGGTCTCCGTGCGCCTGCCAGCCCTTGTCGCCCCGGACGGCGTATCCGGTGGAGCAACGGGTCGCGGCCAGCGCCAGGGCGCGCGCTGCGTCGCGGGCGGAGTCCTCGGACCAGGCCAGGCGGGCCTCGGGCGCGTACCCGGCGCCGCTGACGCTCAGCGTCCCGGCCGGGGTCCACGCCTCCAGCACCGTCATCTGGTTGCGCGTCAGCGTCCCGGTCTTGTCCGTGCAGATGAAGGTCGTCGAGCCCAGCGTCTCCACGGCCTCGAGGTTGCGGACCAGGATCTGTCGCTTGGCCATCTGCTCGGCGCCCCAGGCCAGCGACAGGGTCACCGTCGGCAGCAGCGCCTCCGGCACCAGCGCGACGGTGACGCCGATGGCGAACACGAAGGAGTCCTGGAGCGGGTCGCCCACGACCAGGGAGATCAGCATGAACGACGAGCCGACGCCGAGCGCGATCGCGGCGACGAGGCGCACCACGCGCCGCAGCTCGCGGGTCAGCGGGGTGTCGGGCTTGTCCGAGGAGGTCGCGAGGCGGGCGATGCCTGCCAACCGGGTCTGCTCGCCGATGGCGGTGACGTCGGCCCGGCCCTCGCCCTCGACGACGAACGTGCCGGCGAAGATCACCTCGCCCACCTCTGCCGGGGTTGCCGCGCTCTCGCCGGTGAGCATCGAGGAGTCGACCAGCAGCCGGTTGGCGACCGTGACCGCGGCATCGGCCGGCACCCGGTCACCGCTCTCGAGGAGCAGTACGTCGCCGACCACGACCGCCTCGGCCTCGATCACCTGCCGGCGGGCGTCGCGCAGCACCGACACCTGGCTCGGCAGCATGGCCCGCAGTCGGTCTGCCGCCCGGTCGGCCCGCGCTTGCTGGGCGAAGGCGAACACCGCGTTGAGCACGATCACGCCGCAGATGGCGATGCCCAGCTCGGGGAGCCCTGCCAGCAGCGCGAGCCCGGCGGCCACCCACAGCATGAGGGCGAAGAAGTGCACGAGCTCCGTGCCGAGCCGCCGCGCCGCCGAGGGGCGCCGGGGAGAGGGAAGCCGGTTCGGTCCGTCTGCGGCGATCCGGCGGCCGGCTTCCGCGGTGGTCAGCCCGGCGGCCGTGGCGACGGACATGGGCGGTCCTCCTCGCTCCCTCCTCAGCGTGCGCGGCGTGGGGAGGCGGCCGGGAGTGGCCTTCGTCCCTGCGCTCCGGCCGCCGCTCCGGGTCGCCGTCTGCCGTCAGCGCCAGGCGTCAGATGGGACGGCGGCGGGCGCTGCCGGTGTGACTTCCGCGACCGACATGTCGGCGTGTCGGATTGACAGATTTCCGGTTTCGTCACTCGGGTCGCTTTCCGCCCCTATGCTCCCTCGAGTGTCTATTCGTGCGCAGTTCGCCGGTTTTGTCACGCTGCTCGTCGCCGTCGCGGCCTCGAGCACTGGGCCCCTGGTCGCGCCCGCCGCGGCCGACTCGAGCACGCTCTGCCGCGGCTACGCCGCCTGCGCCACCCTCGGCATGAGCGCGTCCGGCTATGCCCAGAACAGCTCGACGATGTACTGGCGGATGTACTCGGGCCACAACTGCACCAACTACGCGGCCTACCGGATGGTGCGCAGCGGGCTGCCGAACGTCCGGCCGTGGTCGGGGGGTGGCAACGCCACCTACTGGGGAACCTCCATGTCACAGATCACCGACTCCACGCCGCGCGTCGGGGCCGTCGCGTGGTGGAAGGCCGGCGTCTGGCCGGCCGGCTCGGCCGGACACGTCGCCTACGTGGAGCAGGTCGTCTCCGCCACGGAGATCATCGTCTCCCAGGACAGCTGGGGTGGCGACTTCTCCTGGGCCCGGATCACCAAGTCGGGGAGGGGCTGGCCCAGCGGGTTCGTGCACTTCAACGACGTACCGCTCACCTACAGCGTCGCCCCGGTCATCTCGGGCACCGCCAAGGTCGGCACGCCCCTCACGGTCACGCCCGGCTCCTGGAGCCAGAGCGGGGTGACCCTGAGCTACCAGTGGAAGGCCAACGGCACGAGCATCGCCGGCGCGACGTCCACCACCTTCACTCCGACGCCCGACCTGGAGGGCAAGGTCGTCGCGGTCCAGGTGAGCGCCGCCAAGCTCGGCTTCCCGACCACGTCGGCGACGACCGCGGCCACCGCGGCGGTGCTGCCGGGCAGGCTGGTCAACACCGTGGCTCCGTCCGTGAGCGGTGATCCCACCGTCGATGCGACACTCACCGCCTCGCCGGGGTCGTGGACCCCCGAACCGGCCCGCGTGAACCTCCAGTGGTTCGTCGACGGCGTGGCCGTCCCGGGAGCGACAGCCTCGACGCTGGCGGTCGGTCCCGAGCTCGTCGGCAAGAGCGTGACCGTCCGGGCGGCCGCTCGCCGGCCGGGCTACGACGTGGTGCGTCGGCGCGCTGCGGTGGTCGGGCCGGTTGCTCCCGGCACCCTCGACACCGTGCGGGAGCCGTCGGTGGTCGGTACCCCGCAGCCGGAGCAGTCGCTGTCACTGACGCCGCCGACGGTGACGCCACAGGCGGCCGCGACGATCGAGTGGCTGCGCGACGGCGTCGTGGTCCCGGAGGCCAGCGGGGCGACGTACAAGATGGGCCTCGCCGACCTGGGATCCCGCATCCGCGCGAGGACGAGCTTCTCGCGACCCGGCTACACCCCCTTGACCGTGGTCACCCCGGCCACCGCGCGGGTCCGGGCGCCGGCGACGATCTCGCTGACCGTGGTGCCCCGTCGCGCCCGGATGCGGGTGGTCGCGACCGTCCATGCCGACGGCGTCGTGCCCAATGGGACCGCCCGGGTCTGGTCGCGCGGGAAGCTGCTGGCGAGCGTCCCGGTGGTCGACGGGCGAGCCGGGGTGCTGGTCGGCGACCTGCAGCCGGGCCCCCGCACCGTGCGGGTGCGCTTCCTGGGCAGCACCACGGTGCTCCCGGTCGGCGCCCTCACCACGGTCACGATCCCCTAGGACGGCTGGGGCTCCGACTCCGGCGGAACGGGCGAACGGGACGGCTGCGGTAGCCGCCTCGGACCACGGAACCGCACCCCGACTCGCCATGGTGGCAGGCGCGTGCGCCCGGTTACGGTGAGCCTGCCGGGGCACCGGGACCGGTCATGGGGGATCGTCGCGGCCGTCCGGCGTCTGGGGTCGGACGACCCGCAGCGGCCGAGGTTGACTCAGGGGGTGGGGGAAGATGGTCGATCGACCTGTTGAGCGGGGGACGCTGAGCCGGCGCACCTTCATCAAGGCCGTGGGGGGAGCCGGGCTCACATTCACGCTCTTCGCCAAGGTGCCGGGCGGCCTGCCCCGTGCCCTCGCGTCGATCCCGGGCGGCACGCTGGACCCGCTGACGATCCCCAAGTTCATGACGCCGCTCCTGGTGCCGCCGGTCATGCCGCGCGCCGGCAAGATCAACCGACGCGGCGGGAAGCCCGTCGACTACTACGAGATCTCGGTCCGGCAGTTCCGCCAGCAGATCCTCCCGGCGGGGCTCCCCGCGACGACCGTGTGGGGTTACGGCCCGACACGGTCGGCGGCCAAGAAGGGTCTGCTTCTGCACAACGCCCCGTCACTCACCATCGAGGCGCGGTGGAACCGGCCCGTGCAGGTGAAGTGGGTCAACGACCTGGTGGACGGCGCGGGCAACTACCTGCCGCACCTCCTGCCCGTGGACCCGACCCTGCACTGGGCGAACCCGCCGGGCAGCACGGAGGGCCGTGACACGCGACCGGAGTTCGACCAGACGCCCGGTCCCTACGCCGGCCCCGTCCCGCTGGTCACGCACGTGCACGGAGCCGCCGGCGTCGGCGACGAGAGCGACGGCTACCCGGAGGCGTGGTACCTCCCGGCCGCGAAGAACATCCCGGCCGGCTTCGCGAGCGAGGGCACGTGGTACGACACCTTCGCCAGCCGGGCGCGGAGCCGCTACGGTGCTGAGTGGGGGCCCGGGTTCGCTGTGTCCGAGTACCCGAACCCGGACCGTGCCCGGACCCAGTGGTACCACGACCATGCGCTGGGACTGACCCGGCTCAACGTGTACACCGGACCGGCCGGCTTCTACCTCATCCGCGGCGGTCCGGGTGACGCGGTCCTCGACTCGCGCACGGGCGGCCCGGCCAGCCTGCCCGGGCCGGCGCCGCGCGAGGGGGATGCGTTCCCGGCGAAGAAGCGGTACCGCGAGATCCCGATCGTCATCCAGGACCGCGCGTTCAACGCCGACGGGTCGCTGTTCTACCCCGACAGCCGGGCGTTCTTCGACGGCATCAGCGGCGGCCACCTGCCGAGCGGCGACTTCTCCCCGATCTGGAACCCGGAGTTCTTCGGCAACACGTTGATGGTCAACGGCAACACCTGGCCCTTCCTCGACGTGGAGCAGCGGCGCTACCGGTTCCGGTTCCTCAACGGCTGCCAGTCACGCTTCCTGATCCTGGACTTCGCGAGGATCCCGGGAGCGGAGGTGTGGCAGATCGGCAACGACGGCGGTTTCCTCCCCGCGCCGGTGAACGTGACCGCCCTCGGGAACCAGCTGCTGATGGGCCTGGCCGAGCGTGCCGACGTCATCGTCGACTTCAGCAACGTGCCCGTCGGCAGCTACGTCCTGGGCAACCTCGGTCCCGACGAGCCGTTCAAGGGCGGTAGCCCCGAGGAGTTCGAGCCGTCCGATCCCGGCACGACGGGGCAGGTGCTGCAGTTCCGCGTCGGTCCGTCGCTGAGCCCGGACACCTCGACGCCGCCGGTCTTCCTCACGCTTCCTCCCGTCCCCGCGCTCGTGCCGGAGGAGCGCACCCGCCGGGTGGCCCTCATCGAGATGGCGGCTGAAGGGACCGACGACGATGGCGCCGAGGTCGAGGGACCGGTCGCCGCGCTGCTCGGAGTCGTGAACGGCGGCGACCTCACCGTGGAGAAGATGTGGTCCGATCCGGTGTCGGAGAACCCTGCGGTCGGGGCGACGGAGGTCTGGGAGATCTACAACACGACCGCCGACGCCCATCCCATCCACGTGCACGAGGTCGTCTTCGAGGTGGTCAACCGCCAGGCGCTGGCCGTCGACGACGACCAGGAGGTGCTCCTGCCCGTCCAGCTCGTCGGGACCGCGACGCCTCCGGAGCCGGGGGAGTCCGGCCGCAAGGACACCGTGATCGCCTACCCCGGCCAGGTGACGCGGATCCGCGCGACCTTCGGGCGAGCCGGGCAGTACGTCTGGCACTGCCACGTCCTGGAGCACGAGGACAACGAGATGATGCGGCCGCTCCGGATCGGCCCCGTCCAGCCGGACGCGCCCGCCTAGCCCGGTTCGCACCGGGAGAGCGCGACGAGTGCTGCGTTCGTCCGTCGTGGGTGCTCGGTCGCGAGGCATCGGCCGGTGTGACCCGTCGCCTCGCGGGTACGGGGCCGGCAACGACCCACGACCGACGAACGGGAGCTGACACATGCAGATCGACAAGGACCAGATCATCGCCTTCCTCCGCGAGCGCGGCGACGACACGAAGGCCGACCAGGCGCAGAGCGAGCTGCCCGGCCAGGTGGACACCGACAAGGACTCCGGACTGCTCTCCAAGCTGGGCATCGACCCGGCTGACCTGATCGGCGGCCTCGGCGGCGGACTGGGGAGCAAGCTCGGCCTCTGAGATCCTGCGTGGTCGCCGCGCCCGTCCTTGACGGTGTGGCCGCGCACCGGAGGGCCGCACCCGCGAGGTGCGGCCCTCCTGTCCGTCCTACGAGGCGGGACCAGCTGTCGCGCGTGGTCTCGGGCTTGGCTGCCGGGGTCGGTGGGTACCCGTGCCGCCATGACGACGCGGACAGAGACCGACGACCGACCGATGCCCTCGAGGGTCTCGGGACTGCTCTACGGCCTGGGCCTGGGCGGCTTCGTCGACGGGATCCTCCTGCACCAGATCCTGCAGTGGCACCACATGGTCAGCCACGTCGACGACTACCCGGTGACCACGGTGGCCGGACTGGAGGTCAACACCCTGGCCGACGGCTTCTTCCACGTGGCGACGTGGTGCCTCGTGCTGGCCGCCTCGATCACCGGGATCCGCGCCTGGCGACAGGGCCGCCTGGCGCCGAGCTGGTCGTTCCACATCGGGTTGGTCCTGACCGGCTGGGGCATCTTCAACGTGGTCGAGGGCCTGATCGACCACCAGATCCTGGGAGTGCACCACGTGCGCGACGACCTCGGTGCTCCGCTGTCCTGGGACATCGGCTTCCTGGTGGTCGGCGCGCTGCTGATCGTCGGCGGGTGGCTGCTGCACAAGCGCGGCGTCGCCAGCATGGACCGCCGTGCAGCACCTATCCGTTCTCGAGGAGCCTGACCAGGCGGGCCGGAGCGACGGTGCGGTAGGCCTCCTCGCACAGCTCGGCCACCTCGGACCAGTCCACGTCGCCGTCGAGGCGGACGCCGACCCAACCGCGCGACCCGACGTACGGCGGCCGGAAGAACCGCTCGGGGGACGTGGCCAGAAGCGCCTCACAGGCGCCGGCGGGCGCGGCGCACCACAGGTGTGCGAAGTCGTGGTCGTGGTGCCCGTCAGGCCAGAGCATCACGAACTGCTTGCCCGCGAAGAACGCCGGCGACCCGTGGCTCGGCCGCTCGGTCGCCTGCGGCAGCGCGAGGCAGATCGCACGCACCCGCGCGGTGACGTCTGGCTCGGCCGGGGACACCCTGGCACTCTAGGCCGCCGGGCGCTCTCGTCGCCTTCGGATTCTGCTGAGGCCTCTGAACCCCGCCGTTGGGGTCGTGCACAGCGACGATGCTCGAGACCGGGGAGAGCCTCGCGCTGACAAGCACGCAACGCCTACCTGTGGCACGGTGGCCAAGACCGAGGTCAGCAGCCTTGTCGGCCGCTGACCTCGGGTGTTGTGCGCCATCAGGGACTCGAACCCCGAACCCGCTGATTAAGAGTCAGCTGCTCTGCCAATTGAGCTAATGGCGCGCGAAGCGTGGGGAACTCTAGCAGCGCCCGTCGCCACAGCCGAAATCGAGGCCGCGCCGGCGGGTGCCGACGTCCGCCACGTCGGCCGGGGTCATTTCCGGGCGGCGTCCTCGACGCAGAGCACGGCCCAGGGGAGTGCCTCCATCCGACCTTCGGGGATCGGCCGGCCGCACGCGTCGCAGTGCCCGTAGGTGCCCTCGTCGAGCTTCGCCAACGCGCGGTCCACGTCGGCCAGCGTGGCCTGGAGCTTGTCGTAGGCAGCCACCTGCGAGAGCCGCTCCACCGCCATCGAGGTTCCCTCGCCGACCCGCTTGCCGAAGGAGATCGACCCCTGGTCCTCGGGGCGAGCCGACCACGCGGCCAGCTGGGCCTCCAGCTCGGCCTTCTTCGATCGGAGGGTCTGCTCGGGGGAGGTCTGGCTCATCGCTCCATGATGCCCAGGCGAGTGAAGGTGCAAGCTCCAAGAAAGCCGCTTGGTCCGACCCATCCACCCGGACGGCCCCGGCGAACTATTCTCAGTTCATCAGCGAGGAGGCAGGAATGTCGGAGCCGGGGCTGCGCCTCGTCGCGTCGAATGGCCCACCGGACGTCGAGGCACTGGTCTCGCGGGTGGCCAGGGGGGACGCGCAGGCGTTCGAGGCGCTGTACGACGCCCTGTCCGCGCCGGTCTACGGCCTGGCGCGACGAGTCGTTCGGGACCCGACCCGCGCCGAGGACGTCACGCAGGAGGTGTTCCTCGAGGTCTGGCGCAAGGCTGCCGGGTTCGACAAGGACCTCGGCCGCGCCAAGACCTGGGTGATGACGATCGCGCACCGCCGGGCCGTGGACGCCGTACGCCGCAACGAGGCCGCCAAGCGCAGCGACCAGCAGGCCGCGCCGGAGCACGTCGTGCACGACGAGCCGGGCGAGGCGGTCATCGCGGCCGAGGAGCACGGCGCGGTCCGCGACTGCCTCGAGACCCTCACCGACCTGCAGCTGGAGTCGGTGCGGCTCGCGTACTTCAACGGCTACACCTACAACGAGGTGGCAACGCTCCTGGAGAAGCCGCTTCCCACGATCAAGACCCGGATGCGGGACGGACTGATCCGTCTTCGCGACTGCCTGGAGGGGGCCCGATGAGCACCGACCTGCACACGCTCTCCGGTGCCTACGCCATCGACGCGCTGACCGCGGAGGAGGTCCAGGCGTTCCGGACGCACCTCGAGGCGTGCCCGGTCTGCCGGCAGGAGGTCCGCGAGCTGCGCGAGGCGGCCGCCCAGATGGGCGCCGTCGAGGCGCTCGGTGCCCCACCGGCGCTCAAGGCGCGCGTGCTGGCCGCCGCGGACCGCACGCCGCAGCAGCCGCCGAAGGTCGTCTCCCTCCCGGCAGTACGGCGCCGTGGCTGGCGTACCTGGCTGGCCGCCGCCGCAGCGGCGGTGGTCGTGGTCGGGGGAGGTGCCGTGGGGATCTCGCGGATGGCCGACGACGAGCCTCCGCTGGCCGCCGGGGTCACCGAGGTCTTCAGGGCCTCCGACCACCGGGAGGCCGCGGTCGACACGCCGTACGGCCAGGTCCGGGTCGCGACGTCGCCGGGCCGCAACGAGATGGCCGTGGACGCACGCGGCCTGAAGCCGCTCGACGAGGGCAAGGTCTACCAGGTCTGGTCGATCTCCGGCGGGGACCCGAGCCCGGTCGTCGCGCTCGAGGGTGACGTCAAGGGCGCGTCGATGCCGATGCCGGCGAAGGGCACGAAGGTGGCGATCACCATCGAGCCGGCGGGCAGGAAGCTCGAGGCCCCGACGACCACCCCGATCGTGGAGGTCGACCCCTCGCGGGTCTGACCCGCCCCGCGCGAGCGGCTCTCCCCCGGACCGGGGTGGGGAGCCGCTCGTGCCCGCCGCAGCCGCCGGGGTCAGGCGCCGCGGGAGCGCCGTGCCTCGAGCACGGCCTGCGCGGCGTTGTGGCCGCCGATGCCGCTGACGGCTCCGCCGCGCCGGGCACCGGAGCCGCAGAGCAGCACGTTGGCGTGCTCGGTCGCGACGCCCCAGCGCTGTGCCGGCGTCTCCAAGCGGCTCCGGTTCGGCGCCCACGGCCACGCGAGGTCGCCGTGGAAGATGTGGCCGCCGGGCATGGCCAGCGCCTCGTCGATGTCCTGGGGTGCCTTCGCCTCCAGGCAGGGGTTGCCGAGCTCGTCGAGCGCCAGCAGCGACTCGATCGGTTCCTCGAGGTGCTCGTCGATCGCGTCGAGGGCGTGCTCGGTGGCCTTGTCACGCCGGCCCACGAGATCGCCCTCGAACAGGCGGGCAGGCGTGTGCACACCGAAATAGGTGAGCGTGTGCATGCCGTCGCCCGCGAGCGGGCCGAGGATGGAGGGGTCGGTCAGCGAGTGGCAGTAGAGCTCGCCCGGCTGGGTGCTCGGCAGTGCTCCCGACGCGGCCTGGCGGTAGGCGTCCTCGAGCGCGTCGTAACCCTCGGCCACGTGGCAGGTGCCCGACAGCGCCAGCTTGGGGGTGATCCCGGACTTGAAGCGGGGCAGCCGCTCGAGGAGGAGGTTGATCTTGAGCTGGGAGCCCTCGGGTCGTTCGCCCGGCTCCTCGCCGAGCAGCACCTGCAGCACCCACGGGGCCACGTTCGCCAGCACGTGGTCGCAGGTCGCCGTCTGCCGGCGCTCGCCGTCGTGCCAGGCCACCGTGGCGGTGGTGCCGTCGGTCTCTATGCTGTTGACGCCGGCGCCCGTGACGATGGTCGCGCCTGCGTCGCGGGCGGCGACGGCCAGCGAGTCGGTGACCGCCCCCATGCCACCCACCGGCACTCGCCACTCACCGGTGCCGTTGCCGACCAGGTGGTAGAGGAAGCAGCGGTTCTGCGCCAGCGACTCGTCGTTGAGGCTCGCGAACGTGCCGATCAGCGCGTCGGTGGCCACCACGCCCCGGACGGTGTCGTCGCGGAAGCGGTCCTCGACGACCGCGCCGAGCGGCTGCTCGACGAGGTGCTCCCAGGTGGCGGGGTCGACCATCGCGCGGACCTCACGCGCGGTGCGCAGCGGCTGGAGCAGCGTCGGCGCGACGACCTCGGCGAAGTCGGTGACCTCGCCGTAGAAGGCCAGCCACGCGTCGTACTCCTGGTCCGAGCCGGTGAGCGCGCGGAACGACTCGGCGGTGGCCGCCCCCTCGGGCCGGTCGACGAGCAGGCCCGTGTGGCGGCCCTCGCGGACGACCGGGGTGTACGACGCGGTGGTGCGCGAGCGCAGCTCGACGTCCAGGCCGAGGTCGGTCACGATCTGCTGGGGGAGCAGGCTGACCAGGTAGGAGTAGCGCGACAGGCGGGCCGGGAGGCCCGGGAACGTGCGGGTGCTCACGGCCGCGCCGCCGGTGTGGTCGAGGCGCTCGAGGAGCAGCACCGACACACCGGCCCGAGCCAGGTACGCCGCCGCCGTCAGCCCGTTGTGGCCGCCGCCCACGATGACGACGTCGTACCTGTCGGCGAGCTGCGGGGAAGTCACGGAGGCACGCTACCGAACCGGTGCGCAGGGCCCGGGGAATCACCACACCTGGCCAGTTGTTCAGATTTCAACTAAAGTCTTCCGCACCTGTTCGAGGAGGCCACCATGCCCGCTGTCACCATCGACGACCTGACCGTGCTGCCGCGTGTCGCGGGGCCCGGGCTCGGCGACACCGTCCGGCCGGTGGTCGCGGTGTCGACCGCCCCGCAGGGCTACGAGGGCGAGGGCTTCCCGGTCCGGCGGGCGTTCGCCGGGATCGACCTGCGCCAGCTGGACCCGTTCATCCACATGGACCAGATGGGCGAGGTGGAGTACGCCCCCGGTGAGCCCAAGGGCACGCCGTGGCACCCGCACCGGGGCTTCGAGACGGTGACCTACATCATCGACGGCGTCTTCGACCACCGCGACAGCCACGGTGGCGGCGGGTCGATCACGAACGGCGACACGCAGTGGATGACGGCGGGGTCCGGCCTGCTGCACATCGAGACGCCCCCCGAGTGGCTGGTGCAGGCCGGCGGCCTCTTCCACGGCGTCCAGCTGTGGGTGAACCTGCCGCGCGAGCAGAAGATGGCGGCGCCGCGCTACCAGGACCTGCGCTCCGGCGAGCTGGGCCTGCTGGCCACCCACGACGCCGGCGCGCTGGTCCGCGTCATCGCCGGCGACGTGGCGGGGCACCGCGGGCCGGGGACGACCCACACACCGATGGCGATGGTGCACTCGACGCTCGCGCCCGGCGCCCGCCTCGACCTGCCGTGGTCGGTGGAGTTCAACGCACTGGTCTACGTCCTGGCGGGCGAGGGGACCGTCGGCCTGGGGAACCGCCCCCTGCGCACCGGCCAGCTCGCCGTGCTCGGTGCCGGCGACTTCGTGACCGTCTCCGCCTCGCAGCGTCAGGAGAGCCGCTCGCCGTCGATGGAGGTCCTGGTGCTCGGCGGACGCCCGATCCGGGAGCCGGTCGCCTGGGCGGGCCCCTTCGTCATGAACACGAGGACCGAGGTGCTGCAGGCCTACGAGGACTTCCAGAAGGGCCGGATGGGGCAGATCCCGGCCGTGCACGGTGCCCCGACGCAGGTCGTCGAGGGCTAGTCCCGAGCGTCCGCACCGGGGCCGGGGTCCGCACGTGGACCTATGACAACGGTTCCGCCGGCTTCTCGTTCCACTTCTCGCTGCTCGACACCGAGGCCGGCTACGACTACGTCTACGTCAAGGACGCCAACGGCAACGTCCTGGCCACCTACGACGGGACCTACAGCCGTGGCGTGGACTCGCCGTGCATCACGACGGGCACCGGCTCCATCGAGCTGGTGACCGACCCGGCCGTCACGGCGCAGGGCTTCACCGTCGACGCGGTGAACCCCTGCTGAGGCTCGGCTAGCACGCCCCCACGCGGGGACGGTGGCCCTGGATCTCTCTGGAGTCCGGGGCCACCGTCATGTCCGCGGACAAGCACCGGCGTCGGCCTCTCGGCCGCAGTGCCGTCGTCAGCCTGCTCGCCCGGTGGGGGAGAGGGGCGCTCCTCGGCCTGATGGCCCGGCACGAGGTCCTGGACGTGCGAGAGCAGCAGCGGCTCGAACGGGCCCCAGCTGTGCGCCTCCACCACGTGGGTGACCGTGCAGACGTGGTCGCCGCCCTCTTCGAGGAGCGCGTGGCGCCGCACCAGCAGCCGGCAGCCCGCACGCTCGCCGTCGGCCACGGTGGTGACCACGACCATCGGCCGGTCCAACGACCTCATCAGTGTGTCGAAGGTCGCCGTGCTCATCGCCCAGCCCTCTCGTAGCGCAGGAACAGCGTGTCGCCCTCGCTGAGCACGTGTTGCAAGGCGAACGTCTCCAGGCCGGCGCCCACCGGGGCGACCGAGACCGGCAGCGGGTCGCCACCCATCACCGGAGCGACTGTCAGGCACAGCTCGTCGAGGTGCCCGGCGGCCACCAGCTCCCCCAGCCAGGTGGGGCCGCCCTCGCACAGCACCACCCGGTGACCTCTCCGCCACAGCTCGGCGAGCGCCTCCCCGGGCTCCACCCGGGTCTCACCGGCGACCACGACATCGGCCACTGCGCCGGCCTCGCGGAGCCGGGCGGGATCTGCAGCCGAACAGGTGACGACGAGGGTGCGCGCGTTCGGCGGTGCCTCGGTGAACGCTCGGCTCGACCAGTCCAAGTCCAGTGACCGGCTCACGACCGCCAGGGGCGGCCTCTCCGGGCGGCCCTCGTCGCGGCGGGCGGCCCGTCGCTCGGGCGGCAGGGGGATCGGGCCGTAGCCTTCGCGGCGGACCGTCTGGGCGCCGACCAGCACGACGTCGGCCAGGGCGCGCATGAGGTCGAACAGCTGCTTGTCGGCGGGGTCGGACAGCGCGCCGACCCGCCCTCCGACGGCAGCAGATCCGTCGAGCCCGCCGACCATGTTGGCCATCACCCAGCAGCCGCCGCCCGCGCGGGTGCGGTCCACCGCCGCGTAGGGCGCCAGAGGGTCGGTCACCGTGTCGGTGGGTCGCAGCACTCGCATGGGTAGTCACGGGGTTCCCGCCGCCGGGCGTCTTCATGCGACGACGCCGGGCCCGTCGTACGACGAAGCCCGGACCCGCGACAGCCGCGACCTCGGCGCGGCGGCTCCACCAGACCCGAACTGGCGGTAGAGCGCAGCCGCCCCGGAGCGGCATGCTGGGTCCAGTGCCGTCGGCACCCGGCCGGCGGACGACCTGGAGGGACCGTCGATGGCCGAGCGGCTGCCCATCATCTACGTGCGAGGGTTCGCCGGTGGCCAGTCCGGCATCGACACCCAGACCGACGACCCGTTCTACGGATTCAACGTCGGGTCGACCCACGTCCGCGTCGGCGCGCGCGGGACGCCCACCTTCTACCAGTTCGAGAGCCCGTTGCTGCGGCTGATGCTCGACCACGACTACGACCTGAAGGTGAAGGGCAGCCAGCTGGCCTGGCTCACCGCCCAGCCCGACGGCACCGTGGACCCGGCGACGATCTGGATCCACCGCTTCTACGACATCTCCGCCTCGACCTTCGGCCAGAAGCCGGAGAGGTACAGCCTCGAGCGCGCCGCCGAGAGCCTGCTGGAGCTCATCGAGCTGGTGCAGCGCAAGAGCGGGGCTCCGCGCGTCCACCTGGTGGCGCACTCGATGGGCGGGCTGATCTGTCGCTGCCTGATCCAGAAGGTGATACCCGAGCAGCGCGGGGCGGACGGCGCTGGTGGGGCGCGCTCGGCGACCGACTACGTCGACCGGCTGTTCACCTACGCCACCCCGCACGGCGGCATCGAGTTCGACATCGGGTTCGGGCTCTTCGAGAAGGTCCGCGACCTGCTCGGCGTCAACGGCGCGGACATCTTCGGTCCGGCGCGCATGTGGTCCTACCTCCACCCCGGCGATCCGGGGCCGGTCCCACCGGACTGGGACCCGCGCGAGGTGCCTGACGAGGTGTTTCCCAAGGACCGCATCTTCACCCTCATCGGGACCAACTCCGAGGACTACGACGTCGCCCGCGGCCTGTCCTCCCGGGCTGTCGGCGCCAAGAGTGACGGCCTGGTGCAGATCGAGAACGCCTACATCCCCGGAGCCCGGTTCGCCTTCGTGCACCGCAGCCACTCGGGTCGTCACGGCATCGTGAACTCCGAGGAGGGCTACCAGAACCTCCGCCGGTTCCTGCTCGGCGACTTCGAGGTCACCGCCGACCTCGTCGGCGTACGCCTGCCCGACCGCAGGCGCGACGACGTCATCTGGCAGGCCGAGGTCGAGCTGGGCGTCCGTGGCCTGCCCACGCTGATGCACCAGCAGGTCGCGGCCCACCACTGCCCGGTGGTGCTGGAGCTGCCCGCGGAGGACACCGACCGGCCGCAGCCCTTGGTGACCACCTTCTTGATCTCCGACCCCGTCGAACGCCCGGCGTCGGCGGAGACCGCCCGCTACAAGCTCGACGTGCGGCTGCTCTCGTTGCGACAGCGCCGCGGGATCTTCGACTTCGGCGACCACCTCGAGCAGACGCCCGACTTCGCCGACACGCTCGTGGTCGACATCGGCGCCTGGGACGGTGCGCTCGCGGCGTGGGCGACGTGGAAGTCCGAGCTGACGGTGCCGCTGCGCGACTACGTTCCCACCGGGGAGCCCCTGGACGACGAGGATCCCGCGCTGGGGCGCTGGGTGAAGCGGGTGCTGCTGCCCGCCCATGCCCGGGAGTTCCTCGGTGAGCGCGCCGGGATCCGGCTCACCGTGCGCGATCGCCAGGGCCACGGTGCGGGTGGGCTGGCTCAGCCTGCCGATGGCGGGTGAACGGGATGCCGGCCCACCTTCCGACCACGGTCGAGGGCGTCATCGAACGGCTGCGCGCGATCCAGGGCTCGCTGCCGGCCGGTGACGGGGTGGCGGTGTTCAACCGCATGTACCTCGACGTCACCGAACGGGTCGCCGCCGCCATCGACGCCGACGACTTCGCCGACGCCGGCCTCATGGTCGAGCTCGACGTCCGGTTCGCGAACCTCTGGCTGGGTGCGTACGACGCTGTCGCGGCCGGACGGAACGCTCCGCCGCCGTGGAAGCCGTTGTTCGAGCAGCGCGGCACGGCCGGGCTGCTGCCGATCCAGCACGCCCTGGCCGGTATGAACGCCCACATCGAGCACGACCTGCCGCTCGCCGTCGTCGAGACGTGCCGGGCGCGGCGGACGAGCCCCTTCAGGGACGCGGTGCGCGCGGACTACGAGCGGGTCAACGACGTGCTTGCCGGCGTGGAGTCGGAGGTCCGCCGCTCGTTCCTGACGGCGATCGGGAGACGGGTCGACGAGGAGGTCGGTCCGGTGGTGCACCTGGTCAGCTCCTGGAACATCGACAAGGCGCGCGAGCTGGCGTGGGTCAGCGTCGAGATGCTGTGGACGTTGCGGGAGCTGGAGCTGCTCTACGACCGCTACGTCGGGATGCTTGCCCACACCGTCGGCATGGGCTCGCGCATCCTGCTCACGCCGGTGGTCCCGGCCGGCTACGGAGCATAGAAGTAGCCCGGACCCGCGAGTCGCGGGTCCGGGCTGCTCCGATGTCCCGGGGACATCGTCTGGGGTGAACGACGGGACTTGAACCCGCGACATCCGCGACCACAACGCGGCGCTCTACCAACTGAGCTACGCCCACCATGTGCCGGACCGCGGCGCCGTCACAGCGGCCCCACAGTCACGTCGGCCTCTCCGATGACACGCTGGAGAAGCCGAGGCAGCGACTAGTGTACCGGCTCGCCGGGGGTGCTCGGACCGGGGGACGCAGGCGGGCTGCCGGCGCCGGTCAGCGAGCCGCCGTGCTCCTCGGCGAGCGCCTTCGCCTGGACGGAGTCCGGGCCGGGCAGCGGCACGAACACCGCGGAGCGGTAGTAGCGCAGCTCCTCGATGCTCTCCTGGATGTCGGCGAGCGCCCGGTGGTTGCCGGTCTTGGCCGGGGCGTTGTAGTACGTCCGCGGGTACCAGCGCCGCGCGAGCTCCTTGATCGAGGACACGTCGACGATCCGGTAGTGCAGGAACGACTCGAGCGCCGGCAGGTCGCGGGCCAGGAAGGCGCGATCGGTCGCGACGGTGTTGCCGGCCAGCGGCGGGCGGCTGCCGTCGGGGCAGTGCTCGCGGACGTAGTCGAGCACCCGCTTCTCCGCCTCCTCGAGCGTGACCCCGTCCGGGAGCTCCTCGAGCAGGCCGGAGACCGTGTGCATGTTGCGCACGAAGTCGACCATCTGCTCGAGCGCCTCGTCCGGTGGCCGGATGACGACGTCGACACCGTCGCCGAGGACGTTGAGGTCGAAGTCGGTCACCAGCGCGGCCACCTCGATGAGGGCGTCCGCACGGAGGTCGAGCCCGGTCATCTCGCAGTCGATCCAGACGAGTCGGTCATTCCCATTCACGTCTGTGACCCTACTCGCCCGCGCCACACCGGAAGCTGCCGCCTTCAGCAACTTCTCAGTGACCGTGCCTAGGCTGCGGTCCATGCAGTGGATCGGTGTGCTCGCGCGCCTCGTGGTCGGTGGCGTCTGGCTGGTTGCGGGTGCGCTCAAGCTGCCCGACCCGGCCGAGAACGTCCGCGCCGTGCGTGCCTACCGGCTGCTCCCGGAGTCCGTGGTGCCCCTGGTCGGGCACGCGCTCCCGGTGCTGGAGATCCTGGTCGGGGCCTGCCTGCTGGTGGGCCTGCTGGTGCGCGCGAACGCCGTGCTGTCCGGCGTACTCCTGCTGGCCTTCCTCGTCGGCATCTCGTCGGCGTGGGCCCGTGGCATGTCGATCGAGTGCGGCTGCTTCGGCGGCGGCGGAGGTCCTGCGGAGAACGCCCGGGCGGCGTACCCGTGGGAGCTCGCGCGGGACTTTGGCCTCTTAGTCCTATCTGGGTGGTTGGTCTACCGTCCGAGGAGCCCAGGGGCGCTCGACAACAAGCTGTTCCCTCCGATCGACTAGACGAGACAAGGCAGATCCACTCGATGGCACGCAAGTCCAAGGCGGTCCGCAATGCCGAGCGGCTGGCCGCCTCCGAGCACGCCAAGGCCGTCCTGCGCGAACAACAGCGCAAGGAGCGCCGCCGGCGCACCTACGTCGTCGCCGGCGCGGTCGGCGTGGTGCTGCTGCTGATGCTCGGCATCGGGTACGCCGTGCAGGCCAACCGCGACACCACCGGCCAGGCGGCCACGCCACCGGCCGGGGTGGTCGACGACTACGCCGTCCCGCGCGGCGACCCCTCCGCGCCGGTCACGGTCACGGTCTACGAGGACTTCATGTGCCCGTTCTGCGGGCAGTTCGAGGCCGCGTCCAAGGACACCCTGGACAAGTACGTCGGCGACGGGGACGTCCAGGTCCAGTACCGCGTGCTCTCCTTCCTGGACCGAGCCTCGGACGGCAGCGACTACTCGACGCGGGCGATGAACGCCCTCGGGGTGGTCCTCGACACCGCCGGTGCGGACACGGCCGTGAGGTTCCACGACCTGCTCTACGACCAGCAGCCCGCAGAGGGGACCGCCGGGCCAAGCGACGACGAGCTGGTCGCGCTCGCGGTCCGGGCGGGGGCCGTCGAGTCCGAGGTGTCGGGGCCGATCAAGGACCGCAAGTTCGAGCAGTGGGTGCAGAACGCGACCGACCAGTCCTCGCAGGACGGCGTGAGCTCGACCCCCACCGTGCTCGTCGACGGCGAGAAGCTGGGTTCCCAGACCATCGACGAGCTGGTCGCCGAGATGGACGCGCGCATCCAGCAGGCCCTCGGCTCCTGAGCCGTGCGCGCGGCGCGGCCACTGTGGACCAAAGGCCCTGTGCCGCAGCCCGCCGACGGGATAGAAAGGTCTCACGGCCCGAAGGAGAGATCCGAGGGGCGCGACCGGCCGGGATCGGGGATCCGTGCCGGTGGAGAGATCCATCGGGAAGGCCTGTGACGGGGCCATGGGGTTCACGGACCGGTCGTGAGTCTGGGAGCGTCACCGACCGGACAGCGCAGGGCCCCGCAGCCTCGTACGCTGCGGGGCCCTGAACTGACCCGGGGCCGGGTCACGCCTCGGCGCGCGACCCGGCAGACTGGTCGCCATGTCGCACGCTGACTTCATCGCCGGGCTCCCCAAGGCCGAGATCCACGTCCACCACGTCGGGTCCGCCTCGCCGCGGATCGTCTCCGAGCTGGCGGCCCGGCACCCGGGCACGGTGCCCTCCGACCTCGACGCACTCCGGGAGTTCTACTCCTTCCGCGACTTCGCCCACTTCATCGAGGTGTACCTGGCCGTCGTCGCCCTGGTCAAGACGTCCGACGACGTGCGGCTGCTCACCTTCGAGGTGGCCCGGGAGATGGCGGCGCAGAACATTCGCTACGCCGAGCTGACCCTGACCCCGCACACGTCGGTGCTGGCCGGCGTCCCGATCGAGGGGTTCGTCGAGGCCGTCGAGGACGCGCGGACCACCGCCGAGCGCGACCTCGGCATCAGGCTGCGCTGGATCTACGACGTGCCCGGCGAGTTCGGTGTGCCCGCCGCGGAGGCCACGGCGACGTACGCCCTCGAGCACGGGCCGGACAGCCTGGTCGGCTTCGGCCTCGGCGGCCCGGAGGTCGGCGTCGAGCGGCCCCAGTTCAAGGACGTCTTCGACCGCGTGCGCGCCGCCGGACTGCACAGCGTGCCGCACGCGGGGGAGACGACCGGACCGCAGACGGTCTGGGACGCCCTCGAGCAGCTGGGGGCCGAACGCATCGGTCACGGCACCTCGTCGGTCCAGGACGAGCGGCTGGTCGCCCACCTCGTCGAGCACCAGGTCCCGCTCGAGGTCTGCCCGACCTCGAACATCGCGACCCGCGCGGTCGAGGTCCTCGAGAACCACCCGATCAAGCAGATGTACGACGCGGGAGTGCTCGTCACGGTGAACTCCGACGACCCGCCGATGTTCGGGACCACCCTCAACCGGGAGTACGAGATCGCCGCGGAGCTGCTCGACCTCGACGAGTCCGGCATCACCGCGATCGCGAAGAACGCGGTGAGTGCCTCGTTCCTGCCGGACGAGGACAAGGCGGCTCTGGCCGGCGAGATGGACGACTACCTGGCGCGCTGGACCGCCCCCCGCTGACCGGCGGTTCCGGACACACGGGCACAAATCAACACGCTGCCGAGTTTGTTGTTGAGTTTTTTCGCGGATGAGCCATCCGGGGGTGCGGGGAGGCCGAACGAGGGGCAACCCAACCCCAACGAGAGGAACCTCACATGCGACGCACACTGGCCGCGGTCGGCGCCGCCTCACTCCTCGTGCTCGGCGCCGGCGCGATGTCTCCCGCCTCGGCTGCGGACAACGACGCAACGGTGACGGTGCTGCACGCCGTACCCGGGATCACCGTCGACGTCTATGCCAACGGTGACGAGCTCATCCCCGACTTCAAGCCGGGAACGTTCACCGACCCGCTGACCCTTCCTGCGGGCAGCTACGACCTCCAGGTCTTCGCCGACGGTGACTCGCCCGGCAACGGCCAGCCGGCCATCGAGGCGAACGGTGTCGAGGTGCCCGCCGGTGCCAACGCCACCGTGGTCGCGCACCTGGACGCCGACGGGAACCCCGTGCTGACCCCGTACGTCAACGACGTCTCGCCGACCGGTGCCGGCGACGCCCGGCTCACCGTCCGTCACGACGCCGCGGCGCCGGCCGTGGACGTCCGCGCGGACGGCCAGGCGCTCTTCTCCGGGCTCACCAACCCGAACGAGGACAGCGCCGACGTGGCGGCAGGCACCTACTCCGCCGACGTCGTGCTCGCCGGCACCGACCAGGTCGTGATCGGTCCCGCCGACCTGCCGCTGGCCGAGGGCACCAGCACCATCGTCTACGCCTGGGGCAGCGCCGACGACGGCAACCTCGCTCTGGCGGTGCAGACGATCGACGGGCTGCACTCGGCACCGTCCGGCGTCCCGGGTGGCGAGGCCGGGCTCGCGGCCGAGTCGTCGCAGGGCGTGCCGATGGGTGCGCTGGCCCTCGCCGGGCTCTCCGGTGTGGCGCTGCTGCTGGCCGGTCGCCGGCTGCTCCCGGCCCGGACCCGCGGCTGAGTCGCGGCAGCACAGGAACGAGGAGCTCCACATGTTGGTGAGACCGGCCGCTGTCGTCGTCGTGACGGCCGCGGCCGGTCTCGCCGTGAGCATCGCCATGGTGGTGTCCGCGCTGGCGGTGCCGGCCACCCCCGAGCCGCAGCCGGCCGGGCCCGGCGTCGCGGTGCGGGAGGCGACGAGCGCCACCGAACCCGCTCCAGGCCTCTCCGGCGGGGCGCAGCCGGACGGGCGTCCGGCGCGCCCGAGCGTCGGGACGGCTCCGGCCGACCTGGCCCCCCGGGCGGCCCGGTCGCCGGCCCGCCCGGTGCGGCTCGCCGTGCCTGATCTCGACCTCGACCTCCCGGTCCGCCCGGTCGGCGTCGGCACGGACCGGCAGATGCAGCTGCCCGCGGACCCCTCGGTGCTCGGCTGGTACCGCTTCGGCGCCTCCCCGGCGGCTCCCGCGGCGGGGGCGGCCGTCGTGGCCGGACACCTGGACTCGTTCCGCTTCGGCCTCGGCCCGCTGGTCCGGCTCCGCGACGCCGCCGTCGGCGACCGCGTCCTGGTGAGCGACCCGAAGGGCCGGACGCTGCGGTACGTCGTCAGCGAGGTGCGTCGGTTCGACCGGCAGGCCCTGCCCGCCGAGCTCTTCACCCGGACGGGGCCGCCGCGGCTGCACCTCATCACCTGCGGCGGCGCCTACGACCCGGACGCCGGCGGCTACCAGCAGAACCTCGTGGTCACCGCGGTGCCGCTCGGCTGAGCGTGCAGCCCGACATCGGGCGCCCCCGGTAGGACTCGAACCTACGGCCCACAGATTAGAAGTCTGTCGCTCTATCCAGCTGAGCTACGGGGGCGGGGGGCGGAACTTGCATCGGACCAAACATCGTGGTGACACGCTTGAAGCTTGCAGTCCTGGCTCGCCCGACCCGGGGGCCAGTATGCCGTACGCGGCGGCGACTTCCCCGGTTGCGTCTGGCCTCCGGGCATGCCCATTTGATCCGCATGTGTCTGCTGCGATGATTGGATGAGGCGGTGGTACGGATCACTGGCGAGAGGCATGCCAGCCATGGC
>CAWIFK010000004.1:0-220511 GCA_963835385.1 uncultured Actinomycetota bacterium
GGTCGGGCGTACGTCGGGCACCGTTGCCCTTCCCGCGGACACCTCAGGCACCGGGGATGCCACTGGCTCGGCGGGTGTGGCATGAATTCGGCCGGGAGGGGCGTCGACGACGAGCTGGTCAACCTCGGACTGATTGCGCTGATCGGCCTCAGTGCCGTCGCCGGCGTACTGCGCCTGGCGGGCACTCTCGCCGCGTGGGCGACCTTCGCGACACCACCCACGGGCGGCGTCGAGGCCGGCGTACGAGTGCTCGCGTACCCCAATGATCCCGCGGCGGCGCTCGGGGCGGCGGGGCTGAACCCGTACGCCTACTGGGCCGCGGTAGCGCTGATGCTCGCAATCGCCGGTGCGCTGGTGTGGTTGGGGTTGCGCCTGTTCGCCCGGATCCGGCACGCCCACAGGCGCGACCCACGACGCCTGGCAGGAGTGGCGACGGGTCGCGACGTCGCGACCAACGCCTCGGAGCGGGCTCTGCTTGCGCGCGGCAAGACCTTGCGCCCCTCCCTGGACAAGGCCGCCTGCGGCGACATCGGCTACCTGCTCGGCCGGTCTCAGGGCCGGGGAGTGTGGGCGTCCGTGGAGGACTCGATCCTCGTGCTCGGACCACCCCGCTCCGGGAAGGGCCTGCACATCGTCATCAACGCGATCCTGGATGCCCCCGGCGCGGTCATCACCACCGCCACCCGTCCCGACAACATCGCCGCCACCATCACCGCCCGCCAGCGCCGTGGACCGGTCGCCGTGTTCGACCCCCAGCGCCTCGCCGCAGGACTTCCCGCGGGGCTCCGGTGGTCTCCCGTGCGCGGGTGTGAGGACCCACTGACCGCGATGATCCGCGCCGCCGGCCTCGCCTCAGCCACCGGTCTGTCTACCGGCGGCGTCGAGTCCGGCGGGTTCTGGGAAGGCAAGACCCGCAGCGCCATCCAAGCACTGCTCCACGCCGCTGCCCTCGACCAGCGCACCCCGCGGGAGCTGTTCGCCTGGACGCTCTCGCCCTCGGTCGCCGCCGACGCGGTTGCGATCCTCGCCTCCCACCCCGACGCCGCTGCTGGGTGGGCTGACTCACTGGACTCGATGATTTGAGGGAGCGTAGCGGTGTGGCGGGTCTCGTAGGTGACGGGGGACTGGTAGCGGCACGAGGAGTGAGGGCGGCGGTTGTTGTAGCGGAGGATCCACCGAAACAGCTGGCGTCGACAGGTGAGCTCGTCGGGCCAGCAGGCGGCGTCTTGGAGGACCTCGCGCTTCAGCGTGGCGTTGAACGACTCGGCGAGTGCGTTGTCGGCCGAGGAGCCGATGGCGCCCATGGACTGGCTGACGCCGAGCTGGCCACAGAGGCGGGCGTAGTCCTTCGAGGTGTAGACCGACAGTGGTCGCTGTGAAAGATCGCGCCGGCCAGGCCGGTGGTCGTGCTGCCGCGGGTCGCGGCGGCGGCCTTGAGCGCGTCTTCGACCAGGCTAGTGCGCATGTGGTCGGCGACCGACCAGCCGACCAGCCGGCGGCTGAAGCAGTCGATCACGTGGCCAGGTACAGGTTCGTGCCATCCGCGATCGGCAGGTAGGTGATGTCCCGACGTAGCGTTCCGGGGCGGCTGCGGTGAAGTCCCGCTTCAGCAGATCGGGCACCTTCGCCTCCGACGGTTCGGGGATTGTGGTATCACGCCGCTTCTTCTGGTAGCCGCGGATGCCGTGCTCGCGCATCACGCGCGACCGCTTGTGGTTGACCGCTCGCGGGGCGGGACGCGTCGTTGAGCTCGCGGTCGCACGCGGCGCCGATCGTGTTGTCCTCGGCGTGGATGGCAGCAGCTTCGCGGCGAGCTCGGCGTCGGCAGCTGCCGAGCCTCACGCGCCGCAGCAGCGTCCCTCCACGCGTAGTACGACGAACGCTCGACCTCGACGAGCTCACACATCCGCTTCACCTCGAAGGCGTCCTGGTGGTCGGCGACGAACTGGAAGCGGGTCACCAGCGCGTCTCCCAGCGAAATACTTGGCCGCCGATCGGAGGATCTCCGCTCGGTGGTGAGCTTGGTGGTCTCAGCCTCCAGCTCCGCGACCGGGCCTCGAGCCGCGCGACCGCTGTTCCGGGGTCTCCTCGACCCGGACGCCGAGACCGACGGCTGCTTGGGCTTGAGCGGGCTGCGGTGATCGTGCCGTCGGCGGCGGTCTTCTTGCCGGTCCCGAACTGGTCGAGCAGTGGCGCAACGTGCCTCGCTCGACGCCAGGTGTCGGGATGCACGCACGTGCGGAGTGGACTATACAAGTGAGGTGAGAGAAAGGTGGAGTATTTGGATGGAAAGATTTTGAAGATGGATAGGAAGATAGATCCACGCCGACCCCCGTACCCGTGACTCAATCTGGATGGGTGTCTCCCTGGCCCTGTCGTGCCTGGCAGACCCCAGAGTTCTGGATGCGGTCACCCCGCGTGAGGGGGAGGAGTTCGACCCTGCCGAGTTCCTCACCAGCAACGGCACCCTCTACTTACTCGCCACTGGCGCAGGGGCGGGCGCATCCTGGTCGCTGGTCGCAGCGTTCATCGAGGACCTCATCGAGACCGCCCGGCACCTCGCCGCTGCCTCACCCGGAGCCCGCCTCGACCCGCCGCTGCTACTCGAGCTGGACGAGATCGGCAACCTCGCCCCCTTGCCATCGCTGCCGTTGCTGATGGCCGAAGGCGGCGGAACCGGGATCACCACCATGCCGATCCTCCAGTCGCTGTCCCAAGCCAGGGACCGGTGGAGCGACCATGCCGCTGGCGCCATCTGGGACGCCTCCATCGTCAAGATCATCCTCGGGGGCACTTCCGCCGCCAGAGATCTACAAGACCTCTCGGCGTTGATCGGCGAACGTGATGAGTGCACCGACACCGTCTCCGTGGGCGACTACGGCTCCCGCTCCCTGCAACGCTCCGTACGCCGGGTGCCAGTCATGCCGCCCGAGACGATCCGCACCCTCCCGTTCGGCACAGCACTCGTTCTGCTGCGCAGCGCCCCACCTTTGGTGACCGACCTGCGGAAGTGGACCGAGCGCGAGGACGCCGACAAGCTGCAGGCCCATCGCGCAGAAGTCGAGTCAGCACTCCGTGGCCAGTAGGGAAGTTGCCGAACTGCGTGCATCGGGAAGTTGCCGAACTGCGTGCATCAGGTTCCGGAGGCCGCATCCTCTGCGGCCGGAGTGACGCTTGTGCCAATTGCGCGCTCGAGCTTCATCCAGGTTCGACAGCACGAAACGTGTCGGGATCGAGTCCTGCCGTCCGATAGCGGGACCATGGATCTGGGTCGTCCGCGTCTATTGGGGCATAGGCGACGCCGGCATTCGTCAACAAGAGGTCTTCCTGCTTGGTGATGACGGCGCCGGCGAGGAAGCGGTTGAGGTAACCGATTAGTTCCCCGGCCGCTAGCTCTGCAGAGAGGTCGATCATGTTGTCGATGAGGATGTTCCTCGGCCGCACATGCTCCAACACCAATCCGCGGCCGCCCACTGGGGCCTTGGGGGTTCCGAGGTATACGGCGCGTGCCGCGTTTGACCACGGGTAGGAGAGCGGGTACTTGCTCTGCACCAGAGGCTTCGGGAGCCGGGGCAACTCCCAGAAGCTCCAGAGCGCTAGCCGGGCTACATGGGTTGTGCCCGCGTGCCTTCGTTGCCGCACCGGCTGGCAGCCTCGGAGAACGCCAAGAAGCCCCTCAGCATCGGAGAGGTCTTCGTTGGCCCCTAGGGAGATCGGCCGTCCGGGTTCGGGCATGCCTGATTGTGCCCCGCAGCTCATGCGCCGATGCCGCCACGCGCCCGCTATCGACTCAACCGCTACGGCGACCGGAACCTCAACAACGCACTGCACACCGTGGTCCAGGTCAGAATCCAGTACCAGCAAGACACCCGAGACTACGTCGCCCGCCGCACCGCCGAAGGAAACACCAGCCGAGAGATCAAACGCTGCCTCGCCCGCTACGTCGCCCGAGACCTCTACCGCCTACTCGAAAACGGGGCCACAGCGGCTTGACGAAGTATAGGAGCGTCGTGGAGCTGGGTCTCTCGCGCACACTCAAACGCCGGCGACCCCGGCGGTGCACAAGTCAGCGCCTGAGCCGACCGACGCGAGATGGTCAAGCTCATGATCAGGGCAGCTCCTACCAACCGGGCCGGGGCCTCGACTCCCAACTCAGGACCCCCACTGCCACTAGGGTCTCTGGGAGAGTGGACAAGGCGAAGTCTTGCCATGACCGAGACTATCGAAACCGAAGTAGCACGCTCCGTCTTCCTTATGGAGAGCGAATGACGCCAGAAGAACTGCAATCAGCGGTGGAACAATTGTTCCGCCTGAATAACTACGACGTTGCAGGTCCCCTCCAACTCGACGGCGCAAGCGTGGACATTCGAGCGACTCCTCGCGGAGGACTGTTTCCGCGCCCCGTTTACGTCGAAGTGACTGTACAGCGAGTGGACGTTGCAAAGTTCGGCAAGGATCTCACCAAATTTCACGCTTGTCGAATGGAGACGCCGGAATGTGATTTCCTCGTTGTCTCGTCTAGTGGTTTTACAGAAGGACTGGAGCATCGGGCCCCTGCTGGCGTCAGGCTGCTGACATACGATCAGTTGTTCGCCCAGTTCGAGCGATTCGCAGCATATGAGCGAGCAGTGCTCACCGAGGGCCGACTTTTTGATGAGCTCGAACGCTTGGCGGCGGTGTACGAGGAGCCAGAATTCGCCGATCCCGTCGTGCGAGCGACCGAGGAGCTGGATACCTGGCTTGCGGCGCCCACCTCTGACCCTTGGTTGATCGTGGTCGGAGAATACGGAACTGGTAAGACGGCGCTCTCGAAGATCCTGCTTCGCAGATGGATGGAAGAGCACAAGCGGCAGCCCGAGCGCCCCGTACCGGTGCGGATCGAGTTACGGGATTTCGTAAGGCAATTTGATGCGGTGGGACTGCTCCACCGATTTCTCGACCAGAATGGGCTCGGTCACGTCCCCGTTGATTTCTTTTACTCACTGATCAGACAAGGCCGCATCGTCTTGATCCTCGATGGATACGACGAGATGGCGCAGTATATGCATATTCAAGAGCGCCGGGTATGCCTCGAAGCGCTAGCAGAACTCGGCCGGGACGGCGCTCGCGGTCTCCTTACTAGCCGGCCGAACTACTTCAGCGAGGCGGAGGAACTTACGGTCCTTGAGACGCTATACAGCACGGTTCATCTCGAACCCGATGGCAAGGGTTCCGAAGCGGCGCTTGACGAGCTCTTCGAACGTCACTTTGTGGAGCGCCGTGAAAGGCGTCTGAGGGATCTTACGCCGGCGCAAACTGCGACGCTGGTAGAGAGGCGCCTTGGAGCGGGCACCACTGCCGCGACAACGGTCATCTCTCTGCTCGAGAAGGTAGCCAGGCCATCCGAGGGCGGAAATGTCTCGCTGAGCGGCAAACCCGTCATCATCAGCTACTTGGTGGATCTGGCGGATACACTTTCGGCCGCCGGAACTACCACCGCGGATTCAATCACTGAGTATCAATGCTTTGGCTTGATCATTGACAAGTTAATGCAGCGCGATCGCGCAAGGGCCGGCGTGCTGAGCACCGCTGAGCGGCGCCTGTTTTTGCAGTCGTTAGCCTCCAAACTGAGCACGGGGAGAAACAATGTCGCAACAGAGGACACTCTTCTGGAGTTGATCGAGGGTGTGTTCGAAAAAAGACTGCAGCGGATCCCGCCTCAGGAACGACAGGCCGAGCGCCAAAGACTACTCGCGGACCTGCGTTCGTCTGCGACGCTTACACGGCGGGTGCGCGAGGGTCGCGAAGGATGGGAGTTCTCGCATAATTCTTTACGCGAATTTTTGGTCATTGAGCACCTTCTTCAAAGTTTGGATCGCAGAGAGGCGCCGAGGATCTAGCGATGAGAGTAACCGATGCAATGCTGCAGTTCGCTGCGGGGCTCCCCTCGGAGCGACTTCAGGAATACATCGCCAAGCTTTCCCAACAGTGGTATCAGCATGAGCCCGGAGCGTTAAGTACTACCTTCGCGCTCCTGTACCCGCAGGTGACCCGCGGCGACGCGGAGCCTTTAGCCGGTATCATCGGTAGGGTAATCGGGGATGGGTCTCACTTTTCCCATTGCTTCTTCGAGGGGTTTTCTTTCAAGGGTCGCGACGGGGACAGACTTTCGCTAAGCTTCACCTCTGCGACAATGATCGAGTGCGACTTAAGTAAGATCGACTTTTCCGGAAGCGATTTTCGTGACGCTTCTCTCGCGTCCTGCTCGTTGGCGGATTCGTCAGTGGCTGGCGTCTCTTTCGACCGTGCGGTGATCGAAGATCTGGACATTACGGGGGCCGATCTGTCGGGTGCGGATTTCTCGCGGGTGCTTTCGGGTGTCTCGGTGCGAGTAGGAGAAACAAGACTGTCCGGCGATCGCGCCCTGGGGGCTCTTCACTCGTTTGGAGCGCGCATACCGGAGGTTGCGGAGATCTATAAGCTCATGAATCACCCGCTGTTCGAGATCGCTAGCAAGATCTGCCGCAAGGTCCTAGAGGGTGGGCAGAGCCAGGTGTTGGGACTGACCCAGCGAGGCGTATCGGCGCGAGACACGCGTGCGGCCCTGGAGTTCGTCGAGTTGCTGATCTCCATTGGCTTCGTTCGCGAGGATCGAGCAGGGGCCGAGCGAGTGGTCGAGTTGGTCCGTGATGGCCGCGCTCCCATGAGGGCGTTCGTTGATCAGACTGACGTGGCACCGGAGTTTGTTTCCTTTTTCGAGCAGCGCCGGGGCCGGTAGGTACGGACGCGGGCGTGCCCGGCTCGGTGGGCGTCACCCCATCGAAGGAGGGTCGATCCGGCCAGCGCAACGCTTCCTGGCATGAGGCGCACCGCACACCCAAACCGGAGGACGGTCATCGCGACGACCTCCGAAATCCTGGCGCAGGCCGGCTCAGACCTCGGGCGTCACCCCGATGCGGCGAGCCGCGCGCTGCTTCGCCATATCGCGCCGCGTCATAGTGGGCGTTGTGCAGCACCTTCGTGACTCCTCCTATGGGGTCGCTAAGGCGCATCGACTGACGCCGCCACGGGGGTGGCGACGCCTCACTTGGAGGATGATTGGCGGCCCGCGGATCCTGGGCATGGGACGTCCACCTGATTGCCAAGAGCGGCGCCGGTCGAGGCGCTGCACGGATCAGGAGCATCGACCATGAGGATGCCGACCGAGATCAGCCTGCAACGGTTCATCGCCACTACCGACCCCGACCTGCACCCCCTCCGGAAACAGTGTGACCAGATTCTTCGCCCGCTGCGGGGGCCGCAGTTCCGCCAGGGCCCCGACGGCTCGAGCACCGGTCCCGATCTCTCCATCGCCCCTCCGACTGAGCCATTTCCCGGGCCGATCGTCGGTCTCTGACGTGGTTCGCCGGCATGTACTGGCATGAGAGCAACGACGAGTCGATGGACCAGCCAACACTCATCGACCAGCCCGACCTTGCGACCTTCCTTTCGCCTGAGCTGTTGAGCGACGGCGACGTCGAGCTGCGTCCGGTCGACTGGAACACCCTCCCAGCAGATGAGGCAGCGGGGGAGTGGCGCGACCTCAACGAGTGGGTCGACTGGATCCGCAAGTCCCACGGGCTTCCCGCGACGGTGATCGCTCCGCTGTGGCACCGTCACGACGAGATGGTCTGGGAGCTGTCCGCGCAGCACCTGTCATTTCGAGCCAGCTACCACCGCGACGCCCTACCCACGGCCCCGGCCGCGTGGCACCGCGAGTTCTGGGACGCCCAGCAGCGGCTGCGCCAGATGGTGGCGGCTTGCGGCACGCGTATCGACCGCGACCGGCCCACCCGCGTGACCGCCTGGCCCGGCGAGCCGGCGATCCCGACGGCCGAAGAGCGGGTCATCACCAACCGCGCAGAGGACTTCGAGCAGTTCGTTGCTGATGACGTCCGTCAGCGCCGAGAACGCGAGGCGCGCGCCGCCGCGTGACCACACGTCTTGCCGGCGCCGGCTCATCCACAGCGCGCTCGACCGGCCGCGACAGACCTGCGGGCCTCGGCCGATTGTGCCAAGTAGCGCGGGACTGGCCGCGCAATCCACTCAACAGAAAGCGGGAACACCGCGATGTTGCTCGGCCACGCCATCACCCTGACCAAGGCTCGCTCCTGCGTCGCGGCGCTCGCCGACAGGGCATCGACAGCGGAGGCGTCGTCGGCCTACGAGCACATCCTCATCGAGCTCGACTGGATCCACGGCGACGACGTGCCAGCCCTGGACACGCTCGGGCTCTCCACCGACCACGACATCCTGATTGTGGATGCGATCACCACGATCCTGCAGCTCGCCGACTACGGCGTCGATGCGGTCGAGATCGAGCTGGTCCTGGCGGCGCTCCACGACGCTCACGACCTGGACGCGGCGTGATGTACGGCGAGAACGGACATCTGCTCCGCGCCGAGCTCTCCTCACTGCTCAGGCAGCACCGCATCCAGCTGCGCATCGGCGGCCCGGGCACCCACACGGTTCCGGTCACCACAACGGGGGAGGATCGCGCCCAGATCGGGGAGCAGGTACGACGCTACCGCCAGTCCGCCCTGGTCTGGTGTCTGCAAGCGACCATCGCGGTCGCCCCGGGGGCCGAGAGCAGACTCGCGCCACGCGCGACCAACCCCTTCCGGCTGCCTGCGGCGAAGCACGGCGGGCTCGCCGCACTCCGAACGGCCCTCGACCACACCGTGCGCACCTCCAGCGCGCCACTTCCCGGTATGGCGGAACTGACCACGCAACACGAGTTGCCTTTGGTCGAGCAGTGGCGGCAGGTCGCTCGCGCCGCTGCGCTGGGCGAGCAAGACTTCGACGCAGGGCTCGGGTACGGCCGTCTCGACAACCACCAGCTCCACACCCTGATCGGTGACGTCGCCACCACCGTCCGGGCGCTGGTGGTGCTCGATGCGCGCTACAACACGATCCCGGGCTGGGAACGACTCCACCGCGCCGACCGGCTCGGTTGGGCGGCGCTGGCGTGCGCACTCGACGCCAGCCTCGATCCGCCGGACTACTCCATCGACATGCGGGGGTGGCGACCCAAGACCAAGGTCATCACCGGCCCGGCCAAGCCAGGCCTGCTCGGCGTGCTCCAGGCCGAGCACAACCTCACCATCCGCATGCAAGCCTTCCCCGACGCCATGAACCTGCGCCTGGTCGTCGACTCCCAACGACTCCTCTCAGGAGGCCTGGCCACGCGCGTGCAGAAGGTCGAGCCCGCGCTCCACGAGGCGTGGTTGACCCGCGAACGGACCTACGTCGACCTCCAGCGCGAGCTGCGCAACGTCGGCGGCAAGCTCGGCACCGGCCGACTCGCCGTCGTAGAGGCGTCCAACGCCTGGAGCCGGGTCAAGGCGCTTCCGCCCGACGCCCACCTCGACCCGCGCATCTTGCACGCCTTCACCACGCTCTTCACCAGGCTCGACGCCCGGATCGCCGACGTCATCGAGGAGGGCCTCGAACGTCGGGCGTACTTGATCCGCGCACGGCCCCGGGCTCGTGCCCAACGGCGACCAGGTCGTCGGTCCGGCCCAGGATCGCTTCGTCCCGCTGCCCGAGGCGCAGGACGCCGCCATCGTCGAGCTCGTCCGCGACCGGCTCCGACCTGCGCCCGAACTACCGGTAGCAGCACCCGCTGCGTCCCGCGGCCGGGCCGAGCTCTACGCCGGTCTTGTCGATCAGCCCGAACGGCGGGTCGGCGGCAACGACGGCGTCGGCATCTGACCGCTTGCCTGATCGAGCTGACGATGGCCGCACCGAGGACCGGCCGCACCGCTGCCGGTTCAGCGCGAACGCGTGGTCGTCCGCTGGGTCGGGGCGCCGGCCGAGCAGGTCGTCGAGGGCCGCGGCGGCACGTGACTGTGCGTCGTGGAGCAGGTGGGCGTAGGTGTTGAGCGTGACCTGCGCGCTTGCATGCCCGAGACGCTCCTGGACGACCTTGACCGACTGACCGGCCTCGAAGAGCAGCGAGGCGTGGGTGTGGCGGAGCTCGTGCACGGTGAGCGGGGGAGGTCGCGGTCGGGATGCGCCCGCGGTAGTGCTCTGCACTCGCAGGAACGCGGCGTGCAGTCCGGACTGGGTTGCGGCGCGGCCGGGCAGCGACGGGAACACCGGGTCGGTGGAACGAAGGCCGAGCAGGGGAGTGACGTTCCGTGCATGGCCGGCGAGTAGCGCGGGTAGTACCTTGCGCCAGTCCTGCAGGAGGGAACGCACGTCTGGTCGAAGGTCACGGTGCGCGACCTGCCGCCCTTGGGCGGCCCCAGCACGTAACGCTCACCGCGTGGACGGGTTTCGTCGTAGTGGAGGGCGCGTTCGAGGCGCATCTCGCGCTTGGCGAAGTCGAGGTCACCCCACCGCAGCGCCAGGAGCTCTCCCGAGCGCAGTCCGGTCCGGGCGAGGAGTACCCAGGCGACCGCCCATGGCTCGTCCTCTGCGGTCGCCCAGTCGCAGAAACCGGTGAGCTGCTCGACGTTCCAGATCGAGAAGGGCTTCACCCGCTTGGCCGTCTCGCCCTTGGGTCGTCCGGCGTGCCGGGAGTCGGCCGGGTTCTTCACGATGAGCCCCTCGTCGAGGGCGGCCAGGAAGATGGTGTTGACCCAGTTGGCGTACCTGGCCACGGTGGAGGTCGCGAGCCCCTGGCGTGGACGCTTGGGGGAGGGATGCTGCTTCGTTCCTCTCTCGAGCCCGCGGTAGGCGGCGGCAAGGTCGCTGGCGCGGATGTCGGACAGGCGAAGGGCGCCGATGTACGGCTGCATCGCGTCGATGACCCGCTGGATGTAGATGCGCGTGCCGTTGCCGCAGGAGTGACCGTCCAGCCACCGCTAGGCGTAGGCGCCGAAGGTGTCGCGGCCGACGGTCTGGGGGACCTTGCGGATCAGGGCCGCGAGGACGACGGTCAGCTCGTCGCTGGCCTCGTCGTGGCTGGCGAACCCGCCCCGGGTCCGGCGGCGGGTGCCGGCGTCGGGACCTCCCGGGTCGATCGGGACGTCGATGTCGTAGCGCCACCGCGTCCCGGACTTCGTGGCGTACCGGGTGATCGACCCGGTCCCCGGGGCCAGTCGCGGCCGTGGCCGCGCCGTCGACCTTCTCGTGGTCATGCCGAGGTCGCCTCGCCGGGCGCGGTCACCGCGGACTCGACGCCGAAGACCTCGAGGAAGGGCCGACGGGGGATGAGCACGCGGCGTCCCAGCCGCACGGCCGGGATCGTCCCGTCCAGGATGGCGTGGTCGACGGTGCGCGCGTCGACCGCGAGCAGCGTGGCGACCTCGGCGCGATTGAGGACCTCGCGGTCGGTGGTCCGCAGCTCGGCCCAGGAGGTGATCGGGGTGGCGATGGTGTGGTTGCCCATACCGTTCAGGTGCACGCGCCGTGCCTCGCAACGCTCCTGAGCGAGCCTGGATGATGGACGTGCGCCAACACGCCGGTCAATGGGCGACACCCTCGAACTAGGGTGACTCATCACATGGATCGTCACATGAGCCGCTTCGGAGGGCACGCTGAACACCGCCGCATCTAGAGAATCCGCAGGTCAGCACGGGGAAGCCGACCGGCGGGTTCCCGCCGCCGTCCTGTGGGACATGGACGGCACGCTGGTCGACACCGAGCCCTACTGGGTCGAGTCGGAGTTCTCCCTCGTCGAGGAGCATGGCGGCACCTGGAGCCACGAGCACGCGATGAAGCTGGTCGGCAACGACCTGCTGGTCTCCGGCCGCTACCTGCGCGAGCACTCGGGGATCGCCCTGGAGCCCGAGCAGATCGTGGAGGAGCTGCTCGACCGGGTGGTCAAGCGCGTCGTCGAGCAGGTGCCCTGGAGACCCGGGGCCCGCGAGCTGCTGGCCGAGCTCGGGGCAGCGGGGGTGCCACTGGCCCTGGTGACCATGTCCTACCAGCGCTTCGTCGAGCCGATCCTGGCGGCGCTGCCTTCCGGCGCCTTCGACGTGGTGGTGACCGGGGACCGGGTGAGCCGCGGCAAGCCGCACCCCGAGCCCTACCTCACCGCGGCCGCCGGCCTGGCGGCCGACCCGGCGCGTTCGCTGGCCATCGAGGACTCCGACACCGGCGCCCGCTCGGCAGTCGCGGCCGGTTGCCCGGTCCTGGTGGTGCCCAACCACGTGCCGGTCCCGGCGGGGGAGTGCCGCGTCTTCGCCGAGACGCTGGAGGGCCTCGACGCCGACGCCCTGTTCGGGCTCGCGCAGGCGGCCGGTCGCACCGGGGGGTCCTAGAACCACCGGACAATGGCGGGGTGCCCGCGCCCGGGACGACTCTGGAGACTCCACAACGACTCCAGGAGGCATTCATGAACCGCTCGTCCCGCCGCTCGTCCCGCCCCGTCGCGGCCGTTGCCGCCGTCTCGGTCCTGGGTGCCGTGCTCGCGCTCGCCCCGGCCGGCGCTGCCGACGCCAAGGACGGCGACGTGGTGCGCCGGGGTGCCTGCTCGGGAACCGCCCACTGGAAGCTCAAGGCCGGTCCCGAGGACGGGCGCATCGAGGTCGAGGGCGAGATCGACAGCAACCGCGCCGGCCAGCTGTGGCGCTGGCGCCTGGTCCACAACGGCAGCCTGTCGGCCAGGGGCACCCGCACGACCGCCGGTGCCAGCGGCTCCTTCACCGTCCGCCGCGTCGTGGTCGACCTGAAGGGCGTCGACACCCTCGTCTTCCGCGCCCGCCGGCCGGCCACCGGGCAGTCCTGCCGCGGCGTCGTCCGGTTCTGAGCCGCAGGTCGCCGCCGTCGGCGGATACTGGCCCCCAGCGGCGGCCGAGCCAGGGAGGTGGGCGGGTGCGGGTGCTCAGGAGCCCGGTGGCGCAGTTCCTGGCCGCGGGCGCGGTGACGCTCGTGCTGGTGCTGCTCGCCACCGGCCGCCTCAGCGCGCGGGCAGCCTCCCAGGAGGCAATCGACGACGCGGTCTCGACCACCTCCGTGCTCGCCCGGTCGGTCGCCGAGCCGGCGCTCCCGCGGAGGCTGGTGGCCGGTGACCCCGGTGCCGTCGACCGGTTCGACCGGGCGGTGCTGTCCAGGCTCCTGGTCCGAGACGTCCGGCGGATCAAGATCTGGGCGGCCGACGGCACCATCGTGTACTCCGACGAGACCCGCCTGATCGGGC
This sequence comes from uncultured Actinomycetota bacterium, assembly GCA_963835385.1. Lineage (GTDB taxonomy): Bacteria > Actinomycetota > Actinomycetes > Propionibacteriales > Nocardioidaceae > Nocardioides_B. The sequence goes on from CAWIFK010000004.1 coordinate 13,109, forward strand.
AGCGCTACGAGCTCGGCGACGACGAGCGGCGCGTCCTCGCCGACGGCACCCAGGACGCCGAGAGGTCCGACCTCGGCAAGCCCGAGAACCGGTTCGAGCCCCGGGGCGAGGGACTGCTGGAGGTCTACACCCGCATCCGGTCACCGGAGGGACAGCCCCTGCTGTTCGAGGCCTACTACTCGGCCAGAGACGTCGCGGCCCGCCGGCAGCAGGTGTTCGGCGCCTTCCGGCCGATCACGGTCGGTGGCCTGCTGGCCCTGCTGGCCCTCACCACCCCTCTCGTGTGGGTGCTGACCCGCCGGGTCGACGCGGCCGCGCGGGAGCGCGAACGGCTGCTGCAGGCCGCGGTGCGGGCCTCGGACGCGGAGCGGCGTCGCATCGCCCGGGACCTGCACGACACGGTGGTCCAGGACCTCGCCGGCACGGCGTTCGCGCTCGCGGCCTCCGCCCGGGACGCCCGGACGGCGCCCGCGCCCCCGTCCGTGCTCGACGGCGCGGCCGCCGAGGTACGGCGGTCGATGCGGTCGCTGCGCTCGCTGCTGGTCGAGATCCACCCACCCGACCTGCGCACGGTCGGCCTGCATGCAGCGCTCCAGGACCTCCTGGCGCCGGCTGCCGGCGTGGGCATCGAGGCAGACGTCATCACCGACGGGATCGAGGACCTGCCCGACGACACCGTCGCGCTCGTCTGGCGCGTGGCCCAGGAGGCGGCGCGCAACGCGCTGCGGCACGCGCAGGCGCGCCAGGTCTCGGTCACGGTGTCGGGCGGGCCGAGGCGGGTCTGCCTCAAGGTGCGCGACGACGGCAGCGGCTTCGACCTGGCGGACCCCGCCGACGAGGGCCACTTCGGGCTGCACGGGATGACCGGACTGGTGCAGGACGCCGGGGGCCGTCTGGAGGTCCGGTCCGCTCCGGGCGCCGGCACCACCGTGACCGTCGAGCTTCCGCTGGGTGCGCGGCCGTGATCCGGGTGGTGGTGGCCGACGACCACGGCATGGTGCGCAGCGGTCTGGCCCGGCTGCTCGACGGGGCCGAGGACATCGAGGTGGTCGGGACGGCCGCCAACGGGGAGGAGGCGGTCCACCTCGCCGCCGACCTGCGGCCCGACGTCGTGCTCATGGACCTGCAGATGCCGGGGATGGACGGGGCCGAGGCGACCAGTCGGATCCTGTCCCAGAGCGGTGGCAGCGACGTGCTGGTCCTGACCTCGTTCTCCGACGGCGAGCGGATCGTGGCGGCCCTGGACGCCGGCGCGGTCGGCTACCTGCTCAAGGACGCCGAGCCGGAGGACCTGCTGGACGGAGTGCGGGCGGTGAGCCGGGGGGAGTCGCCGTTGCACCCCCGCGCCGCCCGGGAACTGCTGACCGCGCGCCGTGCGGGCGGCGGCCACGGGGCCGCGGGCGGGGTCTCGCTCACCCCGCGGGAGGAAGAGGTGGTCCGGCTGGTCGCGCAGGGCCTGGTCAACAAGCAGATCGCGCGCCGGCTGGGGATCTCGGAGCGCACCGTCAAGGCGCACCTGACCTCGGCCTTCCAACGGCTGGGGGTCGCCGACCGCACCCAGGCGGCGCTCTGGGCTCAGCGCCACGGACTCTGAGCGCGCCGGCCGGCGACGAACCTGTCGTGTCGTGGTGGCAGCATCACTTCGGCCGTGGTCCAATGTGCCGGACAGGATCGATCACACCACAGAGCCGACACGGCTCATCTCGGGGGAGTCCATGCACCGGATCATGCTCGCGGCCGCACTCATCGCCGCAGTCCTCGCCGTCCCGGCGACCATGACCGACGCGGTCGCCACGCCGTGCGACCATCGGACCTTCAAATCCGTCTACAAGGGCAGCACCTTCGTGTTCGCCCGGGTCAACGGCGAGGACTCGCACTTCAACAAGAAGGACGACGGGCTCGCCGAGACCGTGAGCATCACCTACGGCCGCTCGGACACCAAGGGCGTGACCCGGCACTGGGAGGTGGGGGCGACGGCCGGCTACTCGTGGCCGACGGTCAAGGCGGAGATCAGCGGCAAGTACGGCCGGAGCTACGTGGACTCCGCCACGACGAGCCGCAGCCTCACGAAGACGATCACCATCAAGGACGGCTGGACCGGCTGGATCCGTGCGGTCTTCTACCGGCGCGTCGTGCACTGGAAGGCCTACACGTGGCGGTGGAGCGACCAGAAGAACGCGTGCGTGCAGAGGACCATCGCGAAGGCGTACTGGGGCGACCCCAAGGTGCAGTACGTCTCGGTCAAGAAGGAAGGCAACGTCAAGCCCTGAGGTCGGCGGCCCGACCGGAGAGCCACGCGCGCTCGCGAGGACCTGGTCGGGGATGACGCCGGGGACGCCGCCGGTCCCCGGGGCCACCTGATCATTGTCGGATCGTGACCGTGTCGGCGCGGCATCCCTCTTCCGGTCGCACCAGAGGCAGAGTACGGTCCACCCCGATCCGCCCTGACATCCCTGTGGGGGCACGCGACAGTGAGGTGGCACGTGAGAAAGAGAATCAGGCGAGGCAGTGTGGTCATCACCGCAGCGCTGACCGGAGCCGCGCTCCTGCTCAGCAGCTGTGCGCAGAGCGACCGTGAGAGCGGTGGTGACAACCAGGCCGACGGCGAGTCCAGCGGCGGCACCTTCGTGTTCGCCGGTTCCGCCGATCCCGAGCTGCTCGACCCGGCGTTCGCGTCCGACGGCGAGACCTTCCGCGTCGCGCGGCAGATCTTCGAGGGTCTCGTGGGCACGGAGCCCGGCACCCCCGACCCGGCCCCGCTGCTGGCCAAGGACTGGTCCGTCAGCGATGACGGCCTGACCTACGACTTCAACCTGCAGACCGGGGTGAAGTTCCACGACGGCACCGACTTCAACGCCGAGGCGGTCTGCTACAACTTCGACCGCTGGTACAACTTCCCGGAGTCCGTGCAGTCCGATGACTTCGCCTACTACTACGGCAAGCTGTTCCGCGGCTTCGCCACCGGGCCGAACGCCGGCAAGGGCATCTACGAGTCCTGCACGCCGGACGGGGACGACAAGGTCCAGATCAAGCTGAACAGCCCGTTCGCCGGCTTCGTCGCCGCGCTGTCGCTGCCGGCACTGTCCATGCAGAGCCCCACCGCCCTGAAGAAGTACCAGGACGACGGCGCGCCGAACGTGAACACGACCGAGTACTCCACCAAGCACCCCACCGGCACCGGCCCGTTCACGTTCGGGTCGTGGGAGCGCGGCAACCAGGTCACCCTCAACCGCAACGACGACTACTGGGGCGACAAGGCCAAGGTCGACTCGGTGCGCGTCGTGGCGATCAGCGACCCCAAGGCTCGCGCCACCGCCGTGCAGCAGGGCGAGGTCGACGGTGCCGACCTGATCGGACCCGCCGATCTGCAGACGCTGAAGGACGCGGGCATGCAGATCAAGGCCCGCGAGCCGTTCACCGTGCTCTATCTGGGCATGAACCAGAAGGTGAAGCCGCTCGACGACATCAAGGTCCGACAGGCCATCGCCTACGCCATCGACAAGGACGCGGTGGCAGCGGCCTCGCTGCCCGTGGGCTCGGAGACCGCGATCAACTTCATGCCGCCCTCGGTGAACGGCTGGACCGACGACGTCACCACCTACGAGTACGACCCGGAGAAGGCCAAGAAGCTGCTCGCCGAGGCCGGGGCCGACGGCACCACGATCGAGTTCAACTACCCGACCGACGTCAGCCGGCCGTACATGCCCTCACCTGCGGACACGTTCAACGTGCTCCGCACCCAGCTCGAGGCGGTGGGTCTCAAGATCAAGCCCGTGGCCGACGTGTGGTCGCCGGACTACCTCGACCGGGTGACCGGCTCGTCCGACCACGGACTGCACCTGCTCGGCTGGACCGGTGACTACAACGACTCCGACAACTTCGTCGGCGTCTTCTTCGGCACCCCGACCGACGAGTTCGGCTTCAACAACAAGGCCCTGTTCGACAAGCTCGCGCGGGCCCGCAGCATCCCGACGGTCGAGGAGCAGACCCCCCTCTACGAGGAGATCAACCAGGACATCATGGACTTCCTGCCGGGCGTTCCGCTGGCGCACCCCGCGCCGTCGCTCGCGTTCGGACCGGACGTCAAGGGCTACCAGACGAGCCCGGTCAACGACGAGGTGTACAACACCGTCACCATGGGTGGCTGAGGGGCTGTCCTGACTCATCCTCGACCCGCCTCGCGGCGGTAGCGAAGGGTTCTCGATGTTGCGCTTTGTCGTCCGGCGGCTGGCACTCCTGGTGCCGGTGCTCGTCGGCCTGTCCATCCTGCTGTTCGCTTGGGTCCGGGCTCTCCCCGGAGACCCGGCCCGGGCGCTCCTGGGCCAACGAGCGACGCCGGACGGCATCGCGCGCGTCAATGAGCTCTACGGGTTCAACGAGCCCCTGCTGCAGCAGTACGTCGCGTACGTGAAGGCGCTGCTGAGCGGGGACTTCGGGCGCTCCATCCAGACCGGCCAGCCGGTGTTCGAGAGCTTCTTCAACAAGTTCCCCGCCACCCTCGAGCTCGGCGTCAGCGCCCTGCTCCTGGCGGTCGTGGTGGGCGTGCCGCTCGGCTACTACGCGGCACGCCACCAGGGCCGCTTGCTGGACACCACGATCGTGTCCGGATCGCTGCTGGGGGTGGTGACCCCGGTGTTCTTCCTCGCGATCCTGCTCAAGCTCGTCTTCGCCCAGTGGCTGGGCTGGCTGCCGACCAGCATGCGCCAGGACGCACGCATCGACGCCACTCACGTCACCAACTTCTACGTCCTCGACGGCATCCTGACCCGCGAGTGGGACGCCGCCTGGGACGCGGCGGTTCACCTGGTCCTCCCGGCGGTCGCCCTGGCGTCGATCCCGCTGGCCATCATCGTCCGCATCACCCGCGCCTCGGTCGCGGAGGTGATGCACGAGGACTACGTGCGCACCGCCGAGTCCAAGGGGCTCTCGCCGGCCGTCATCAGCCGGCGGCACATCCTGCGCAACGCACTGCTGCCGGTCACCACCACCATCGGCCTGCAGGCTGGTCTGCTGTTCTCCGGCGCGGTGCTCACCGAGACCGTGTTCTCGTTCAACGGGGTGGGGCAGTACCTCTTCAGCGCCATCAGCCAGAGGGACTACCCGGTGCTCCAGGGCTACATCCTCTTCATCGCCCTCATCTACGCCCTCATCAACCTCGCCGTGGACGTCGGCTACGGCGTCATCGACCCCCGGGTGCGTGTGTCGTGACCGTTCCGACCCCCCCGACCGAGGGCACCCTCGTCGGAACCGATCCCGAAGGTCCCGAGTCGGGCGCCGCCGAGAAGGACGAGCGGGGGCTCAGCCTCTGGCGCGGGGCCTGGCGTCGGCTCCGGCGCGACCCGACGGCGATCGCCGGTGCGGTGATCGTCCTCACCTTCATCGTGGTCGCGATCATCGCCCCGTGGTTGTCGCCGTACGAGCCGGGCTCCACGCAGTGGGCGGGGCAGGTCACGCCGACCAGCGTCCCCGGCCCGAGCGCGGACCACCTCCTCGGCCTGGACCGGTTCGGCTCGGACCTGTACACCCAGATGCTCTACGGCGCGCGACAGTCACTGGTGTACGGCGTCATCTCCACCGCGCTGGGCCTGACGGTCGGCACGCTGCTCGGCGTACTGGCCGGCGGCTTGGGTGGACGGGTCGACACGGTGATCATGCGCGTGGTCGACATCATGCTCTCGATCCCCAGCCTGCTCCTCGCCGTCAGCATCGCCGCCGTGCTCGGGCAGAACGCCTACTCGATCATGATCGCGATCGGCGCCGCCCAGGTGCCGATCTTCGCCCGGCTGCTCCGCGGGTCGATGCTCTCGCAGAACAAGGGCGACTACGTCCTGGCCGCCACCGCGCTCGGGATCCCGCGCCGGCGGATCATCGTCGGGCACGTCCTGCCCAACTCGGTCGGGCCGACGATCGTGCAGGCCACGTTGAACCTCGCGACGGCGATCATCGAGGTCGCGGCCCTGTCCTTCCTCGGCCTGGGCGCGTCCGACCCAGCCGTGGCCGAGTGGGGCCGCATGCTCGTCGCGGCGCAGGACCGGTTCCAGGCCGCCCCCCGGCTCGCCCTGCTACCCGGCTTCGCGATCGCGATCACCGCCCTCGGCTTCACGCTGCTCGGTGAGGCGATGCGTGAGGCCCTCGACCCCCGAACGAGGCGATGACCGTGAGCTCCGAGTTCCTGGACTCCCCGACCGCGCTCACCGACGCCCGCCCGGGCCGCGGCGGCTTCAACGAGGACGGAACGCTGCTGTCGGTGCGCGACCTCGCGGTGTCCTTCGGCGTCCGCGGCCAGCGCACGACCCATGCCGTGGACCAGGTCTCCTTCGACATCCGCCCGGGAGAGCACGTCGGCCTGGTGGGAGAGTCCGGCAGCGGCAAGTCGGTGACCTCGCTGGCGATCATGGGCCTGCTCCCGCCGCGAGGGGTGAAAGTCTCCGGCGAGGTGCGCTACGACGAGGACAACCTGCTGACGTGGTCGTCGCGCCGTCTGTCGAGCATTCGCGGACGCGAGATCGCGATGGTCTTCCAGGACCCGATGACCTCGCTGAACCCCGTGGTGCCGATCGGCACGCAACTGACCGAGATCCTGCGCCGGCACTTCGGGCTCGGCAAGGCCGACGCCTCCACCCGTGCCGGAGACCTGCTCGAGAAGGTCGGCATCCCCGACCCGAAGCGGCGGCTCAAGGAGTATCCCCACCAGCTCTCGGGAGGCATGCGTCAGCGCGTGCTCATCGCGATGGCGCTCGCCTGCGAGCCACGGCTGCTGATCGCCGACGAGCCGACGACGGCGCTCGACGTGACCATCCAGGCGCAGATCCTGGAGCTGCTCAAGGAGCTCGTCGCCGACACCGGCGCCGCGCTGCTGATGATCACCCACGACCTCGGTGTGGTCGCGGGGCTGTGCGACACGGTGAACGTGATGTACTCCGGCCGGATCGTGGAGTCGGCGACGAGGCGGGTGCTCTTCGGTCAGCCGCGGCACCCCTACACCGGCGGCCTGCTCAAGAGCGTGCCGCGGCTGGACTCCCCCCGCGGGGCGCGGCTCGCGCCGATCCCCGGTTCGCCGACGAGCGTGCTGCCGTGGAGCGAAGGGTGCGCCTTCGCGCCGCGGTGCTCGAACGCTCTCGCCGAGTGTCGGGAGGTCACCCCCGACCTGGTGCCCGACCGTGACCGTGAGCTGCGGTGCCACAACCCCCTGTCCGGCGACGAGAGAAGAATGCGGTGAGGCTGTGAGTGCCCGGGACGCGGAAGCAGTCGCGATGAGCCAGGACGACGACGTCCTGGTCTCGGTGCGCGGTCTGAAGGTGCACTTCCCGATCAAGGGAGGTGCGGTGCTGTCCCGCACGGTCGGGCACGTCTACGCCGTCGACGGGGTCGACCTCGAGATCAAACGCGGTACGACGCTCGGGCTGGTGGGCGAGTCCGGCTGCGGCAAGTCCACGCTCGGTCGGGCCATCCTCCGCCTCGCTCCCGTGACGGAGGGCAGCGTCTGGATCGACGGGACCGATGTGGCCTCGCTCGCCGGCGAGAAGCTGCGCCGCTACCGGCAGCGGATGCAGATGGTGTTCCAGGACCCCTTCGCGAGCCTGAACCCGCGGCAGAGCGTCGAGACCATCCTCACCGAGCCGCTGCGGGCCCACGGCATCGCCTACGACCCGCGCACCAAGGTCCGTGAGCTGCTGGAGAAGGTGGGTCTCCCGGCGTCCGCGGCCCAGAAGTACCCGCACGAGTTCTCCGGCGGCCAGCGGCAGCGCATCGGCATCGCCCGGGCCATCGCCATGGAACCCGCCTTCGTCATCGCCGACGAGCCGGTCTCCGCCCTCGACGTGTCGATCCAGGCGCAGGTGCTGAACCTGCTCGAGGAGCTGCAGCAGGACCTCGGGCTGACCTACCTCGTCATCGCCCACGACCTGGCAGTGGTCCGGCACGTCTCGGACGAGGTCGCGGTGATGTACCTGGGCGGGATCGTGGAGCAGGCGCCCTCCGACGACCTCTACTCCGAGCCGCTGCACCCCTACACCAAGGCACTGATGTCGGCGGTGCCCGTGCCGGACCCCCTGGTGGAGGAGAGCCGCGAGCGGATCCTGCTGACCGGGGACCTGCCGTCGCCCTCGAGCCCGCCCTCCGGCTGCAGGTTCCACACTCGCTGCCCGTTCCGCCAGGAGAGCCGCTGCGACACCGAGCGCCCGGAGCTGCGCGAGCTCCGTCCCGAGCACCTGGTGGCCTGTCACTGGGCGGAGGAGATCGAGGCCGGCGCGATCACCGCGCATGACCCCGGCCGGGTCGCTCCCACGGAAGGGGAGGGGGAGACGCCGGTCAGCTTCGAGCGGCCGGCGAGTCCCGTGCGGTCGGAGTGAGCGGAGCGGCGCCCTCGCCGGGTGTGTCCTTGTACCGCGACCGCGACGTTGACCGCCGGGAGCCGCCGGTGCTGACCGGACCGACGACTCCCGGCGACATGGACTCGCCGGCACGGGGCGCAGGCCGACGAGCCAGTGGCTAGGTCTTGACGCCGTGCGGCTAATGTCATTAGCATCTATGCTATTCGAACTAGCGGAGGTCGAGATGACTACCGAGCTCACCGAGCACCGATGGCTGCACCGACGCGAGGGACGCATCGCTTACGACGTCGTCGGTGAGGGTCCGCTCGTGGTGTGCCTGCCGGGGATGGGGGAGCTGCGCAGCAGCTATCGCCACAACACCCGGGCCCTGGCGCAGGCGGGTTTCCGGGTGGCGACGATGGACTTGCGCGGCCACGGCGACAGCGACGCCGCCTTCACGAGCTACGACGACGTCGCGGCGGGCACCGATGCTCTCGCGCTGATCGAGGAGCTGGGGGGGCCCGCCCTCCTCATCGGCAACTCGATGGGCGCCGGCGCTGCGGTGTGGGCGGCCGCCGAACGGCCCGCCCAGGTCGCCGGCCTGGTCCTGCTCGGTCCCTTCGTCCGCCAGGTGCCGATCAACCCGCTGATGGCCTTCGCCTTCCGGATCGCCATGTCAGGCCCGTGGGCACCGGCGGTCTGGCACGCCTACCTGCCGTCGCTCTACCCCGGCCGCAAGCCCACCGACTTCGCCGAGCACCGGGCCGCCATCCGCGCGGGCATGCGGCGCCCCGGCCACGCCAAGGCGTTCACCGCCACCACCCGCACCAGCCACGCCCCCGCCGAGGCCCGGCTCGGCGACGTCACGGCGCCGGCGCTGGTGGTCATGGGCACCGCCGACCCCGACTTCCCAGACGCCACCGCCGAGGCGACCTGGATCGTCGACCACCTCGCCGACGCGGAGCAACTATCGGTCGACGGGGCCGGCCACTATCCTCAGGCCGAGCAACCGGACACGGTGAACACCGCGGTCATCGCGTTCGCCGACAAGGTGCTGCGACGTGCCTAGAGCCGGGCTGAGCACCGCCAAGGTCGTCGCCGAGGCCGCGACACTGGCCGACGAGGTCGGCTGGGACAACCTCTCCCTGGCTGCGCTCGCCGCCCGCTGCGGGGTCAAGCTGCCCAGCCTCTACAAGCACATCGCCTCTCTGGAGGCGCTACGGCTGGACGTCAGCGCGGCGGCGATGCGCGAGCTGGGCGCCGCGATGACCGATGCTGTGCTCGGCAAGTCCGGCAGCGCGGCGCTGCGCGCTCTGGCCGACGGCTACCGCGGCTACGCCCTGGCCCACCCGGGGCGGTACGCCGCCACGGTCGCCGCACCCACCGGGGAGCACCTCGGCCAGGAGGAGGCCGCCCGCGACGTCCTCCGGATCGTCGAGGCCACGCTGGCCGGCTACGGCCTCGAGGGCGACGACGCCATCGACGCCGCCCGGGCCCTGCGCGCCGCCCTGCACGGCTTCGTCCATCTCGAGACCAATCAGGGCTTCGGCCTGCCCGCCGACATCGACCGCAGCTACCGGCGACTGGTCGAAGGCATCGACACCACCATGACCCGCTGGGCCGAGGAAGCAGCCGCCGCGTGACAACGAGTCGCTCGCCTGGCTGGTGCGTCGTCCGCATCTCCGCTCCGGTGAACATGTCCCCCACGGAGGGCGTCAAGAGGGACGCTCAGTCCGAGGCGGCGGGAGCACCCTCGGACGCCGGCAGCGGCGGCGGCGTGCCGCCGAACTCCGGGCACAGCGCCTGGTGGGCGCACCACTGGCACAGCGCGCTGCGCCGGGGCCGGAAGTCGCCGGACTCGCGGGCCCGGCGGATCGCCGACCACAGCGCCTCCACCTTGCGCTCGGTGGCCAGCAGGTCCGCCTCGTCGGGGGCGTAGCGCAGCACCTCGCCGTTGCCGAGGTAGATCAGCTGGAGCATCCGAGGCACCACTCCGCGGGTGCGCCAGATGACCAGGGCGTAGAACTTCATCTGGAACAGCGCCTTGCCCTCGAACGCCTCGTGGGGCGAGCGCCCGGTCTTGTAGTCGACGACCCGGATCTCGCCGGTCGGGGCGACGTCGAGCCGGTCCACGAAACCGCGCAGCAGCAGCCGCGACTCCAGGAGAGCCTCGACGTAGAGCTCGCGCTCGGCCGGCTCGAGCCGGGTCGGGTCCTCCAGGGTGAAGTAGCGCTCCAGCGAGTCGCGGCACGATGCCAGCCAGCCGGAGATCTCGGGGCCGTCGGGGCCGAACATGTCCGCGACCTGCGGCTCGGCCTCGAGCACCGCCTCCCAGGCGGGCTGGACGAGGTCGGCCGCCTGCGCGGGCGTGCGGTCGGGAGCGGGGAGGTCGAACAGGTCCTCGAGCACCTTGTGCACCACGCTGCCGCGCACGGCGTCGGGCGAGGACGGCTCCGGCAGCCGGTCGATCGTGCGGAACCGGAAGAGCAGCGGGCACGTCATGTAGTCCGACGCGCGGCTCGGCGACAGGGAGCCCAGGACGTCGACCCCGTCGACCACCGTCCCCTCGACCATGCGTGTGCTCATGCGAGGACAGTAGGGGAGCCCGCCGACAATCCGGGCCGGAGGCGGAACCGCGGTGGTCCGGCGGGTAGTTTGGTGGCGTGGCAGCACCTGGGGCGGACCCTTCCCGACAGCAGGCGCCGACGCGCCGTCCGGGGACGCTCCGGATCGGCCAGATCGGCGGCGTCGACGTGCTCGTGCGCTCGTCGTGGCTGATCGTGGCGGTGCTCATCGCGGTGCTGGTCGCGCCGGCGATCGAGTCGGTGGCACCCGGCCTCGGGGCGTGGACCTACGTGGCCGGGGTGGCGTTCGCGATCCTGCTCTACCTCTCGGTGCTGCTCCACGAGATCTCGCACGCGCTCATGGCACGCCGCTACGGGTTGCCCGTGCGCTCGATCACGCTGCACTTCCTGGGCGGCGTCACCGAGATCGACGGCGAGCCCGACACGCCAGGTCGCGAGTTCGGCGTCTCGGTCGTGGGGCCGCTGACCTCGATCGCGATCGGCGGCGTCTTCTACGGGCTGCACTTCGTCACCCCGGACGGGCTGCTGCAGCTGGCGGTGGACATGCTCGCGGGGGCGAACCTCGTCGTCGGCGTGCTCAACCTGGTGCCCGGCCTCCCGCTCGACGGTGGCCGGGTCCTGCGGGCCGGGGTCTGGAAGGTGACCGGGGACCCGCACCGGGCCACGATCGCCGCCGGCTGGGGAGGCCGCGTCGCCGCCGGCGCCGCGCTCGGCTATCCGCTGTTCCGCGAGCTGCTCACCGGCGAGCCCACGGCCGTCAGCGACTACGTCCTGGCGCTGGTGATCGCCGCCTTCCTGTGGTCGGGGGCGACGGCGGCGATCATGTCGGCGAAGGTACGTCGACGCCTGCCGGTCCTGGCCGCCCGCCGGCTCGCCCGCCGGGGGGTCGAGGTGCCGGGCGACCAGCCGCTCTCCGAGGCCGTCCGCCGCGCCCAGGAGGCACAAGCCGGCAGCATCATCGTGCTCGGCCACGACGGCCGCCCACAGGCGCTGGTCAGCGAGGCCGCGGTGCTGGCCACCCCCGAGGAACGCCGTCCGTGGGTGCCGGTGAGCGCGGTGGCACGCACCCTGGAGCCGGGCCTGACGCTGCCGGCCGACCTCGCCGGCGAGCCGCTGGTCCGGGCCATGCAGCGCACGCCCGCCTCCGAGTACCTCCTGCTGGAGCCTGACGGCACCGTCTACGGGGTGCTCGTCACCGAGGACGTCGACCGCGCCTTCACCCGGGCCGCGTGAGCCGCGGTCCGCGCGGCCGGCGCCCCCGGGGCCGGGCCGCGCCGCGGTCCGCCCACGGATAGGCTCGCCGCCATGCCTTCCCCGTCCGACCCGCCGCTCGACCCGCAGACCGACCCGCAGACCGACCCGCAGACCGACTGGTCCGGGGTCCGGCGGGGTCCGCTCCGGGCCGGCGAGTGGGTGCGGCTCACGGACAGCAAGGGGCGCCGCCACAACATCTGCCTCGAGCCGGGCAAGCGGTTCTTCTCCAACAAGGGCCATCTCGACCACGACGAGCTGATCGGTCGCGAACAGGGCTTCTCCGTCACCTCCTCCGCGGGTGGGGAGTACCTCGTCTTCCGGCCGCTCCTCTCCGAGTTCGTGGTCTCGATGCCGCGCCAGGCGGCGGTGGTCTACCCCAAGGACGCCGCCCAGATCGTCGCCATGGCCGACGTGTTCCCCGGGGCCCGGGTGGTCGAGGCGGGCGTCGGGTCCGGCGCCCTGACGTGCTCCCTGCTGCGAGCGGTGGGGCAGGACGGCCGCGTCTCGTCGTACGAGCGCCGCCAGGAGTTCGCCGACCAGGCGCACCGCAACGTGACCCAGTTCTTCGACGGCGACCACCCGGCGTGGCGGCTCACCGTGGGGGACCTGGTGGAGTCGATGGCCGAGGAGGACGGCTCGGTCGACCGGGTGGTGCTCGACATGCTGGCGCCGTGGGAGTGCGTCGACCGCGTGGCCCGGGCGCTGGCCGCCGGCGGGATGATCTGCGCGTACGTCGCCACGACCACGCAGCTGAGCAAGACGGTGGAGACGCTGCGCGCCCACGGCGGGTTCACCGAGCCGCACCCGTGGGAGACGCTGGTCCGCGACTGGCACGTCGAGGGCCTGGCCGTGCGCCCCGGACACAAGATGGTCGGCCACACCGGCTTCCTCGTCACCGCCCGCCGGATGGCGCCCGGCGAGACCGCGCCGGCCCGCAAGCGGCGCCCCGCGCCGGGGGCGTACGGCGTCGACTACGACGGCCCGCGGCCCGCCGACCTGCCGCCCACCGTGGCCGAGGAACCGTTCGGCGGGTGAGAGCGGGCGACGACCAGGGGCGCCCGGAGCCGCCCCGGAGCCGCCCCGGAGCCGCCGTGACGCCGTCGACACACCGCCGACACACCGCCGTCGCACCCGGTGGCCTGCCGGTCCGATCGAGACCGAATTGGTAACCGACACTTGCGAACTTGCGCATCCAATCGCTTTCGCGCGCGAGTAGTGTCGGGACAGGCAAGGCGCCCAGTGCAGTGGAGGTGACTGTCGTGCCCGGGTCGGACAACGAGTCGAGCAGCTATGGACCGCGCTCGCGCGACGAGCTCGAGAGCCAGCTGGGATTCCTCGAGGACGAGGTGCGCGAGCTGCGCCGGCGGCTCGCCGACAGCCCGGTCCACTCGCGGGGCGTCGAGCAGCGTCTCGCCGAGACCCAGCGGTCCCTGGCCGCGGTGACCGGACAGAACGAGCGCCTGGCCCAGACCCTGCGCGAGGCCCGCGACCAGATCATGACCCTCAAGGAGGAGGTCGACCGGCTGGCCCAGCCTCCGGCCGGCTTCGGCACGTTCCTCGGCCGCAACGAGGACGGCTCCATCGACGTGTTCACCGGTGGCAGGAAGCTGCGGGTCAACGTCAGCCCGACCGTCGAGCTCGACGAGCTGCGGCGCGGCCAGGAGGTCATGCTCAACGAGGCGCTCAACGTCGTGGCCGCGCTGTCCTACGAGGAGGTCGGCGAGGTCGTGATGCTCAAGGAGGTGCTCGCCGACGGCGACCGCGTCCTGGTCATCGCCAACGCCGACGAGGAGCGGGTGGTGCGCCTCGCCGAGCCGCTGCGCGACTCGGCGCTGCGGGCGGGCGACTCGCTGCTGCTCGACTCGCGGTCGGGCTACGTCTACGAGCGCGTCCCCAAGTCCGAGGTCGAGGAGCTCGTCCTCGAAGAGGTGCCCGACATCGCCTACGAGAGCATCGGCGGGCTGGCCGGCCAGATCGACCAGATCCGCGACGCGGTCGAGCTGCCCTACCTGCACCCGGACTTGTTCAAGGAGCACCAGCTCAAGCCGCCGAAGGGCGTGCTGCTCTACGGCCCGCCCGGTTGCGGCAAGACGCTGATCGCCAAGGCGGTGGCCAACTCGCTGGCCAAGAAGGTCGCGGCGAAGACCGGCGGCGAGGGCGCGGCCGGCAAGTCCTACTTCCTCAACATCAAGGGCCCCGAGCTGCTCAACAAGTACGTCGGCGAGACGGAGCGACACATCCGCCTGGTCTTCCAGCGGGCCCGGGAGAAGGCCAACCAGGGCACCCCGGTCATCGTGTTCTTCGACGAGATGGACTCGCTGTTCCGCACCCGGGGCTCGGGGGTCTCCTCGGACGTGGAGAACACCATCGTCCCCCAGCTGCTCAGCGAGATCGACGGGGTGGAGGGGCTCGAGAACGTCATCGTCATCGGTGCCTCGAACCGTGAGGACATGATCGACCCGGCGATCCTGCGCCCCGGCCGGCTCGACGTGAAGATCAAGATCGAGCGTCCGGACGCCGAGTCCGCGCGCGACATCTTCTCCAAGTACCTCACCGCCGAGCTGCCGCTGCACGCCGAGGACCTCGCCGAGTTCGGGGGCGACCGGCAGGCGTGCGTGAACGGGATGATCCAGGCGACCGTCGAGCGGATGTACACCGAGACCGAGGAGAACCGGTTCCTCGAGGTCACCTACGCCAACGGCGACAAGGAGGTCCTCTACTTCAAGGACTTCAACTCCGGGGCGATGATCCAGAACATCGTGGACCGGGCCAAGAAGATGGCGATCAAGGACCTCCTGGACAACAACCAGAAGGGTCTGCGGGTGACCCACCTGCTGCAGGCCTGCGTGGACGAGTTCAAGGAGAACGAGGACCTCCCGAACACCACCAACCCCGACGACTGGGCGCGGATCTCGGGGAAGAAGGGCGAGCGGATCGTGTTCATCCGGACGCTGATCACCGGCAAGCAGGGCACCGAGCCGGGGCGCTCCATCGACACGGTGTCCAACACCGGCCAGTACCTCTGACCGGTCGGGCCCGACGATGGCGGGGGAGCGCGAGGTCCGGCACGAGGATGTCGAGGTGTTCGTGGCGACGCGCGCGGACCTCGGACCGGCCTACGACAGCGAGCTGGTCGACGGCCTGGCCGAGCGCATCGAGGCAGCGCTCGAACAGCGGGTGGGGGCGAGGCTGGCGGAGGAGCGCCGCGCCCGCAAGGCCGAGCACGACCGCGACGGGATGCAGCTCGCGCTGGGGATCGTCTCGTTGGGCTGCGGGATCCCGATCAGCGGCGTGGCGGCCGCCACGGCCGACCTGCCCGGTCTCGTGGTCGCCTGGGCGGGCATCGTGGGAGTGAACCTGGCGTACGCCGTCCGTGGGCGCCGGCGGGGCTGAGCCACTCGTCCACTGTCGCGGGGACGCACCTGTCGCTAGGGTGGAGGGACAGCCGCGTCCTACTCGTTCTCAGGGGGAGACATGACCGGTGCAGTGATCGCCCTCGCGATCATCCTCGCTCTCGCGCTGGTGGGGGTGTGGGTCTGGCGGTCCAGCACCCGTCACGTGCCCAGCGACGAGACCCTGCGACACCCGCGCCCCCAGGTGGCAGAGCCACTGATCCGGGGCGAGAGCCGCCACCACGACACGCCGGGGGCCGCCGACGTCGGGATCAAGAGCGGCCGGGAGCACAACCGCACGAGGTGAACCCTGCGACCGCCGGTCAGTGCTCGGCGACCGGCGACCGGTGACCACTGCTCCGCGTAGGCTCGGGACATGAGCGTGCGACGGGTGATGGGGACCGAGACGGAGTTCGGCATCTCGGTGCAGGGGCAGCCCACCGCGAACCCGATGGTGGCCTCCTCCCAGGTGGTCAACGCCTACGCCTCCTCCACCTTGCGGGCGCGCCGTGCCCGCTGGGACTTCGAGGAGGAGTCCCCGCTGCGGGACGCGCGCGGCTTCGACATGTCGCGCGAGGCCGCCGACCCCACCCAGCTGACCGACGAGGACCTCGGGCTGGCCAACGTCATCCTCACCAACGGCGCCCGTCTCTACGTCGACCACGCGCACCCGGAGTACTCCACGCCCGAGTGCACGACGCCTCGTGACGTCGTCAAGTGGGACAAGGCCGGCGAACAGGTCATGCTTGACGCGGCGCGCTTCGCCTCGTCGCTTCCCGGGGCGGCGCCGCTGCTGCTCTACAAGAACAACACCGACAACAAGGGCGCGTCGTACGGCGCGCACGAGAACTACCTGATGCGCCGCAGCACCCCCTTCGGCGACATCGTGCGGCACCTGACCCCGTTCTTCGTCAGCCGCCAGGTCGTGACGGGCGCGGGGCGCGTCGGGATCGGCCAGGACGGCCGCGAGCACGGCTTCCAGATCAGTCAGCGATCGGACTACTTCGAGGTCGAGGTGGGGCTGGAGACCACCCTCAAGCGGCCGATCATCAACACCCGCGACGAGCCGCACGCCGACCCCGAGAAGTACCGCCGGCTGCACGTCATCATCGGCGACGCGAACCTGGCCGAGATCTCCGCCTACCTCAAGGTCGGCACCACCTCCCTGGTGCTGGCGATGATCGAGGACCGGTTCATCACCCGGCAGCTGGCCGTGCAGCAGCCGGTCCGCGCGCTGCGGGCCGTCTCCCACGATCCCGGCCTGACGCACCTGCTGACGCTCGAGGACGGCCGCACGCTGACCGCGATCGAGCTCCAGCGCGAGTACCTCGACCTGGCCCACAAGTACGTCGAGGACCGCTACGGCGCCGACGCCGACCCGCAGACGCGCGACGTGCTGGAGCGGTGGGCCTCGGTGCTGGACCGGTTGGAACGCGACCCCTTCCTGTGCGCCCGCGAGCTGGACTGGGTCGCCAAGCTGCAGCTGCTCCAGCAGTACCGCGACCGCGACGGCCTGGAGTGGGACGACGCCAAGCTGCACCTCATCGACCTGCAGTACGCCGACATCCGGCCCGACAAGGGGCTCTACCACCACCTCGTCCGGCTGGGCCGGATCGAGCGGCTGCTCGACGACGACGAGGTGGCGCAGGCGATGCACCACCCGCCCGAGGACACGCGTGCCTACTTCCGCGGCCGGTGCCTCGAGCAGTACGCCGACCAGATCGCCGCCGCCTCGTGGGACTCGGTGATCTTCGACCTGCCCGGCCGCGAGTCGCTCCAGCGGGTGCCGACGGTCGACCCGCTGCGCGGCAGCCGCGCCCACGTCGGCGAACTGCTCGACCGCTGTGACACCGCAGAGGACTTGTTCCGGGCTTTGACCGGATAGGGTCGGACTCGTCGTCCCACCGCTGCGGAGGAGTCGCACATGGCACAGGAGCAGAAGCAACCGAAGAGGTCCTCCGAGACCGAGGAGGCCCCCGAGGCCGAGACCTCGAGCGACGCGGCAGACCGCAAGGAGCAGCTCGACGAGGACATCGACGCCATCCTCGGTGAGATCGACGACGTGCTCGAGACCAACGCCGAGGACTTCGTGAAGTCGTTCATCCAGAAGGGCGGCGAGTAGGCGTCCATGACCGACCCGCAGTCCTCCGCCCGGCTGGGCGCTGCCTTCCTCGCGCCCGGAACGTCCTCGTTCTCCGACTTCCTCTCCGACCAGGCCCCCGAGCTGCTGCCGAGCCGGCGCGCGCTGCCCCAGGGCAGTGCCGCCGAGCTCGCGCCGCACGGCACCACGATCGTCGCCGCGACGTACCCCGGTGGCGTGGTGATGGCCGGCGACCGCCGCGCCACGATGGGCAACATCATCGCGCAGCGCGACATCGAGAAGGTGTTCCCCGCCGACGAGTACTCCGTGGTCGGCATCGCCGGCACCGCGGGGCTCGCGGTCGAGATGGTCCGGCTCTTCCAGACCGAGCTCGAGCACTACGAGAAGATCGAGGGCACCACGCTGTCGATGGACGGCAAGGCGAACCGCCTCGCGGCGCTCATCCGCAGCAACCTCGGCATGGCGATGCAGGGCCTCGCCGTCGTGCCGCTGTTCGCCGGCTACGACCTCTCCGGGAGGCAGGGGCGGATCTTCTCCTACGACGTCACCGGCGGCCGCTACGAGGAGACCGCGTTCCACTCCGTCGGGTCCGGGTCACTGTTCGCCCGGGGCTCGCTGAAGAAGCTCTACCGCGACGACCTCGACCAGGGCGGGTGCGTCACGGCGCTGGTCCAGGCGCTGTACGACGCCGCCGACGACGACTCCGCCACCGGCGGCCCGGACCTGACCCGGCGGATCTTCCCGGTGGTCACCGCGATCACCGGCGACGGCCTGCGGCGGCTGCCCGACGACGAGGTGGCCGCGATCGCCGACCGCGTCATCGCCGCCCGCATGGACCGACCCGACGGCCCCGTCGCCCACCTCACCTGAGCGAGGAACCACCAGCATGAGCATGCCGTTCTACGTCTCGCCCGAGCAGCTGATGAAGGACCGGGCGGACTTCGCGCGCAAGGGCATCGCCCGCGGGCGCTCGGTCGCGGTCCTGCAGTACTCCGACGGGATCGTGTTCGTCTCGGAGAACCCCTCGCAGGCGCTGCACAAGGTCAGCGAGATCTACGACCGGATCGCCTTCGCCGCCGTGGGCCGCTACAACGAGTTCGAGAACCTCCGGATCGCCGGCGTGCGGCTCGCCGACATGCGCGGCTACGCCTACGACCGGCGTGACGTCACCGGCCGCGGGCTGGCGAACGCCTACGCCCAGACACTGGGCACGATCTTCTCCAGCGGCGGCGAGAAGCCCTACGAGGTGGAGATCTTCGTCGCGGAGGTGGGGGAGGACCAGTCCGAGGACCAGGTCTACCGGCTCACCTACGACGGCCAGGTCGCCGACGAGCACGACTTCGCGGTCATGGGCGGCGCGGCCGAGTCCGTCACCGCCCACCTGCGCGAGCACTACCGCGCCGGCGCGCCGCTGCAGGAGGCGCTCCGCTTCGCGGTGGCCGCGCTCGGCCGCGGCGAGAACGGCGACCGGGTGATCCCCGCCTCGGACCTCGAGGTCGCCGTCCTCGACCGCAGCCGCAGCCAGCAGCGGAAGTTCAAGCGGCTCAGCGAGGAGCACCTCGAGCGGCTGCTCGGCGACCGGGCCGCCGGCGGCTCCTCCGGCCCGGGCGCGGGCGGGGCGGGCGACGCCGTACCGTCCGAGAGCGGTCGCCGCGAGCCATCCCCGGGCACCACGGAGCAGCCGGGCACGGGATCCGCGCCGGAGGCGCCGCCCGTGGCGCCACCCGTCGCGCCCCCGCAGGACGGCGACGGCACCCCGCTGGACTGAGCCGCCGGCTCGCGGCTTGCGCGAGTTGCTGACGGGCTTGCCCGCGCACCCTAGGGTGGGCACGTGGACCGCCGGATCTTCGGGATCGAGAACGAGTACGGCGTCACCTGCACGTTCCGCGGGCAGCGACGCCTCTCGCCGGACGAGGTTGCCCGCTACCTGTTCCGCAAGGTCGTCTCGTGGGGCCGCAGCAGCAACGTCTTCCTGCGCAACGGCGCCCGCCTCTACCTCGACGTCGGCAGCCACCCGGAGTACGCCACGCCGGAGTGCGACGACATCGTGGACCTCGTCGCCCACGACAAGGCGGGGGAGCGGGTGCTCGAAGGGCTGCTCGTCGACGCCGAGCGGCGGCTGCACGACGAGGGCATCGCCGGCGACGTCTACCTGTTCAAGAACAACACCGACTCGGCCGGAAACTCCTACGGCTGCCACGAGAACTACCTGGTCGGTCGCCAGGGCGAGTTCTCCAAGCTCGCCGACGTGCTGATCCCGTTCCTGGTGACCCGCCAGGTGATCTGCGGCGCCGGCAAGGTGATCCAGACGCCCCGGGGCGCGATGTACTCGGTCTCCCAGCGGGCCGAGCACATCTGGGAGGGGGTCTCGAGCGCCACCACCCGCAGCCGCCCGATCATCAACACCCGCGACGAGCCGCACGCGGACGCCGAGCGCTACCGCCGGCTGCACGTCATCGTCGGCGACTCCAACATGAGCGAGACCACCACCTTGCTCAAGGTGGCCTCCGCGGATCTCGTGCTCCGGATGATCGAGGAGGGCGTGGTGATGCGCGACCTCACGATGGAGAACCCGATCCGGGCGATCCGCGAGATCTCGCACGACATGACCGGGCGGCGCAAGGTCCGCCTGGCCAACGGCCGCGAGGCGAGCGCGCTCGACATCCAGCAGGAGTACCTCTCCCGGGCCCGTGACTTCGTGGACCGGCGAGAGATCCACACCCCGGTCATCGAGCGGACCCTGGACCTGTGGGAGCGGAGCCTCAAGGCGGTCGAGTCCGGCGACCTCGGCCTGGTCGAGCGCGAGATCGACTGGGTGATCAAGTGGAAGCTGATCGACCGCTACCGCTCCCAGCACGGACTGCCGCTGAGCCACCCGCGCGTCGCCCAGCTGGACCTGGCGTACCACGACATCCACCGCGGTCGTGGCCTGTACTACCTCCTCGAACGACGCGGCGCGGTCGCCCGGGTGACCGACGACCTGCGGATCTTCGAGGCGAAGTCCGTCCCCCCGCAGACCACGCGCGCCCGGTTGCGCGGCGAGTTCATCAAGCGCGCGCAGGAGCGCCGCCGCGACTTCACCGTCGACTGGGTGCACCTGAAGCTCAACGACCAGGCCCAGCGCACGGTGCTGTGCAAGGACCCGTTCCGGGCGCACGACGACCGGGTGCACAAGCTCATCGAAGGCATGTGAGGGGCTCCTGGGAGTCGCCGGTGGGGGCCGGGAGCCGGGGCGTGCCCGGCTAAGGTAGGTCGCCGACCGCCAGTTCGCCGACCCCGAGGTGAGTCTTTCGTGCCCCGCATCCTCGCAGCCAGCGTCGCCACCGCGCTGCTGGTCCTCACCGCCGCGTGCGGAGGCGACGTCGCCGACCCGTCGGAGCCGACCGCGCCCGAGCCGAGCCGTGGGCTGGCCGGCGTGAGCGCCGAGGGGGAGGTCGGGAAGAGCCTGGCGGTGACGCTGGACGCTCCGGTCGAGAGCGAGGACGTGAGCTCGGAGGTCCTCACCTCGGGCGACGGCGACGTGGTCCAGCCCAACGAGACCGCGCTGCTGCAGCTCTACATCGCCAACGGCACCACCGGGAGGAAGGCGGTGAACACCTACGACGCCGGCCCACCGGTCCAGGTGGTGATGAGCGAGGGCGAGCTGTTCGGGGTGCTGCTGGAGTCGATCGTCGGCCAGCCGGCCGGCAGCCGGGTGGCCATCACCGCGCCTGCGACGGAGGTCTGGGGACCGGACGGCGCCCCGCAGCTCGCGATCGGCGCCGACGACACGGCCGTCTTCGTCGCCGACGTGATCTCGGTGCCGCCCGACGACGTGCTGGACGGCCCGGAGGGCACCGACCTCACCCCGCCGCCCGGCACCCCGCGGGTGGAGGAGGGGGACGGCGTGGTCACCGGGTTCGACTGGTCCACCGCGCCGAAGAAGGCGCCCGGCAAGCTGCAGGTGGTCCCGCTGGTCGAGGGGGAGGGCGACCCGGCCCGCGCCGGGTCGATGGTGACCTTCGACTACCTCGGCGCCGTGTGGGGCGCCGAGGAGCCCTTCGACGAGTCGTACAGCACGGACCCGGTGGCCTTCGGGGTGGGGATCAACGGGCTGATCCCGGCCTGGGACAAGACGATCCCGGGACTGAAGCGGGGCAGCCGCGTGCTGATCATCGCCCCGCCGGACCAGGCCTACGGCGACCAGCCCCGCGAGAAGATCCCGGCCGGTTCGACGCTGGTGTTCGTGGTCGACGTCCTGGGCGTGTCCTGAGGTAGGTTTCCAGCGCAGCGGGGGACGCGCCACCGCTGACCGACCGAGGGAGGCTCGTGACGGCCCGCAAGAGCGAACGACTGCTCAACCTGCTGATCACCCTGCTGGTCGCGCGCAGCTACGTCGGCAAGGACCGGATCCGGGAGGTCATCGAGGCCTACCGCGAGGCCGGGGACGACGCGTTCGAGAAGATGTTCGAGCGCGACAAGGAGGAGCTCCGCTCGCTGGGCATCCCGCTCGAGGTGGGCTTCCTCGACCGGGCGTTCGACGACGAGCCCGGCTACCGGATCGAGCGGTCCGCCTTCGAGCTCCCCGACATCGACCTGGAGGCCGACGAGGCCGCGGTCGTGGGCCTGGCCGCCCGGGTCTGGCAGCACGCCGGGCTGGCGGCGGCCACCTCCGACGCTCTGGTGAAGCTCAAGGCGGCCGGCGTCAGCGTGGACCGCACCGCACTGGACATCGTCCAGCCGCAGCTCAATGCCGACGAGCCCGCCTTCGAGGCGTTGTGGGAGGCCACCCGGACCCGCACTCCGGTGTCGTTCGACTACCGGGCCTCCTCGTCGCCGACCAGCAGCACGCGTCACCTGCGGCCGTGGGGCGTGGTGTCCTACCGCGGCCGGTGGTACGTCGTCGGCCACGACGTCGACCGCGACGGCACCCGGCTGTTCCGGGTCTCCCGGGTGCAGGGGGAGGTCCGCACCGCGGGCCGGCCGGGCTCCTACGACGTCCCGGAGGGCACCGACATCCGCTCCATCACCGAGCGCCTGGCGCCGGCACCGGCCGACCGGAGTGCGGTGCTGCGGATCCGGCCCGGCGCCGGGCACGGGCTGCGCCGGCGCGGACGTGCAGCGCCCGGGCCGGCCGAGGGCGTCACCGGGGAGGCCGGGGCGGTCTCCCTCGGGACCGACGGCTGGGACCGGTTCGAGGTCGACTTCTCCAGCGCCGACATGCTCGCCGAGGAGGTGCTCGGCTACGGCGCCGACGTCGTGGTCGAGTCCCCTCCCGAGGTGCGTGACCTCGTCGTCGCCCACCTGCGGGACCTGGCGACGGCTCCGGGGAGCGCGGCGTGAGCGGGGCACGGGAGCAGGTCGCGCGGCTGCTGGCGCTGGTGCCCTACATCCAGGCGCGCCGCGAGGTCGCGGTCGAGGAGGCAGCCGCCGAGTTCGGGGTGTCGGTGAGCCAGATCGTGCGTGACCTCAACGTCCTGTGGTTCTGCGGGCTGCCGGGTCTGGGCATGGGTGACCTGATCGACGTCGACATGGAGGCGCTCGAGGACGAGGGCGTCATCCGGGTCTCCAACGCCGACTACCTCTCCCGGCCGCTGCGCCTGGACAGCTCCGAGGCGTCGGCGCTGATCGTGGCACTGCGTGCGCTGCGCGAGAGCAGCGGCGCGGAGGTGCGTCCCGTCGTCGACCGGACGCTGACCAAGCTCGAGGCCGCGGCCGGTGACGCGGCGGCGCTGGCCGCGCACGTGGACGTGCACGTCCCCGGGCGCGACGCCGGCCTGGCCGCCGTACGGGCGCGGGTCGCTGACGCCCTGGAGAAGGGACGCCAGCTGCGCCTGGACTACTACGTGCCCTCGCGCGACGAGTCCACCGCCCGCACGGTGGACCCGCTGCGGCTGGTCACCGCGGAGGGCCACGACTACCTGGAGGCGTGGTGCCAGCTCGCCGAGGACCAGCGCCTGTTCCGGCTGGACCGGGTCTCCACCCTCGAGGTGCTCGACACGCCGGCGAGGCAGCACGACCTCACGCCTCGCGACCTGTCGGCCGGCCTCTTCCAGCCCTCGCCCGACGACCTGCTGGTGACGCTGCTGCTCGAGCCCCGGGCGCGCTGGGTGGCGGAGTACTACCCCGTGGAGAAGGTCTGCGAAGCCGAGGGCGGTCGGCTGCGCGTCGACCTGAGGGTCGCCGACCCCGCGTGGCTGGTGCGGCTGCTGCTCCGGCTGGGCACGGACGCGACCGTCGAGCGGCCCGTGGCGATCGCCGACGACGTGCGCCGGACGGCCGTCGCTGCGCTCGCGCACTACGCGTGAGCCGGAGGGTTACCATGAGGACGGAGACCACGACGTGAGAAGGACGCTATGAGCAGCCCCCTGGCCATTCCGATGGCGATGAACCTCGGCCCGACCGAGATCCTGCTGATTGTGCTGGTCCTGGTGCTGCTCTTCGGTGCCAAGAAGCTCCCCGAGCTCGCCCGGGGGAGCGGGCGCGCCCTGCGCATCTTCAAGGCGGAGACCAAGGGCCTGCTCGACGAGGACGACGACGACACCCCGGCGAAGTACAAGACCGAGGAGCAGCGTCAGATCGAGTCGCAGCGCACCACCGAGGCGGCCGACCGGGTCGAGCCGGTCGACCAGCAGCAGCGTCGCGGCACCGAGCTCTGAGCGGCGCCGGAACCGCAGCCGACCCGCACTGACTGGCGTCGCACCATGTCCACTGCTGGAGTCCTGCGGCTGTTCAGTGTGAAGCCGCAGCATCCGGTCGGCGACGACGGCCGGATGGCGCTCGCCGACCACCTGCGCGAGCTTCGCGCCCGTCTGCTGATCTCGACGGTGGTGCTCACGATCGGCATCGTCGTCGCCTGGTTCTTCTACGACCAGCTCTTCAACCTGCTGCTCGACCCCTACGAGAGCGCCCGCGAGAAGCTGCAGGCCCAAGGGGTGCGCACCGAGCCGGTCGTCTCCGGCGTGGCGACCTCGCTGATGCTGCAGCTCAAGATCAGCGCCCTGGCCGCGGCGGTGCTCACCAGCCCGATCTGGCTCTACCAGATCTGGGCGTTCGTGATGCCGGGGCTGCACGCCCACGAGCGACGCTGGACCAAGATCTTCGCGGTCGTCGCCGGGCCGCTCTTCGTGGCCGGGGTCGCGGTCGGCTACTACGTGCTCCCCAAGGGCATGGAGGTTCTGATCGGGTTCACCCCCGCCTCCATCCAGAGCCTGGTGGACTTCGGGGACTACTTCCGGTTCATCACCCGGATGATGCTGGTCTTCGGCATCGCCTTCGAGATCCCGCTGTTCGTGGTGCTGCTGAACCTCGCCGGCGTGCTGCCGGCCAAGGCGCTCGCGGCGTACCGGCCCTGGATCGTGGTGGGCACCTTCGTCTTCGCCGCGGTCGCCACCCCCTCGACGGACCCGTTCTCGATGCTGATGCTGGCGATCCCGATGACCCTGCTGTTCCTGGTCTCGGAGCTGATCGCCCGGCTCGTCGACCGGCGACGCGCCCGGAGAAGACCGGCGTACGCCGACCTGGACGACGAGGAGCAGTCCCTCATCGACGGTCCGAGCCCGGATGTCCGGCGCTCGCGGCTCGACGAGGACGACTGAGTGGCGGCCGAGACACCCGTCGACGACGTCGACCCGTTCGACCTGCCGGACTGGCTCGGCACCTCGGAGGTGACGTGGACGGCGCGCACGGGTGTGCACGACGGCCACCTGGTGCGCGGCCAGCTGAGCGGCGCGGGGGAACCGATCCCGTGTGACCTGCTCGCGGTGGACGAGGCGTACCCGCGGCCCGTGGTCGACGAGGAGCGGCGGCGCCGGGCGCACCAGGCGTGGACCCACGGGCAGGTGCTGCTCGTGGAGCACGAGGACCGGCTGACGCTGGCCGTGCCGGGCACCGGCTTCTCCGCCGACAGCGCGCTGGAGGCGCTGGGCCGGCTCGCCCGCTCCGTGGGTGCTGAGCGTGGTCGCTTCCTCGCCGCCGTGCGCCTCTGACCTGACCCGTCCCGTCGACGTGCGTGTGTCGCGGTGGTGCGGCACGCGCCTCTCAGGTCCCGGTTCGGCGCGACGCGCAGCATGACGACGTGTGCTGCGGCACGTGGCGGTGGCAGTCGCCCCACCCGGGGGGCTTGGCCGGGAGCTGAGGCATGCCCGCTCCCGGCGCCCGCAGGTCAGCCCTTCACGAGGTCCAGCAGGTCGTCGAAGATCGCGCCCATCTGCGCCCACAGCGAGAGGTGGCCCTCGTCGTCGTACAGGTGCACGCGAGCACCGGGCACGTGCTCGGCGAGCCACTTGCCGTGCGCGAACGGCACCATGAGGTCCTGGGCGCCCTGCCACACCGAGACCGGCACCTTGATCGCGCCGAGGTCGAAGCCCCACTCCTTGGTGAAGGCGAGGTCGTCCCCGGCCCATCCTTCGACGCCCTCGCGCAGGCCGTTGCGCATCGCCTCGTGCATGCGCCTGGCGTGGTCGCCGGTGGCGTAGGCCTTGTCGACCGGCGACACCAGGCCGCCGAGCGCGTCGGCGATGTCCTCGGGGGTCACACCCGTGAGCTTCGAGGCCTCTGTCTCCAGGTACGGCAGCAGCTGCTCGCGACCGGCCAGTGCCGCCGAGAACTCCTCGACGTTCTCCGGCCCCATCCCGGCGAGGAAGTCCAGGGTGCCGCCGTTGTGGTACGGCGCCACCCCTGCGCCGGTGGCCGCGGCGCGGCAGCGGTCGGGCAGCAGCGCGGCGCACGCGAGCGAGTGCGGGCCGCCACCTGACCAGCCCAGCGTCACGAACTCCTCGCGGCCCAGATGGTCGAGCAGCGCTGCGATGTCGGCGGCGACGTCGCCGACCGTACGGTCGGGGTCGGGGGTCGAGCCGCCGTAGCCGGCCCGTGTGTACATCACCAGCGCGAGCCCGCGGTCGGCCGCGGCAGCGGACCCCTTGGGGAACGGCACGGCCGAGCCCGGGGTCCCGTGGTGCAGCACGAGCGGGAGACCGTCGGGGTCGCCCTCGACGAGGTACTCGAGGATGCGGCCGTCGGGAAGGGTGACGATCGAAGCGGCGCTGTCGGGCATGGGTCCTCCGTGGGGGTCGCGGGTGTCTGCGGACACGGTAATCCGGAAAGCTGCGAGTGGTACGACGACGGGGGAGGGGGCACCTCGTGGATTCGAACGTGGTGGGGTGCACGAGGTGGCCGTCCGGTGGCTGGCTCTGCCGCGAGCCGATCGGCCGGGCCACGATGCGCGAGGGATCAGACCGGCGCTGCCGGTCCATGTCGCGCAGGCGATGGCCTGGGCGCAGACCTCCCGCGACGTCGTGGGCACGGGCCGGCCTGCTTGCGCCGAGGCGCTGCCCTGCCGGCCAAGGATTCGACGGGCGCGAGGGTCGCGTGGCGGGACGTTCCCGACGACGCGTCGATCGCCCGACTCGCGTGTATTCAACGGTCCGGATCTATCGCGAATCTGTTGGGCACACGGCTGATTCCGGTCCGGAAACTGTCGGTGCGCCCTGGGAGAGTGGGGTCATGGTCAACCGATCGGGCATCGACTCCTTGGACACTCCCGGTGTCCTGTCTGCGGTCGTCGATGCGCGTCGGGCGGCGGACCGCGCGGAGGCGGACTTGCTGGTGCTGGCGGCGCACTTCGCGGACCTGCACCCGGTGGTCGACGGCGCCGCGGCGGCGGGTCACGGCGACCCGGGGCTGGCCGGGATGGGCCCGGTGGCGGGCCGGGAGCGGCTGCAGCTGCTGGGTGGGGTGGGGACCCCGGCGGTGGCGGAGTTCGCCGTCGACGAGCTCGCGGCCGCGTTGGGGGTCTCGATCGGGCAGGCCAAGGCGCTGGTCGGGGAGGCCCTCGAGCTGCGGCACCGGCTGCCGAGGCTGTGGGAGCTGGTGCTCCGGGGCCTGTTGCAGGCGTGGAAGGCCCGCCAGGTCGCCCGGGAGACCATCGAGCTCTCGCCCGCGGCAGCGGCGTTCGTGGACCGGCACGTCGCGGTGGTCGCGGCCCGGAACCGGTTGCCGTACCTGGGCCGGCTGGTCCAAGAAGCGACCGCCCGCTGCGACCCCGAGCACGCCGCTGAGCGGGAGCAGCGCGAGCGGGACCGGCGCGGGGTGTGGATCAACCACCGCGGCCAGGCCGCGACCGCGACGATCACCGCCGTGGTCGACGCGATCGACGGGGTCGCCTTCGACGCCCGCGTCGGCCAGGTCGCCGCCACCCTGGCCGAGCTCGGCGACACCTCCGCAGAGCAGGTCCGCCGGGCGCGGGCGGTGGGGATCGTGGCGAACCCGCAGCGGGCGTTGTGGCTGACCGGCACCGACCCGGCCGCGCAAGCGTCCGCGCTCGCGGCGGACTCCCGGCTGGTCGGGCTGTTGGAGCACCCGTTGTTCGCCGACCTCGACCCCGCCACGATCCTCGATGCCCAGGGCCGGCTCACCGGTGCCGGGCTGGCCGAGCACGCCACCCGGTCCACCAGCCGCCCCGCCGCGCACGGTGGCAGGGCCGCGGGGGTCGGGGCGATGGTGTACCTGCACCTGGAGCCCCACGCCGTGCTCACCCTGGTCCGGACCCTCACCGGCACCACCCACGACACCACCGCCGACACTGCCGCCGCCGACACCAGCGACACCAGCGACACCAGCGACGCCAGCGACGCCGGGGCGGCGGTCGCGGTGGAGGAACGCTACGGCGCGATCACCCTGGCGCTGCTGCGCGAGTGGCTCGGCGCGGTCGACCAGATCACCCTGCGGCCGGTGCTGCACCTGACCGACCCCGCCGCCGGGGGTGCGGCCGGGATGGGGCCGGGCACGAAGGCCACCGTGGCGTACGCGCCACCGGAGTCGATGGCCGAGCTCGTCCGGCTGCGCGACCAGCGGTGCGTGTTCCCCGACTGCCAAAACCCCGCCCGCGCAGCCGATCTGGACCACATCACCAACCACGACCCGCACGCCGACCCCGACGCTTGGAACCGCTGCCGTGCCGAAACCAGGGGCACCGGCGCCTCTGACGGCGACGAGGCCGTACCGGTGCCGGTGACCGGGCTGACGCACCCGGACAACCTGGCACCCCTGTGCCGCCACCACCACCGGGTCAAGACCCACTCAGGCTGGCGCTACCAACGACTCCCCGACGGCAGCTACCACTGGACCGGCCCACACGCCCAGACCTACCTCGTCACCCCCGGCCGACACGGCGGCACCCGCCACCCCGACACCGACAGCGCTCCGCACGCCGACACCGACGCAGGCCCACCGGGCACCGGCCACCCACCAGGCGGCACGGCCCCACCCCCGGGCCCCGGCCCACGTGACGCCACCGGCCCACGTGAGCCGACCGGTCCACCCATCGGCACCGGACCACCCGAGACCCTGCTCGACCTCTGCGCCACCGAGCCCCACGCGCGCCCGAGCAACGAGACCGACCGCGAAGACCGCGGCGACCACGCCGCCTGAGCCACCCCAACGAAGCACCCCGAGCACGCCCACGGCATCCGGCAGACGCGCACGTCCTGCCGGGTGCCGTCGTACCCCCAGCATGGGCGCTCCCCGCGGCTGATGCTCGCGCCGCGGATCACCGGCCCGGCCACGCGCAAAGCGTCAGACGCCACCTATGTGGCGCAGGTCGAGCAGGATCTCCTCCAGGCGGGCTGCCAGGGACAGGTGGCCCTCGTCCTCGAACAGGTGCGCCCGGGCGCTGGGGACGTTCGCGGCCAGCCACTCACCGTGCGCGAAGGGCACCATGGCGTCCTGGCGCCCCTGCCACACGGCGACGGGGACATGGATCCCCGACACGTCGAAGCCCCACGGCGTCATGACCGCCAGGCCGTCGTCGCGGACCCCGACGACGCCCTGAGCGCCGGCACGGTTCAGGGACCGGGAGAGGGTCTCGGCGAACTCGCCGGTGACGTACGCCGCGTCCACGGGGGTCAGCAGCTCGCCGAACGCCGCGACGACCTCGTCCGGCGACGCAGCCAGCATCGGCGGCATCTCCTGCTCGAGGTACGTCTCGTAGGCCTCGACCCCCAGCTGTGCGGCCTCGTACTCCTCGACGTTCTCCGGCCCCATCCCGGCCAGCCAGTCGAGCCCGTCGGCGTCGATGGGCGCCACGCCTGCGAGGGTGGCGGCGGCGCGGCAGTGCAGCGACAGCAGGGCGGCACACCCGAGGGCGCGGGGCCCACCGCCGGACCAGCCGAGCGTGACGAAGTCGGTGATGCCGAGGTGCTGCAGGATCACCGAGCTGTCCTGCACGTCGTCGGCGACGTAGGCCGGCCCCGGCCGGGGCGTCGACGCGCCGTACCCGGGCCGCGAGTAGGTGACGACCCGGAGCCCGGCAGCGCGGGCGGCGCGGTCGATACCGGGGTCGAGCACCGCGCCGCTCGGGCTGCCGGAGTGGTAGAGCAGCGGGAAGCCGTCCGGGTCGCCGAAGAGCACGACCTCGAGCGTGCGCCCGTCCGGCTCGACGACCTCGAGGGCGTCAGTGGTGGTCATCGCGCCACCGTAGGTCGTGTCCGCGTCGCTGCCCAGGCCGGCGCGCGTATTGTCGCGGCGTGCGCCGCCAGATCGCCCTTCTGACCAACCCCGTGTCCGGGAAGGGCCGGGGCCGCAGGACCGCCGCCATCGCCCTTCCCCGGCTCGAGGAGGCCGGCTTCGACGTGCAGCGTCTCGAGGGACGCGACGCAGCCGAGGCCCGCGACCTCGCCCACGGGGCGGTCGCCGAAGGGGTCGAGGCGCTGGTCGTCTGCGGCGGCGACGGTCTCGTCCACGAGGCGGTGCAGGCGCTGGCCGGGTCGGCCACCGCGCTCGGCGTGATCCCGTCGGGCACCGGCAACGACGTGGCCCGCTACCTCGACGTACCGCGGCACGACCCGCAGCTGGCAGCAGACGTGGTGGTGGCCTCCCGGGTGCGCGAGATCGACCTCGCGCTGGCCGCCGGCACCTACTTCGTCACGGTCCTCGCCGCCGGCTTCGACGCGAAGGTCAACGAGCGCGCCAACCGGATGCGGTGGCCCGCGGGGCAGATGCGCTACAACCTGGCGACCCTCGCCGAGCTCCGGGTCTTCTCCCCGCTGCCCTACCTGCTTGAGCTCGACGGCGAGCAGCGTAGGGTCGAAGCCATGCTGGTCGCCGTGGGGAACGGACCGTCCTTCGGCGGCGGTCTCCGGATCACCGAGGGGGCCTCGCTCGACGACGGCCTGCTCGACGTGGTGGTGATCGGGCCGATGACGAAGGCCAAGCTGGTGCGGGTCTACCCCCGGCTGTTCCGCGGCACGCACGTCAGCCTTCCCGAGTACGAGCACCACCGGGTGCGCGAGGTGACCGTCGCGGCTCCCGGCATCACGGCGTACGCCGACGGCGAGCGGCTGGGGCCGCTGCCGCTCACGGTCACGGTCGCGCCGCGCGCGCTGAAGGTGCTGGTGGGGGCATGAGCGCACCGGAGAGCAGCCAGAGTCCCGCCGAGCGCTACGCCCGGTTCCGCAGCACCCAGGCCACCCCCGTCCTGAACGACTTCCGGGTGCTCTACGACTTCGAGATCGACCCGTTCCAGGTCGAGGCCTGCCAGGCGCTCGAGGCCGGGCAGGGTGTGCTGGTGGCGGCGCCGACCGGGTCGGGGAAGACCCTGGTCGGCGAGTTCGCCGTCCACCTGGCCCTGCACCAGGGCCGCAAGTGCTTCTACACCACGCCGATCAAGGCGCTGTCGAACCAGAAGTACGCCGACCTGGTGCGCCGCTACGGCCCCGACCAGGTCGGCCTGCTCACCGGTGACAACACCATCAACGGCGAGGCGCCGATCGTGGTGATGACCACCGAGGTGCTGCGCAACATGCTCTACGCCGGCTCCTCCACGCTGACCGGCCTCGGCTACGTCGTCATGGACGAGGTGCACTACCTCGCCGACCGGTTCCGCGGCGCCGTCTGGGAGGAGGTCATCATCCACCTGCCGGAGTCGGTGGCGATCGTCTCGCTGTCCGCGACGGTGTCGAACGCCGAGGAGTTCGGCGACTGGCTGGCCACCGTCCGCGGCGAGACCGCCACCATCGTCGAGGAGCGCCGCCCGGTGCCGCTCTACCAGCACGTGCTGGTCGGCCGCCGCATGTACGACCTCTTCGCCGACGACGGCGCGACCGGTCCCGACGCCAAGGTGAACCCCGAGCTCTACCGCGTCGCCCGCGACGACTGGCGCGCCGGACGCGCCGGTGACCGCCGCCGGCGCGGAGCCGGCCCCCGTGACCGGCGGGGCGGCAGCGGACGCAGCGGACCCCCCCAGCGCGGCCCGCGCCTGCCGACCCGGTTCGAGGTGGTCGAGAAGCTCGACTCCCAGGGGCTGCTGCCGGCGATCGTGTTCATCTTCAGCCGCGTGGGCTGCGACGCCGCGGTCACCCAGTGCCTCGGCGCGAACCTGCGGCTCACCTCCGCCGCCGAGCGCGACGAGATCGTCGCGTTCGTCGAGGACCGCTGCAAGCACATCCCCGACGAGGACCTGCACGTCCTGGGCTACCACGACTTCCTCGACGGCCTCTCCCGCGGCGTCGCCGCCCACCACGCGGGCATGCTGCCGACCTTCAAGGAGTGCGTGGAGGAGCTGTTCGCCTCGGGACGCTGCAAGGTCGTCTTCGCCACCGAGACCCTGGCGCTGGGCATCAACATGCCGGCGCGCAGCGTGGTCCTGGAGAAGCTGTCGAAGTGGAACGGCGAGACCCATGCCGACATCACGCCGGGGGAGTACACCCAGCTCACCGGCCGCGCCGGGCGGCGCGGGATCGACGTGGAGGGGCACGGCGTCGTGCTCTGGCAGCCCGGTCTCGACCCGCGCTCGGTCGCGGGGCTGGCCTCCACCCGCACCTACCCCCTGCGCTCGTCGTTCCGGCCGTCGTACAACATGGCCGTCAACCTCGTGCACCAGGTCGGGCGCAGCACGGCCCGCGAGCTGCTGGAGTCCTCCTTCGCCCAGTTCCAGGCCGACAAGGCCGTCGTGGGGCTGGCCCGGCAGCTGCGCAAGGCCGAGGAGGCGCTCGAGGGGTACGCCGAGGCCGCCTCCTGCCACCTCGGCGACTTCATGGAGTACGCCGGCCTGCGCCAGCAGCTCGGCCGGGTCGAGGGCGAGCTCGCCAAGTCCCGGCGCGCCGACCGCCGCGACGAGGTGATGGCCTCGCTGGAGTCACTGCGGGTCGGCGACGTGATCGAGGTGCCGGCCGGCCGCTACGCCGGGATGGCCGTCGTGGTGGACCCGGGCGTGCGCTCGGACCGGGACGGTCCGCGCCCGTACGTGCTCACCGCGGACCGGCAGGCCCGCCGCCTGTCGATGGCCGACTTCCCCGTGCCGGTGGCCGCCTTCACCCGGATGCGGATCCCGAAGAGCTTCAACGGCCGCAACCCGCAGTCGCGGCGCGACCTGGCCTCGGCGCTGCGGTCGCGGACGCAGGGCCTGACGCCGCCGCCACTGCGCCGCGAGAAGGCCGACGCGGGCCCCGGTCGACGCGGCCGCGCCGGGCACCAGCCGACCGGGGAGAACGAGATCACCCGGCTGCGCGAGGAGCTGCGTCGGCACCCCTGCCACGCCTGCCCCGAGCGCGAGGACCACGCCCGCTGGGCCGAGCGGCACCACAAGCTCGACCGGGACACCCGCACGCTGCAGCGCCGCATCGAGCAGCGCACCAACACGATCGCGCGGCAGTTCGACCGCGTGTGCGAGGTGCTCACCGCGCTCGGCTACCTCCAGGACGACGAGGTCACCGGCACCGGCGCGCGGTTGATGCGGATCTACACCGACATGGACCTCGTCGCGGCCGAGTGCCTGCGGCACGGCCTGTGGGACGGTCTCGGTCCCAGCGGCCTGGCCGCGGCGCTGTCGGCCCTGGTCTTCGAGGCGAGGCGTGCCGACGACGCCCGCTCGCCGCGGCTGCCGGGCGGACCGGTCCGCGAGGTGCTGGGCGCCATGGTGTCGGTGTGGGCCGACCTCGACGCGCTGGAGCGCGAGCACCGGCTGGACTTCCTGCGCGAGCCCGACCTCGGCTTCGCCTGGGCCGCCTTCCGTTGGGCCGAGGGCGCGCCGCTCGACGAGGTGCTCGACGAGACCGACCTGGCCGCCGGCGACTTCGTCCGCTGGATGAAGCAGCTGCTCGACCTGACCGACCAGGTCGCCGACGCGGCCGGTGACGGGGAGCTGCGCCGTACCGCCCGCGAGACGAGCAAGGCGCTGCGCCGCGGGGTGGTGGCCTACTCCTCGGTCAGCGACTGACCTGCGGCCGCACGCCGGCGTCGCCGGGCGCACGCACGCGTCGCCGTGCCCGCGCTCACGACGCGGCAGCGAGCAGGTCTCCGGACCGCAGCAGCCGCTCGCGCCGAGGCGTCGCGGGGGACCGGCACCTGCCGGCTCATCCGCTGCTGCCACAGCTGGACCGCCACGACCCGCGCCGCGGCCTCCTCGACACGCTCGCGACTCAGGTCGCCACGCCGCAGGGCGCCCGTCACCACCCGGTGGGTGC
The DNA here is from genome assembly GCA_963835385.1 of uncultured Actinomycetota bacterium. GTDB lineage: Bacteria > Actinomycetota > Actinomycetes > Propionibacteriales > Nocardioidaceae > Nocardioides_B. Next base: position 47,192 of record CAWIFK010000004.1, read on the forward strand.
CCGCCGTGTCGGCCGGCATCAGCAGCAGGTCCGCACCGGCGGTCAGCGCGCCGAGCGCGGGCCGGGTGCGGGACATGACGGCACCCATGCCCAGCGAGTCGGTGATCGCCACGCCCTGGAAGCCCACGTCGTCGCGCAGCAGGTCATAGGCCTCCGGCGCCAGGCTGGTGGGCACGCCGGGCGCCACAGAGCTGACGTCGAGGTGCCCCACCATCACGGCCGGGGCACCGGCTCGCACCGCGGCCCGGAACGGCGGCAGGTCCCGCGCGTCCAGCCGCTGGCGGCTCACGTCGATCTCCGGAAGCGTCTCGTGGCTGTCCTGGGTCGCCGCCCCATGACCCGGGAAGTGCTTGACCGTCGACACCAGGCCGGCCTCGACGTACCCCTCCACGGCGGCGGCCACCGTAGCGGCGGCGACCGCGGGGTCCGACGAGGGCGACCGGCTGCCGATGGTCACGTCCGCGGCGCCGATGGTCACGTCGGCGACCGGCGCGAACACCCACGTGAAGCCGAGCTCGCGCAGCTCGAGCGCCTGGGCGCGCATCGCCGCCCGGACGGTACGTCGACCCGCCCGGCCCTGCAGCGCCACGGCGCGGCCGGCCGTGGCGAACGACGGGAGGTCCGCGGCGATCCCGCCCAGGTGCGCCACCACGCCCCCCTCCTGGTCGACGCCGATGACCGGCGGGAAGCTGCGGCCGCTCCGCTCGAACGCCGAGGTGACGGCGGCCGTGGCCGCGCTCACCTGCGCCCGGTCCACGATGTTGTCGCCGGTGAGCTGGACGCCGGCGAGGTGGTGCTTCTCGACCAGGGCGGCGGCAGTCGCCGGGTCGCTGCCGTGCCAGCGGCCGACGATGACCTGACCGGCCAGCTGGGTCGCCGACATCGAGCCGACCAGCTCCTCGGCCCGGGCCAGCTCGGCCCCCGTCGGGCCCCACGGCAACGGCCGGTCCGAGGCCGCGGCCGACTCCGAGGACGGTGTGGCGGTCTCCGAGGGTGGCGCAGCGGACTCCGAGGGCGAGGCCGACCGGTCCGGCGCGGGAGACCCGCTGCCGGCACCACCGACGTCGTCTCCTGACCACTGGCCCACGCAGGACGACGTCGCCAGCGCTGCGAGCACCAGCAGGGCCAGGACACGGGGGAAGCGTCGCGGGTTCGGCACACGGCGAGGGTAGACAGTGCTGCCGCCGGGTCCTGCGGCCGGTGCGGCCGCTTTCTGCACCCGCCCGGTCAGCCGCCTCCGCGCAGGACCCGCTTGAAGGTCCAGAGCTGCCCGCGCAGGCCATCGGGGCAGTCTCCCTTGAGCCACCTGGCGGTGAGTTCGCGACCGAACTCCGGGTCGGCGGGCTCCGGACCGTCGACCAGCGACGGACGCAGGGCGGAATGGATCCCGTCGCAGAAGGCATAGCCGCCCACGGCGTCGATGCGCATCCGTCCGTCGCGCAGCGAGTAGCGCCCGTCGAGCGGGTGCGCCACGTCCTGGAGCGCCGCGCCGTCCCAGTCGGCCACGAAGCGCCCGGCTCGTCCGAAGCGCCACACCATGGTGCCGACGAACTCCTGCTCCCCGAACGAGTCCTCGAGCAGCCAGACTCCCGCCAGGTCACGTGGACGGGGCATCGCCTGAGGCGCACACACCGCCTCGTGGTAGTCGACGACGGGCTGGCCGCCGCCCGGCAGCGAGACGCGCAGCCGCCGATCGCCGTCGTCGGTCCGCACGGTGAGCCGGACATCGTCCACGCTGCCCGTGCCGCCGAAGCCGCAGTCCGCGGGCGCGCCGAACGTCACGGTCCGCCACGAGCCGGGCGCGAGGGACTGGTGCCCCCCGGTGACGATCTCGCCGCCGAGGCCGTCGATCCCGACGTGGACGAGCTCCACGGTCTGGGTCGATCCGTTGTGCAGGGGGAGGCCGAAGACCGGCCCGCTCTCGCCTCCGAACGGCATCCGCTCGACGCTCCCGGCGACCAGTCGCAGGGGTGTGGCGGCGTCCCGCTCCGAGCTCCACTGCGCCAGCCGCGCGCCGAGGAAGCCGCCGACGACCAGACCGGCGACGAGCGCCACCGCCAGCAGCAGTCGCGGGCGACGCTCGGTGCGGGCCTCTCGGGTCCGAAGGACAGCTCCTCCTGGCCCCCGTCGGGAGCCCACATGCTCACCGTTCCACGGTACTCCCGATCGGCGCCTCAGGTGACCGAACGGCTCTCGTAGGGCGTCGAGAGCACGATCGTCGTGCGAGTGGACACGTTCGCCGCCGCCCGCACCCGGGCCAGCAGGTCCTCGAGGTCCGTCGGGGTGGCGACCCGGACCTTGAGGATGTAGGACTCGTCGCCGGCCACCGACCAGCAGCTCTCGATCTCGGGGATCGGCGCCAACCGGTCGGGGGCGTCGTCAGGCTCGGAGGCGTCGATGGGGCGGATCGAGATGAATGCGGTCAGGGGCCTCCCGACCTGGTCGTAGTCGACCACGGCGCCGTACCCCTTGATGACGCCGCGCTGCTCGAGCCGCTTGACCCGCTGGTGCACCGCCGAGGTGGACAGGCCGGTCGCCTTGCCGAGGTCGGTGAAGGACATCCGCCCGTCGGCGGCCAGGAGCGACAGGATGCGCTGGTCGAGGTCTTCCACGGCTGAACAGTAGCCGCCCGCGCCCGCCGCGACGCGCCCCGAGCGACGGCGGCGCCTGCCATACTGCCGCGGGTGACCACCGGCGCGCGACTGATGCTCCTCGACACCGCCTCCCTCTACTTCCGGGCCTACTTCGGCGTCCCGGACTCGTTCAAGGCTCCCGACGGCACTCCGGTCAACGCCGTGCGCGGGCTGCTGGACTTCATCGCCCGGCTGGTCACCGACTACCGGCCCACGCACCTGGCGTGCTGCTGGGACAACGACTGGCGCCCGCAGTGGCGCGTCGACCTGATCCCCTCCTACAAGGCCCACCGCGTGGAGGCCCCGGTGCGAGCCGCGGCGCCCGGCGACGCGCACTGGGAGGAGGAGGTGCCCGACCCGCTCGAGGCGCAGATCCCGGTCATCGTCGAGGTGCTCGAGGCGTTCGGCATCGCGATCGTCGGGGCCGACGGCTACGAGGCCGACGACGTCATCGGCACGTTGGCCACGGGAGCGGGCATGCCCGTCGACATCGTCACCGGCGACCGCGACCTGTTCCAGCTGGTCGACGACGAGGCCGAGGTGCGGGTGCTCTACACCGCCCGCGGCGTCGGGAAGCACGAGCGGATCACCGGCGACGTGGTCCGCGAGAAGTACGGCGTCGCGGCCGGCCAGTACGCCGACTTCGCGACCCTGCGGGGGGACACCTCCGACGGGCTGCCGGGCGTCGCGGGCGTGGGGGAGAAGACCGCCGCCACCCTGCTGGGGCGCTTCGGGGACGTCGCGGGCATCCTCGCCGCCGCCGGCGATCCCGGACTCGGACCTCGCGCCGGGACCGCGCCGCAAGGTCAAGGACGCGGCCGACTACCTGGCCGTGGCGCCCCGGGTGGTGGCCGTCGCGCGCGACCTCGACCTCGGCAAGCCGGACCTGACGCTGCCGCGCACGCCGGCCGACCCGGACGCGGTGCTCGAGCTGGCGCGTCGCTGGGGCCTCGACAGCCCGGCGGCGCGCCTGGTGGAGGCCCTCAACCCCGATTCGTCCGCGGAAGCGAGCCCCTCCTGAGCGGGGCGACCGCGGACGAATCGGGGTCCGGCGTCAGGCCAGGGTGAGGCTCGTCTGCTCCTCGGCGGCCCGGCGGGAGCCCGCGGCCCGGCGCTGCGCCTCGGCGAGTGCGGCGTCGGCGTCGCCGGCGTGGTCGCGCCACCACTGCTGGCCCTCCTCGGGCAGCGTGTGGATCGGGTCGTAGTACTCGTAGTGGCGCTGGAGCGCCTCGGGGTCGCTCGACTCGATCGAGGTGCGGTAGTTCTTCGTCCAGTAGGAGATGCCGAGGTCCCGGTCGTAGTCGGCGAGCTGGTGCACCCAGCGCTTGCCGACGAACGGCACGTCGCACACGATCCGCGGCGTCGCGAAGCCCGGCAGGTAGCCCATGACGTGGTGCTGCAGCCGCTGCGCGTCGGCGACCGAGACCCGCCAGTGCTCGCTGAACGGGATCATGTCGCACATGTAGAAGTAGTAGGGCATGATCTGCGCCCCGTCGAGCAGGGCGAAGCACAGGTCGAGCAACGAGTTCGGGTCGGCGTTCACGCCGTCGAGGAGCACGCCCTGGTTGCGGACGTCGCGCAGGCCGGCCTCGAGCATCGCCCGGCTGGCGTCGGCGACGACCGGGGTGATCGAGCTCGCGTGGTTGGCGTGGGTGTGCATGGCCAGCGAGACGCCGCGGTCGCGGGCCACCCGGGCGACGCGCTCGACGCCGGCGCGTACGTCGTCCTGCAGCCAGTGCTGGGGCAGGCCGATCAGAGCCTTGGTAGCCAGCCGGATGTCGCGGATGTTCTCGATCTCCAGCAGCTGGGTGAGGAACTCCTCCAGCCGCGGCCAGGGCATGTTCGCCACGTCACCGCCGGAGACGACCACGTCGCGCACCGACGGGGTGCGGCGCAGGTAGTCGAGCATCTCCGCGTGCCGGTCGACCGGCTTGCCGAGGAACTTCAGCTTGTCGACGACCGGGGTGGAGTTGCCGACGAGGTCCATCCGCGTGCAGTGCCCGCAGTACTGCGGGCAGGTCGGCAGCAGCTCGGCGAGCACCTTGGTCGGGTAGCGGTGGGTGAGCCCCTCGGCCACCCACATGTCGTGCTCGTGCAGCGAGTCGCGGGTGGCGTGCGGGTGCGAGGGCCAGTCGGTGCGCCGGTCGCTGAACACCGGCAGCATGTAGCGGCGGATCGGGTCGGCGTACGCCGCCTCAGTCAGCGACCCCGGACCGGCCGGCAGCGTCCGCGGCGCGATCGTGTTCATCATCTGCGGCGGGACCAGCATCGACATGGTCGCGCGCTCGCGCTGGTCGCGCTCGAGGTCCGCGTAGAACCGCTCGTCGACCAGGTCGCCCCACAGGGTGCGCAGCTGGCGCAGGTTCTTCACGCAGTGGGCGCGCTGCCACTGGACCGAGCGCCACTGCTCCTCGGTGACGTCCTTCCACCCGGGGAAGCGGGTCCAGTCCGGCTCCACCAGCTCGACCCGGCTGTAGGGATAGGGCTGGCCGTCCTCGGCCCAGGCCCCGGCGTTCCCGCGGCTGTCGCTGCCGGCGGAGGTGCCCGTCGGGACGGCGGTCTGGATGCTCATCTCTCTCCTGCGCGTCGGTTTGTGTGGCGTGCGCCTCACGTGCCAGAGTACGCAAAGAATCTCCGGCGCGTCCAATGCCGCGCCGCAAGATTTCCCGCTAGACGCTCGACGAACGCGAAGGACTCTCCGTGAACCACGCCGACACCTCACTGCGTCGCACCGAGGCGAGTCCGGTGGGGCTGCACCGGGTGCTGGCCCCGGCCGGAGTGCTGCCGCAGGCCGCGGAGCGCCTCGACACCCGGCGCGAGCTGTGGCCCGACGAGGTGCGGGTGCGCGTCGAGCGGCTGAACCTCGACGCGGCGTCGTTCCGCCAGCTCGAGCGCACGCACGGCGGGGACGGCGCGCAGGTGCGCGAGGCCGTGCTGCGCATCGTCGCCGAGCGCGGCAAGATGCAGAACCCCGAGACCGGCAGCGGCGGCATGCTCGTCGGCACCGTCGAGGCGGTCGGCCCCGCCTCACCGCTCGGACTGGCGGTCGGCGACCGAGTGGCCACGCTGGTCTCCCTCACGCTCACACCGCTGGTGATCGAGGACGGCCTCGAGCGCTGGGACGGCCGCGGCGAGCAGGTGCCCGCCGACGGCTACGCGATCCTGTTCGGGCGCTCGGTCGCGGCAAAGCTGCCCGATGACCTCTCCCCGGAGCTGGCGCTCGCGGTCATGGACGTCTGCGGCGCGCCGGCGCTCACCGCACGGGTCGTGCAGCGCTACGAGGCGCCCGTCGTGGCCGTCGTCGGAGGCGCCGGCAAGTCGGGCTCGCTGTCGTTGGCGGCCGCGCGTGCCGCCGGCGCGGCCCGCACGATCGGTGTCGTGCCGGTGCCGGCGGAGGCCGACCTGCTCGAGGCGTCCGGCCTCGCCGACGCGGTCGCGCTGGCCGACGCCCGCGACCCGGTGGCGCTGTCCGCGGCCGTCGAGGCCGCCGGCGGCCCGGCCGACGTGACGGTGGTGTGCGTCGACGTACCGGGCTGCGAGGGCGGCGCGATCCTGTCCACCCGCGACGGCGGCACGGTCGTGTTCTTCTCCATGGCCACCTCCTTCAGCGCGGCCGCGCTCGGCGCCGAGGGACTGGCCGCCGACGTCACGATGCTCGTGGGCAACGGCTACGTCCCGGGGCACGCTGAGCACGCGCTCTCGCTGGTGCGGGGGAGCGAGGGGGTCCGCCGGCTCTTCGAGCGCCGGCTGTGAGGCCACCGATGGCGACCGGGGGGCTCACTCCTGTGAGGATGGAGCCATGAGGATCCTGCTTCGCGGCGGCTACGTGCACACGCCCTCCGACCCCCATGCGACCGCCGTGTGCGTCGACGACGGCTCGATCGTCTGGACCGGGGACGACGACGCCTCGGCGCACTTCGAGGACGGCGCCGACCGGATCGTCGAGCTCGAGGGACGGCTGGTCACGCCGGCGTTCGTCGACGCGCACACGCACCTGGCCCACACCGGCTTCGCCGCGGCCGGCGTCGACCTCACCGGTCTCAGCAGCCTGCGCGAGGCGCTGGACGCCCTGGCCTCGTTCGCCCGCACCTCGCACGACCTGGTGATCCTGGGCTACGGCTGGGACGAGACGGCCTGGCCGGAGCAGCGGCCCTTCAGCCGCGACGAGGTCGACCGGGCCCTCGAGGGCCGGCCGGCCTACCTCGCCCGCGTCGACGAGCACTCCGCAGTGGTCTCCACGGCCTTCCTCGACGCCTGTCCCGACGTGGTGCACGCCGACGGCTACTCCGTCACCGGCCGGGTCGAGCGCGACGCCCACCACGCCGCCCGCGACGGACTGCACCGGCTGCTCCCGAGCTCGGTGCGCGAGGACGCGATCCTGCGCGCGCTGCGCCTGGCGGCGTCGCGCGGCATCGCGATGGTGCACGAGCTCGGCGCGCCGCACATCTGCCCTCCCGAGGACCTGCTGGTCGCACGCGCCCTGGTCGACGGCCCCGAGCCGCTGCCCGAGCTCGTCGCCTACTGGGGAGAGCAGGGGGCCGTCGGCATCGCCCGCGAGCTCGGCGCCGTGGGCCTGGCCGGCGACCTCTGCATCGACGGCTCCCTCGGCTCCTACACCTCGGCGCTGCAGGCGCCGTACGCCGACCACCCCGACGACCCGGAGCACACCGGCCACCTCTACCTCGACGCCGAGGAGGTGGCCGCGCACGTGCTGACCTGCACCGAGGCCGGCCTCCAGGCGGGCTTCCACGTCATCGGCGACCGCGGGGTCGACGCGGCGGTCCGCGGGTTCGTGGCCGCCGCCGACAAGGTCGGGGAGAGCGCCGTCGTCCGCGGCCGGCACCGCCTGGAGCATCTCGAGATGGTCGCTCCCGAGCAGATGGAGATCCTCGGCCGGTTCGGCCTGACCGCCAGCCAACAGCCGATGTTCGACGCCTACTGGGGCGGCGAGGACGGCATGTACGCCCAGCGGCTCGGGGCCGAGCGGGCGCGGGGCATGAACGCCTTCGCCTCGCTGAACCGGGCCGGTGTGGCGCTCGCGTTCGGGTCGGACACGCCGGTGACGCCCTTCGGCCCCTGGGCTGCGGTCCGGGCCGCCGCGTGGCACCGGACGGCCGCGGAGCGGATCACTGTCCGGGCGGCGTTCAACGCCCACACGCGCGGTGGCTGGCGGGCGGCCGCGCGCGACGAGGGCGGCGTGATCGCGCTCGGGGCGCCGGCGAGCATCGCGGTGTTCGACGTGCCCGGCGACCTGGTGGTGCAGACCCCGGACGCCCGCGTCGCCGCCTGGTCGACCGACCCGCGGGCCGGCGTACCGCAGCTGCCCGACCTGCACCCCGACCAGCCGCTGCCCAGCTGCGTGCTGACGCTCGTGCGCGGCCAGGTGGCATTCGAGGAAGAAGGAGCGTTCTAGTGGTCCCCTCAGGCTCGAGCACCCGGGCGGCCGGTCCGCCCCGACGGGCGGGCGGCCCGGCCACGACCCGGTCGGCGGCCGGCAAGCTGGGCCTCGACCCGGCCACGGTGCGGGCGGCGCGGTCGCTGGCGCGGCGGGCGGGCCGGCCGATCGTGAAGCTGGCCCAACAGCACACCACGGTGTCCGTGGAGCGGGCGACGTTGCGGCTGGCCGGCCTGCAGGGGGCCGACGCCGACGGCATCCCCTGGGTGAACCGGCTGCTCGACGCGGTCCGCGGCGACGTCGGTCTCGAGCACGGTGTCGCGCTCCCGGTGTGGGACGCGCTGGTGCGCGGCGAGGCCGACGACCTGTCCACGCTGGCCCAGAAGGCCGCCGCCGGCTCGGTGCGGTTCCGGCTGCCCGAGGGCAGGGACGCCACCCGGGCGGGCACCGCAGCCCGGCGCGGGGTCGGCTCGGGCATCAAGCGCGTCGACGCTCGCCGCCGCGAGCGCGACCGGCTGGTCACGCGCCTCGGGGACCCGGACCACAAGCCGTGGATCTACCTGATCGTGGCCACCGGTGACATCCACGAGGACATCCCACAGGCCCAGCAGGCGGCCCGCGAGGGCGCCGACATCATCGCGGTGATCCGCTCCACCGGGCAGTCGCTGCTCGACTACGTCCCCGAGGGCGCGACCCGCGAGGGCTTCGCGGGCACCTACGCCACCCAGGAGAACTTCCGGCTGATGCGGGCCGCGCTGGACGAGTCCGGCAAGGAGCTCGGCCGCTACATCCGGCTGACCAACTACGCCTCGGGCCTGTGCATGCCGGAGATCGCGGCGCTGGCCGGTCTCGAGCGGCTCGACATGATGCTGAACGACTCGATGTACGGGATCCTCTTCCGCGACATCAACCCGGTCCGCACCTTCGTCGACCAGCGGTTCAGCCGCCAGGTGCACGCACGCGCCGGGATCGTCATCAACACCGGCGAGGACAACTACCTCACCACCGCGGACGCCGTCGAGGCCGCCCACACGGTCACCGTCTCCCAGCTGCTCAACGAGTACTTCGCCAAGGAGGCGGGCCTCGAGGACTGGCAGCTCGGCCTCGGCCACGCGTTCGAGATCACCCCCGAGCTCCCGGACAGCTTCCGGATGGAGCTGGCCCACGCCATGCTCGCCCGCGAGCTGTTCCCGAAGGCGCCGCTGAAGTGGATGCCGCCGACGCGGCACATGACCGGTGACGTGTTCCGCGGCTACCTGCTCGACGCGTTCTTCAACCTGGCCGGGGTGATGACCGGCCAGAGCATCCTGCTGGTCGGGATGATGACCGAGGCCGTGGTCACCCCCTGGCTCTCCGACCGCGACCTGGCCCTGCAGAACGTCCGCTACGTCATGAACGCGGCCGGCAACCTGCACGAGGACTTCGTCCCCGCCCCCGACGGGTTCATCGTCCAGCGGGCCCGCCAGGTGCTGGCCGAGAGCATCGAGCTGCTCGAGCGGATCGTCCACGACTCCGACCCCGAGGGCGACCCGCCGCTGCTGGCCGCGATCGCCGACGGCACGTTCGGCCTGATGAAGCGGCCCTCGCACGCCGGGCGTGGCCTCGAGGGGGTCGCCCGCAAGGCCGCGACCTACTACAACCCGGCCTCGGAGATCCTGGAGGAGACGCGATGAGCGAGCAGGGACCGATCCTGCGGCCCTACGGCGACACGACCGGCGACGGCATGGTGCAGGTGTCCTTCACGCTACCGATGGCCCACAGCAAGGTCGCCGAGGGCGCGGCCGCGCAGCTGGCCAACAAGATGGGCATCGACCCCGCCATGGTCGTGCATGCGAAGGCGATGGGGCCCGACTTCACGTTCTTCGTGGTCTACGGCCGCGTCAACCACCTCGTCGACCCGAGCCAGGTCGAGGTGGTCGAGCGCGACTACCCGCTGCTGTCGCCCAAGGAGGTGAACCTCGCCATCCGCAAGGGGCTGCGGCGGCGCCTCGTGGTGGTCGGCGGCTGCATCGGCACCGACGCGCACACCGTGGGCATCGACGCGATCCTGAACATCAAGGGGTTCGCGGGGGAGAAGGGGCTGGAGTACTACCGCGAGATCAAGGTGGTCAACCTCGGCGCCCAGGTGTCGGTGCCGCAGCTGGTCGACCGGTCGCGGGCCGAGAAGGCCGACGCCATCCTGGTCTCCCAGGTCGTCACCCAGCGCGACGCGCACATCCTCAACACCAAGGAGATGTCCGCGGCGTTCCGCGAGGCCTATCCCCGCGACCGGCAGCCGCTGCTGATCGTCGGCGGGCCGCGCTTCGACGAGACCATGGCCGACGAGCTCGGCGTCGACCGGGTCTTCTCCCGGGGCACCACGCCGGGCGAGGTCGCGTCGTACGTCGTCGACCGGCTCGTCACCCACCGACCGCACAGCACCGAGAGGGCGAGGGCCTCATGAGCGAGACGACCCGGACGGCCGAGCAGGACCCGCGGACGGGCCTCGTCGTCACCCACCGGCGCTACGTGCCGTTCTCTCACGCCCACTACGCGGGCAACCTCGTCGACGGCGCGTACAGCCTCGGCCTGTTCGGCGACGTGGCCACGGAGGTGTGCATCCGCACCGACGGCGACGAGGGCCTGTTCGCCTCCTACTCCGACGTGCAGTTCCGGGCGCCGGTGCGCGCCGGCGACCTGCTCGAGGTCACCGCCGAGGTGGTGCGCGTGGGCAGCCGCTCGCGCACCCTCGAGTTCCGTGCGGTGGTGGTCGGTCGCGGCCGGCCGGACCTGTCGGAGTCGGCCGCCCGGATGCTCGAGGAGCCCCTCGTCGCCACCACAGCGACCGGTGTGGTGGTCTTGCCGGCAGGCGGCTGACACCGGTGTCGGACCGCCCTGCTCGGCGTGTCCCGCCCGACACGCCGTGCCGGGCAAAAAAGTCACTGATCGTTGTCGTTCGGCGCGCACCCGACCTGACCTGCGATTTTGTCCGAAATGCCTGGTCAGGGGCTGGTTGACATCGCTTCGCGGTTTTAGCAACCTTCCCGACGTCCACCAAGCAGGCCGGATCATCGGCCGGTGTCGCAGGTGGCCGTGCGAACGGGTCGGGTACCACGAACCCGGGGGCGCGCGGTCGTCTTGGCACCGGCAACGGTGACCGGGGTGGTACGCGAAACGAGCCCGGCGCCCAGTAGACAACGGCCACGATCCCAGCAGCCAGCGGGAGCGAGGTCGGTCCGAAGGGTCGACCGGGCTCTTTTCGCGTCCGGCGATAGATTGGCTACGAGCCGCACCTGAGGACCGAGGAGCCCGTCGTGAGATCCCTGCCCGTGCGCCTCGGCGTGGCTGCAGTGGCAGGCGCTCTGGTGGCCCTGGCCTTCGAGCCCGTGGCGTGGGCCTACCTGATGCCCGTCGGCGTGGCCGGAGCGACCTGGGCGGCCTACCGCGCCCGGTTGCGCACCGCCTTCGCCGTCGGCCTCGTCTTCGGTGTCGTGTTCCTGCTTGTGCTGCTGCCGTGGCTGCGGATCATCGGCCCGGACGCCTGGGTGGGCCTGGCGTTCCTCGAGGCCCTGTTCTACGGGCTCGGCGGCCTCGCGACGGCCGCGGTCACCCGGCTGCGCTGGTGGCCGCTGTGGGCGGCGTCGGTCTGGGTGGCCGTCGAGCTGCTGCGCGGCAGCGTGCCCTTCGGCGGCTTTCCGTGGGGCCGGCTGGCGTTCGCCGCCATCGACACCCCGGCCGCCCCCACGGCGGCGTACCTCGGCATGGCCGCGACGACGTTCGTGGTCGCGCTTCTCGGCACCACCCTGGCCTGGGCGGCGCAGGCCGTACGGCGGCGCCCGTCGGCCGCGGCAGCGGGGCTTGCAGGGGCCGCCGTCGTGGCCGCGGCCGCCTCGGTGCTCCCCGCTGCGCCCCGTGCCGAGGCTGCCGCCCGGACGGCGCCGGTGCAGGTGGCGGCGGTGCAGGGCGACGTGCCGGGGGAGGGGATGAACCCGTTCTCCGAGCGGCGGGTGGTGCTCGACAACCACGTCCAGGCGACGCTGGAGCTGGCCCGCGACGTCCGCGCTGGTGAGCGGCCTCAGCCGGACCTGGTGGTCTGGCCCGAGAACTCCACCGACATCGACCCGTTCCAGGACCCCTCGGTCCACCGCGACATCCAGGCAGCCGTCGACGCGATCGGCGTGCCGGTCCTGGTCGGGGCCATGGTCGGCGGCGAGAAGCCGTCCGACGTCTACAACCAGGGCATCGTGTGGGAGCCCGGCACCGGCCCCGCGCAGCGCTACTCCAAGCGCCACCCGGTCCCGTTCGGGGAGTACATCCCGCTGCGCGACGTGCTGGCGCCCTACATCGCCCGGCTCGACCAGATCCCGCGCGACATGGTGCCGGGCACCGACCCCGGGCTGCTGGAGATGAACGGCGTGCGCGTCGGCGACGTCATCTGCTTCGAGATCGCCTACGACGACGTGGTCCGCGACGTCGCCGGCGACGCCCGGATGCTGGTCGTGCAGACGAACAACGCCACCTACATGGGCACCGGCCAGGTGCCGCAGCAGTTCGCGATCTCCCGGATGCGCGCGATCGAGACCGGTCGCCCGGTCGTGGTGGCGGCGACCAACGGGGTGAGCGGCGTGATCGCCCCGGACGGCTCCGTCGTCGCGCAGGCGCCGGTCCGCTCCCGCACCGTGCTCAGCGAGTCCCTGGCGCCGGTGGGCGCCGCCTGGGGACTGGTCGCCGGCCCGTGGGTGCAGGGGGTGCTCGTGGCCGTTGCAGCGGTATCGACCGCACTGGGCCTGCGTCTCGGCTATCGTCGGCGCGCGCCGGTCGACGCCGCCCGGGCCGAGGAACAGACAGGGGTCGCATGAGCTGGGTGGAGCTGGGCCGCATCGTCGTGGTGATCCCGACCTACAACGAGGCGGAGAACCTCTCGTGGGTCGTCGGTCGGCTGCGCGCCGCAGTGCCCGAGGTCGACGTGCTGGTCGTCGACGACGGCTCGCCGGACGGCACCGGGGCCGTCGCCGACGCGCTGGCGGCCGAGGACCCCCAGGTGCAGGTGCTGCACCGGCCGGTCAAGGCCGGCCTCGGCGCGGCGTACCTGCACGGCTTCGCGGTCGCGCTCGAGCGAGGCTACGACGTCGTGGGGGAGATGGACGCCGACGGCTCGCACCAGCCCGAGCAGCTGCCGCTCCTGCTCGACGCGCTGCGCGACGGAGCCGACCTGGTGATCGGCTCGCGATGGGTGCGCGGTGGCTCGGTCGTGAACTGGCCGCTGCACCGCAAGGCGCTCTCGGTCGGCGGCAACGCCTACGCCCGGCTGCTGCTGGGGATCCCCGTCCGCGACATCACGGCCGGCTACCGGCTGTTCCGGCGCGGGACGCTGGAGTCGATCGACCTCGCCCGCGTGCAGTCCTCGGGCTACTGCTTCCAGACCGACCTCGCCTGGCGCACGTCCCGTGCGGGCCTGCGGATCGCCGAGGTGCCGATCGAGTTCGTGGAGCGGGTGCGCGGCGAGTCGAAGATGGACCGGTCGGTGGCGACGGAGTCGCTGCGCCGGATCACCGGGTGGGGCATCGCCGAGCGCCGGCGCCAGGCCCGCGTCGTACTCTCGAAGGTGAGGCACGACCGGGTCTCGGTGTGAGGAGGAACCTGTGCGACGACGCGTCCCGTGGTGGGTGCTGGTGCTGCTGTTCATCGTGGTGCCGGTCGCCGAGATCTACGTCCTGATCCAGATCGGCCAGGTGATCGGCGCCTGGTGGACCGTGGCGCTGCTGGTCGCCGGCGGGTTCCTGGGCGGCTACCTGGCCAAGCGCGAGGGCTCGCGGTCGTGGCGGGCGCTGCAGGAGGCGCTGCGCAGCGGCAGGATGCCGGCCCGCGAGCTCGCGGACGGCGCCCTGATCCTGGTCGGCGCCACCTTGCTGCTGACTCCCGGCTTCCTCACCGACGCCGTCGGTCTGTTCGCGATCCTGCCGTTCACCCGACCGGTGGCGCGTCGCGGGCTGACCAGGTTCCTGACCCGGCGGATGGGGATCTGGACGGGTCCCGGCGGCCCGGGCCGACCGAAGCCGACGGGCGCGGGCGGGGATCCCGGGACACGACGACGCCCCGGACCCGATGGTTCGGTGGTCCAGGGCGAGGTCGTGAACGAGTAGCCGGTTCGCCGGCGGCGCGAGGGCCGCGGAGGCCGGCTCAGGCGGTGCGCGCAGCCTTCTTCTTCGGCTGCGGACGGTGCAGGTGCGCCGGGCCGATCTCGCCGCCGCGCAGCAGCTCGAGACGCTCGGTCAGGATCTCCTCGAGCTCGTCCATCGAGCGGCGCTCGAGCAGCATGTCCCAGTGCGTCCGGGCCGGCTTCTCGGCCTTCGCCTCAGGAGTCTGCCCGTGCTTGCTGAGAGCCTCGGCACCGCAGCGCGGGCACTCCCAGGTGGCCGGCACGTCCGCCTCGACCGACATCGGGATCTCGAAGTCGTGTCCCTGCGGGCACGCGTAACCGATGTTCTGCCGAGCGGCGAACTCGATGCCGCGCTCGTCCTCGAAGCTCTGGCCGCCGAGCCGGGCTCCGCGCAGTGTGCGCTCTCCCATGGGCCACCTCCTGGTGGTGTCAGTGATTCCCCGTGTACGTCATGAGTCATGAGGAGACGAGGCCACCGTCGGGCCGTGACGCCGCTTCGCGCCCCTCGTCCAGCACAACGAGCGCGACGGGGCAGAGATTCCCCGCGCGGGCATCGTCGCGCCCTTCTCATCACAGCACGGTACCCATGTGCCGCGGCGAGCACACCCCTGCCCGCGTCCCGGAGAGACTCAGATCACGGCGGGTACGTCGTTGCCCGCCTCGCGGATGCCGCGCGCCGGGTCGACGCGCAGCAGCAGGGCACCGCCGACCACGAAGAAGACGACCAGGGCGAAGATCGCCGGCCGGTAGGAGTCGGTCCACTGGTGCACCAGGCCGAAGACGAGCGTGCCGAACCAGCTCGTGCCCCGCTCGGCCGCCTGGTAGAGGCTGAAGTACTCCGCCTCGCGGCCCCGCGGGATCAGCTGGCTGAAGAACGACCGGGACAGGGCCTGCGTGCCGCCGAGCACCAGTCCGATCCCCACCGCCAGCAGCGCGAAGACCGTGAACCGCTGCTCGGGGGTGAAGTACGCCGCGACCACCACCAGCATCCAGAGCCCGAGGCCGCCGAGGATGACCTTGTGACTGCCGATCCGGGCGGCCAGCCGGCCGAAGAGCAGTGCGCCCAGGATCCCGACGAACTGGACCACCAGGAAGGCCTGCAGCACAGTGGCCTTCTCGAAGCCGAGCTGCTTCTCGCCGTACACCGACGAGGCGAAGATGACGGTCTGGATGCCGTCGTTGTAGAACAGGTAGGCGACCAGGAACGTCAGCGTGACCGGGTAGTGGCGCAGGTCGCGCAACGTGGTCCACAGCTGGCCGAAGCTCTGCCGCACCAGCGACCCCGACTCGGGCACCACCTCCCGCGGCGCTCGGTTGCGGATCCCCCGGAACGGGATGACCGTGAACGCCGCCCACCAGATCCCCGCGGACAGCAGGCAGATGCGCACCGCCAGGCCCTGGCGGTCCGGCATCAGGGTCAGCAGCGCGAAGTTGAGCGCCAGCAGCAGGCCGCCGCCGAGGTAGCCCAGCGCCCACCCCCGGGAGGAGACCCGGTCGCGCTCGTCGGGCCGGGCGATCTCGCACAGGATGGCGTCGTAGACCACCAGGGAGGCTCCCAGGCACAGCGTGGCGGCCAGCAGCAGCAGCGCGCCGAGCTGCCAGCTGCCCCCGGAGACCAGGAACATCAGCATCGCGGCGACGCTGCCGGCCCACGCGTAGCCGGCCATCATGTCCTTCTTGCGCGAGGACCGGTCGGCTGCTGCCCCCACGACGGGCAGCACGAGCGCGGAGAGGATGGTCGCCACCGTCACGAGGTAGAACACCAGCGACCCGGGCGAGACCGACAGCCCCAGCACGGACAGGTTCGTGGTGCAGGGCGCGTCGGTGGTGCCGGCCTCGCCGCACGCTGCCACCTCGGCCACCGAGGTGAGGTAGGGGGAGAAGAGCACTGCCGCCGTCGTCGTGACGTAGGCCGAGTTGGCCCAGTCGTACCAGTACCAGGAGCGCTGCTCGCGGCGGCGCACGATCGGGGACAGGTCCGCGATGCCGCCGGGCATCCGGGGCTGGGTGGTCATCGGGTGTCGTCCCTCCACTGGCCGCGCTCCCGGAGGACGTCGCGGAGTACGTCGGTGCGGTCGGTCATCAGCCCGTCGACCCCCAGGTCGAGCAGCTCGTGCATGTGGGCGGCCTCGTCCACGGTCCAGACGTGGACGTGCCGGCGCGCGGCGTGGGCGCGCTCGACGAGCTCACGGGTCACGACGGTGACCCGCCCTCGGCGGTGCGGGACCTGCAGCGCCACGCCGGGGGAGCGGACCAGCCGCCCGGCCAGGGCGCGTGAGGGCGCCACCCGGGTGCCGACCACGGCGGCCGGCCCGCAGGCGGTCGCGACGCCGCCACCGGCCAGGCGTCGGAACCGCCACAGCCGCCGCTCGTTGAAGGAGGCGACGCAGACCCGGTCGGCGAGACCTCGCCGGGCGACCAGCGCGGCCAGCGGCTCCACGGCGGCATCGGACTTGAGGTCGATGTTGAAGCGCGCCTGCGGGAACTCGTCGAGCAGGTCGACCAGCCGCGGGATCTGCTCGCGGCCGGCGATCAGCGCGGCCGCCACGACGTCGTACCGCAGAGCGGCGATCTCGCCGGTGCTGCCCGTCACCCGGTCCAGGGCGGCGTCGTGGAAGGCCAGCAGGACCCCGTCGCTGGTCGCGTGCACGTCGGTCTCGAGATACCGGTAGCCGAGGTCGACCGCGTGCCGGAAGGCGGCCATGGTGTTCTCGAGCCCCTCGATCTCGGGATGGAAGGCGCCGCCGCGGTGGGCGAAGGCGAGCACGGGGTGGGCGTCGTCGTCCAGGAACGGGTAGCCGGTGGCAGGACGCGTCACGCGTGTATTGAACACCGGCATGCCTTCATGCTGGTGCAG
This sequence comes from uncultured Actinomycetota bacterium, assembly GCA_963835385.1. GTDB lineage: Bacteria > Actinomycetota > Actinomycetes > Propionibacteriales > Nocardioidaceae > Nocardioides_B. The sequence continues at coordinate 64,216 of CAWIFK010000004.1, forward strand.
CCACGGCGTGGCCACATCCGCTCGCGTACTCAACCCGGGCCGCACCGGTGGACTGCGCACCGCGGCGGGTACGGTCGGACCATGGACGAGATGACCTGCCCCCAGTGCCAGTCGCAGATGACCGCACGCCCGGTCGGGAACGTGTCCGTTCACCAGTGCGGGTCGTGCAAGGGGATCTTCCTCGAGCGCGCCGACGTCGGCCTGCTCGCCGAGGCGGAGACCGACTACCACCGCGACTCCGGGCACATCACCCAGCCGCTCCCGCGGATCACCGAGGACATGGTGGCGCCGCCCCCGAAGGCGCCCGGCTCCCGGTCCTACATCGAGACGCTCTTCGGGTAGCCGGCCGGGCCGGTCGTGGGCGCCCGGGCCGTGCTCGGTGTGCGCTTGGTGCTGTGCCGGCTCAGCGGCCGGCTCGAGTCAAGACGACACAGACCGTGCATCACGCCGCCGCGTACCCGACCGGTCGACGCGAGGCGCGCGCTGCCGCCGCGGTCCCGTCGAGACTGAGGCACCGGCGGGGGAGTGATCCTCACGAGCGCAGTCCGGGCCGCAACGCCACGGCACAGACCGCGACGCCGCTGATCGCCACCCCCAGCCACACCGTTCGCACGGGGTCCGGGAAGTCGCCGACCGGGTAGAGGGTGCCCCAGCTGAACATCCCCGAGAGCGTCACCGGTGCGACCGCGGTCACCGCCACCACCGGGGCGAGCAGCGCGCCAGGCGTCGGGACGAGCCGTCGGGAGGCCAGCGCCGCCGATCCGGCGACGAGCAGGACGGTCGAGCCACCCAGCAGCCACCAGCCCGGCCGTGCCAGCGGCACGTCGCCGGGGCGCACGCCCACCACCACGGCCCACAGCGACAGCGGCACCAGCGCCACACCGAGCCGGTTGACGCGCCGCCAGGTCGCGCCGCGCGGGGCCACGGCCACCACCGGAAGAGCGTCCTCGTCGTAGACGAACGCCGCGGCGGCCGCACAGCACGCGAGCAGCGCCGGCGCGAGCAGGAAGGCGTCGTCCGGCCACCGTGCGAGCAGGGCTGCGGTGACCGCCGCGGCGCCGCATGCCCCGAGCACTGGGTGCCACGCCACCCCGCGCCGGAGGTACCAGAACCGAGCGCTCAACTCGTCGCTCGTGACGGGATCGGATCCGACTCGCGGTTGTCGTGGTTGCCGGTGGTGGCCGCGAGGACGAAGAACGCCAGCGCGGCCGCCACGACGGCCCCGACGAGGACCCGGAACCTGGGCGTCCGGGCGGTGCGGTCGTGCCACATCGCCCCCAGTACGGCGAGGGCGCCGAGGGCCAGCAGGTAGCCGAGGTAGGCGGCCGGGTTGCCGGCGATGAGCGTCTGCGTCCCGTCCGCGTTGTCGCCGGTGTGGAAGATGGCCCACGGCACCCAGAGCCGCCACTCGGAGCTGCTGGTCTCCAGGAGCGGGACCTGCCCGAGCAGGGTCACCACGATGAGTGCGACCACCACCATGGCCGGCGCGCCCCGGAAGCGGAGCCAGCGGCCGGTCAGCACGCCCAGCAGCGCACCGTCGAGGCATGCGACCGGGCAGAGGAGCAGGATGCTCCACACCTGCCAGTCGGGAAGCGTGCCGAACCACCACTCCTGCGGAGCCACGCCGATCCCCCTCACGGCGACCACGAGGGCACCCGAGAAGACCAGTCCGGCCAGGAACGGCGGGATGCCGGCCGCGGCGAGCGCCAGCGTCCGGCGGGCCTCGGTGCCGGGCGCGGTCGCGACGGCCTCGAGGGCGACCTCGGTGGAGCGGGTGAGCCGGGCGGCGGCGATCACGCTGGTCAGACCGATGTAGAAGGCGCCGAGCACCGGCAGCGTGAGCGCGACCGGGACCCCTGTCTCGTCGTCGACGAGGACGACGTACAGCCCCAGCACGACGAAGCCAAGAGCGACGCCGAGCACGAAGACGGGGTGACGGGCCATCCGGCGGGCCTCGATGACGGCCATCGCGCGGTGGCCTGCCATCCCGGACGCGGGCATGGAAAGACTGCTCATCGGTCGCTCCAAGTGTGGAGGGAAAGCGTCAAGAGGGTGTCTGGACCCGTTGTGCGTCGGGCCCGAGCATCAGCAGGTAGGCGTCCTCGAGGGTCGGCTCGGCAGGGTCCGCGCCCACCGGCCGCCTGCCGCCGACGACGTGGTGGCGGCCGGTGCCGGTCCGCCAGCTGACCAGTGCGTCGTCGCCGGGCTCGTCGGCGAGCCAGACCTGGGCGACCGCGGTGGCAACCAGGTCGGTGACGGCACCGTCGAACCTGACCGTGCCGCCGGCGAGCACGACCACCCGCTCGCAGAGCGCGGCTACGTCCTCGGTCTGGTGGGTGGACAGCAGCACCGTCGAGCGGTGGCCCAGGGCGGACAACGTGCGTCGCAGGTCGGCGCGCTGCGCCGGGTCGAGTCCGGTCGTCGGCTCGTCGAGCACGACCAGCCGCGGGTCCCCGAGCAGCGCCTGCGCCAGCCCGACCCGCCGGCGTTGGCCACCCGACAGCCGGCTGATCCGGACGGAGGCCTGGTCGGCGAGCCCGACCGCGTGGAGCACCCGGCGTACCTCCTGGGACCGGGCGTCGCGGTCGTTCCACTCCTTGAGGACCGCGACATACTCGGTGAAGCCGAAGGCGGTCATGTCCGAGGGGTAGCCGAGCTCCTGTGGCAGGTAGCCGAGCTCGCGACGCACCGCGGTCACGTCGGCGTGGGAGCGGTGCGGGTCGCGCCCGAGCAGCCGCACCTCGCCGCTGTCCGCACCGATCGACGTGGCGACGATGCGCAGAAGCGTCGTCTTGCCGGCGCCGTTGGGGCCGAGCAGACCCGTGACGCCACGGTCGAAGGCGATGTCGACGTCGGCGAGGGCGCGGGTGCGGCCGCGGCCGTAGCGCTTGCTGACGCCGGTGAGCTCGACGGTGCTCGTGCCGCCGCTCACAGCGCCACTCCCGGCGCCCGGTCGGTGCCGGCCCGGATCGCGATGACGGCACAGGCGGCCACGGCCAGCCCGAGGTAGATGCCCTGCTGTGCGGCCTCGACCGGCCAGGTGGGCGAGAGGGCACGCGTGGAGCCGAGCACGACGCCGGACCAAGCGATCGACACGACTGTCGCCGCGGTCCGTGGCCCGACGAAGCCGGCAAGTGCCAGCAGCACAGGCACCAGCGCCAGAGCCGGCCCCAGCCACGCTGCGGCCAGCCACGGCGGTCCGGGAACGGCAAGGCCGAGCAGCACGGTGACCGGCAGCACCGACACCAGGACGCCGATCGTGCGCAGCAGGATCAGCCGGGTCCGCCCGTACGGCGCAGTGGCGATCAACGCCTCGAGCGGGTCCTGACGCGGGCTGTAGGCGGCGGCGACACCGAGCACCGGCGCCAGGGGAGCGGCAAGGAGGAACGGGGCGAGCGCCGTTCCGCCTGACGCGCAGGCGGCCAACGTCGCGAACGACAAGGAGAGGAAGGCGCCGACCAGCCAGGCGCCGCGCAGCGAGGCCGCCGACGCGAGCAGGATCGCCGTCGGCTCCCAGAGCCCGCACCGCCGGCCGAGCCGCAGGACGAGCGGGAGGTCCGTACGCTCGACGGCGTCGCGGATGCCGGTCCACGTCTGCTCGAGCAGCTGCGGCTCCAGCAGTCGCCCGACCGCGGCCCGGCAGGCCTCGCATCGGCTGACGTGCTGCTCGACCGAGGCGCCGGTGACGGCATCGAGGTCTCCGGCGAGGTAGCCCGACAGCAGCGCCGGGTCGGCGTGCCAACCGTGGGTCCCGGTCGTCATCGCCATCCCTCCTGCGGCTCGGTGAGCGCGGTCCGCAGCTGTGCCTTCGCGCGGTGGAGCCGCGTCTTCACGGTGTTCTGGCGGACGCCGAGGAGTCGTCCGGCCTCCTTGGTGGTCAGGCCGTCGAGCACGACGGCCTGCACCACCGAGCGGAACTCCGGCGACAGGCGTCGCAGCCCCGCTGCGAGGTCGCCGTACTCGACTCCGAGCAGCACCTGGTCCTCGGCGGACGGCATCACCTGCTGCGGCGCCGGGGACACGTCCCAGTCCGCGATGAGCACCACGTCCCGGCGGCCCCGCAGCCGCGAGACCATCCGCCGGAACGCGATGCCCCACAGCCACGCGCCGACCTCGCCGTCGTGACGGAACCGTCGCGCGTCCTCCCAGAGCGTGACGAAGGTGTCCTGGACGACCTCGACGACGACCTCGGGATCGTTGCAGCGGCGGATGAGCCGGGCGTGCAGCCAGGCGCCGTGCCGCTCGTACAGCTCGCGCAGGGCGGTCACGTCCCCGTCCGCGACCGCAGCGACGAGCGCCTCGTCAGTCACGGTCGGGATGGCGCCCATGACCTCACTGTCGCACTGACCACGTGGATTGGTTCCCGTCTGCCGACGTCGAAACCAGCTGCAGTGATCCGGGTCAACCGCGATCCGCTCGCCTAGGGAACGGGTCTCCACCAACGGCGACGCTTGCGCCACTCCTTGACCGGCACGACGAGCTCCCGTCCGATGCCGCCGAGGCAGTGCGGGGCCGCTACCGCCGCCAGTGCCAGCGTTCTTCCGAACCGCATGGCACCACAGCCACTCAGATGTCGCGGAAGGTCTCGATGCGCGCACCCAGCGCGTTCAGCCGGGTCGCGAGCTCCTCGTAGCCGCGGTTGATCACGTAGACCGAGCGCAGAACCGACGTACCCTTCGAGGCCATCATCGCCAGGAGGATCACCACCGCCGGTCGCAGCGCCGGCGGGCAGACGATCTCGGCTCCCGACCAGTGGGTGGGGCCCTCGACCAGGACCCGGTGCGGGTCCAGGAGCTTCACGGAGGCACCCAGGCGCGTGAGCTCGGTGAGGTAGATCGCGCGGTTCTCGTAGACCCAGTCGTGCAGCAGCGTCTGGCCCTCGGCCACCGCGGCGATCACCGCGAAGAACGGCAGGTTGTCGATGTTCAGCCCGGGGAACGGCATCGGGTGAATCTTGTCGATGGGGGAGTGCAGGTCGGAGACCTTCGTGGTGATGTCGACCAGCCGGGTCTGCTCGTTGGCGGCGACGTACTCCTCGCTGCGCTCGTAGCTGAAGCCCATCTCCTCGAGCAGCGCGAGCTCGATCTCGAGGAACTCGATCGGCACCCGGCGGATGGTGATCTCCGAGCGGGTCACGATCGCGGCGGCCAGCAGCGACATCGCCTCGATCGGGTCCTCGGAGGGGGCGTAGTCGACGTCGACGTCGATCTCGCTGACACCGTGGACGGTCAGCGTCGTGGTGCCGATGCCCTCGATGCGCACGCCGAGCTTCTCCAGGAAGAAGCAGAGGTCCTGGACCATGTAGTTCGGGCTGGCGTTGCGGATCATGGTGACGCCCTCGTTGAGGGCGGCGGCCAGCAGGGCGTTCTCGGTGACGGTGTCGCCGCGCTCGGTCAGCACGATGGGACGGCTGGGGGAGACGGCGCGGTTCACCGCGGCGTGGTAGCTGCCGTCGGTGGCCTTCACCTCCAGGCCGAAGGGGCGCAGCGCGGTCATGTGCGGTTCCACGGTGCGCGTCCCGAGGTCACAACCGCCGGCGTAGGGCAGCTCGAAGACGTCCTCGCGGTGCATCAGCGGGCCGAGGAACATGATGATGGAGCGGGTACGGCGGGCCGCCGTGGCGTCGATGCCCAGCAGGTCCAGCTCGGCCGGGGGAACGATCTCGAGGTCGTTGTCGTCGTTGAGCCACTGGGTCTGCACGCCGATGCTGTTGAGCACCTCGAGCAGCCGGTTGACCTCTTCGATCCGGGCCACCTTGCGCAGCGTCGTGCGGCCTTTGTTGAGCAGCGAGGCGCACAGCAGCGCGACCCCTGCGTTCTTCGACGACTTCACCGCGATGCTGCCCGACAGCGTGGTCGGGCCGTGGACGCGCAGGTGGGTCGGGCCGCCACCGAGCGACACCAGCTCGGAGTCGAGCGCCTCGCCGATACGGGCGATCATCTCCAGGCTCAGGTTCTGGTGGCCGCGCTCTATGCGGTTGATCGCGCTCTGGCTGGTGTTGAGCACCTCGGCGAGCTGGCTCTGCGTCCAGCCGCGGTGCTTGCGAGCGTCGCGAATGAGGTTGCCGATCCGGGCCAGGTAGTCCTGCGTCATGGCCGATACGCTATCTCAGATATGAGATAGCGCAAACGAGGCAAAGGCTCGGGCGTGGCGCGTCTCACTGGACGGGCCAGCGCGGCCCAGGCCGCGCTGTCGTCGCCGTTTGTCGCCGGCGCGGCGGTGGGAGGATGGCGGACATGCGCGCCACCACCATCCACGCCCCCGGGGACATCCGCCTGGAGCAGCGACCCGACCCGACCATCGAGCAGCCCACGGAAGCCATCGTCAAGGTGACCGCCGGCTGCATCTGCGGCTCCGACCTGTGGCCCTACCGGGGCGAGAACAAGATCGAACCGGGCTCGACGATCGGGCACGAGGCGGTGGGTGTGGTCGAGGAGGTCGGCGCCGACGTCCGCCACTTCGCACCCGGCGACTTCGTCGTGGTGCCGTTCGTGCACTGCGACAACACCTGCCCGCACTGCACGGCCGGGGTGACGTCGGCGTGTGTGCACCAGGGGATGACGACCAGTGGCCAGGGGGAGTACGTCCGGGTCCACCAGGCCGACGGATCGCTGGTGAAGACCGACGACATGCCGGACGCCGGACAGATCCCGTCGCTGCTGACCCTCTCCGACGTGATGGCGACCGGCTGGCACGCCGCCGTGTCCGCCGGGGTGAGGCCCGGATGCACCGCTGTCGTAGTCGGCGACGGGGCGGTCGGCCTGTGTGGCGTGCTCGCCGCGGCCGAGATGGGCGCCGAACGGGTCGTCGCGATGTCGCGCCACGAGTCGCGGCAGAAGATCGCCGAGAGCTTCGGGGCCACCCACATCGTCGCCGAGCGAGGCCCGGAGGGCGAGCAGCGGATCCTCGACCTCACCGACGGAGTCGGGGCGGATGCGGTCCTCGAGTGCGTCGGCACCGGTGCCGCGATGGAGACCGCGTTCAACGTCGCCCGGCCAGGCTCGACCGTCGGGTTCGTGGGCGTGCCGCACGGCGTCGAGCTGCCGATCCGGCGGATGTTCTCCAAGAACATCGGCCTTGCCGGCGGTGTCGCCCCGGTCCGGACGTACCTTCCGGACCTGCTCGACCGGGTGCTCACGGGCCGGATCGACCCGGGGCAGGTCTTCGACATGACGCTGCCGCTGGACCAGGTCGCCGAGGGCTACCGGGCGATGGACGAGCGCCGCGCGATCAAGGTGCTGCTGCAGCCCTGATGAGTACGCCGCCGAGCGGACCTGTCGCCGATGCCCGGACCAGGTGTAGGGCAGCATGCTCTGGGTACGGTCCGCCCATGAGTGAATCGAACACGCATTCGAACAGCGAAGCGACGGCTGTGGGGGAGCAGGGCCAGGAGGTCATCGGCGCCGACGCCGGGAACACCACCGAGAAGGACCCCCAGCAGTGGGCCACCGGCGACGAGCCGATGACGGGTGCTCAGAAGAGCTACCTCGACACGTTGGCCCGCGAGGCCGGCGAGACGCTGCCGGCCGACCTGACCAAGGCCGAGGCGTCCGAGCACATCGACCGGCTGCAGGCGTCGACCGGCCGCGGTGCGGACGGTTCCGCTCGAAGCAACCACTGAGCCGGCGGTTCGAGCCCCGGGTCCGTCATGACCTTCGCGAGGCGTGCCGGACGCCGGGGCGCTCCTGGGCCACCAGGGCGGCCCCGACGATGCCGGCCGTGTTGCGCAGGGTCGCCGGGACGATCTCGGTGCGGATGTCGAGCAGGGGGAGGAACTTGGCGGCGTGCTTGCTGACGCCGCCGCCGACCACGAAGAGATCAGGGGTGAACAGCTCCTCGACCCGGCGGTAGTAGCGGGTGAGTCGCTTCGCCCACGCCTCCCAGGAGAGCTCTTCGTCCTCCCGCGCCCGGTTGGCCGCGCGGCTCTCCGCGTTGGTGCCGTCGATCTCCAGGTGCCCGAGCTCGGAGTTGGGGACCAGTACGCCGTCGTAGACCATGGCCGAGCCGATCCCGGTGCCCAGTGTCGTCACGATCACCAAGCCCTGGCGGTCCCGGGCGGCGCCGTACCGGACCTCGGCGAGGCCGGCGGCGTCGGCGTCGTTGAGGACGTGGACGTCGCGACCGAGGCACTCGTCGAACATCGCGTCCGCGTCCGCGTCGATCCAGGAAGGGTCGATGTTCGCGGCCGTCCGCACGACTCCGTTGGCCACCACGCCCGGGACGGTGACGCCGACCGCGGCCGTCTCGGGTGTGCCGATGCGGTCCAGCAGCTCGGCCACCACCTCGGCGACCGCCTGTGGAGTCGCCGGCTCCGGGGTCGGGATCCGGATCCGCTCGGCGGCGAACTCGCCGCGGAGCAGGTCCACCGGAGCGGCCTTGATGCCGCTGCCACCGAAGTCCACGCCGATCGGATGCACTGTGCTCATGACGGGACGGTACCCAGCGCCGCGCCGGACGTGCGCAGATGTGCCGGCAGGCGTGCGTGTCGCCCGTTTCCTGTGGTGCGCCGATAAGCCACATTATGTCAACTACTACGCCTGCGTGATGCCCAGACGAGGCTCAGCGGCGACGAGCGACCCCCTGCCCCGCGGTCGATGCCGACGCCGCGCGCATGTGCAGCCATCGTCCTGGTGGTTCGTCCGTCGTCGACGACGCAGGTCCGCAGAAACGCGTGCCTCCGGCACTCGGGGGTACTTCAGTGGTGCGTGCTCGTCGACGTCTTTCCTTCGGGTGAGACACGCTCACGCCCGCGGGTGCGAGCGCGGCGAGCACGCCTCTGTTGCGGACGTACGCACGTGCAGCCGCGTTCCGCGCGGTCTCGCCAGCGCGATGAGTCAGCCTGTCAGCACGACTGTGCCAGTGGACCGCGCCCGCTCCCAGCGGCTCGTGCTGTCGGCCGCGCCGGGAGTGTTGCGCCGGCAAATCCGACCTGATGGATGCATATACTTCCCGCAGGTATAACGACCTATCGGAGAGTCCATGCAGCCGAACCCGTACACCCCCGGCCAGGTGCCGCGCGTCCTGGCCGGACGCGACCGCGAGAAGGACCGGATCCGCGGCTACCTGTCGCGCGTCGTGACGTTCGGCGAGCTCGGCGGTCCCCTGCTCGTGTTCCATGCTGCCCGGGGTGTCGGCAAGACGTCGCTGCTGCGGGACGCGCAGCGAGACGCCCACGAGCTGGGCTTCGTCTCGGCCTGGGTGTCCTGCGCGCGCCGGCAGCGCTTCCTGCCGGAGCTCGTCGACCGGGTCGGGCGCGCGCTGGAGGCGGCAGAGGTGCTGCCGCCAAGGGACCGGGCGCGCTGGCGGACCCGGCTGGAGAAGCTCTCGCTGCAGGTCGGTCCCCCGGGAGCCAAGGTCACCGCCGAGCTCTCCCGCAAGGAGCCGAGCGGTGTCGGCTCCCCCGCCGCACCGATCGCCGCGGTCGAGGACCTGCTCCACGAGGCCGCCGAACTGGTGCGCGCGCGTCAGGGCGCGGGGCTGCTCGTGCTCTTCGACGAGCTGCACGCAGCCGGCCGTGGCGAGCTTGCCACCTTGCTGAACGCGCTGCAGAACCTCGACGGCGACCGGGCAGCCAACCCGATCGCGGTCTTCGGTGCCGGGCTGCCCTCGACCCCCGAGGAGCTCACCCGCGCTGCCACCTTCGGCGAACGCAGCGCGTTCGTGGAGCTGTCCCTGCTCGACGGCGCCGCGTCCGAGGAAGCGCTCGTCGTCCCGGCGGCCGCGCTGGACGTCACCTGGGAGCCGGGCGCACTCGCGGCCGTCGAGGGCCAGGCGCGCGGCTATCCCTACTTCCTGCAGCTGATGGCCCACGCCGCCTGGGAGGCCGCCGCGCCGGACCCGGGCGACCGGATCTGCGCCGCCGCTGTCGAGGCGGCTCTGCCGGCTGCGCGCGAGCAGCTGCGGGCGATGTACCGGGCCCGCTGGCGCGCCGCGAGCCCGCTCGAGCAGCAGCTCATGGCGGCGATGGCCGCCGTGGGCACCGGCGCCGTCGCCCGGGCCGACGTCGCAGCCGCGATGGGCCGCGACAGCCGCACGATCAGCGTCCCGCGCGACCGCCTGCTCGACAAGGGGGTCATCGAGTCGGCCGGCCACGGGCTGCTGCGGTTCACGCTGCCCGGCTTCGACGACTACGTCCGCGACCAGCACGGTCCGGACGGGCAACCCGGCCGGGCCTGACGCGGCTCGACACGGTGGCGGCGACGGGCCCGGGCGTCGTCCGGGCGCCGTGCGCGCCCCGAGGAACGCGGGGACGACGGAACGAATTTGACCGTTCCAATCGGCGCGGAGGACGATGTCAGGTCGCGCCTGTCCGGGGGCGCGGGAGTAGGAGGAGCAGGGACATGCACGTCCAGCGCGCCAAGGTCGCGGTCGCGGTGGTGTTCGTCGTCAACGGCCTGGCCTTCGCCTCGTGGGTCTCCCGGGTGCCGGCCGTCAAGCAGGCGCTGGGGCTCACGCCAGGCGGGGTCGGCCTGTTGCTGCTCTGCCTGTCCGCGGGCACGCTCGTCGCACTGCCGCTGTCCGGGGCGGTGATCAGCCGGATCGGACCGGCCCGGTCGGTGCTCGGCGGCGCGGTCTTCGCCGGCACCGGCCTGGTCGGGATGGCCACCGGGGTCGGGGCCGGCTCGGTGCCCGTCGTGGGCATGAGCATGTTCCTGTACGGCGCGGGGACCAGCGCCTGGGACGTCGCCATGAACGTCGAGGCGGCCGACGTGGAGCACCGGCTGGCCCGCACCGTCATGCCCCGCTTCCACGCCGGCTTCAGCCTCGGCACGGTGCTCGGCGCGCTGCTGGGCGCTGCGTGCGCCCGGCTCGACGTGGCGCTGCCGGCACAGCTGGTGGCCACCGTCGCGCTGATCGTGGTGTCGATCCCGCCGGCGGTGCGCTCCTTCCTGCCGGCGGAGGAGCACCACGAGGAGAAGGCCGCGCAGCGCCCCTCGCTGCTGGTGGCTTGGACGGAGCCGAGGACGCTGGCGATCGGTGCGCTGGTGCTGGCGTTCGCGTTGTGCGAGGGCATCGCCAACGACTGGCTGGCGCTCTCACTCGTCGAGGGCTACGGCACCGCCGAGTCGGTCGGCGCGATCGGCTTCGGCGTCTTCGTGGCCGCGATGACCGCCGGCCGGCTGTTCGGGGGGACCGCCGTGGAGCGGTTCGGCCGCGTCGCGGTGCTCCGGGTCACGGCTCTGCTGGTGGTCGCCGGCGTGCTGGTCGTGGTCCTCTCCCCCGGCGTCCCCGGCGCTCTCACGGGAGCCGTGCTGTGGGGGCTCGGGGCTTCCCTCGGCTTCCCGTTGGGCATGAGCGCGGCCGCCGACGAGGAGGACCGCGCGGCCGTCCGGCTGTCGGTGGTCAGCTCGATCGGCTACACGGCCTTCCTCGGCGGGCCGCCGCTGGTGGGTCTGCTCGCCGACCACGTCGGGGTCCGCGACGCAGTGCTCGTCGCGTGCGGGGCCGCCGCCGTGGGCCTGCTGGCCGCCCCCGCGGCAGCCTCCCGGCGTACGGCGTCGCCCGCGCGCGACCGGTGAGGCCGATCAGTCGTCGGCGGCCTGCGCCGCCCCCTGCTCCGACGAGGCGTCCGCGGTCTTCAGGTTGCCTCCCTGGTCCTCGAGGTGGGCCCGGATGAACCAGTGGAACAGCTCCAGCTTGTCGAGCTGACCGATGAGCATGTCCTGGGTGACGAGATCGAGCTCGTCGAGCTCCTGCACCGCCGCACGGGTGTCGGTGATGATCCCGCGGTAGACCACGTCGAGCGCGGCCAGGTGCTCCTGGGTGGTGGCCCGACCGAGGCTGTAGTCGTCCCAGGTGCGGTCCCGGACGAGGGTGCCGGGCGTGCCCTGGGGCGAGCCGCCGAGCGTCGCGATCCGCTCGGCCGTGTCGTCGGCCATCGTGCGCACCTCCTCGACCTGGGGGTCGATCATCTCGTGCACGGAGATGAAGTGCGGCCCGACCACGTTCCAGTGCACGTGCTTGAGGGTCAGGTGCAGGTCGTTGTGGGCGTGCAGCCGGGTCTGGAGCATGTCGATGACGCGGGTGGCGTCCTGCTCGCTCATGCCCGGGACGGTGTAGTGGATCCGTGTGGGTGCCATGCCGTGCCTGATGCCCCGGGCATGAAATGGGAAACACCCGGATACAGGGATCCATGCGCCTTCCCTCGCTCCCCGGTCCCCGCGACGTCTGGCAGCTGCTGGAGAGGTCGGCAGACTCCGTCGACCAGCTGCTGGCGACGGTGCCACGCGTGGTCGCCCTCGTCGGGGAGGCCGAGCGGCTGCTGGCGGTCGGCCCACGCGTGGTCGCCCTGGTCGCGGAGGCCGAGCGAGTGGTGGCGGTCGTGCCGCGCGTGGTGGCCCTGGTAGACGACGCCGAGCGCCTGCTGGTCGACGCCGGCGCTGTGATCGACCGCATCGAGGGCACCCGGGAGTCGGCCCAGGCGGTCGCAGACCGCACCGACGTCGTCGTGGGTCGCGCCGACGCCCTGCTGCGCACCCTCGTGCCGCTCAACGACCGGCTCAAGCGCCTGCTCGACGACCTCCAGCCGCCGCTGACCTCGCTGCAGCCCGTGCTCGAGCGCCTGGCGGAGACCACCTCGCCGGCCGAGGTCGACGCGATGGTGCAGCTGGTCGACCACCTGCCCGTCATCGCCAGCACGGTGGAGACCGACATCGTTCCCGTGCTCAACACGTTGGGGACGGTGGCGCCGGACCTGCACGACCTCCTCGACGTCTCCCGCGAGCTGAACGAGATGTTGGGGCACGTGCCGGGCCTCAGCCGGATCAAGGACCGCGTCGAGACCCAGCAGGCGGCGAACGGAAGCGGCTGAGTCGTTCCTCACGGGCAGTCCAACGGCCCTCAGGGGCATGGCTGCCGGTGCGGTCGGGTACGACGCTGAGGTACGCACCCCACGACGGAAGGACCATGCATCGTGTCCCCCAGCCAGACCGACACCCCCCGCAAGATCGCGTTCCTCGTCGCCTCGGAGGGAATCGAGCGCGTCGAGCTCACGGAGCCCTGGGACGCGGTCAAGGACGCCGGCTTCGAGCCGGTCCTCGTGAGCCCCGAGTCGGGTGAGGTGCAGATGTTCGACCACCTCGACAAGGCCGCGACGCAGAAGGTCGACCAGACGGTCGCCGACTCCCAGGTCGACGGCTTCGACGGCCTGGTGATGCCCGGTGGCGTCGCGAACCCCGACGCGCTCCGCACGGACGAGACGGCCGTCGCCTTCGCCCGCGACTTCCTGGCCTCCGGCAAGCCGGTGGCGGCCATCTGCCACGCCCCCTGGACCCTGGTCGAGACCGGAGCCCTCGACGGCCGCACCCTCACCTCGTGGCCGTCGCTGCAGACCGACCTCCGCAACGCCGGCGCGACGTGGACCGACGAGCGCGTGGTCGTCGACGGCAACCTGATCACCAGCCGGAACCCCGACGACATCCCTGCCTTCGTCTCCTCGCTGCTCGAGGCGCTGCAGCACGGCGCCGCACAGCAGGGCTGAGCGCAGCCGGGACCGCCCGGCCCGCCCAACCCTCGAGCCCATGCCGCCGGTCCGGCGGCATGGGCTCGTGCGTTCCATGCCACGGGGACGGCGTCTGCGCGGGTGGACTCGCGCCGACCGAGGGTGTCGGATGGGTCTCATGAGTCCTGTTCCCGAGCCGCGCCAGGTCGGCGCGAGCGGCCCCCTGGTGTCCCCGTACGCCCTGCTCGACGGCATGGGCGAGGTCGACCACTGGCGCACCCTCGGTGTGGGGACCGCCGGCTAGATGGAGCCGCTCGCCGAGGTGGCCACGCCGGCCCTGGTCGTGGACGCCGACGTCCTGGAGCTCAACGTGGGCCGGATGGCGCGGCTGGCCGAGCGGCGCGGGCTGGCCCTGCGTCCGCACGCCAAGACGCACAAGTCCCCCGCCATCGCCCGGCTGCAGGTCGACGCCGGCGCGGTCGGGCTGACCGTGGCCACCGTCGCCGAGGCCGAGGTTTTCGCCGCCGACGGGTTCGACGACCTCTTCGTGGGCTACCCGCTGTGGGTCGACCCGGCGCGCGGCCGCCGGCTCCGCGCCGTCCTGGACCGGGCGGTGGTGACCGTCGGCGTCGACTCGATGGAGGGCGCCCGGGCGCTGGCCGCGCAGGTGCCCCGCGGCGAGGACCGGCTCCGCGTGGCGGTGGAGGTCGACAGCGGACAGCACCGCAGCGGGGTCCGGCCCGCCGACGCAGGGCTCCTGGCCGAGCAGGTCGCGCACCTGGGGCTCCGCCTGGCCGGGGTGTTCACCTTCCCGGGGCACTCCTACCGCCCCGGCGGCCGGGCCGACGTCGCCGCCGAGGAGTCCGGTGCACTCGCCGCCGCCGTCCGGTCCCTGCGCGAGCGGGGCCTGGAGCCCGAGCTCGTCAGTGGCGGCTCGACGCCGACCGCCGACCACGAGGGCGCGCCGCTGACCGAGATGCGACCAGGGGTCTACGTGTTCGGCGACGCCCAGCAGTGGGAGCTCGGCACCGCACCGGCCGACCAGCTGGCGCTGACCTGCCTGGCCACGGTGGTCAGCACCGTCGACGGCCGCGTCGTCCTCGACGCCGGCAGCAAGGTCCTCGGGGCCGACCGGCCGCCCTGGGCCAGCGGCCACGGACGCCTCCTGGACCACCCCGACGCGCGTGTCGGGCTGCTGTCCGAGCACCACGCCGTCGTCGACTGGCGCGGCCCGCTCCCCCACCACGGCGAACGGGTACGGGTCGTCCCCAACCACGTCTGCACGGCGGTCAACCTCGTCGACGAGCTGTACCTCGTCCGCGGCGGTGCGCTGGTCGACATCCTGCCCGTCGCCGCCCGGGGGGCGAACACGTGAGCGGGCTCGCCGGCCGCGACGGCGTGTTGCTCGACCCCGGGCCCGGAGACGCCCCGCTCCCCGGCTCCACCACCGCGACGCGGTCCGCGCCGGGCGGCCGGTCTATCCGAGGGTGAGCTCGGCCTTGACCGGCATGCCGCGCTCGACGGTCCTGCTCACCGTGCACAACCGCTCGTGCGACCTCTGGAGGGCACTCGGGGCGATCTCCCGGGCCGCCGTACCGCCCTCGTCGTCGGAGAACGCGAGCTCGATCTCGACGGCGATGTCCTCGATCCGGTTGCCGGTCTCGTCGCGGACCTTGGTCGCGGTGATCGTCGCGCCGAACCGGTCGGGCTCGGCGCGCTTCGCGGTGATGTAGTCGACGTCCATCGCGGTGCACCCGGCGATCGCGGCCAGCAGTAGCTCCACCGGGGTGAAGTCGGTGCCCTCGGCGCTCCCGAACCGCAGCCGGCCCCCACGCGGGTTGACCGCCTCGTAGACGCCCTTCTCCAGCCGTTCGATCTCGACCCTGCGGTCGTTCCCCTCGCTCATGGCGACGACTCTCGCACAGCCGGGGCGCCCGTGAAGGGGTACCAGGTCCCGTGCCCCGGGCGCGGCGGAAGCCGGAGTCGCTAGCCGCGGCCCCATGGCGCCGAGCAGCCGGCGAACAGCGCCCCGGGCTCGAAGAGCGCCGGCAGGTCCCGTCGCAGCACCGGGTCGGCGGCGTGGTCGCGGACCAGCACGCTGGAGACCTCGGTGGCGTCGCCCTCCCCCACCTTGTACGTCGTCCTGCGGACGTCCCAGGCGAGGATGACGCCGGGCGGCTTGCTGGTGGTCGTGGTGAGCAGCGCCACCCGGCCGGCCGGCGCGCACGTGGCGGTCATGGGGGCGGCCCCGCCGTCCGTCGCCACGAACGGCACCAGCGGCGACCCGTCGTGCAGCACCTCGACCGGACCGTCGTCGGTCACCAGGAACAGGTGCGGCGCGAACCCGCCGCGCGGGTGCGGCCGCGAGTCGACCCGGAGCAGCTCCGGGGCTCCGGCTCCCCGCAGCCGCACCACCCGGGCCGTCGCCTGGTCCAGGTCCAGGTCGGCGGTGGCCAGGCCGGTGATCCCCCCGGCGCCGCGGGCGACGACGGCTGCGCGGCAGGGGCCCTCACCGGAGGCCAGCACCGTGACCCGGACCGGACCGTCCGGGCCCCGGAGGGTCCCCGAGCGTCCCGGTGCCGCGGCGAGCTCCGCGCGGTCGCAGCCGTGCCACGAGGCGCCCGGCGCGGCGGAGTCCGAGGCGTCTGCGGCCGCGTCCGTCGAGGCGTCACCGGCGGGGCCGCCGCACCCGGTCCCGGCCAGCAGCGCCAGGCAGGCCGCGGTGGTGGTGGCGAGTGTGCGCATGCCCCTGGGACGGACCAGGCCGCTCCTGGGTTCCCGCTCAGGCGACATCGTCGTGCTCGGAGCCGGCCCGGGGACCGCGCATCGCACGCAGCCCCTGTCGCAGGCCGTGGTCGAAGGCGTGACGGGGCACCGCCGCGTCCGCCGCCACCGCCAGCGACAGAACCATGCCGCCCACCAGCAGCCCGGCGATCAGGTCCGCGAACCAGTGCCAGTTCAAGGCGAGCGAGACCAGGACCATCACCAGCGACAGGCCGGCGACCAGCGCCCACAGCAGCGCGATCGGCCGGCGCCGCAGGCCGCCGTAGTGCCCGAGCAGGTAGACGCACAGCCCGTAGACCAGCACGATGTTGGCGGTGTGTCCCGACGGGTAGGCCATCCCGCCGATGAAGAAGGACGGGTCCGCACTGGCCGGCTGCGAACGACCGAACCCGATCTTGAGCAGCCCGACGACGAGGTTCAGCACCAGCACGAAGGTCAGCGCCAGCACCGGCGGCCGCCACGACTCCTGGCGTCGTGCGCACCAGAAGGCGGCGATCGCCAGCACCGGCAGCGCCACCGCCCGCTGTCCGACCCGGTCCAGCACGTGCAGCACCGGGAGCCAGGACGGCGGCGGCGGCCGCAGGTTGAAGTAGGCGTCGAGGGCGATCAGCGGCTCCACGGCCAGCAGCGTGAAACCCACGAACACCAGTCCCAGGAATCCGGCCAGTGCCAGCGACGAGGCGGACTCGCTCATCCAGCCCTCGTGCGGCGAGGGGGTGGGCTCGTGCGTCTGCACCTCGCCTCCCCCGCGCGTCATCGTGGTGGGTCGCCGTCGGCCGCCTGAGCGGCCCGACGGTGCACCTAGGACTTCAAATATAGGCTGCGGATGTGAGCCTGACCCGACGCCCCGGACCCTCCACCCGGACCCGCGTGCACGAGCACGTCGACGGGACCGTCCGGCGCCACGAGGACCGGCTCGCGACCGAGGAGCCGCTGGAGGTCCGCTGCGCGTGGCCGGGCACGCCGCCGTACCGCGTCGCGGTGACGATGCGCACGCCCGGCCACGACTTCGAGCTCGCGGCGGGCTTCCTGCTGGCCGAGGGGACGGTGACCGGGTCCGACCAGCTCGGCACCGTGGCCTACTGCACCGAGCAGGCGCTGCCGCCGGACCAGCAGCACAACGTGGTGACCGTGACCCTGCGGTCTGCGCCCGCCTCGGTCCCGGCCCAGCGGTACGGCGGCCTCTCGGCCGCGGCGTCGGCGTGCGGGGTGTGCGGCACGCAGAGCATCGACGACGTGCTGGCGCTGGCCGAGGTTCGCCCGGCGGCCGGCAGCGCCGACGTGCGGGTGCCCGCCGCGGTGCTGCGCAGCCTGCCTGACCGGCTGCGCGCCGAGCAGCGGGTCTTCGAGAGCACCGGCGGGTTGCACGCGGCCGGGCTGTTCGACACCGACGGGGAGCCGCTGGTGGTCCGCGAGGACATCGGGCGGCACAACGCCGTCGACAAGGTGATGGGCCACCGCCTCCTGGCGGGCGAGCCGAGCGCCGCTCCCGTGCTCGCCGTCAGCGGGCGGATCGGCTTCGAGATCGTCCAGAAGGCCGTCGCCGCCGGGGTCGGGGTGCTGGCCGCGGTGGGTGCGCCCTCCAGCCTGGCGGTGCAGCTCGCCGAGCGGGCGGGCCTGTGCACGGTCGGGTTCCTGCGCCCGGACCGCTTCGTGACCTACAGCGCACCGGAGCGCATCGGCGTGTGAGAGGCCGGTTCTGTCGGCGGTGACCTCTACCGTCGGTGTCGTGCGCATCCTCCACACCTCCGACTGGCACCTGGGGCGTTCCTTCCACCGGGTGGGTCTGCTCGACGCCCAGGCTGCCTTCGTCGACCATCTCCTCGAGACGGTCGAGACCGAGCGGGTCGACCTGGTCGTGGTTGCCGGAGACGTCTACGACCGGGCGCTGCCCTCGGTGGACGCCGTCGAGCTGGCCGACGAGACCTTCGCGCGGCTGGCCGCCTCCCGGGCCACGACCGTCGTCACCAGCGGCAACCACGACTCCCAGATCCGGCTCGGCTTCAACGCGCGGCTCGCCGACGCGGCGGGGGTGCACCTGCGCACCCGCTGGCAGGACGTCGGGACACCGGTGCTGCTCGAGGACGCGCACGGCACCGTGGCCGTTCACGGGCTGCCCTACCTCGAGCCCGACGCCGTCCGCGGCGCCTGGGGGCTGCAGAGCCGCAGCCACGAGGCCACCCTGGCCGAGGCCATGCGCCGGGTGCGGGCCGACCTCGCCACCCGCCGCGGCACGCGGTCGGTGGTGATGGCGCACGCGTTCGTCGCCGGCTCCGTCGACGCCTCGGCCTCGATGTCCAGCGACAGCGAGCGCGACATCTCGGTGGGCGGGCTGCAGATCGCACCGACCGACCTGTTCGCCGGCGTGGACTACGCCGCTCTGGGACACCTGCACGGGCGGCACACGCTGACCGAGACCGTCCGCTACAGCGGCTCACCGCTCGCCTACTCCTTCTCCGAGGCCCGGCACACGAAGGGGTCGTGGCTGGTCGAGCTCGGTCCCGACGGCGTCGAGTGCTCCGACTTCGTGGCCGCGCCCGTGCCGCGCGCACTGCGCACGCTCCGCGGCGAGCTCGACGAGCTCCTCGCCGATCCCGCCCTCGCGGCGGACGAGGACTCCTGGCTCCAGGTGACCCTCACCGACCCGCACCGCCCGATGCACGCCATGGAGCGGCTGCGGCAGCGGTTCCCGCACACGCTGCTGCTGGCCTTCGACCCGCAGGGGGCCGCTCGTCCGCGCGGCCCGGTGCTGCCCCGCGTCGACGGGCGCAGCGACCTCGACGTCGCCCTCGGCTTCGTCGCGGAGGTGCGCGAGCTCGAGGCCACCACCGAGGAGGCGCTGCTGCTGCAGCTGGCCTGCGACTCCTGCCGCGTCGAGGGCGACGGGCTCGACGACGCGGCCCGCCGTCGGGCCGGCGCGGAGAGCGTGGCGGGCTGATGCGGCTGCACGGGCTCTCGCTCACTGCCTTCGGCCCGTTCGCCGGCACCGAGACCATCGACTTCGACGCCCTCAACGACACCGGTCTGTTCCTGCTGACCGGGGCCACCGGTGCGGGCAAGACCAGCATCCTCGACGCCGTCTGCTTCGCCCTCTACGGCACGGTCCCGGGCGTGCGCGGGGTCAAGGCGCTGAAGTCGCAGCACGCCGACGACCTCACCGCCCCCGAGGTGGTGCTCGACTTCAGCGTGCGCGAGCGCCGTTTCCGGATCCGTCGCTCGCCGGAATGGAGCCGGCCCAAGCGGCGCGGCAGCGGCACCCGCGTCGAGCCGGCGCGCGCCAGCCTGCTCGAGCTGACCGACGGCGAGGAGCGTCTGGTCAGCTCGCGTGCGGCCGAGGTGGGCCTGGAGGTCTGCGAGCTGATCGGCATGCGGGCCGCCCAGTTCCAGCAGGTCGCGATGCTCCCGCAAGGCGAGTTCGCCCGGTTCCTGCACGCCTCCTCCCAGGACCGGCACGACGTGCTGCAGCAGCTGTTCCAGACCGACCGGTTCTCCCGGATCGAGGAGTGGGTCCACGAGCACAGCCGCTCCCTGCGCGAGGAGGCCGGCGACCTCGAGCGCGACGTGAGGCGCCTGCTCGACCTGGCCGCCGAGCGCGCCGCCGTACCCCTTCCCGACGAGCTGTGCGGGGACGCCCTCGCGGTGGCGGCCGGGACGCCGACCGTGCGGTCCTGGCTCACCGACCGCGTGGCCGAGGCGACCACGGCTGCGCAGCAGGCTCGCGAGCGGCACGACGCCGCGTCGGCGACGCTGACCGGCGCCCGCACCCGGTGCGAGGCGGCCCGCCTGCGACGCCGCCTGCAGGAGCGCCGCGACGACGCGCTCGCCCGCCGCCACGAGCTGGAGCGTACGGCCGGGGAGGCCGCTGCGGCCGCGGACCGCATCGACGCCGACCGCCGGGCCCGGGCCTGCCTGCCGATCCTGGCGCTCGCCGAGCCGGCCGCGGACGACGTGCGCCGGCTGCGGCTCGAGCTCGACGAGCCGGCCGGCTCGTGGGCGACGCTTCCGGCTGCGCTGCGCCGGCTGGCGGAGCACCGCGGTGTGCCAAGCGATGAGCGCGACGAGGCCGAAGGGATGCTGCCGGGCCTGGCTGCGGACCCGGCTCTTCCCGGCGCCGACGGGCTGCGCGCCCGGGCGAGCGGGCTGCGCCGGCTGGCCGACGACCTGCGGGCGGTCCTGCCCCAGGTGCGTCGCCTGCAGACGGACTCCGAGCGGCTGGAGCGGCTGCGGGAGCAGATCGCGGCCGCCCGTGCGGAGATCGGCGAGCAGGAGACGCTTCTGGAGGGGCTTCCGGAGGTGCTGTCCGACCTCGGCGCACGGCTCGACGAGCAACGCAGCGAGGCGGCGCGCGTGGAGGCGCTGGAGCTGCAGGTCGGCGCAGCGCAGGACCGCGCTCGCGCGGCCGCCGCGCTGCCCGCCGCGATCGACCGGTTGGCCGCGCTGGAGGGGCGCGCGCGCGACCTCCGCGACGCCGAGGCGGACGCCCGCGAGCGGGTCCTCCGGCTCACCGAGCGCCGGCTGGAGGGCATGGCCGCCGAGCTGGCCGGGGCCCTTCAGGACGGTGACCCGTGCCAGGTCTGCGGCAGCACCACCCATCCCGAACCCGCGGTGCCCAGCGGGCGGACCGTGTCCGCCGAGGAGCAGGACGCCGCAGCGGCCGCGCACGAGCTGGCCCGCCAGCGGCACCAGCAGACGCTCGCCGACGCGGCCGAGGCGCGCCGCGACGCCGAGGAGCTCCGGCGGCGGGCCGAGGGCCAGGACGCTGCCCCGGCCGAGGAGGAGCTGGCCCGACTGCGCACGGCGCTGTCCGACGCCCGGGCGGCCCGCGCGGGCGTCGTGGAGAGCACCGCCCGCCTCAGCGCCCTGGAGGCCCGGCAGGACGCCGCTGCGCGGCGACTGCAGGAGAGCGCCGTGCTGCTGGCCGCCGAGGAGCGCGCTGCCCAGGAGCTCGAGCAGGCACTGCGCAGCGGCCGGGAGGAGGCGGCGGCGACCGTGGGTGGCGACGTCGAGGTCGCCGCGGTGCCGCAGATCCTCGCCGCGCTCGACGCCGAGATCGACCGCATCGAGCGCCGGCTCGAGCTCTGCACCGCTCATGGCCTGGCGGTGGCACGCCTGGCCCAGCTGCACGGCGAGGCCGCGCGCGCCGCGGCGGAGCACGGGTTCGACGGTGTCACCGAGGTGCACGCCGTGATCCTCGACGACACCGAGCGGGATCGGCTCGAGGACCTGCTGGCCCGGCGGTCGGACGCCGCCGCACGCGTCGAGGCGGTCCTCGACGATCCCGAGCTGGCCGCCGGGCTCGAGCATGCCGGTCCCGCCGACGTCGCGCGGGCCGAGACCGCGGTCGTGGACGCGGAGACGGTCGCGGCCGAGGCGGCCCGGCGCCTGCACCACTGCGAGCAGCTCGCCGAGCATCTCACCGACCTCGACGGCCGGCTCGCCACGGCGATGGATGCCTGGACACCGTTGCGGGAGCGGCACCTGAGGGCGGACTCGATGGCCCGCCTGGTCCGCGGCATGGGGCACGACAACCAGCTGCAGATGCGGCTGTCGGCCTACGTCCTGGCGCGCCGGCTCGACCAGGTCCTCGACGCCGCCAACGAGCGGCTCACCCACATGCGCGACCACCGCTACCAGCTGCGCCGCACCGCCCGGGCCGCACGCCGCTCCAGCCAGGCGGGCCTCGGGCTGGAGGTCCTCGACCAGTGGACCGGAGAGGTCCGCGAGCCGAGCACCTTGTCCGGCGGCGAGACCTTCGTGGTGTCGCTCGCGCTGGCCCTCGGCCTGGCCGACGTGGTCACCCAGGAGGCGGGCGGCACCGAGATCGAGACGCTCTTCGTCGACGAGGGGTTCGGCACGCTGGACGCCGAGACGCTCGACGACGTGATGGACCGGCTCGACAGCCTGCGCGCGGGTGGCCGCAGCGTGGGCGTGGTCAGTCACGTCGGCGAGCTGCGCACCCGCATCCCCACCCAGCTGCACGTGCGCAAGACGCCGCACGGCTCGTCCGTGCAGGCCAGGATGCTGGTCGGTTGAGCGACGTGGCACGCGCCGGCGCCGCCGACCGGATGCTTGCCGTCGTCGACCTCGACGGCGTGCTGGCCGACGTGCGCCACCGCCTGCACCACCTGGAGCGCCGGCCCAAGGACTGGTCGGCCTTCTTCGCCGCCGCGCCGGCCGACCCCGTGCTCGCCGAGGGCCGGCGGGTCGTGGAGGCGCTCGTCGAGGTCCACGACGTCGCCTACCTCTCCGGGCGGCCGGAGAGCTGCCGGGCCGACACCGAGGAGTGGCTGGGCCGCCACCGGCTGCCGGCCGCGCCGGTGCACCTGCGGCCGGTCACCGACCGACGCCCGAGCCGGCTCTTCAAGGTGGATCGGCTGCGCGAGCTCGCCGCCCACCGGAGCGTGGCGGTGGTCGTCGACGACGATCCCGACGTGCTCGACGCCGTGCGGGCCGCCGGCTTCGACGTGCTGCCGGCGACCTGGATGGACAGCGCCCCGACGCTGCACGAGGCGCAGGAGGTCGACGGCCGGACCTGATCCGGCGACGGCGGCCGGCCCGCGACATCGGCAGGGACGGGCGACACCCGGGCCCTGTACGGGCAGCCGGGCCCCGCGCAGCATAGGTTTCCCTCATGACGTCGTCGCACCCGATCGACCCCGACTTCACCGAGCTGCCGTACCGCCGGATGGCGGAGGCCGCCCTGGCCCGAGCCCAGGACTTCCACGTCAGCCATGCGGACGTCCGCTTCGAACGGGTGCGCTACCAGGACATCAGGGTCCGCGACGGTCGCCTGCAAGGTGCCTCCGACACCGAGGACATCGGCTTCGCCGTGCGCGTCATCCACGAGGGCGCGTGGGGGTTCGCCTCCGGCGTCGCGCTGGGGCACGAGGCCGCGGTGCAGCTCGCCGAGACCGCCGTCCGCACCGCCCAGGTGGCCGCGGCGATGACCACGACGCCGGTCCAGCTGGCCCCCGAGCCGGTCTACGACGACGTGACCTGGGTGGGCTCCTACGAGATCGACCCCCTCGCCGTACCGCTCGAGGAGAAGGTGCAGCTGCTGGCGTCGTGGTCGCGGCGCCTGCTCGAGGCTCCCGGAGTGGCGCACTCCGGCGGATCGGTCAAGCAGGTGGTGGAGAACAAGTTCTACGCCGACGTGCACGGCACGACGACCACCCAGCAGCGGGTCCGGCTGCACCCGGAGCTCGAGGTGTTCGGCAGCAACCCGGAGACGGGGGCGTTCGACTCCATGCGCACGATCGCGCCGCCGGTCGGCCGCGGTTGGGAGTACCTCCAGGGCGACGGCTACGACTGGGAGTCGGAGCTGGAGGGGCTGCCGCGGCTGCTCGCCGCGAAGCTGGCCGCGCCGTCGGTGCAGCCGGGGCGCTACGACCTGGTCATCCACCCCTCGAACCTCTGGCTGACCATCCACGAGTCGATCGGCCACGCCACCGAGCTCGACCGGGCGCTGGGCTACGAGGCCAACTACGCCGGCACCTCGTTCGCCACCCTCGACAAGCTCGACACGCTGCAGTACGGCTCGCCGGTCATGCACGTGACCGGCGACCGCACCGTCGAGCACGGCCTGGCCACCATCGGCTACGACGACGAAGGCGTCCGGACCCAGAGCTGGGACATCATCCGCGACGGGGTGCTGGTCGGCTACCAGCTCGACCGGGCGATGGCCCACGAGCACGGCGCCGCCCTGAACGGTGGCCGGTCCAACGGCTGCGCGTACGCGGACTCCCCCGGTCACATCCCGATCCAGCGCATGGCCAACGTGTCGTTGCAGCCGGCCCGCGACGGCGACGGCGGCCCCAGCACGGAGGACCTGATCTCCCGCGTCGAGCGCGGGATCTACGTCGTCGGGGACCGGTCCTGGAGCATCGACATGCAGCGCTACAACTTCCAGTTCACCGGTCAGCGCTTCTACGCCATCGAGGACGGAAAGCTCTCCGGCCAGCTCCGCGACGTCGCCTACCAGGCCACCACGACCGACTTCTGGAACTCCATGGAGGCCGTCGGCGGGCCGGGCACCTGGGAGCTCGGCGGCGCCTTCAACTGCGGCAAGGCGCAGCCCGGCCAGGTGGCCGCGGTCTCGCACGGCTGCCCCAGCGCGCTGTTCCGCGACGTCAACGTCCTCAACACCAGCACCGAGGGAGCATGATGAAGGCACCGACGCCGCAGGAGTTCGTCGAGCACGCGCTGGCCACCTCGCGGGCCCACCACTGCGTCGCGGTGGTCCGCAGCTCCGCGCGGGCCAACCTGCGCTGGGCCAACAACACCCTCACCACCAACGGCGTCATGCAGGACGTGAGCGTCACCGTCGTCTCCTTCCACGACGGCGGGCAGGGCACCGCGACGGGGTCGACCACCGCGAGCGCCGCCTCCCTGCACCAGGTGACCCGGCTGGTCGAGGCCGCCGACGCCGCGGCAGCCGCCTCGGCTCCGGCCGAGGACGCCGCCGAGCTGGTCTCCGGTCCCGTGGCTGCGGACTGGGACGAGCAGCCCGGGGACACCTCCATCGAGGTGTACGCCGACTTCGCGCCGGCGCTCGGTGAGGCGTTCCGAGCGGCGGGGGCGGACGGCCGGATCCTCTACGGCTTCGTCGACCACGACGTCACGACGACCTATCTCGGCTCGAGCACCGGGCTGCGGCTGCGCCACGTCCAGCCCACGGGTCACTACGGGTGCACCGCCAAGCCGACCGACCTGAGCACCAGCGCCTGGGTCGGCGGGGCCACCCGCGACTTCCGCGACGTGGACGCCGCCGCACTCGACGCCGAGCTGGTCCGCCGGCTCGGCTGGGCGCGACGTCGCGTCGACCTGCCCGCCGGCCGCTACGACACCGTGCTGCCGCCGACGGCCGTGTCGGACCTGATGATCTACGCCTACTGGACGGCCGGGGCCCGTGAGGCACACGACGGCCAGAGCGTCTTCTCCGCGCGCGGGGGTGGCACCCGGATCGGCGAGCGGCTCTCGCGCCGCCCGGTCCAGGTCTACTCCGACCCGGCGTACCCGGGCCTGGAGGCGGCGCCGTTCGTGACCGCCACGCAGAGCAGCAACCTCGAGAGCGTCTTCGACAACGGCCTGCCGCTGGAGCGCACCGACTGGGTCCGCGACGGGGAGCTGTCCGCGCTGCTGCAGACCCGGCACTCGGCGGGACTGACCGGCCAGCCGGTGACGCCGTACGTCGACAACCTGGTCGTCTCGGTCGACGCCGCCCGCGGCAGCACCGAGGACCTGGTCGCCGGCATGGACGACGGCCTCCTCCTGACCTGCCTGTGGTACATCCGCGAGGTCGACCCGCAGACGCTGCTGCTCACCGGTCTCACCCGCGACGGTGTCTACCGCGTCGAGAACGGCGAGGTCACCGGAGCGGTCAACAACTTCCGGTTCAACGAGTCCCCGGTGGCGTTGCTCGACCGGTTCTCCGAGGCGTCCGCGACCGGGCCGAGCTTCTCGCGCGAATGGGGCGACTACTTCCCGCGCACCGCCACGCCGGCCCTGCGGGTGCCCGACTTCAACATGTCGACGGTCAGCCAGGCCCTGTAGCCGCGTCTGCGCCGGGGTGGCCGCCGGGGATCGGCACGTCCGCGGCATAGGGCGTGCGGGTGTAGACGAACGTCGCGCAGACGAGGTGGCTGACCGACCCGTCCCCGGCGCGCACCACCTGGAGCCGCTCGCCGTGGTGGTAGCCGCGGCTGCCGACGAAGCCGCGGTCGTCCCAGGTGAAGGCGTGCGCGTCCAGCCCGTTGCCCAGGGAGCGGAAGACCAGCTCGCCGCCGCGCCAGACCGCCTCGTAGGCGGTGTTGCCCCAGTGCCAGACGCCGAGCACCTCCGCGACGGCGCCCGGAAGCGTCCGCGTCGGCGCCCAGGCCGTGGGGATCGTCGGCTCGTGTCGCTCCAGGGTCTCGAGCAGCTCGGTCGCGAGCCCCTCGCAGCGCAGGCCGGAGGTGCCGTTGGCCAGCAGCACCGCACCGGTGCGCCGCTTGCGGTCGGCGAACAGCCCGGCGAGGAAGCCGGGCATCGAGCCCGTGTGCCCCATCAGCACGCCGGACCCTCCGGCAGCGAGGCGGAAGCCGAGCCCGTAGCCCCCGGCCAGTCCCCCGGCGTGGCTGCCCGACTGCAAGGTGGCCATCTCGCGCACGGTCGAGTCGGCCAGCACCCTCTCGTCGCCGTCGGCGAGGAAGGCGGCGTAGCGGCCCAGGTCCTGCACCGTGCTCCACACCTGCCCGGCCGGCGCCATCGCCCCGGCGTCGTGGGCCGGCTCCTCGGTGAGCGTCCCGGCCAGGTGGTGCACGCTGAAGCCGCGCGCTGCCGGCTCCTGCGGCAGGTACGACGTGCGCCGCATGTCCAGCGGCTCGAGGACCCGCTCGCGCACCGCGTCGAACCACGGGACGCCGGTGGTGCGGCCGACCAGCTCGCCCAGCAGGCCGAAGGCGATGTTGGTGTAGTGGAAGGTCTCCCCCGGCGCGAACGGCGCCGGCACCTCGTCGAGCCGACCGGCGAGCTGCTCGAAGCCGGCCCCCGGGGTGCGCTCCCACCAGTCCCCCGCCGGCTCCGAGTGCATTCCCGACGAGTGCGACAGCAGCGAGCGCAGCGTGCGGTCGCCGTAGGTCAGGCCGGGCAGGTGCTGCTCGAGCCGGTCGGCGAGGTCGAGCCGGCCCTCGTCGCGCAGCTGCAGGACCACGACCGCGACGAGCGTCTTGGTGATCGAGCCGATGCGGTACTGCACGTCCGGACCGGGGTCGACGCCGCCGCCGGTGACGCTCCCGTGCGAGCCGGTCCACACCAGCTCGCCGTCGCGCACCACGCCGGCCACCACCGAGGGCAGCCGACCGGCCACCTGGTCAGCGGCGACCAGCGCCTGCAGCCGGCGCTGCGTCGACTGCGCCAGGCCGCTCATCCGGTCGGCTCCTCGGCGAACGCGTCCGGCGACGGGCAGGCGCACACCAGGTTGCGGTCGCCGTAGGCCTGGTCGACCCGGCCGACCGGCGGCCAGTACTTGTCCGGGTCGAACCCGGTCGGGAACACCGCGAGCTCACGGGAGTAGCCCCGGTCCCACTCCCCGGTCAGCGCACGAGCCGTGTGCGGCGCGCCGCGCAGGGGCGAGGCCTCCGGCGTCCACTCCCCCGCGGCCACCCGGTCGATCTCGGCGCGGATCGCGATCATCGCCTCGCAGAACCGGTCGAGCTCGGCGAGGTCCTCGGACTCCGTCGGCTCCACCATCAGCGTGCCCGCGACCGGGAAGCTCATCGTCGGGGCGTGGAACCCGTAGTCGACGAGCCGCTTGGCGACGTCGTCCACGGTGACGCCGGCGCGCTTGGTGAGCTCGCGGAGGTCGAGGATGCACTCGTGCGCGACCAGGCCACCGTGGCCGGTGTAGAGCACCGGGAAGTGGTCGGCCAGCCGCTGGGCGACGTAGTTGGCCGCCAGCACCGCCACCGCGGTGGCCTCGGTCAGCCCCTCCGGCCCCATCATGCGCACGTAGGCCCACGAGATCGGCAGGATCCCCGCCGAGCCGTACGGCGCCGCACTGATCGGTCCGATGCCCTCCCGCCGGTCGGCCTCGGGGTGCATCGGGTGGCTGGGCAGGAACGGCGCGAGGTGCGCCCGCACCGCCACCGGACCGACCCCGGGACCGCCGCCGCCGTGCGGGATGCAGAACGTCTTGTGCAGGTTGAGGTGGGACACGTCGCCGCCGAACTCGCCGGGCTTGGCGTAGCCGAGCAGCGCGTTGAGGTTCGCCCCGTCGACGTACACCTGACCGCCGTGCTCGTGCACTATCCGGCACAGCTCGGTGATCCCGTCCTCGTAGGCGCCATGCGTCGAGGGGTAGGTGACCATGATGGCGGCGAGGTCGTCGCGATGCTTCTCGCACTGCGCCCGCAGGTCCTCGAGGTCGACGGTGCCGTCGTCGGCGGCCTTGACCACCACGACCCGCATCCCCGCCATCACCGCCGACGCCGCGTTGGTGCCGTGCGCCGACGACGGGATCAGGCACACCTCCCGGAGGTGCTCGCCGCGGGAGCGGTGGTAGCCGCGGATCGCGAGCAGGCCCGCCAGCTCACCCTGGGAGCCGGCGTTCGGCTGGATGGAGACCCGGTCGTAGCCGGTGACCTCGGCCAGCCAGCCTTCCAGCTGGTCGATCATCTGCCGGTAGCCGGCGGCGTCCTCGGCCGGCGCGAACGGGTGCAGGTCGGCGAAGCCGGGCAGGCTCACCGGCTCCATCTCCGTGGTCGCGTTGAGCTTCATCGTGCACGAGCCGAGCGGGATCATCCCGCGGTCGAGCGCGTAGTCGCGCGCGGAGAGCCGGCGCAGGTAGCGCAGCATCGCCGTCTCCGAGTGGTGGGCGTGGAACACCTCGTGGGTCAGGTACGGCGTCTCGCGCAGCAGGCCACCGGGCAGCTCCTCCCCCACCCGGGCGTCGACGTCGTCGAGGTCGACGCCCTCGGCGCCGAAGGCGGCCAGCACCGCGTCGAGGTGGTCGCGGGTCGTGGTCTCCGAGGTGGAGATCCCCACGGTGTCCTGGTCGACGAGCCGCAGGTGCACGCCGGCGCCGCGGGCGGCGGCCACCACGTCGGCGGCGCGGCCGGGCGCCGAGACGGTCAGGGTGTCGAAGAACGGCTGGTCCTCGACGGTGACGCTGGCTGCGCGCAGCGCACCTGCCAGGACGGCGGCGTACCGGTGCACCCGCCGGCCGATCGCGCGCAGGCCCTCCGGACCGTGGTAGACGGCGTACATGGACGCGACGACGGCCAGCAGCACCTGGGCCGTGCAGATGTTCGAGGTCGCCTTGTCGCGGCGGATGTGCTGCTCGCGGGTCTGCAGCGCCAGGCGGTACGCCGGGCGGCCGGCCGAGTCCACGCTGACACCGACCAGGCGGCCGGGCAGGTGCCGCTCGAGGCCGCTGCGCACCGCCATGTAGGCGGCGTGCGGGCCGCCGTAGAACAGCGGCACCCCGAAGCGCTGCGTCGAGCCGACCACCACGTCGGCCCCCAGCGCGCCGGGCGCCTCCAGCAGGGTGAGCGCGAGCAGGTCCGCGGCCACGACGGCGAGCGCGCCCCGCTCGTGGGCCGCCTCGACCAGCGGCCGCGGGTCCAGCACCCGCCCGCCGGCGCCGGGGTACTGCACCAGCAGGCCGCAGAGGTCGCCCTCGGGCAGGCCGTCGCTGAGGTCGGTGACCACCACGTCGATGCCCATCGCCGCGGCGCGGGTCTCCACGACGGCGATGGTCTGGGGCAGCGCGTCGGCGTCGACGACGAACGGCCCGGACGCGCCCCGCTGGGCACGCCGGACCAGCGTCATCGCCTCGGCCGCCGCGGTGCCCTCGTCGAGCAGCGAGGCGTTGGCCGTCGGCAGCCCGGTGAGGTCGCCGACCATGGTCTGGAAGTTCAGCAGTGCCTCGAGCCGGCCCTGGGAGATCTCCGGCTGGTACGGCGTGTAGGCGGTGTACCAGGACGGGTCCTCGAGCACGTTGCGTCGCACCACCGCCGGGGTGACCGTGCCGTGGTAGCCCAGCCCGATCATGGGCTCTCGCGGGGCGTTGCGCGCGGCCAGCTCCCGCAGCTCGCTCGCGGCGTCCAGCTCGGAGGCTGCGCTCGGCAGGTCGAGCTGCGCCGAGAGCCGGATGCCGCCGGGCACCGCCGCCTCCATCAGCTCCGACAGCGAGGACATCCCGAGCGCGGCGAGCATCTTCTGCTGGCTCTCGTGGTCCGGCCCGACGTGGCGCCGGTGGAACGGCGAGGCGCCGTCGAGCTGGGCGAGGGTGAGGTGGTCGGACACCGAGGCTCCTACGGGGACGTGCCGGGCAGGTCGCCTCCCCCTCTGTCGTTCCCGGCCGGCCGGGCCGGTCCTCCAGAGTTGCCTGTCCCGCACGGTCCGGGCGCCTGAGAGGTTCCGGGGAGGAATTGCCCCTTCGGCGCTCCGCGTCGACGCCTCACCATGGAGCGGGTGGACGCCCGCGGAGTCTCTCCCGCGCGGTGTCGATCAGCGGCTCCAGCCTACCCCAGCGCCATGGCGCTGGGCGCGCGCCGACGGACGCGTCGCCGGCACCCAGGCGGGTGCCGGCGACGGCGCGGGAGCGGGTGGGACGCTGCGGCGGGCCGTCAGCCGATCAGGCGGGCGCGGCGCCGGGCGGCGAGCTCGTCGTCGCCGTGGTCGGAGCCGGACGGGGCGTCGGTGGCGGTGCGCTCGCTGGGCAGCTCGGCGAGCGAGCCCTCGATCTCGCGCCACACGCCGCCGATGGCGATGCCGAACACTCCCTGGCCGCCCTGGAGCAGGTCGATGACCTCGTCGTTGCTGGTGCACTCGTAGACCGACGCGCCGTCGCTCATCAGGGTGACGCGGGTGAGGTCGTCGGTGCCCCGGGTCCGCAGGTGCTGCACCGCGGTGCGGATCTGCTGCAGGGAGATCCCGGCGTCGAGCAGGCGCTTGATCACCTTGAGCAGCAGGATGTCGCGGAAGCTGTAGAGCCGCTGGGTGCCGGAGCCGGTGGCGCCGCGGACACTGGGCTCGACGAGGCCGGTGCGCGCCCAGTAGTCGAGCTGGCGGTAGGTGATGCCGGCGGCGCTGCACGCGGTGGGGCCGCGGTAGCCGGCGTCGCTGGGCAGCGGCGAGACGTCGTCGTCGAACAGCAGTCCTTGCTCGCCAGCGGCACGCGAGGCCTGCTCGGCCTGGATCGCGGCCGCCTCGTCATGCTTCTGGGGTGACTTCTCACCGTTGCCCGTCACGTTGACCTCCGTGGTCCCTCTCCGCTCAGCCTGTCGCTCCGGGGGAAAGCCGTCGTGCTCGGAACGGAGCACACCGGTGGAGTTACAGCGAAGACATCCCTCACGGTAGGCGTCGCCCCCAGGCCGGTCAACGACCTTCGACGGGTTCGGGTGGCGTGTCTCAACCCTCAACCTGAGGTTGAAGGTGAGGCTTCAGGCGCCGGTCAGTGCGACTCGAAGTCCTCGGGCGTGACCTGGTCGAGGAACTCGCGGAACTTCTCCACCTCGTCCTCCTGCTCGTCGGGCACCTCGAGGCCGGCCTCGTCGAGGACGTCGTCGGCGCAGACGATCCGGCTGCCGGTGCGCAGCGCGAGAGCGATGGAGTCCGAGGGCCGGGCACTGACCTCGATGCCGGAGCCGAAGACCAGCACGGCGTAGAAGATCCCGTCCTTCATCTCCGTGATCCGCACCTCCGACAGGTCGTTGCCCGTCGCGGAGATCAGGTCCTTCATCAGGTCGTGGGTCAGCGGTCTCGGCGGCACCACGCCCTGCTGCGCGAACGCGATCGCGGTCGCCTCCACAGCGCCGATCCAGATCGGGAGGTACCGGTCCCCGGCCACCTCGCGGAGCAGGACGATGGGCTGGTTGGACGGCATCTCCACCCGGACACCGATCACATCGACTTCGCGCACACCGCAACCCTACTCCCGGCACAAGCCCCCGGCAGGCGGTCAGCGACTGTTGCCCAGACCAGCCTTCACCAGCGAGGCGTGCAGCTTCACCGACAGCGCCGCGATCTGCCGGACGGCCTCCTCCGCGCGCGCCTGGGCGCCGGCGTCGCGCTGCCCGCGCATCGGCGCCACGACCTGCTCGACGAGTCCCACCTCGCGGTCGGCCGCGGTCTTGAACGAGCGCAGGTGGCGCGGCTCGATGCCGTACGCCGCCAGGTCGCCGGCGGTCTTCGCCACCACGAGGGCGTCGCCGTCGAAGTGCTTGGAGCCGGGTCGCAACCGGATCATGCCGAAGGCCACGAGCTGCTCGAGGAGCTCGTCCTCGATCCCCGCGGCGTGGCACAGCTCGCGGGGCGAGAGCCGCAACGGGGCTCCCCCGGACGCGAACGCCTCCGGCGAGGGCATGCCGTCGCCGGAGAGCACGACCCGGGGCACCTGGGGGCCGGTCGCAGGGAGCGTCGGTGGCTCCAGGCCTCGGTCCATCGCGTCGAGGTGCTCGCGGATCACCTTCAGCGGCAGGTAGTGCTCACGCTGGGCGGTCAGCACGTAGCGCAGCCGCTCCACGTGGGCGCGGGAGAACTTGCGGTAGCCCGCCGGGGTCCGCTCCGGCTCGACGAGACCCTCGGACTCGAGGTACCGGATCTTGCTGATGTTCAACCCGGGGAAGTCGGGCCGCAGCTCCTCGAGGACCTCGCCGATGCTGAACCGGGCCCGGGCGGCGGCTGCGGAGCCGCTCACCTCCGCGTGCCCGCGCCCTCGTGGCTGGCGAAGTACACCAGTCGGTACTTGCCGATCTGCACCTCGTCCCCGCCCTGCAGCTCGACCTCGTCGATGCGGTCACGGTTGACGTAGGTGCCGTTGAGGCTGCCCACGTCGGCCACCGAGTAGCCGCCGTCGCCGCGGCGGAACTCGGCGTGCCGCCGGGACACCGTCACGTCGTCGAGGAAGATCTCGCTGTCGGGGTGCCGACCGGCCGACACCACGTCGGTGTCGAGCAGGAACCGGCTTCCGGCCGACGGTCCGCGCTGGACGACGAGGAGCGCGCTGCCGGCGGGCAGCGCGTCGACCGCGGCGGCGTCCGCGTCGTTGAGCGCGCGCTCGTCGCGGTGCTCGGCCTCCTTGACCGGACCACCGAAGGTGATCGTGGACGTCGACTCGCTCGGCGTCTCCGGGGCGGGGGCGGGCTGCGTCACCAGCCGGTGACCGCACTGGGAGCAGAACCGGGCGTCGTCAGGGTTCTGGTGTCCGCACTCCGTGCAGAACGGCATGGGGTCCTCCCGTGGAACGTGCCGGTCAGGGGAAGCCTCAACTTCGGGTCGAGGTTGAGGTGCCCCGAACCTATCAGGGCGCTCCGGCCGGTCAAGCCGGAACCGGGGTCAGAGCGTCTGCTGGTAGGCGTCCGCGTCGAGGAGGCCGCTGAGCGCGGCGGGGTCGCTCGGGCTGACCTCGAACAGCCAGCCGCCGCCGTACGGGTCGGTGTTGACCAGCTCCGGCGAGGAGTCGAGCGCCTCGTTGCGGGCCACCACGGTGCCGGCCACGGGCGCGTAGACGTCGCTCACGGACTTCGTGGACTCCAGCTCGCCCACCGAGGTGCCCACCTCGACGGCGGTGCCCACCTCGGGAAGCGACACGTACACGATGTCGCCGAGCGCGTCCTGCGCGTAGTCGGTGATGCCGATGCGCACCGACGAGTCGGCCTCACCGGGGTCACGGACCCATTCGTGCTCAGTGGTGTACTTCAGGTCCTCGGGATACACGTGGGCGCTCCTCGACTGGTCGCTGGGCCGGGTCCGGCGAAGACTACTCGCCCGGCACCGGCTCGGCGTACTGCGCCGGGGGGCTCTCGTGCAGCGAGGTGACCTCCACGGTGTCGACCTCCTCGATGGCGACCTCGCCGCCGACCCGCTCGACCTCGAAGACGAAGCCCTTGAGGATCTTCAGGCCGCCGGACAGGGTGGCGGGGTCGCCGATGGCCTCGATGACGTACGGCGGCGACAGCTCTGTGCCGTCGACGGCCACGCCGCCCTCGGGCAGGTCGCGGAACGAGGTCTGCGCCACCACCCGCACCTGGTCGTTGATCTCGATGGCCTCGGCGCCGGCGTCGCGGAGCTCCTGGATGCCGTTGATCAGGTTGCTGGCGCCGACCGTCCCGCTGTCGTCGCTGATCGCGACCCGCACGCCCGGGCCGACGGCCGGCAGGGTGCCGGCGAGGATGCCGAGCTGCTCGGCGCGCTCCTGCGCCCGCTCCAGAGCAGTG
Source organism: uncultured Actinomycetota bacterium (assembly GCA_963835385.1). Lineage (GTDB taxonomy): Bacteria > Actinomycetota > Actinomycetes > Propionibacteriales > Nocardioidaceae > Nocardioides_B. The sequence goes on from CAWIFK010000004.1 coordinate 98,140, forward strand.
CGCCGCGCCTCGGTGTCGTTGAGCAGCGAGTTGCGCGTCTGCTCGAGCTGCGCGATCTCGTTCTCGGCCCGCTGCGTGGCGAGCGAGAGGCTGTTGATCAGCGCGATCAGCTCGTCCTGCCGGGCCCCGACGTAGGTGACGTCCTGCTGGTTGGACTTCACCTGCGTGACCGCGGCGAAGCCCAGCACCGCGAGCAGGACCGCGGCGGTCACCTGCGCGCGGCTGCCGGGTCGGCGCAGCGAGGCGATCAGGCGGTCCCGCCCGTCGGGCGGCCGCTGGGGGGTGGGGGGCTCGGTCACGGTCGTCTCACGCGTGGAACAGGTGGCGACGGATCGCCGCGACGTTGGAGAAGATCCGGATGCCCAGCACCACGATGACGCCGGTCGAGAGCTGGCCGCCGACCCCGAGCTGGTCGCCGAGATAGACGATCAGGGCGGCGATCAGCACGTTGCTGACGAACGAGATCACGAACACCTTGTCGTCGAAGATGCCGTCGAGGAAGGCCCGGAGCGCACCGAACACGGCGTCGAGCGCTGCCACCACCGCGATCGGCAGGTAGGGCTCCAGCCACAACGGCACAGTGGGCTGCAGGATCAGTCCGGCCAGCACGCCGACGACCAGCCCGAGAGCGGCGATCACCGGCTCCCTCCCGGCGAGTCGTCGGACTCGGGCGTGTGCGCATGGCGCAGCTGCAGTCCCTGGGCGGCGGGCACGGTGAGATTCACTCCTGCGGTCACGGTGTCGATCTCGAACGTCACACCATAGAGGGCCTTCAGGTCGAGCCACCACTGACCACCCGGCGTCTCGACGAACCGAGACGCAAGCGTGTCCGGATCCCCGATCGCGGTCACCGTGTAGGGCGCGGCCACCTGGTCGTAGTTGACGGTGATCGTCGGTCCGGCCTCCCGGATCGCCGACCTCGCGGTCAGCCGCTGCCCGTTGATCGCCACCGCCTCCGCGCCGGCCTGCCACAGTCCGTTGACCATCCTCTGCAGGTCGTCGTCGAAGATCTGCGCCTTGTCGAGGTACTCCGGCCCGTTGTCGGCCTCGATGCGGACCCCCGGCCCTCGTACGGCGTCGGCACCGGTGGCCGCCCCGAGGCGGGTGAGCCTGGCCTGCAGGGCCCGGCCGCGAACGGTCGCGTCCAGGCTCTGGGTCTCGAGCGTGCGCACCTCGCTGGTCAGCGAGTCCACCCGCTCGCGCCGGTCCTCGAGCTGGGCCTTGCGGGTGACGATCTGCCTGACCAGCTCCTCGTGACCGGAGCGCGAGTCGTCGGCGCTGCGCGAGGTCTGCACGGCGGCCGTGCCGACCAGCAGCCCGAACACAGCCAGGACCAGCAGGGCGGCACGTCCCGGCCGCCGGGAGAAGGTGCCGCGCGTGCGCCGCGGACCTGCCCCGCTCCCGTCCGCACCACCGGCGTGGCGCCGGCCGGTCCCGTCCGCCGAGCCCGCGGGTGTGCCCGGGGTGGCGGCGGTGTCCCGCTGCTCGGCGGACCGGGCGCGCGAGACGTGCTCGTAGTCCTCGTCGAGCGAGGTGGCCGTCAGGTAGTTGAGCAGCCCCATGACCGCCGCAGGCGGCGGCGGCGGGAGCTGACGGGGAGCCCGCTGTCGCGGCGGCCCGGGCGCTCTTCCGAGGTCGCGGTCAGCTGGCATCGAGGGCCGGTGCTCTCCGGTCGGGATCGGCCAGGAGCGTGCGGACCTGCCAGGCGTAGAGCAGCCCGGCCCACCAGTAGAGGCACGTGCCCCAGATCGCGAACGCCCAGCCGAAGACCTTCGCCAGCAGCGCGACGGTGCCGCCGCCGTCGCCGAGGAGCAGCAGCGGGAAGGCGTAGAGCAGGTTGGCGGTGGCCGCCTTGCCGAGGAAGTGCACCGGAAGCGCACTGTAGCCGCGGGTGCGCAGGAACGGGACCAGCCCCCACAGCAGCAGGTCGCGGGCGGGCACGAGGAGCGCCAGCCACCACGGGATGATGTCCCGGACGGCGAGGCCGATCACGCTGGAGAGGATGTAGAGCCGGTCGGCCACCGGGTCGAGGATCTCCCCCACGCGCGAGGTCTGGTTCAGGCGGCGGGCGAGGTAGCCGTCGAGGTAGTCGCTGACGCCGGAGAGCAGCAGCACCGTGAACGCCCACCCGTCGGCCTCCGGCACCAGGATCAGCCACAGGAAGAGCGGCACGCCGGCCAGCCGGACGATGCTGATCAGGTTGGGGATCGTCAGGACTCGCGGGCCGCGTGGCACAGCCTCGCCCTGCGTGTCCACCCTGACTCCCCTTGCCCGTACCCGGTTCCCCGCTCGACCCTGGGTACTTTATCCCGTCGACCCACACGGGTCGGTCGCGCGCGCCGCGACCGGTGTGTGGGGCCTGCGGGACGGCGTCGGCCTCAGGCCCGGGGCAGAGTGCGCCCGCAGCGCGGGCAGTGCGCACGGGCGCAGACGTCGAGCTGCTGGCCGCACGAGCAGCTCCGGCTGCGGGAATGCTCTCGCGCGGTGCGCGTGTCCCGGCTGTTCTTGGTGTCCGTGATGATCACGAGTCTCAACTCCCCTGGATCTTCGTCTCACCCATGGAACTCGCCGGTTCGCCGACTATGACGCACAAACACGCCGAATGACCCGTTCGTGCTATTTGAATGGGTCCGATCGGGCAGGTGCCTGCCGCGGTGGCCCGCTCGGGCGCCGGTTCAGGCCTGGTCGGCCTCCCGCAGCGCCGGGAGCAGCTCCTTCTCGGCCGCCGCCAGGAAGTCCTCCTGTCCCGCGTCCCCGATCTGCACGAGGGCCACATCGGTGAAGCCGGCCTCGGCGAACTGCTGGACGGCGGAGACGATCGCCTCGACGTCGGGACCGCACGGGATGTTCTCCGCCACGTCCTCCGGCGTGACGAACTGGGTGGCCGCGGCGAAACCGGCCGTCCCCGGAAGCTCGGCGTTGACCTTCCAGCCGCCGGCGAACCAGCGGAACTGCTCGTGGGCGGCCCGCACGGCCTCGTCCTTGTCCGGGCCGTAGCACACCGGGATCTGACCGATCTTGCGCGAGGGGCCGTCGTGGGCAGCGTCCCAGCCCTCCACCAGCGAGGCGTCGGGCTCGGTGCTGACGAGGTGGTCGGCCAGCGGCGCGAACGTCTGGACCGACTGGCGACCGGAGACCGCGACGGCGATGTCCACCGGGCTCTGCGGGAGGTCCCACAGCTTCGCGGAGTCGACGCGGAAGTGGTCGCCGACGAAGTTGACGTAGCCGCCGGCGAGGAGGTCACGGATGATGTGCACGGCCTCCTCGAGCATCTCGTGCCGCACGTTGACCGGCGGCCAGCCCTCGCCGACGACGTGCTCGTTGAGGTTCTCCCCGGCGCCGAGCCCGAGCGTGAAGCGACCATCGCTCAGCACGCCCAGGGTGGCCGCCTTCTGGGCGACGACGGCCGGGTGGTAGCGCACGATCGGGCAGGTGACGTAGGTCATGAGCTCGATGCGCTCGGTCACCTGTGAGACCGCACCGAGCGTGCTCCAGGCGTAGCCCGCGTGGCCCTGCGCGTCGAGCCAGGGGAAGTAGTGGTCGCTGGACACCTCGAAGTCGAAGCCCGCCTGCTCCGCCGCTGCGGCGTAGCGGACCAGCTCCCGCGGTCCGGACTGCTCGGTCATCAGGGTGTAGCCGTAGCGGGTCATGCCTGCTCCTCGTCGTGGGTGCGCTGACGAGGGCCGCATACCCGGTCTGCGCACGCCGCATGCGAGGCGTTCAGTCCTCTTCTGCGGCGCCGGCACCGTCGAGCGTCTGCACCAGGGCGCCCTGCAGCCGGTCCCACTGCCGGTTCCACGCCTCCAGCGGGCCGAGTGCACGCTCCAGCACCTCGAGCTGGTGGTCGAGCGCCCCCAGCTCCGCCACGACCGCGGTGATGCTCAGCCGCTTGGCATGGATCTCCTCGATCAGCACGTCGATCTCCGCGGTGAGGGTCGGTGCCTGCGCCAGCAGGTCCCGCAGCGAGACCAGCATGTGCGTGACCGCGCTCGGGACCGGTTCGGGGACCGCTCCCAGGGCGGTGCCGCCCGCCGACGTCATCATGCCCACGACGGCCCGGGTGCGGTCGAGGAACGTCTCCACGGCCATGTCGACGAGGCCGCGGTGCTCGCCGCCGGGCGCGCTCATGACCGCCCCACGGTGTGATCGCCGGCGCGACCGAGCGGTCCGCCGACCTGCTCGCGCACGTGCGCTGTCCCCGTCACCACGCCTCGATGCTCGTGCCCGGTCCGCGCCGGCGACAGTGCCGTTGGTCCCCGGGCCCCGGTGGACCGTGGCTGCTCAGCCGGCGTGCGAGGTCGACCAGCGGAACTCCATCTCGATCTCGACCTCGTTGCCCTCGACCTCGACCTCGACCTCGGCGTGCACGCGCTCCGGGACCTGCATCTCCACCTTGCCGCCGGCAACCGGCAGCTTCACCTTGCCGCCGTCGGCGAACGCCTTCGCCAGCTCCGACAGCCACGCTGCTGCCTCGTCCCGCGACATGGCTTGCTTGCGCTCCCACTCGACGTCGGCCATCAGTCAGTCCTCTCCTCGTGCTTGCTCGGGTCCTTGTGACAACGCCGCGACCGCTGCCTGGTAGAGGTTGTCGGCGTGCTGGGGGCTCCGGCCCACGGCGGTCAGGCCCAGGCGGCCGTCGATGTCGAGGCCGGAGAGCATGTGCAGCACCACGCCGGTCCGTGTGTCGGTGTCGAGCTCGAGGCCGGCGGCGCGGATGACGTCGATCACCTCGTCGGGCGGCCGTCCGTGCAGCCGGGGATCGACCAGGTTGTCGGTCGAGCGGTAGCACCGCTCCGTGCCGTCGCGCGCGATCCAGCGGCCGGTCGCGTCGTCGTACCGCCCGAGCACGAGGTTCTGCAGGACGCTGAACGCGTGGCTGGTGCCGCTGGTGCGCAGGTTGATCTCGAGACCGAGGACGTCCCACTCCCCCGCCGCCGAGCGCACGGCCACGAAGTCGACCGCGAAGCGGCCCAGCGCTCCCCGGTCGGCGAGCACCTTGCCGACGGCGGCGCCGTGCTGCACGAGGGCGTGGCGGTAGGCCGGGTCCGCGGGGAACCGGCACCCGAGGTACACCTGGTTGTTCGTCCCGCCGAGGAGCTGCTCGTGGGTGGAGACGACGGTGACCTGCCCGTCGGGGGCGATGTCGCCCTGGACGCTGGGGCTGGCGAAGGCCGACCCCACCATCAGCTGTTCCACGACCCCTCCCGAGAGAAGGTCACGCAGGTACCACGGCTCGAGTGCGGAGACCGCAGCCCGGAGGAGGGCGCGGTCCGGGAGGTCGGAGAACAGCAGCACCCGGTTGCCGTCCCCGGTCGAGCTCTCGTCGCACTTGACCACCACGCCGGCGGCGTCGGGATGGTGGCGCCGCACCGACTCGGCGGTCGCCACGACGTCCTCGACCGTCCGTACGTCCTCCCGGCCCGGAGGCAGCGGCACGCCCGCTGCCCGCATCAGCCGTCGACCACTGCTCTTGAAGCCCAACGGCCACAGCTCGTGCGGGGTGCCGTTCAGGGGGAGCCCCACACGGTCAGCCAGCTCGCGCTCGGTCCCGGTCACGTTCCAGGGGTCCACGAACGCCAGCCGGCCGTGGGTCCGGGCGCGAATCTCCTCGACGACGTCCGAGCGGTCCAGGATCTTGTGGGTCACCGAGCGCGGCCCGGTGTCGCCGAGGTGCAGCAGGGTCAGTCGCGACCGTACGCCGTCGCGCTGGTCGGCGGGGAGCAGGTCGAGGTAGTAGTCGAGGACCTGACGGGCGGGCTCGAGGCAGGTCAGGAACACCAGGTGCGCCCCCGGGATGTGGGCCAACCGCAGGACCGGCAGCAGCTGCCGGTGCTCGAGCGCGGGGAGGCGATGGGCGTAGTGGGACAGCTGGGACCGACCGACGCTGTACGACGGCAGCGCGACGACCGTGTGGGGCACGGTCGACCCGGGCCGGTGGGCCGCTCGGGCCTCGAACAGCCGGGTCCGCTCGTCGCCGAAGTCACCCATCTCGCGTGCGCCTCCCACTCCCGACTCACCGGACCGGTGCGGCCGGTCAGGCTCAGTGTCCGGGCGTGAGCGAGAGCGCAGCAGGGCCGCAGGTCCCGAGCAGGACCAGCCCCGGGTGGCCTGGTCCAGGACGGGGGGCGCGGTCTGCGCGGACCGACGCTGGCCAGGTCGGTCAGGTGCTCGGCGACGGGTCCTGCGCGGGGATGTCGTCGCCCTCGAACTGTCGGGCCACCACCACGTCCGTGGAGGAGTGGGCCAGGATCGACAGGCTGATGGTGAGCGCCGTCAGGTGGAAGAGCTCGTCGGCGAGGTCGATTCCGGACTCCAGCACGATGAGGCCGTAGACGACCGACGCGAACCCCTTGGGGCCGAACCACATCGCCGCGGCCTGCTCGCGCAGGCTGAGGTGCGAACCGAGGAACGAGGCCAGCAGCGCGAGCGGGCGTGCGAGCACGAGCGCCAGCACCGCGAACACCCACCCCTTCCACGAGATTTCCTGGAGCAGGAACGTGGGCGTCATCAGGGCGCCGAACACGAGGATCGCGACGAGCTTGAGCTGCTCGGCGACGAGCTCGCCGAGCTGCTCGAACTCGTGGCGGAACTCCTGGGACATCGTGGCGACGGTGATTCCCGCGGCGAAGGCGCCGAGGAACAGGTTGCCGTTCGTGGTCATGCACAGCCCGAGCACCAGCAGCCCGATCGCGGCCGGCAGCAACGGTTGCAGGTGTTGGACCGACGCCAGGAACGGCAGCCTCTCGAGCCGCAGCACCACCCATGGCACGGCGACGCCGATGGCCAGTCCGAGAGCGAGCTCCTCGGCCAGGGTCCACCCGCTCGTGTCGGTCCCCCCGGCGGTGGCGAGCAGGATCAGGACGACGGGAAGCGCCAGCCCGTCGTTGAGCCCGGACTCCACGTTGAGCAGGTGCCGCAGACGCGGTGGGACCTCGGCCCGACCCACGATGGCGGCGGCGAACACGGGGTCCGTCGGGGACAGGAGCGCACCCAGCAGCGCGGACTCGAGCCAGGGCAGGCCGACGACCCAGTGCGCGAGCGCAGCCGTGATCAGGAGGGTCAACGGCATGCCGAGCACGAGCGCGCGGCCGGGCAAGCTCCACGCCTGGCGCAGGTCGGCCACGCCCACCCGCATCCCGTCGCTGTACAGCACCGAGAAGAGCGCCAGCTCGGCGAGGATCGACACCGCCGAGTCCCCCGACTCCACGTGCAGCACGTCCAGCACGCCCGGACCGAGCAGGAAGCCTCCGACGAGGAACAACACCGCCGTGGACAGCACCGTCCTGTTGGCCAGTTCCGACAGCAGTACCCCCACCACGAGCAGGGCCGCGAAGCAGACCAGCAGCACGGGGATGTCCACGTCAGCTCCTCTGCGCCTGTCTCGGTCGAGGTGGCGGTCGGCGCGAGCCGCCGACCCGGGGTCAGCGCCACCATGCCCAGTGGCACGCACTGTCACCCCTGTGAGCTCACAGGGGTGGCTCAGCGGCATCTTCTCGTGAGCGTCTTCGCTTCGTGTGTCCAGACGGATCGCGGGTGGCCGCGATGCTCGACGTCCCCCGCGCGGTAACCCACGAAGATGCGTGTGAGAGGCCCCGGCCCGCAACCACTCACATCGAGCGGTGAGTCCTACCGTCTGACCGTCGCGTGCACCGTCGACTCCGACCTGAATGGTCGTGCCTCTTGCCGGGGGCGCGGCGAGTCAGGGCCCCGGGAGGCACGCCGGGGCCGGGCCATGTCAGAGGTCCGGGGCCGGGGCGCGTCAGAGACCAGGGGCCGGGTCTATGTGCGGAGTTGGATGTGGACTTGGCCGTCGGGGAGTGGGTGGGCGCGGTAGGTGTGGTCGTGGATGCGTTGGTGGTGGTAGCGGCACAGCAGCCGGCCGTTGGCGACCGAGGTCTCGCCGCCGTCGGCCCAGGCCTTGTCGTGGTGGGCGTGGCACCAGGACGCGGGCCGGTCACACCCGAGGGCGGTGCAGGTCTTGTCGCGCAGGGTGAGCAGGATCCGTTGGTAGTCGTCGTGGAAGCGGCGTTTGCGGCCCACGTCGATCGGGACCGAGTCGCCGTCGAGGACGACCGGGATCAGCCGGGCCCGGGCGGCGAGCCGGCGGGCCTCGGCGGCGGAGATCTCGGCGCCGGTGTCCAGCTCGGCGACGCCGACGTCGCCGAGGAGCTGCTCGAGGCTCATCGTCACCACCACGGTGGCGTTGCCCCCGCCGGCCTTCGGCAGCGTGTCGACCGGGAGGGTCTCGAGCAGCTCCATCAGGCCGCGGCCGAGCAGCTCGTGTGCCGGCCGGGGGCACCCGTGCTCATCGAGGCGGGCCTGGGGGCCGATCCGGGCCGGCGCGACGAGTGCCCGCAGGGCCTTCTCCAGCATCTGCGCGTGCAGGGTCGGCAGCTTGAGGGTGGCGTTGACGGTGCCGTCCCCGTTGGGCCGGAACCGGACGCTGGCCTTGCGGCGGGCCTCGCGTTCCTCGGCCTCGAGCTTCTCCCCGAGCCGCCGTTCGGCCTCCTCGGGGGCGAGCACCTCCAGCAGGTGCCGGCCCAGTCGCCGCAGCGCGGGCGCGTCGTGCTCGGCGGCGGCCTCGACCAGGTGCGCCTCCCCGCGGGCCCGGTCCTCGGCAGCGATGTCGGCGGGCAGGTCGTCGACCGCGGCCACGATCACCGCGGCCTGGGCCAGGTTCACCTGTCCGGTCGCCAACGCCCGCCTCGTCACCTCGTGGCCATCGAGCGCCGTGGCGAGCCGGAGGTCGGCGTGGGCCCGGCGCCGCTCCACCCGGGCGTGGTGGGCCACCCAGTCCGCGGTCGACGCCGCGGCGTCGACATCCCCGACCCGGTTCCGGTCCGCCGCGGCCAGCACCCGCAGCCTCAGCTCGGCCAGCCTCGCCTCGGCCCGCTCCAGGCCCAGCAACGCCTCCCGCTGCTCCTGCGGGGACATCGACCACGCCGGCACTGGGGCCACGTCGTCCAGCACCCTGTGCACCCGGCCACCGGCCACCACGATCGGATGCCCCGACACCGGCGGCCCCACCGGCGACTGCGGCGACTCAGGCGACGCAGGCGACTCCGGCGGCGTCTGCGGCGTCGACGACTGCGGGGACTGCGACGACAGCGGTGGGGTTGGCCCGGCACCCGAAGCGCCCACCGGCCAGCTGTCGGCAGGCCCGGCGTCCGTCGCGTCCGAACGCCGGGCGCCCACGGGCGGGGCGCCGGCCGGCGGCGGAGGCTGGGTGCTGGTAGTGCTGCTCATGCCTCCACGCTAGGGAAACCCGCCGACCCCCACCGCACACACGATCGGACCTGTGGACCCAGCAGCCCAACCCACGATTGTGGACGAAAACCGGCTCGCCGCCCGGGTTCGAGGGGGCCACGACGTCGACGCGCTGGACGACCGGTCGCTACGACGCTGAGCGCCCCGAACGGACGAACGCGGCTCACTGCCCAGCAGCGGGATGGTCAGCAACGAGCCACCGGCACGCAAGCATGAGTGCGACTCCGGATGGGCGGTAGCAGCATGGCGCTCGGGACCGACGGGTCCTGCCGCCTGATCGCCGTGGGAAGGTACCCGGATGAGCGATGCCGTCTTCGTCGTGACCGACATCGAGGTCGACGGACCCTGGCCCGGACCCAATTCGATGCGGTCGTTCGCGTCCGTTGCCGTGACGGCTGCCGGTGACCACCGTGGTGAGTTCGAGGCGGTCCTCGAGCCCCTGCCCGGGGCGCAGCCCCACCCGGACACCTACGCCTGGTTCCAGACGGTCCCGGAGGCGTGGGCGGCCGCGACACGGAGCCCCAGGCCAGTCCCCGCGGTCATGGACGACTTCGCAGCCTGGGTGCTGGGCCTGGGTGAAGTCCGGCACTTCGTTGCCTCGCCACTCGGCTTCGACGGCGGCTGGATCGACCACTACCTACGCCGCTTCACGCGGTACGGCGTGTGCCAGGGGCCGTACGAGACCGAGCGACTGTTTCACGGGCCCGGAGTCTGTCTGGCCAGCCTCGCCTGCGGGGTCACGGGAGGTGACCCGGCCAGCTTCTCCGTGCACGATCTGCCGAAGGAATGGTTCGGCGACGTGCCGCACACTCATGAGGCTATCGACGACGCGCGCGGCTACGCCCACTTGTTGACAGAGCTGATGCGGCAGAGGTCGTAGCCACGCGATCGAGGGTGCGGATCCGACCACCGCGGCACGTCGGGTGGTGGACCTGGCGTCGCGGACGGTCAGCTGGACGGGGCGGCTCGGCGGTCATTGCCCACCTAGAAGGCCCCGAGGCCGTCGGCGATGAGGAGGACACCGAAGAGGAGGAACAGCGTGGCCGCACCCACCTTGATCACCTTCTCGGGCAGCTGCCGGCCCAGCAGGGCTCCGACGCCGATGGCCAGAGCGTCGGCGGCGACCATGCCCACGGTGGAGCCGATCCAGGTGCCGAACCAGCCTTCCTGGGTCGCCAGGGTGATGGTGGCCAGCATCGTCTTGTCGCCGAGCTCGGCGAGGAAGAACGCCACTCCCACGGCCAGGAGCGCCATGCCGCGGCTGTTACGGGCCTTGGCGGCCTCGTCCTCGGTGAGCTCGTCACCCCGCAGGGTCCAGGCCGCGAAGAACAGGAAGGCGAGGCCGGCCACGACGGAGATCCACTGCTGGTGGTCGGCGAAGGCGTCGCCGATCACCGCACCGATGCCCACCGAGGCGAGGTGGACGAGCGCCGTGGCGGCGGTGATGCCGACCAGGACGTCCCGGGCTCGGTAGCGGGTGGCGAAGGTCATCGCCATCAGCTGGCTCTTGTCGCCGAGCTCGGCGACGAAGATGACGGCGGTGGACAGCAGGAAGGCGTACACGGGTGTCCTTTCCGGCGCTGGCCGGAGGAAGCCGTCACGTGCCTGGACGTCTCCTTCGACCAGGCACAGCACGAGGGTTCGGGTGTCTGGTCGAAGGTCTCGTCCGCCGAGCAGCGTGCTGCCTGCCACGCCCACCGGCCCGTCGCGCCGGGCCCGCGGGCCAGTATGTCGACGCGACTGTTGAGGACTACTCCCCTTCGACCGACGAGGCTACATGACGACCGAGCCGGGCGAATCGCCGGTGACGTCGCATCCGGGTCGCCGCCGGTGCAGCGACGAGGAGCTGCGTCCTTGCGGAACACCTCGTCCGCGACGAGAGTTCCTCTCGGGCACCGACCGGAACAGGGCAGCCGACGACGAGGCGGGCTGGGCGCATGTCGACGCGACTCGAGGACTACGCCATGATCGGCGACGGGCACACCTCGGCGCTCGTCGGCGCAGACGGCTCCATCGACTGGCTCTGCCTTCCGCGTTTCGACTCCGGCGCCTGCTTTGCCTCGCTGCTCGGTAACGAGGAGAACGGGCACTGGACCATCGCGCCGCGGGCCCGCGTGCTCGACGTGAGCCGCCGCTACCGTCCCGGAACGCTGGTGCTCGAGACGGAGGTGGCCACTGCGGAGGGACGGGTCCGCCTGATCGACTTCATGCCCCATCGGCACGGGAACCCGACGCTCGTGCGCATCGTGGAGGGCATCAGCGGTCGGGTGCCGATGCAGGCGACCCTGAGGCTGCGCTTCGCCTACGGCCGGTCGGTTCCGTGGGTGCGACGTACCGGCACCGGCATCCAGGCCGTCGCCGGGCCCGACCTGGTCACGATCGACACCCCGGTCGCGCTGCACGGAGCGGACCACCACACGGAGGCCGAGTTCGCCGTTCTGCCCGGGGAGCGCGTGCCGTTCATCCTCACCTGGCAGAGCTCCATCGACCCGGCACCCGGCCGTGACGACGCCGAGTCGCTGCTCGAGCGGACCGAGAGCGAGTGGCGATCGTGGAGCGCGCGGACCGTCGTCGACGGACCGTGGAAGGAGGCGGTCCTCGGCTCCTTGGTCGCGCTCAAGGCGATGATCTACGAGCCGTCCGGCGGCGTCGTCGCTGCCCCCACCACCTCGTTGCCCGAGGAGCTCGGCGGCGCCCGCAACTGGGACTACCGCTACTCCTGGCTCCGCGACGCCAGCCTCACCATCCAGGCGCTCGCCCAGAACGGGTGCCTGGCGGAGGCCCAGGCGTGGCGCGACTGGCTGCTGCGCGCCGTCGCCGGCGACCCCGGTCAGCTGCAGATCATGTACGGCATCGAGGGCGAGCGATGGCTGCCCGAGCACGAGCTGGACTGGTTGGCCGGTTACGAGGCGAGCAGGCCCGTCCGCATCGGCAACGGAGCGGCCCAGCAGTTCCAGCTCGACGTGTACGGCGAGGTCATGGACGCCATGCACCACGCCCGGGCGATGGGAATGCCGCCGGACCGCGACGCGTGGGCGCTCCAGCTCGCCCTCGTCGAGTTCGTCGCCGATCACTGGCACGAGCCCGACGAGGGGATCTGGGAGGTGCGTGGTCCGCGTCGGCACTTCACCCATTCCAAGGTCATGGCTTGGGTCGCCTTCGACCGCGCCGCCAGAGGGATCGACGAGCACGACCAGCCAGGCGACGCCGCGCGCTTCCGGCGGCTGGCCGACGAGGTCCACGCCGACGTGTGCACCAACGGGTTCGACCGGCACCTCGGCACGTTCGTCCAGCACTACGGCAGCACGGACCTCGACGCCAGCCTGCTGCTGCTCCCGCTCGTCGGCTTCCTCCCGGCCGACGACCCGCGGGTGCGGGCGACCGTCGACGCCGTCGCCGACACGCTCATCCGCGGGGGGCTGGTGCTGAGGTACCGCACGGACGGCGGCTCCGCAGACGGTCTCAGCGGCACCGAAGGCACGTTCCTGCTGTGCACGTTCTGGCTGGTGCAGGCGCTGGCGCAGCGCGGCGACCACGAGCGGGCGAGGGCCGTCTTCGAGCGGGCGCTCGCCGTGGCCAACGACGTCGGGCTGCTGGCGGAGGAGTACGACGTGGCGCGCGGGCGGATGGTCGGCAACTTCCCGCAGGCCTTCTCGCACATCGGCCTCCTCGCGGCCGCGCGCAGCCTGTCGGGGCCTGCGGGTGCGGCCGTTCCCGGCGACTCCCCCGGCAGGTGACTCGAGACGGCAGGCGGGGCTTCTCGGGCGAAGCCGGCGCCTGGTTGCGGCGGTCCTGCGCACGGACGGATCGACCCTGGTCGGTGCTGGCAGCAGTGATCTCGTCGTCGGAGCGGCGCTCCGACGCCCACAGGCGAGCGTCCCGGGTGGGCGACGGCCGTGGTGAACGAGGTGTCGCGCAGGACTGCAGGGCTGGTCATCGTGCCTCCTGGACGAGCTGAGCGCCGAGCGCGCGCTGGCGGGGCGCGTCCAACGGAACCACCAGCAGCGGGAGGAAGAACTGGGTCAGAGGGCCGACGCCGAGCGCGAAGGCCACCGTTCCGACACCGGCCGCGCCTCCCATCAGGACCCCTGCGGAGAGCACGGCGACCTCGATCAGCGTGCGCACCAGCCGCACGGACCAGCCGGTCCGGCGCACGAGCCCGGTCATGAGGCCGTCGCGCGGTCCCGGACCGAGCTGGGCGCCGACGTACATCGCCGTCGCTAGTGCGCACACCACCACGCCGCCGACCATGTAGCCCCAGCGGAGCGCTGCGAGGTCAGGGGTGGGGAGCAAGGCCAGGCTTGTGTCTGCGAAGGGACCCAGCAGGACGGCGTTGGCCACGGTCCCGAGACCGGGCATCTGCCGCAGCGGGATCCAGGCCAGCAGCACTCCGGCGGCGGCGACCGTCATGATCACGCCGAACGTGAGCGGCAGGTGCAGCGACGCGCCGAGGTGGAACACGTCCCACGGCGACGCTCCGACCGCGCCCTCGATCATGAGCGCGACCGAGAAGCCGTAGAGCCACAGCCCGACGAGCAGCCGAGTCATCCTCTCGGGAAGCCTTCCGGCCGCGAGCTGCTCACGCGGGCGCAGATTGGCCGGCTGTCGGGTGGGATTGGTCGTGGTCATGCGGCAACGATGACGCTGATTGGACTTGTGATACATAGCCAATTGTCAGATGATGGCCTGGTGAACATCTCGATCACGCCCGCCCGCCTCGCCCGCCTGCTCGGTGACTTCGACCGCGCACCCGCCTATCGCGGGCTGTGCGAGGCACTGCAGGAGCTGATCGGGGACGGCCGGATCCCCCTCGGCACGCGGCTGCCGAGCGAGAGGGCGGTCAGCGACGCGTTGGGAGTCTCCCGGACCACGGTCACGCGGGCCTACTCCGACCTGGTCGCCTCCGGCTTCGCGACCGCCAAGCAGGGATCCGGCACGTTCGCCGCCGTGCCGATCGACCGCCGGCGCGCGCATGACCGCGCGCTGCATCCCGTGGGGCGGGCTCAGTCGGCCCTGGGGTCCATCGACCTCAACTGTGCCGCGAGCGCGGCCACCCCCGGCGTGGCCGCGGCCTACGAGCGCGCGCTGACGGCGTTGCCTGCCTACCTGTCCATGGACGGCTACCTGCCGTCCGGGCTGCCCGAGCTGCAGGCCGCGATCGCCGAGACGTACGTCGTACGCGGGCTGCCCACCACCGCCGAGCAGATCATCGTCACCTCCGGCGCGCTGTCGGCAGTCGCGATCGTCGCGCGCGCCCTCAGCCGGCCCGGTGACCGCGTGATGGTCGAGACGCCCGTCTACCCCAACGCCATCGAGGCGTCCAGGCTGGGCGGTGCCCGGCTGGTCCCCGCGCCCCTGGCAGATCCGCTCGGCGAGGCGGGATGGGACCTGGGCGGCGTCGAGGCGACCGTGCGACAGACCGCTCCCCGTCTGGCGTACGTGATCCCCGACTTCCAGAACCCCTCCGGGTTCCTCATGAGCGACGCCGACCGCGAGCAGTACGCCAGGATCCTCCGCGCGGCACGCACCACCGCGGTCGTCGACGAGACGCTGCAGCCCACGTGCCTCACCGGCGACGCCATGCCGGCACCTCTGGCCGCCTACGCCGCCGACGCGATCACCATCGGGAGCGCCTCGAAGATGTTCTGGGGCGGCCTGCGCGTCGGGTGGGTCCGAGCACCCCGGGAGCTGGTCGACCGGCTGGTGACCGCGCGTGTGCACGTCGACCTGGGCAGCTCCCTGTTCGACCAGCTGGTCGTCGGGGAGCTGCTGGCCGCGAAGGACGTCTTGACGAGGCGCCGCGAGTCACTGCGCGAGCGCCGCGACGCCCTCGCCGGCGCGCTGGCCGAGCACCTGCCCGACTGGCGGTTCAGGCTGCCCGACGGCGGCCTCAGCCTGTGGGTGCGGCTGCCCCACGGAAGTGCCACCAGCCTCGCGGCCGACCTCGACCGGCAGGGGGTGCACCTGGCCCCCGGGCCGGTGTTCACCGTGGAGGGCGGATCGGACAGCTGGGTCCGCATCCCCTACACCAAGCCCGAGGACGACCTCACCGCCGCCGTGCGCGCCATCGCCGAGGCGTGGCCCGGAGTCACCAGCCAGCGCCGGAGCGAGCGGGCACAGCCGCGGGTCCTCATCGCCTGACCTCCGACCAGGTCGTCGACGCGGTCAGGAGCCCACCACGGCGGCCAGGCCCCACCACAGGCAGAGGCCGCCGACGAGCGAAGTCGGAAGCTGGTGGGTGCGGGCCCAGAGTCCCCACGTGGCCGCCGCGGCAGCCACCGCCGGGAGCGTCTCGGCCGGAGTGATCGACCCGTGCGGCGCCAGCAGGGCGGGGACGGTGATCGCAGCCAGCACCGCTGGTCCGACGTGGGGCAGGAACCGGCTCAGCATTCCGGGCGGTCCCTCTCGACCGGAGACCAGGAAGGCCGCGCGCATGGCGTAGGTGCCCAGTCCGACGGCCAGCAGGACGAGAAGCTCACGCATGACGCCCCCCTTGAGCGACGGTGCCGGCGACGACCCCGGCGGTCGCCGCCACGAGCAGGCCGAGGCCGAGCGGAAGGTCTGCTGCCAGCACCGCCACCGCGCCGGCGACCCCGGCGGCGAGGTAGCTCGCGTGGTCCTTCAGGGTGGGGATCAGCAGCAGCAGGAACGTCAAGGGTGCGGCCACCTCCAAGGGCAGCGCGGCCGGTAGGGCGCCGACCAGCATCCCACCGGCGGCCGTGAGCGCGATCCATCCGACCCAGCACGTGAACGCGGCCGCCAGGTAGTAGCGCAGCCGACCGGCACCGCTGTCGGCCCGCCCATCGAACCGCGCGATCGCCAGGGCGTACACCGGGTCCGCAAGGAAGTACGCCGCGAGGCTGCGGCTGCCGGGTGACCAGTCCCGGGCGTACGGCGCCAGCGAGGCCCCGTACAGCAGGTGCCGCGAGTTCATCACCAGTCCGGTCGCCACCACCACGGCGGCTCCCGCGCCCGAGCCGAGAAGCTGGACCGAGACCAGCTGGACGCCCCCGGCGAAGATGATCGCCGAGGACGCCCATGCGGTGAACGGGTTGACCCCCGACGTGGCCGACGCCGCACCGAGAGCGAGGGCGAACGGCACGTAGGCGACGATCACGGTGAGGCCCTGCCAGAACCCGTCGCGGAGGTCGGCGTCTCTCGCTGCCCGCTGAGGCCAGGTCGTCGTGGTCATCGTGCGGCTGCTCCTGTGCTCGGCGTCGTGGCAGTCCCGACCGTTCCGCGGTCCGCTTGCTGGTCCCTGTCACAGCACTGTCAGCGCAGCCGCCCCGGCCCCCGGCGCGGGGACGACCGCGACTCACCGCAGTGGGAGGCCTCTGGGGCGCTCGGCGGACGGGACGCCGCCCGCACTGGTCGCGGCGCCTTCCTCGCACAGACGTGCCGCCAGCGCCGCCACCTCCCGCGTGCCGGGGAGGGTGAGCCCGCGTGCGGCGACGGCGTCGAACGCCGCGCCGAGCGCGGTGTGCGCGGCTCTGATCGTGGCGTCCAGACGGTCTGCCTCCGCTCCATAGCTGGCATGGCCGCGGTCCAGCGTCCGCACCGCCGACCACAGCTCGACTGCGTCCGCGTGCCGCTCGCAGCGTCCGAGCAGGATGACGAGGTTGCGCAGCGCGGTGACCAGCAACGCGGGGCTGCCGGTGGCCGACCAGTGCTCGATCACCCGGCCGAACAGCTCGAACGTCGCGGGGGCGACGGGCGCCGAGCGCCCACGGAGTGCCACGGTCGCGGTCATGGCGATGCCCGTGACGAGCCGGTTGCCGACCTCCTCGGCCGTCTGCATCGCGGCTTGCAGCGCGCCGAGCGCCCGTGCGGTGTCGCGGTCGGCGAAGGCCTCGCCCTCGACGTACCTGGCGTAGGCCGTCGTGGAGGCGTTCTGCGTGCCGGCCGCAGCGTCGAGAGCACGCGCCACGGCCTGCTCGAGCGCCTGCTCTGCCGTGCCGTCCTCGTCGGGCGGTGCGGCGTAGGTGAGGGCGAGCACCTGGTTGCTCATCGCGACCGCTGCCGAGACCCGATCCCCGCGCAGCGCGTGCACCTGTTCGCCGCGCCGGTAGCTCGCCAGCGCGCCGGCGACGTCGCTGCGCGAGAGGCGCACGTCGCCGACGATCTCCAACAGCCCGGCGCGCGGGCCGTCGTCCGGGAACCGCTGAACCGCCAGGGCGGCGATCCGGCCCGCCTCGTCGAGGTCGCCGGCGACCCAGGCCCGACCGGCTGCCGCCGTGTAGGCGACCGACGGGGCGTCCTCACCGCGACTCGCGAGCAGCTTCGTGCCCCACCCCAGCACATCGGCTCGCAGGCGCCAGTGCGCCCAGCGCCAGGTGGCGTGCACCAGCCGCTCGGCCACCTGCCAGTCCTGCGCCTCCATGCTCCACCGCCAGGCGGCCCTCAGATCCTCGATCACCTCCTCGAGCCGCCGGCTCCACCAGACCTCCTCAGCGCCCTCGAGCCCGCGGCGGGCGGCTTCGGCGACGTCGAGCGCCCAGAGGGCGTGCCGGCGGCGGACCGCAGCCAGCTCGTCGGGTTCGAGGCGCGAGGCGGCGTACTGCCGCAGGCTCTCCAGCAACCGGTATGTGCCCCGGTCGCCCGACGGCGGGCGCACCACCATGGAGCGGTCGGTCAGTCCGGCGACCAGGTCGGCGATGCGGTGGGCGGGGACAGGCCCGGCCACGACCGCCTCGGCGCCGGCCAGGTCGAAGCCGGCCGGGAACACCGCAAGCCGGGCGAAGACCCGCTTCTCCTCGTCCTCGAGGAGGTCGAAGGACCAGTCGACGACCGACCGCAGGGTCTGGTGCCGACGAGGCGCGGTACGGGGGCCGCGGGTGAGCAGGTCGAAGCGCCGGTCGAGCCGGTCGGCGAGGTCGTCCAGGGTGAGGGTCCCGATCCGGGCGGCCCCCAGCTCGACGGCGAGCGGCAGCCCGTCCAGGGCACGGCACACCTCCCCCACCCGCCGCACGGTGTCGTCGCCGCGCAGGTCGACGCCGGCTTCGCGCGCCCGCGCCAGGAACAGCGCCACGGCGGGCGCCTGCTCGTCGACCACGCCGGCCCCGGGGACCTCGAGCGGCTCGACGACGTAGACCCGTTCCCCGCGGACTCCGAGCCGCTCGCGGCTCGTGGCCAGGACTCTGCCCGCGAAGGCCCGGGCCTCCTCCAGCACGGCGGCGACGTCGTCGAGCACCTGCTCGCAGTTGTCCAGCACAAGGAGCTCCGCGGAGCCGGCCAGCCGGGCGGCCAGGGCGGCCTGCGTCGTCGTACCGGACCGGGTCTCCAGGCCGAGACCGTCGGCGAGGGCCTGCACGACGCCTGCCCTGTCGCGCACGGGGGCCAGCTCGACCCACCTCGTGTCCGGACCGGCCGCGGCGGCGAGGTGGCGGGCCAGCTCGGTCTTGCCCACGCCACCGGGACCGACGAGGGTGACCAGACCTTCGACGGACAGCAGGTCGCGCAGTGCGGCGAGGTCCGACTCGCGTCCCACGAGCGCCGGAAGCGCCGCGTCGTGGCCGCGTCGAGACGGTGGCGTGCGGGGCGGGCGACGACCGGCCTCGCGCGCGTCGTCGGGGTACTCCTGCCGGAGCACACGCTGGTGGAGAGCGAGCAGCGTCGGAGAGGGATCGAGGCCCAGCTCGTCGGCCAGCCGCTCGCGGTAGGACCCGTAGACCCCCAGGGCGTCCGCAGTGCGGCCGTAGCGGTGGAGCGCGTCGACGAGAAGCGCCACCGCCCGGTCTCGCAGGGGGTGGTCGAGGACGAGGGACTCGAGCGTGGCGATCGCCTCCCCCGCCTGCCCACAGGCGAGCAGGGCGGTGGCCAGGTCCTCCTGAGCCGCCAGCCGGGCCTCCTCCAAGGCCAGCGCCTCACCGGATGCCACCCCGTCGGCGAACTCGGCCCATGCCGGCCCCCGCCACAGGCGCAGGCCGGCCCGGAGCAGCTCGACGCCCTCACCGGCACGCCCGTGGTCGGGGTCACCGTCGTGTGCCAGCTCGCGCCCTTGGGCGTGCAACCGGCGGAACCGGTCGGCGTCGACCGCCCCGGGTGCGAGGTCGAGGAGGTAGCCCGGGGCCACCGTGCGCAGCGCCCCTCCGGCGGCGCCGAGCGTCCGCCGCGCCCGGGCCACCGCGGTGTGCAGGGCCGCGCGCGGGTCCTGCGGCTGGTCCTCTCCCCACAGTCCCTCCTGCAGCCGGCCGGCGGTGACGGCCCGTCCGCGGCCCAGGACCAGAAGGGCGAGCAGCGTCCGCTGGGCGCCCGCCGGAACGGGCACCTGCCTGCCGACCACCAGGATCTCGAAGGGCCCCAGGACGCGGACGTGCGGCCCCGGCGCCGCGAGTTCGACGACCATGTCGGCCCTCATTCAACTCCTCGCCCCGTCGCCGTGCCACCGGTGACCCGCGGCCGGCGAGCCGGCCGCGGGTGCCCGCTTCACCCCGCCAGGCGGTAGAACCGCCAGAACGGGAACTCGATGGGCAGCTCCTCGACCCGACCGAAGCCGGCTTCGGCCGCCCAGCGGCGAACGGTCGGCGCTCGCAGCACGGTGCCGTTGGCCTCCACGGGGCTCTCGGCCATCGTCGCGGGCAGGCAGTGCAGGACGCTGAACGCGTAGTTCAGGCGCTCGAGCTCGTCGCCGGGTGCGGTGAAGGCGTCCGCGACACGCTCGTCGGCCACCAGCAGGCTGCCGCCGTCGACGAGTCGCCCGCGTGCGGTGCGCAGGGCGCCGACCGGGTCGCCCATGTCGTGCAGCGCCTCGAAGATGGTCACCAGGTCGAAGCCGCCCCGGGCCGGCTCCACGGCGGCATCACCGAGCTCGAAGCTCACCCGGTCGCCGAGACCGGCGGCGTGCGCCGCCGCCCGTGCCTCCTGCACGGAGGCCGGGTCCAGGTCTACCCCCACCACCTCGACGTTCGGGTAGGCGCGGGCCATCGCGATCGACGACGTACCGATGCCGCAGCCCAGGTCCAGGATCCGCGCACGGGGAGCGGTGGAGAGGTGCTCGTGGAGGCCCGTGATCGACGGCAGCCAGACCGAGCCGAGCTCGTGGAGGAACGCCGGCCGGTTGAAGGCGGCGATGCCGCGACGGACCTCGCCGCCGTAGTCGTCGTAGGCCACGCCGGTGCCGCTCCGGAACGCGTCGGGCAGCAGCGGGACGGCACGGGCGATCCCGGCGAGCATGAGCGTGGCCCCGGCCGCGTAGAAGGGGCTCTCGGTATCGGTCAGCACCTCCGCGTGCGCCGGGTCGAGGGTGTAGCGGCGGCGATCGGTGTCCGCGTCGTCGACGGTGAGCAGACCGGCGACGGCCTGCTGCTCGAGCCACTCGCGCGTGTACCTGTCCGCCGTACCCGTGCGGGACGCCAGCTCGGTGGCTGTGGCCGGTCCTCGCTCGGCGAGCGCGTCGTAGAGGCCGAGCTCGACGCCGAGGTAGACGGCGAGCATCTCCCCCGCGGCGACGGTGCCCTCGAAGATCTGCTGTCCGAGGGCTTCGCGGCGGTCCGGCGAGGCGTCGACTGCCACGGGGGCGGCCTCGATGGTGCTGGTCATGGTTCTCCTCCTGAGTATCGGGTCACCGCAAGCGTCGAGGAGGGGGCTTTCACCGCACGTTCAGTCGGCTGTCACCGGGCGATTGGGGCTTCCTGGCACCGTCCGCAGCGAGCGAGCTCACGGCCGCCGACGGCGGCTGGTACGGCCCCTGGACCCGGTGACGCGTCGGCGCCACCGCCGAGTCATCCTCCTCGGCGTCCCTTGCGCGGTCATCGCCGGCCGCGGTGACCCGGTGCCGGCCTCGGGGGGACCCAGCCGCGCGCGGCCGACGTAGGCCACCACCACCGCCACGATCACCAGAGGCATCACGTCGAGCCCGTCGGAGAGCAGCAGGAGCGTCGCCAGCAGCACCGAGACGAGTGGGAAGCCCAGCATCACCACGCTCATCGCGCCGATGCCCATGGCCACCGCGGAGACCAGCTGTAGCCCGGGCAGGTGCGACATCGCGATCCCGCCGGCGGCACCGAGGAACATCGCGGGGAACACCGGACCTCCCCGGAAGCTGCTCAGACAGGCCCCGTAGGCGATGCCCTTGCACAGCAGGAGGAGGAGCAGTGCCCCCACGGAGTACTCCGCGCTGCGACTGATCAGCGGCCCGAGGTCCTGCTGGCCGGAGAACAGCACGTCGGAGACCTCCTTGCCCGTCGACTCCGAGTAGAGGATCGCCAGGAGAGCGACCGCCAGCCCCACCGTCGGGACGGCGAGCAGCAGGTGGCGCTGCACGACGCCCTGCAGTCCCGTCCCCAGGCGCCGGATCCAAGAGCCGACGAAGGCGGCGAGCACACCGATCACCAGCGCCCACCCGAACTCCGACACCGTCGGGCTCCCCACCGGCGGCAGGTCCGGCACGGCCAGACCCGACGGGCCCAGACCCGTGAGGGAGTCCAGCCCCACGAAGATCAGCGCGCCGACCCCTGCTGCCAGCATCCCCGGCACGAGCATGAGGGACGTCAGGGCGCCACCCACGCCGGCGATCTCCATCAGCAGGAAGGCGGCCGCCAGCGGTGAACCCAGAAGCGTGCTGATCGCCGCGAAGCTGCCTGCGGCGCCCACCAGGGCCACCGCTTGAGCCGGCGCCTCCCGGTTGCCGGCCCGGACCGCGAGGGCGCCCAGGCCACCGCCGATGGCGATCAACGGCGCCTCGGGGCCCAGCACCGCGCCGCACCCCAGGGTGATCACCGCCGCGAGGGCGATGCCGACTATCTCCGCAGGCGCCGCGAAGCCGCCACCTGCGTGGAAGCCCTCGGCGGGGACCTCACCGCCACGCCCGGGCACGTACCGGATCGTCAGCGCCACCAGGAGCCCGCCCGCCACGAGGACCGGGACGGGCCACCAGGCCGGAGTCCCCAGGCCCATGGCATCGGGCAGGTCCTCGTAGAGCCAGGTCTGGAGGTGACTGACCAGCTGCAGGAAGGAGAACGCGACAAGCGCGATCGGCACCCCGATCAGACCGGCGAGCAGGAGGATGACGACGTAGCCCCGCGAACGCAGCAGGGCGACGGGGTCCGGGGCGGCGGCCGCGGCCGACGCGGACTGCCTGCTCGAAGCGGCGACGGCGGCCCTCGAGCGGGATGCACTCACGCACCGGCTCCTCTCGCCTCGGGGACAGTCCCACGCTGACGCAGGCTCGCCGTCGGGGCATCACTCATCACGGATGAGTGGTTGGTCGCGGGCCGATCGCAGAGCAGGATGGCAGGAGCACTTCGTCGGACAGGGCGGCGGAGCACCGGCGTGAGGACGAGGAGACTGATGGCACTGCGCTTCGAGGAGCTCGACTGGCGAAGCACCTCGAGGGGCGAGATCAGCCTGCGGCGCCGGGTAGACCCGGCGCTCGGGGTCGAGGTGTTCGAGGTCAAGCTCGGCGAGGAGTTCTTGATGTCGAGCCTGTTCACCGCGGCGGAGGTCGAGCTCGCGCGGCTCGGTCTGGCCGAGACGCCGGGCGACGACCTCGACGTACTCGTCGGTGGCCTCGGGCTCGGGTACACGGCCGCGGCCGCTCTCGAGGATCCACGGGTCGGCAGCCTCACCGTCGTCGACGCGATCGCGCCGGTCATCGACTGGCACCGCCGCGGACTGCTGCCCGACACCGCGGGCCTCGCCGCGGACCCGCGAGTCCGGCTGATGCTCGGCGACTTCTTCGCTCTGGTCGCCGGCCCCGCCGGGTTCGACCAGGACGCACCCGCCCAGTACGACGCGATCCTGCTCGACATCGACCACACCCCGGACCACGTGCTCGACGCCCGGCACGCCCCCTTCTACACCCGAGCCGGGCTCACGTCTCTGAGGAGACACCTGACGGCCGGCGGAGTCTTCGCCCTGTGGTCCGACGACCCGCCGGAGCCCGCGTTCGGCCACGTGCTGTCGCAGGTCTTCTCGACCGCGCGCGCCGACGTCGTCACGTTCCCCAACCCGCTGACCGGCGGGGAGTCGTCCAACACGGTCTACGTGGCCACCAGCTGAGGGCGGCGGACCGTACCGCCGCCCCGGCCGCCCGACGACTCGCCTCCGTCCGACATCGGGTCGCTTAGGCGCGTCGCTTCCCGGTGGTGCGCGCGGCATGGGAAGCCCCGGGCGCCGAGAGTCGCCCGGGGCTTACCGTGTCGATCAGCTACGCGTGGGTGCGGCTCCCGCTCCGCGCGGCCGAGGCGCTTTCGAGACGCCCGTTGGTGCCGACGATCCGGTGCGTACGGATACCGTGGCGCAGGGCACGACGGTACTGGCCGGGTCCCCAGTATCCGGCACGGACCCGCTGCTCCAGCTCTCTGCGGCTGGCCGGACCGTCCTCCTCGAGTGCCTCGACCAGCACGTCGGTCTCGTGGAGCAGCTCGCGGCTTGCGGCTGCGGAGTCGGAGAAGAGCGGCAGTCCACCACTGGAGAGGCGCTGCGCCGACACCGCGCCCTCCTTCTCCTCCTCGTCGGCCCGCTCCGGCGCTGCGTGCTTGCCGGCGGGCTGCTGCTCCTCGGTCTCCTGGTCCTGACCGCTTTCCTGGTCCTGACCGGACTCCTGTTCCTGATCGCCGCTCTCCTCCTCGGCCTCCTCAGCCGACAGCGGCGCGGCGATGTCCTCGAGCGCCTTGCCCTCGGCGCGCACGCCGAGCGTTCCGTGCAGCACCCCGGCCACGACCATGACCGCGCCGGCGGCCGCGTAGCCCCAGAAGACGTTCATCCGGTTCTCGCTCGAGATCAGCTGGCCGAACAGCCACGGACCCAGGATGCCGCTGACGCCGGTGCCGATCGCGTAGAAGAACGCGATCACCATCGCCCGGATCTCCAGCGGGAAGGTCTCGCTCACGGTGAGGTACCCGGCGCTGGCGCCCGCGGATGCGAAGAAGAAGATGACCACCCAGGCGAGGGTCTGGGTCCACGTGTTGAGCGCATCGGCTTGGAACAGCCAGCCCACCACGACGGCCGCGACGCCGCCGATGACGAAGGTGCTGGCGATCATCGGACGCCGGCCGATCCGGTCGAAGAACGGACCGAGGACGATCGGGCCGAGGAAGTTACCGGCGGCGAAGGGAAGCAGGAACAGCCCCACGTCGGCCGCCGAGACGTCGTAGAACGTCGTCAGCATCAGGCCGTAGGTGAAGAACAGCGCGTTGTAGAGGAACGCCTGCGAGGTCATCAGCGCGAAGCCGACGATGGTGCGCCGCGGGTAGACCTTGAAGACGGTCCGCCCGATCTCGAGGAAGCCGGTGCTCTTCCGGCTCCGGACCTCGAGCGAGTCACCGGACGGCTCGGGGAGCTCGTCCTCCCCGGTGTACTTGCGGACCTTGTCCTCGATGCCCTCCATGACCTTCTCGGCCTCGTCCTGGCGGCCGTGGATGATCAGCCAGCGAGGCGACTCGGGGACCAGCAGCCGCAGCATCAGCACGCCGATGGCCACGAAGCCACCGGTGCCGAACGCGATGCGCCAGCCGAGGCCGCTCGGCAGGTCGCTGAGGTACAGGTAGCCCAGGGTTGCGGCCACCGCTGCGCCCAGCCAGTACGAGCCGTTGACCACCAGGTCGACCGTGCCCCGGACGCGTGCGGGGATGAGCTCGTCGATCGCGGAGTTGATCGCGGAGTACTCACCGCCGATGCCGGCACCGGTCAGCAGCCGTCCTGCGGCGAACCACAGGTACGTCGCGGTCCCGTCGGGCACCCAGAGCCCGGCCGTGGCCGTGATGCCGACGCCCAGCAGGTAGACGAGCAAGGTGGCGAGGAAGAGCTTCTTGCGGCCGAAGCGGTCGGTCAGGTAGCCCCAGAACAGCGCTCCGGAGATCGCGCCGAGGATGTAGATAGAGGCGGAGCCGGCGACCTGAACGGTCGAGAACCCGATCGAGTCCTTCAGCGACGCGCCGACCGCGCCTTTGATGGTGACCTCCAGGCCGTCGAGCACCCAGACGGTTCCCAGCGACAGGATCACGAGCCAGTGCCACCTGCACCAGGGCAGGCGGTCCATCCGTTGTGGTATGTCGGTCTCTAGCTTTTCCTTCACCTCGGGCATCCCCGGGCCCTCCCTCACGATCGTCTTTCGAGAGCCGGTCGCGACCGCCCCTCCGGACGTCACTTCGGTACCCGACGGCTTTGGTCACGACGCCGGATGTCATGTGACGAAATGATTGCGATCCCGCAACGAGACCCGCGGGATGCTCGCGGTCTGAGGAACCAGGCGCCGGCGACGACGGCTCGGCGGTCCGAGCCTGAGCGGGGCTGCCCGGGCGATCAGGAGCGCCGGGTCACCGCAGCCGGTCGGCAAGGTCCGTGAGGGACTCCACGGCCAGGTCCGGGGCCGCGAGGTACTCCGGGTAAGGGCCGCCGGGCCGGTTCACCCAGGCAGTGGCGAGGCCGGCGCGGGACGCGCCGGCGATGTCCCAGGGATGCACGGCGACGAGCATGGCGTCGCCGGCATCGACGCCACACTGGGCGAGAGCATAGGCGTACGCCCCCGCCGCGGGCTTCCAGATGCCGGCGTCCTCCACCGACAGCAGCCGCTCGAACCGATTGCGGACACCGGCGCGCTCGAACAGGCCCTCCGCCACGGAGACCGAGCCGTTGCTCAGCGTCACCAGCCGCAGGCCCCGGTCCTGCAGTGCGCGCAAGCCGTCCGGGACGTCAGGATGCACGTCGAGACTGCGGAAGCCGACCATGACGTGCTCGACCGCCTCCTCGATGTCGCGGTTGAGCGACACGCCGTGGAGGGCGATGCGCAGGTTGTCCGCCGCGATACGCGCGAACGGCTCGGCGGCCCCCAGGGCGGTCAGGGCGAACCCGTCCCGAAGGAGTCCCGCGAACCATGCTGTGGCCGAGAGTGCGGGTGCGCCGACGTCCTCGAATCGTGCGCCCATCGGCGCCATGTCCGAGAGCGTCTCGTTGACGTCGAGCACCACGACCGAGGGGCTCCTCGGTCCGTCGGGGCTCGTCGGTCGGCCATCGCTGGCAAGACCGTTGCTCATGTCCGCTCCGTTCGTGGCTTGGCAGTCCAAGCGCCCGCGGTGGGCCCGCCGGTATCCGGCTGCCCCGGACACACCACGCTATACCGCACCGGGCGACGGCTGCCCGGCGTGCAAAGGGGCTCGCGCGAGAACCCTCCGCTGCTGCGTAGCGGTGCATTACCGTGACGAAGATGACTTCGATCGTCAGACATGTCCTCCATGGTGCCGTCGCCGGCGCAGCCGGCACCACCGCGTTGAACGCCGCCACCTACCTGGACATGGCGCTGCGGGCCCGGCCGGCCAGCTCGACTCCGGAACGGACCGTCGAGCGCGGTGCTCAGCTGCTCGGAGTCTCCCTGCCCGACGACGAGGACGAGAAGCAGGCGCGCGAGACCGGACTGGGCTCGCTGCTCGGTGCCGTGGCCGGCGTCGGCACCGGCGCTGCGCTCGGCGCCCTGCGGGGCGGCACTGGCCACCCGAGCGGCCGCGTCGGCACGGCGGCAGCGGCGTGGGTCCTGGTGATGCTGGTCGGCAACGGACCCATGACCGTGCTGGGGGTCACCGACCCACGTTCCTGGCGAGCCGTGGACTGGGCCGCCGACGTCCTCCCGCACCTTGCCTACGCCACCGTGGCAACTGCCACGCTCGACGCGCTGGAGCCGCGCCGCTGACGACCCGGGCTACGCGTCCTCTGGGTACGGCGGGACGCTGTCGGCGACCACCGCGCCGCGTTCACCGGGCGGTCGCTCCCGCCCGACCGTGGAGTCCCGGACCGTGTGGCGCTCGGCCTCGGCGTTCACGGTGGCGCCGACGACGACCAGCAGCACGGTCAGCCACAGCCAGAACATGCTGATCGCCACCCGGCGAGGGAGCCGTACGTCGACTTGTAGGTGCCCAGATGCTGCACGTAGAAGAACAGGCCCATCGACGCCGCCAGCCAGACCAGCGTCGCGCCGGCGGCACCCCAGCTGGTCCATGCCCACCGCGCATCCTTGCGGTCCGGCGCCAGCCGGTAGAGCACAGCAAGCACAGCCGACACGAGGATCGCCAGGGTCAGCCAGGCCAGCACCGGGATGACCCAGTGCACCTGGGCGGGCATGTCGCCCAACACCGAGGAGGCGAGGCGGGCTGCTCCGATCACCGCACCGAGCAGCACCGCGCCGCCCAGCACGAAGGCGACCGCCAGGCCGGTGCGGCGCGCGATGCTACGCGTCTCGGTCTCGTGGTAGGCAACGGTGAGGGTGTCGATCAGCGACGTCATCGCGGTGGTCGCGGTCCACAGCGCGATCACCAGCCCGGTCAGACCCCGGACGGTCAGCACGTTCGCCGACGCCGCCGTGATGGTGGTGAGCTGGTCGGCCACGATGGGCTCGATCTCCGGTGGCAGGACCCGGGCCACGTTGCTCAGCTGCTGCGCTGCGTCCGCCGGGGTGTTCACCGCCCCGTAGACGGACAGCGCCGTGACCAGCACCGGCGCGATCGAGAGCACGGCGAAGAACGCGATGCCGGCGCTGAGGAGCGGGATCCTCGAGGCGATCAGGTGCCGCGCGACACGCGGCAGGATCAGCTTCCAGTGCTGGGCTGGGATCCGGTGAGGAGCCGTCGCCGCCCACGACGGTGACCCCTCAGGTGGCGCGCCGGGCGCGGGCGTCGAGTCGGTAGTCGTGTCGTACGGATCCGCCATGCCACTCCGTACCCGCTGCCGCCGCGATCAGCACCGCGGATCCGGCGACCCACGACTCCCCCGACGAGTCTGCGTGGCCGCGCCCGCGCATGGGTAACTGACACTGATGAGGAGATCGACACCGGAGACGGGGCCGACCGAATCGACAGAGCGGCTACAGCGCGCCGGCGAGTTCGGCGTCCGGTCGATGCTCGCATGGCTGCTGGTGGTGGGCGGTCTGGTGCCCTTCCTCGTTCTGTGGCTGGTGATCCGCGACGACACGTCCTGGCTGGCGGCCCTCGACCGCAGCATCGCCGCGGGGCTCAACGACGCCGTACACGGATCCCCCGGGGTGGTCAGGACGCTGCGCGTCGTGACGGACCTTGCCGGCACGCCGACGACGGTGCTGCTGATCACCCTCGTCACCGCCTTCCATGCCATCCAGCATCGATGGCGCCTCGCCCTCTTCTCGGCGGCCCTCGGGATCGGTCTCGCCCTGCTGATCCCCGTCTCCAAGGCGTTGATCGGCCGGGCACGCCCGATCGTCGACGTTCCGGTGGCCGAGACGCCGAGCAACGCCGGCTACCCGAGCGGGCACGCGACGACTGCGGTCGTCCTGTGGGGGCTGCTCGCCCTGGTGGCGCTGCCCGCCGGGCGGCGCAGGGCCCGACCGTGGATCCTCGCTGTCGCCATCGCGCTGGTCGTGATCGTCGGGTTCACGCGGCTGGCGCTGGGGGTTCACTACCTCACCGACGTCCTCGCCGGCTGGGGCCTCGGCGTGGCCTGGTTGGCTGCCATGGTCATGGCCTTCCGCGCCTGGCCCGGTGTGTCCGGGGCCGACCGGCCCCTGGAGCCGCTCCACGCGGACCCGGCCGACGTCGCGGACGTCGAGCGCCCCGAACGGACCGCCGAGATGATCGGCTGGCCACCCCTTCTCCGACTGGTGGGGGTGGCCGCGGCCATCGTCACCGTCCTCAGCGTGCTGGGACTGCTCGTCACCGGGGTCTGGGACGACGCGTGGCTGGGACAGTGGGACCGGCAGCTGGCGGCCTTCATGGTGGAGGCTCGCACCGCTGCCCTGACCGACGTCGCCCGGTTCGTCAGCACTCTGTCGGGCACCACCACCGTGATAGCCGTTGGCGTGACGACCGGCGTGCTGACGTTGGCCGCCACCGGAAGCTGGCGCCCGATCGCCTTCCTCGCGGTCGCGCTCGTCGGTGAGGTGGCCATGTACTTCGTCGTGGCACAGACCGTCGGCCGAGCCCGGCCGGCAGTCGCCGACCTCACCACCGGGCTCCCGGTCGGGGCCAGCTGGCCCTCCGGACACGCCGCGGCCGCTGCCGTGCTCTACGGGGGCCTGGCAGCGGTCATCCTGCGATACGGCTCCGCTCGATACGGCCGGGCGGCCGTCGTCGTCGCCGTCTTCATCACGGTGGCGGTGTCCGTGAGCAGGCTGTACGTCGCTGCCCACCACCCGAGCGACGTCATCGCCGGTGCCCTGTTGGGAGCCGCTTGGATCCTAGCCTGTACGCATCACCTGTTGCCTCCGGCCGGGGGACGCTCCGTGGTCTCCGCGGCCGGAGAGTGAATCGCCAGGTTGCGGGTATGCGTGCACGGAGCGCTTCTCGCCGGCTTGTTGAGATGCTGCACCGCCGCAACCGTGGGAACGTCCCGGCGTCGGTTCGAGACAAGGCCCATCGTGGCGGTGCGAACGGTGCTCGCGGCGGTCGCGGCGGTCGCCTTCCCGTGATGCTGCACGCTGCGTCGGTGAGACGGCGCTTGCGCCATCGAGTGGCTGCTGCTCCGACCGGGTCGGCGGGCACGGCGGTGGCGTGGAGATCGGACGTCCCGAGAGGAGAAATGTCAGATGAGCCTCATGCGCCACCAGACCTTCGTCGTGGTCGCCTGGATGCTCCGGGCGGTCCTGGTCGTCGCCCTGGTCGACCAGGTCCTGGAAGGCAGCTGGGTGGGAGCGTTCGCGATGGCGCTCTTCCTCGCCCTCTCCTTCGCCTACCTGCTCCGCGACGACCGGCTGCCGAACGTCTTCGACGGGCTGGCGGCCCTGGCCGCGTTGCTCAACGCCCTGGGGTTCGTCTTCCACTACTACCGGCGGATCCCCCTCTACGACGAGGTGGCCCACAGCATCACCGTCTTCACCTTCACCCTCGCCTTCTTCTTCCTCGTCTACGGCACGGAGGTCCCGCGACGACGCTTCGTGATGGCGGTGGCGGTGTTCTGCTTCGGAGTCACTCTGGGCTCCCTGTGGGAGATCTCCGAGTGGACCACCGGCCGCATCGCGAGCAGCAACGTGGTGTTCGGCCTCGACGACGCGATCACCGACCTGATCGCCAACAGTCTCGGAGCCCTGATCGCGGCGGTGGTGGCCTTGCGGATCCCGCAACGGCGCGAGGCGGGGACGGCAGTCCGGGCGTCGCAATGACGTTCGCGAGTCGAGCAGTCCCGCCGCCCAGAGATGGCGGTTCGGGCCTAGGTAGGTCGATCGCGCTCGTTCTCGGTGTAGCGACGACCGTGACAAGGGAGGTCCTCAGTGTGGTGGTTCGCGGTCATGGGTGCCGCCGTCATCGTGTTCACGTTGCTGGATCTGGTGTGGACCGTCCTGGCGTCTTCACTTGGTGCCGGCCCGCTCTCCAAGTTGACAGCCGCCACTGTCCGGCGCGTCACCACCCTGGGATCGCTGAGCGGCAGGCGGCGACAGGTGGCGGGGTACGTCGTCATGACGTCCCTGCCGTTCGTCTGGCTGGCGATGTTCGTGGTGGGCTTCGCGGCCATCCTCTACGCCGGTGGACAGGTCAAGGCGGATTACGCGGGTTCGCCAGGGCCGCTCGCGGCCCTGCTGTTCGCCTACGGAGTCGTCGTGGCCTTGGGAAGCAACTACAACTCCGCCTGGCAGGCACTCCACTTCACTGGCGCGCTGCTCGGGATCGTGTGGTCCAGCCTGTCCCTGACCTACGTCATGCAGATCGTCGCGGCCGACCGGCGTGAACGTTCAGTGGCATCCGGCATCACCGCCTTGGGCGACTCACCGTACGAGATCATCGACGAAGCACTGAAGCACCCAGATCTCGGCAGTCTCCCCCTGCAGGTCGTCTCGATCAGCTCGACGCTCTCCCTCGTCGGCCAGGATCACCTGGCATACCCGGTCCTGAAGTACGTCCAGGCAGGGAAGAAGGGGGACTCGACGCCTGTCGCCGTGGCCCGGTTCGACGAGACGGTCAATCTCCTCGACGGGGCTGTCCGGGACAGTGACAACCTGCTGATTCGAGCTGGCCGCTCCGCGGTCAACGACTACATCGGCACGCTGAGCCTCGAGGACGGCCACCAGCCCCCTCGCCCGGAGGTGTCGAAGCTCACCGGGCCGCCCGAGCGGCTTCGCACGCAAGATGACCTGGACACGACGCTCGGGAACCTCGAGAGCCACAGAGCGAAGCTCACCATGCTGCTGCAGAGTGGCGGCGCCTCATGGGCCGACGTGTACTCCGCGCCCGACCGGTAGCGCGAACCGGCTCACAGCAGCGCGGACGTGACGGCGAAGCCCGCCGCACAGGCGCCCAGGCCGATGGCCAGGCTCGCGGCGCAGTTGGACACCGCGGTCAGGACCGACCCTTCTTCGAGAAGCCGGACGGTCTCGAAGCCGAAGGTGGAGAAGGTGGTGAGGGCACCGCAGAATCCGGTGCCGACGAGGGCCAGGACCCACGTCGGTGGCGCCACGGCGATGACGGCTGCGGCGGTGATGCCCAGGATCAGTGAGCCGAGGATGTTGACACTGAACGTGCCCCATGGAAACACGCTGTCGTGTCGGGACTGGACGAACAGATCGGTCAGGTACCGCATCGGTGCGCCCACAGCACCACCGACCAGCACCATCAGCACTGTCACGGGCGACCCTCGCCCCTGCGTGAGGTGGAGCGTCCTGCGTAGCGGATGACCTCGACCGGCTCCAGGATCACCAGCCCCTCGACCTCGAGCTCCTCCAGCTCCGGGAGGAAGTCGCGGATCTGCTCGTCGCTGTCGACGATGACGATCGCGACAGGGAGGTCCTCGCTCAACGACAGCAGGCGGTTGGTGTGGATGTGGCGAGACGTTCCAAACCCTTCGATGCCGCGAAAGACACTGGCGCCGGCGAGACCGGCCCGGTGGGCCCTGTGCACGATCTCGGCGTAGAGCGGGTGGTGGTGTGCCTGGTCCGACTCCCCCACCATGACCGTCAGCCTGGTTGCGGGGCCTCGTCGCGTCATCGGGTGCTCCTTGGGTCGGGTGGTGCGTTCGTGGGCTTTGCTGCCTCCCGGTGTCGTCGTCGATGTTGCGCCAGGCGCACGGCAGCGCGCGCGGAGAAGATCCCGAGCCACACCGCGACCAGGCCGGCAGCCAGGGAGCCGGCCACGTACATGAAGGCAAGGACCTGCTCGTCACCGACCAGGAGGTCACGCGACTCGAGCATGTACGTCGAGAAGGTGGTGTACCCGCCGAGCAGCCCGACGCCCAGGAAGGGACGGAGGTAGCGGTGGGGTGGCCACACGTCGACCAGGAACACCATCAGCATTCCCAGAGCGAGGCCTCCGGACAGGTTCTCGATGAAGGTCGCCCACGGGAAGTCCTCGCCTGACCTCGGCAGCAGCTCCCCGACACCCCACCGGGCGAGGCTTCCCAACGCGCCGCCCGCGCTGATCACGAGCAGCACGTCCCAGCGCGACCAGATCATGCCGGAGCGCACGCTCGCCCCGCGCCGTTCTGTGTCGGACCCGACGGCCACGTCTGGGTCCACGGGCATCGCGTCGTGCCGGCGTTCGACGGTCTTGTCTTCAGGCACACGCACTCCTACCTCGTCAGGTAGGGACTGTTGGTGGCAGGCGCCACGGTTGTCGGCGAGCCCCACCGCCATCGTGTCCGGTTCATGCTACCCAGTGATCACGTGCACCTGCTCAGCGGCGGCGGCGCCGAGTGGTGCTCCACCACGCCAGCGCCAGGAGGAGCAGGACGACGCCCAGCGCGATCGCCCAGCTGGTGGCCGACCCCAGACCCGGCCCTGCGCCCTCCACTCCGCCGGGGCCGGCGACGGCCCCCAGCGCGTGCATGCTGTAGCGAGTCACGATGTTCCTTCCCAGTCGGGTCTCGGCAGGACATCTCCCGGCTACCCCCGGGGGTATGCTCGGAAACCTGGTGCTTCGAAAGCGACCGAGAGTCATGGCTGAGCGCCGAGGAGTTCCGGCATCGACAGCGAGTGCTCGAGGGAGGAGATCGATGAGGCCGATCAGCCGCCGGGGCGTACTGACCCTGGGTGGCCTTGGGCTGGCCGGCACCGCCGTCGGAGCGGCCGGACTGTGGCGTGAGCTGAATCCATCCGCTCTGGACGCCGCCACCGGCGAGTCGTTCGCCGAGCCAGAGGTCTTGCGCAGTCAGGGCGGGCGGCTCGAGGTCCGGCTGGAGGCCGCGATGGGCGCGCACGAGGTGGCTGGTCGGCGGGCGCGAACGCTGGGATACAACGGCGGCGTGCCCGGCCCGACGCTGCGGCTGCGGCCTGGCGACACTCTGCGGGTGGACCTGGTCAACCGGCTGGAGGAGGTCACGAACCTCCACGTGCACGGTCTGCACGTCTCCCCCGAAGGCAACGGCGACAACGTCTTCCTCGCCGTCGGACCGGGCCAGACGCAGCGCTACGAGCACCGACTGCCCGACGACCATCCGCCCGGGCTGTACTGGTACCACCCGCACCACCACGGCCACGTCGCCGACCAGGTCTTCGGTGGCCTCTACGGCGCCATCGTCGTCGAGGACCCAGCCGAGGAGCTCGGCGTCGACCGCGAGCGGCTGATGATGGTCTCCGACATCACCCTGGACAGCGGCGGGGCACTGGTCGCACCGTCCACCATGGAGCAGATGAGGGGCCGCGAGGGCGAGCTGATCCTGCTCAACGGACAGACCGCGCCGCATCTGAGGGCGCGTGCGGGCGAACGCGAACGGTGGCGCATCGTGAATGCGTGCTCCTCCCGCTACCTCGCCCTGAACCTGCCGGGACAGAGCCCTCGAGTGGTCGGCCGCGACGTCGGGCGGCTGGCGCAGGGCGTCGCACTCGACGACGTCGTGCTGGCTCCCGGGAACCGGCTCGACCTCGTGGTCGACCTGCGCGAAGGCAGCAGCGATCTGGTCGCGCGGGCGGTGGATCGCGGAGCCATGATGGGCGGGATGATGGGTGGCGGCGGCCGCAGCATCGGGGAGGACGGGTCGGTCACGCTAGCTCGGGTCGAGGTCGGCTCCGGAGACGCCCGCGACAGAGGTGGAATCCCACCGGTGTCGAGTGTGCGGGACGTGCGTGAGACCCGGGTCGACCAGCGCCGTTCGATCACCTTCCAGATGGGCATGGGCGCGATGATGGGCGGCGGAGGCGGCCCGATGGGCTTCACCTTCGACGGCCAGGCGTTCGACGCCGACCGCATCGACCAGCAGGTGCGCGTGGGGACGGTCGAGGAGTGGACCATCGGCAACGACAGCTCGCTCGACCACCCCTTCCATCTGCACGTGTGGCCGATGCAGCTGCTCGAGGTGAGCGGCCAGGGCGTGTCCGACCCGCTGTGGCTCGACGTGGTCGACGTCCCCGCGGGCAGCCAGGTCAAGGTCCGCGTCGCGTTCGACGACTTCGGCGGCAAGACCGTCTACCACTGCCACATCCTCGACCACGAGGACCGCGGCATGATGGGCACGGTGCTGGCCCGATGAGGTCATCGTGCCCTTCGGTCTCTCGAGCCACTGGCGTCCGGACGGCTCAGCCCGCGTTCGGCGAGGCGAGCACTTCCGCGAGCCCGCTCAGGGCGCCGTCGACGACCTGGTAGTAGGTGAAGTTCCCGACCCGGCGGTGCGGGACGACGATGCCGGCCTTCACCAGCGTGCGCAGGTGATGCGTCACCGTCGGCTGGGTCAGTCCGAGCGGTTCGGTGAGGTCGCAGGTGCAGGCCTCCCGGTCTGGGCTGGCAAGCAGCAGCGACAGCATGCGCAACCGCGTGGGGTCCGCGATCGCCTTCAACCGCATCGACAGCTCCTCGGCCTCGTCGGCCGTGAGCGGCGCCTGCGTCAACGGCGCGCAGCACTCGAGCGAGGTGGGGACCGACTCGGTCACGGGCAGCGTCTTCGTCACGCCATCATGATGCCACGACATAGGCAGTCGTCTATGCGGTTGCCGTCGACCTGCCTGACCGGCGCTTCTGACGACAGCAAGGTAAAACCTTCACATAGATGTTCATCAATGCTTGACGTGGTGGGTGCGACAGTGACACCTTTCCAGAATCACATAGACAAGCATCTATGCCGCACGCCAAGCCGGCTGGGGCACGGGAGGAGAAGCTGAATGATGCACCCGAACCTGGTCGCCGCCCTCGCCGCCGAGCGCCACGCCGACCTGCTCCGTGCCGCCGAGGCCCACCGCCACGTCCCCACCCAAGCCGCGAACCCCGTGCCGTCCCCGCGCGGTCGCCTCGACGGGTTCAGCCGCCTCGTTGCGGCATCCCGGGCGCGGCTCGCCGCTGCCGTTCGACCCGCTCCCGACCTGTGCTGCACCTGACCAGCGTCACCACCACCAGCCCACATCCACATCTACATCCAGGAGGAAGAACCATGTCCCGTCTCCAGCTAGCGCTCAACGTCGACGACATCGACAGCGCCGTGGCCTTCTACGCCACCCTGTTCGACACCGAGCCGGCCAAGCGACGCCCGGGCTACGCAAACTTCGCCGTCGCCGACCCGCCGCTGAAGCTGGTCCTCTTCGAAAGCCCCGACGGAACCGGCACCCTCAACCACCTCGGCGTCGAGCGTGGGTCCATGGAGGAGGTACAGGCGCAGGCCGACCGCCTCGAGGCCGCCGGGCTTCGACTCGACACCGAAGGTGACGTGGTCTGCTGCTACGCCCGACAGGACAAGCACTGGGTCACCGGCCCCGACGGACAGCGCTGGGAGAACTACGTCGTCCTCGCCGACGCCCAACCCGAGCTGGAGGGCAGGACCGTGGCGGACCTCACTGGCACCGAAGAAGCCTCGGCGGACGGTTGCTGCACCTCCCCGTGACGTCCTTGCAGTTGCCCATGACGACGCGATGTTCCTCTGACTCAGTCACTGATGGAAGCCCTCGCTTCTCTCGTCAGTTCGGCTCGCCACCAGGAGCCGCCCTCGATCCGCTCGACCTGGCGCAGGATGAGGTCACCGTTCGCGAACTCATCCAGCTCAGGACGGGTCAACGGCCATGGCGGCCCCGTCGCTTCAGAGCCTTCGTCCCGTGTGGTCGCCAGGACCAGCAGCGTGCCTTCCGGCGCCACCAAGCCGCCGATGCTCCGCGCCGCGACTGTGTGCTGCGCCGGTGGCATCGACTGCACGGTGAGACTCTCGACGACGAGGTCGAAACTGCCCTGCCACTCACGAGGAAGATCCAGGACGTCGGCAACGACGTAGCTCACATCGCTGGCTGGATACCTCCGACGCGCTTCAGCGATCGCGGTCGGTGCGGAGTCGAATCCCGTGGTTCGGAATCCAGATCGCGACAGGAACTCGGCGTCGGCCCCGTAGCCGCAACCCACGACCAGGGCCTCGCGACCACCACCCGCCAGGTCCTGCGCCGCGGCCCACTCCACAAGCTGTGGACGAGGCCCGCCGCAGTCCCAGGGTGGCCTGACTCCGCCGGCCTCCGCGCCTGCGTAGATCGCCTCGAACATGCCGGATGGGTCACCCGTCATGGCTCGAGGCTACCGGCAACCTCGATTCCCGGCACCAGCGAGACCGCAGCGCCAGGATTGGCCTCGACTCCGATTCGGCGTTCGAGCAGACGCGCCAGAGCGCCGCTCAAGCGTGATGCGCGGGGGGGTCGACGATCAGCGGCACGGGGGCTGACCACAACTCGACCCGCTTCCGACGCATGGCTTGGACGTCGCCGCCCAGGGTCAGGTTCACGATGAGCCCCCAGGCACCCGCCGGCACAGCCCAGCCCAGCTCGGGACGCAGCGAGGCAGTGCCGACCAGGGCCGGGATGCATGCGGTCTCCTGTCGACGCACGGTATAGATCCTGAGTGGCATCTGCTGCATCCCGGTGAACCGCCCGATGATGACGCCTTCGGAATCGACCACCGCAGTCTGCAGGACGCCGTTGGTGTGCAGGTGGCACTCCTCAGTGGAGTCGTTGCTCACCTCGACCGGCACCGTCTCCGAGAACCCGGACCGGATCCGGGCCGTTGGCTGCCCCTCCGGGAGCGCCACCCGGAGTCCGTGGGTGGACGCCGCGGTCCTTCCCGCAGGCGAGTACTCCTTGCGGGGTCGCCGTGGCCGGGGATTCGGAAACTCCAGCGCGCCGACCCGCAGCTCGACCAGCTCTCCGAACCGGGCGTGGAGATCGGCGGCGACGTCGACGGCGTGAGCCGCGAGCTCGAGCTCGCATCGCTTCCGTGATGAACGCACTGAGTCGGGGTCAGGGGAGCCTTGCAGCACCGGCGGGGACACCTCCCACAACCGACGCAGCTCCTCACCGAGCTCCTCGCGAGGCGTCATACGTTCGAACGTACGCCTTGAGGGTCCTCCTTGACGGCCAACCGTCGCCAGATCGGTGTCCCCACCGCGGACTCACCCGGACACGTCTGGCGAGCGCGCTCTCGCATACTTCCCGTGCCAGCCATCCAGCTGTGTGCCTCGATGTCGGGCCGGTGGGGCCATAGGCCCTGTTCGTACTTCCGAAGCGACTGATACCACGGCTGCAGGAGCGGTCCCCTCGTCAGGAGGAGACATGGCCTCGATAGCGCTCTTCCACTCGGTGCTCGGAGTTCGTCCAGGCGTGCAGGACGCCGCGGCGCGGCTGCGCGCACGCGGGCACGAGGTGCTCGTGGTCGACCAGTACGACGGGCGGTCGTTCGACGACTACGCCACCGCGGTCGCGTATCAGGAGGAGATGGGCTTCTCCGTGCTGATGCAGGCCGCTCTCGACGCCACGGCCGACCTGCCGGACGGCTTCGTGGTAGCCGGCTTCTCCAACGGCGCCGGCATGGCCGAGCACGTCGCCCTGCACCGCCCGGTGGCGGCTGCGGTGCTGTTCTCCGGTGCGCTGCCGCTGCCGTTCCTCGGCGCCGACGCCTGGCCGGCGGAGGTGCCGGTGCAGCTGCACTACGCCGTCTCGGACCCGAACCGCAACCAGGACTGGGTGGAGCAGTTCCTCGCGGCGGTGCGCGCATCCGGAGCGGACGCCGAGTTCCACGAGTACGTCGGGTCCGGGCACCTCTTCACCGACGCCTCCCTGCCCGACGAGTACGACCCGCGCGCCACGGAGGCGCTGTGGAACCACGTGCACGACTTCCTCCGCAACATCCCACGAGCGGCCCACGTCAACGTGTCGAGCTGAGCGTCGAAGCGTCCTTTCCCAGATGGAGCAGTGGACGTTCCGGGTACTCCGCGGACCCTGCGCCTCGACAACGCGGAGGCCATAGCCGACGGCGTCCGGCTGCACTGGTCATTCGTCGACCCCGAGGTGCTACCAGGCGATCATGCGCCCCATGGGTGCCGGAGCCGCGGCGAGCTCGAGGTAGAGCCGAGGCCCATCGGCCGGTCTGTGCAGACATCGACGTGATGAAGCCCGAGCGGGCCGATGCCGGAGACAAGTCCGTCCATGGCCGACCGCGGTGGTTCACACCGGCGCGTAAAGCCCTTGCACGGACCCAGGGCGGTGCGCAGGATGGAGTTCAAGACGACGTGCCACTGGAGCACCGTGAGCAGGCGCTGCGCCGGTGCTCAGGCTCGAAGTGGAGGCCGCAATGGCGATCATGGTGGTCGGCGGTAACGGACAGCTTGGGGCTTCGTGCTGCGAGGAGCTTCGACGGCGAGGACAGGACGTCCGCGCAACCGTGCGCAACCGCGCCCGGGCAGGTCGCCTCGAAGGTCTAGGTGTCGAGGTCGTGGTGCTCGACGTGACTGATACCGCCTCCCGCCGAACGGCTTGGGAAGGCGTCGACGTTCTCATCTTGACCGCAAACGCCGTAGCCCCGCGTGCCGGCGACGACCCTGCAGCCTTCGATGAGGGGCTGTCCGCCCTCGTCGCGGAGGCGCTGTCGGCCGGGGTGAACGGTTTTGTCCTGCCTTCCGTGCCGGCGTCCGCGCTGGATCAGGAGGTCCCACCGATGCTCGCCAAGCACAAGCTCGAGGACCAGCTGCTGAGCGGACCGGCGGTGAGCTGGGTGCTGCGGCTGCCGCCCTTCATGGAGGTCTGGTTTGCCCTGGTGGGGTCGTCGCTGCCGTTGCGTGGTGAGCCGAACGCGACGATAGGGCGGCCGTCGCCGTTCCTGCGTCGGTTCCGTTCGGTGACCGGATCGCTGGTGGAAGACCGGGGACTCATGCTGGTTGCGGGTCCGCCGAGCAACCGGCACGCGTTCATCTCGGTGCGCGACGCTGCCCGGGCCTGCGTTGAGGCAGCGCTTCGAGGCGTCCCCGCACCGGCAGCCCCGCTTGATGTGGGAGGCCCCGAGATCCTGTCGTGGCAGCAGGTGGCTGACCTCTACAGCGAGGTCTTAGGAAGGCGGGTACGGGTGTTGTCCACGCCGTCGCCGGTGTACCGCACCGCGGCCCGGCTGCTTGCCAACATCGCTCCAGTGCCCTCACGCACGATGGCCATGAACCTCTACATGGCCGGCACCGAGTCGGCGTACTCCTCTGCCGGGGGCGGCCTGGTCGACCCCGCCACCATGACCACCGCCGCGGATTTCTTGAGAGGCAAGGCGGCGATGACGTCGGGACCAGTCGCCATCCCCTAGAGAAGGGGCTGCGTCGCGACGGACCCGAAGGGGCCGCAGCACTCGACCGTAGACCTCGGGGGTGTCGGTCGGCCGAGCCACCACCGCTCTCAACCGGTGCCCGTCAAGATGAGTTGGGTCGCTTCGTCCGGTGCGTCCCACTGCGGGAAATGACCGCACCGCTCGAACCAGTGCAGCACCGCGTCGGGAAACAGCTCCGTTGCGCGAGCGGCCTGCCGCGGCAGGGTTACCAGGTCACGGCGCCCCCAGCCGATCGTGACTCGACCGGGCACCGTGCCTGCCGGGGCACCCTCTTGCTTGGGGCCTTTGGTCAGAGCGTCCATGGCGGCGTGGGTCGCTGGGGCGTCAGCCAACCCTTGTACGTCGGGCAGCACGGTCTCAGCCGAGAGCGCCCAGGGTCGCGCCGAGAGCTGCGCCAACAGCACCGTTCTCCCTGCAGCGTGATCGAGCAGGGACGGCAGACTACTGCGGAGGGCTCGCACCAGAGCGATCGACGGCCGTAGCGTTGCACTGAACGCAGACAACTCGCGGTCGCTCCAGAATCCGCCTGGATCCAAAGCGACGGTATCGCCGCCGATTCCCCGGCGCGCAAGCTCGAGCACGATCCGCGCACCCATCGACTGACCGGCCGTAGCGACCCCGTCCAGGCCCTGTTCGCGGATGAAGTGGGCGACGGAGTCGGTCAAGGTGGCGATCGAGACCTCGCCGGTCAAGGGTGGGGTTGCACCGAACCCCGGTAGGTCGACAGCGATCACCTCTCGGTGCGCCGCCAGTCCAGGCAGGATCGGGGTCCAGGATCTCCAGCCTCCGCCCAGGCCGTGCACCAGCAACAGCGGGCTGCCGCTTCCGCGTCTGACGTGGTGCAGGGTCATGTCGCGAACGCTATCGCGGTTGCCACGTCCCGCTCAGCCCCAGGCGGTCGTGATCTCGATCCCCGCGCGGATGCTCCGTGGGGTCGTTCTCCCGTGCCACCCGGACCTTGGGGTGGCCGATACTCAAGTATTCGGCATGACCGTGCGGCGATGGGGGTCACGGGGTGAGCACAGAGGTGCGGGAGATCCACCTGGAGGAGATGGGTCGGCACGCGCGGGGCAAAGACAGATTGAAGGCGTTGCTAGGCGGGGGAATTGGTGGTTGGGGTGGTGAGCAGCACCGGTTCGTTGCTCGGCCACCCGGTCCCGATCGAGATGCCGCGCTCCACGGATGGGGAGGCACCTTGTGGTTCCCCCCGAATCGTGGAGGGCTTCCCCTATGCGGCTTCCTGGTCGGGGCCGCGGTGTTCTCGTAGTTGACCGGGCTCATCATGCCCACGGAGCTGTGCCGCCGCTCGTGGTTGTAGAACCCGTAGCACCAGTCCAGCACAACGGCCTGAGCCTGGCGGGTGTTGGCGAACTCGTGTCGCGAGAGGACCTCCCACTCCAGGGAGCTGAAGAACGCCTCGGCGGCGGCGTTGTCGAAGCACGACCCGACCCGTCCCATCGACTGACGGATGCCCATCGTGCGGCACAGCTTGGTGAACGAGTTCGCCGTGTAGGTCGAGCCCCTATCGGTGTGGAAGATGACCCGCTCGGCCTCATCCTCGCGCCAGATCGCGGCCTTCCCGCCCCGAGCAGCCACGGCCATCTTGATCGCCGCGCAGGCCAGATCAGCATCCGGATGCAGTCGCGTCGCGGCGCCGAGCAGACGACGCGAGTACAGGTCGATCACTGTCGCCAGATACAGCTTCGGACCCGGCCGGCCCTGCCCGTCGACGGTGGGAATCTCCGTCATGTCGCCCACCCACTTGGCATCGCGCCGGTCCGCGGTGAAGTTCCTCCTGAGGAGGTCTGGGAACTTCGGGGCGGTCTTGTCCTGCCGGGTGAGCCCGTTCCTGCGCTTGATCCGGCGCGCTACGAGCCCCTGGCGGCGCATCGAGTCCGCGACCGTCTTCTCACTGACCTCCCAGCCGTCGTCGCGCAGATCGGCGTGCAGCCGGGGCGAGCCATGCAGCCCTCGCTTCTTGGTGAACATCACCTTCACGGCCCGATCGATGGTGTCGCGGCGCCGGTCCATGGCCGTGAACAGCCCACTCGAAGCAGCCGGGCCAAGACCACGGTCGCGCCACTTGTAGAACCACGCCAGGCTGTGGTTCCCCCCGAATCGTGGAGGGCTTTCTTATGCGGCTTCGCGGTCGGGGGCCGCGGTGTTCTCGTAGCTGACCGGGGTCATCATGCCCGCCGAGCTGTGGCGGCGCTCGTGGTTGTAGAACCCGTAGCACCAGTCAAGGACGACGGCCTGGGCCTGGCGGGTGTTCTCGAACTCGTGGCGTGAAAGGACCTCCCACTCCAGCGAGCTGAAGAATGCCTCAGCGGCGGCGTTGTCGAAGCACGACCCGACTCGGCCCATCGATTGGCGGACGCCGAGCTGGCGGCACAGCTTGGTGAACGCGTTCGCCGTGTAGGTCGAGCCCCTGTCGGTGTGGAAGATGACTCGCTTGGACTCGTTCTCCCGCCAGCCGGGCTGGTTGACGGCATCGACACCACCCCGGGCAGCGACGGCCATCTTGATTGCCGCACACGCCAACTCGGCGTCGGGATGCAGCCCGGTCGCAGCGCCGAGCAGACGACGGGAGTAGAGGTCGATCACGGTCGCCAGGTACAGCTTCCCGCCGGCCGTGGGGATCTCCGTCATGTCGGCCACCCACCGGGCGTTGGCCCGGTCGACGGTGAAGTCGCGACGGAGCAGGTCGGGGAACTTCGGAGCAGTCTTGTCCTGCTTCGTCAGGCCGTTCCTGCGCTTGATCCGACGGGCCACCAGGCCTTGGCGGCGCATCGAGTCCGCGACCGTCTTCTCGCTGACCTCCCAGCCGTCATCACGTAGATCGGCGTGCACCCGCGGGGACCCGTGCAGGCCACGCTTCTTGGTGAACATCACCCGCACGGCACGGTCGAGGGTGTCGCGGCGCCGGTCCATGACGGTGAACAGGCCGCTGGCAGCCGCCGGCCCGAGCGCCCGGTCGCGCCACTTGTAGAACCACGCCAAGCTGACCCCGAGGAGCAGGCAGGTCACGGTGTGCGGCACCCGGTAGTTCGTCCTCTGGTCGGCGATGAAGCGTGCCACGCTCACTTCGTCGCCTCCTTCACCCACAGGACCACGGATCGCTTGAGGACATCACGCTCCATCCGGAGCTCGGCGTTCTCGGCACGGAGCCTCTTGAGCTCCTCGTAGTCGTCCTTGGTCAGCTCGCCGTGGCCCTCGCGGGCGTCTCGGGCCTGCTTGACCCAGTTGCCCAGCGTGCCCTCGACCACGCCGAGGTCGCGCGCGACCTGCGCGATCGGCTTCCCTGTCTCTTCGACGATCCGGACAGCACCCTCACGGAACTCCCGGTCGTACTTCTTCCGCTTCTCTGGCATCTCGATCCTCATTGTCGATGCCTCTACGGTCCGGGGGAACCTCAGTTCCCCTGCCGGCGGCCTTGCGGTCCATCACAGCAGCGCCGCCTGGGATCGGATGTCACATGTGTGACGGTCAGCTCGGCACCCCTGCGCACCGCAGCTGCTGGAAGGGGTGCAGCACGACCGGCTCTCCGTCGCGCAGCACCACGGTGAGGATGCTGACGAACAGCACACGGCGACCGGCACCGTCTGAACCGATGTAGCGGATCTGCTGGGAGAAGACATTGTCGCCGGCCGTGCCGTCGGGCACCTCGTTGGCCTGGTCCTGGTCCCGCACGATGCCCGTGAATCCGTCTCCGGTGGTGAACCGCCCCCGGAACTTCAGCCCCTCGTGCCCGTTCTCACCGACGACCAGCAGGGAGACGTCGCTCAGCTTCAAGCTGGTCTCCTGTTGTGTGCAAGGGTTGAACGTGGTCGACGGCCCCGGTTCAGGGATCGGTACCCAGCCGGCCGCGGTGCTCGGTGCGGCCCACACCACCAGAGCCATCGCCGCGGCGGCCAACACTGCTCCGAGATGCATCAGTGGTGCAAATGGACCACTCACGGCGACCTCCAACCGAAGTCGTGGGACCACCTACATCATCGACCCGAGATGCTTGAGTTGTCGAGGCTGGACGGGTGACGGGCGCTTGCTCACGTGGGTGGGTCAAGACCGCTAGATCCATGCAGAGTGGCTCCCACATCTACGCACGCGACGGAGAGAAGGCGTGAGGGCCGGGAGAGCACCTGAGGTTCAGTCGTCCTTAGGTGAGCCGCGGATCCACGCGGGGGCGCACCCTTTCACGGCTTTCGCTCTCGTCGTCGCGGCGTCACCTGCACCGTCGTCCACGCGTTGGCCGAGCCGTTCATCACGCAGGGCTCCGTCACGCTGACGGGGGATGTGGGGCTACCCGCGCGAGCGAAGAGCGGATGGGTGATGGGCCAGCCAGGCGTACGTGGCGAGCTTGACGCGGTCCTCGACGAGGAACCAGACGACGGCGTAGCCCCACACTGCGGCCGCCCAGGCCCAGGGTAGGGCGGTCATCAGTAGTCCCAGGATGGCTATCGCCGTGGCCAGGAGCTGGGTGCCGAGCACGGCACCGAGCAGCACCCGCGACGGTGCCGGGCGACTCCAGAAGGGACCACGGGTGCGGGTGACGAAGATCGTGAGGTGTCCCGAGACGGACAGCTTGAGGTAGATCAGGGTTCGGACGACATCGTGGTCCAGCCCGAAGAGCCGGTCCGCAAGACCGAAGAGCAGGAATGTCTCGGCCACCCCGATGACTCCGATGGCCGTGGCCACGGTCAGCACCGTGCGCATGTCCCAGGTCACCGGCCGTTCCGACCCTCGGGCATGGTCGTAGGCGATGGTGAGGATCGCGGCGTCGTTGAGGATCGCCAACAGCACGATCATGGTGGCGGTCACGGGGAAGAAGTCGAAGACCACCA
The DNA here is from genome assembly GCA_963835385.1 of uncultured Actinomycetota bacterium. Classification (GTDB taxonomy): domain Bacteria; phylum Actinomycetota; class Actinomycetes; order Propionibacteriales; family Nocardioidaceae; genus Nocardioides_B. The sequence goes on from CAWIFK010000004.1 coordinate 142,664, forward strand.
CCGCGAGGACGACCAGCAGCAGCACGCGGATGGTCTCGGCGATGCGGTAGATGGCGTAGCTGGTCATCCGTGCGAAGATCTCGCGGGCCAGCCGGACCGCGTCGACGATGACCGATAGCCCTGGGCTGAGCAGCACCACGTCGGCTGCCGCACGCGCGGCGTCGGTGGACCCCGCAACGGCGATCCCGACATCGGCCTGCTTCAGGGCGGGAGCGTCGTTCACACCATCCCCGGTCATGGCCACGATGTGCTTGCGGTGCTGGAGCGCCTTCACGATCCGGAACTTGTGCTCAGGGAAGACCTGGGCGAAGCCGTCGGCACCCTCGACGACCTCGGCGTGCTCAGCGCCGTCCTGCACCAGCACACCAGCGTCCAGAATGTCTTGGCCCAACCCGACCTGGCGTGCGACTTCGGCGCCGATGGCGACCTGGTCACCGGTCACCATCTTCACCGCGATGCCCAGCTTGCGGGCGGCGGCGACGGTCACGGCCGAGTCCTCGCGGGGCGGGTCGGAAAGAGGGAGCAGACCCAGCATCCGCCAGCCTGTCTCACCCTCCGCGAGCGCCGCAGCCAGGGAACGGAACCCGCGGTCCGCGAACTGCCGCACTTGGTGCTCGGCGGCAGTGACCGTGGCCTTGTCCTCGCAGAGCGCGGCCACCACCTGCGGTGCACCCTTGGTAACCCGCATCCGGCTTCCGTCGGAACGCCTCAAGGTAGCTTCCGTGCGCTTGGTCACCGGGTCGAACGGCGTGAAGTCGAGGACCCGGGCCTCGTCGCGTGGGAGCCCTTCGGCCGCGGCCAGGACGGCCAGGTCGATGGCGTCGCGGTCCTCGGCACGAGATGCCCGAGCCGCAACGGCGAGCAGCTCCTGCTGCGACACCCCGGGGGCACACCACGGGTCGCCGACGGCGAGGCGGTTCTGGGTGAGCGTGCCCGTCTTGTCCGAGCACAGGACGTCGGCTCCGCCTAGCTCCTCGACTGCGGGCAGGTGGCTGACGACCGCGTCTCGGTGCGCGAGCTGTCGTGCGCCGACCGCCATGGTGACAGCAAGCACCGCCGGCAGGGCGACCGGAACCGACGCGATGGTCACCACGAGTGCGAACTCCAACGTCGCCAGCAGCGAGTTTCCGCGTGCGACCGACACGGCCAAGGTCACGGTCACCAACGCGAGTGCCATGAGAATCAGGTAATGGCCGATGCGCAACACCGCTTGCTGGAAGTGGCTGACCGTGCCGGCGGACTTCACCAGGCTGGTGGTCCGGCCGAAGTAGCTGGCGGCGCCCGTGGCGTACACGAGCGCGTCGGTCTCGCCACGTCTGACGACCGCTCCGGAGTACAGCACCGCCCCCTGCCCGAGGGAGACCGGGAACGACTCCCCGGTCAGCGCCGACTGGTCGACCTCCAGCGTCGTGTCCTCGAGCAGTCGGGCGTCAGCAGGGATGACGTCACCGAGCCGGACCCTGACCACGTCGCCCGGGACCAAGCTTCGTGTGGGCACGCCGGCCCACTGCCCGTCCCGGAGAACCCTCGCGGTCCCCTGGAGCCGCTGTTTGAGCGCGTCGATGGCGTTGGCGGCCTGGTGCTCCTCGCTGAACGCGACCACCCCGTTCATCAAGAGCAGCACGCCGATCACGGCGGCGTCCGTCCAGTGCCCCACCAGCACGGAGAGGATCAGTGCGGCCTCGATCATCCACGGGATCGGCCCCCAGAAGTAGCCGCCAAGGACCAGCAGAGGGTGCCGTCTCCCCTCCACGACTTCGTTGGGCCCGAACTGTGCGAGGCGCCGCGCAGCCTCGGGGCCCGACAGGCCCTCGGCGTCGCCCCCGATCTCGCGCTCGAGAACCTCCAGCGGCATGTGCGACAGCTCCGGCAAGCTGCTGCCGGGGTCGACGGAAGCCATCCGATCCTCCTGGGCAGCACGCTTGCGGGCTGCCATCCGCACCCATCCTTCCTGGCCCCTGAGTGGGCAGGCAGGGACGAATGGCCTTGACCGGGTGCCACCGGTGACGCTGACTGCCGGGGGCCGAGGGTCCCTAGTGCCTCGGAGTGGCCGGTTCTAACGTCCCGGTAGGACACCACTGAAGGAGAGGCGGTGATCACACCTTGGAGACAAAGCCGATCGTCGTCGGGGTCGACGGGTCCGAGGGCTCCAAACGGGCCCTGGCATGGGCCGCTCGGTACGCCGGCCTGGTCGGCGCGGCGGTGGCTCCGCTGATGGCGTGGCAGGAGCCCACGAACTACGGCTTCCCCGCCTACTACGACGACATAGACTTCGAGAAGCAGGCTCTGGAGAAGCTCCGCGAAGCCGTCCACGAGGTGCTCGGCGACACCCACGCAGATCTGCGCGTCGCCCACGCCCACGCCGCGGCGGCGCTCATCCGGGCGTCGCAGGACGCCCAGCTGCTGGTCGTCGCCCAGCATGGTCGCGGGGAGTTCCACGACCGCCTCCTGGGCTCCATCAGCCAGCACTGCGTCCACCACGCCCACTGCCCGGTGGTCGTGGTGCGCGGCGACTAGGTCAGCCGGGTCGGCAGCTGGCACGCCATGCGGAGCGCACCTTGGGGTCGCACCGGGCAACCGGTCGAGCGGACGGCACGGCGTTCGAACTGGCTCACGAGGCGCTGATCAGCAGCTGGCCCCGCCTGCACGGCTGGGTCGCCGAGCAGCGCAGCCATCTGGTCACCGCCCGTGCCTTGGGAACCGCCACCGAACGCTGGACGGCGGCCGACCGCGACCCCGACTGGCTGTTGCATGGACGCATGCTGCGGCGGGTCGAGCGCGGGCTGGCCGCGGGAGCGCTAACCCTCAGCGAAGGCCCCGAGGCGGCACTGCCCCTCGCGTTGGTGCTGCTCGACGACGTCTGCGAGCGGGTGCCTGAGCGCCGCGCGGAGCTGGCGTCCCTGCTCCACCGCGGCATCCATCGACACCGACTGGTTCGTCGGGGCAGCGGGCTGGGCGCTCGCTTGGCGATAGAGCCGGTGCCGATAGCCGCGCAGAGGGCCACGAAGATCCCCGAGGGGATCGTGACGCCTCCTCAAGATCACTCCCACTCTGACCGCGGTTGCTCATGCGTTGGTAGAGGCGAACGTCAGGCGGCCGACCATGGCGATCCGGCTCGTTGTCGGTGGTGAGCGAACCCGGCGGTGACGATGCCGCGGGAGGTGGGAATGGCGGTCCCCGGTTCAGACTCTGGCTGACGCGGGGCTGCCCGTGACCGTGCGATCGCCTTCAGGAGCCCGACCCCGACACGAAGTCGTCAATGGCGACCGTGAGGTCTGGGTCTGGAAACTGCATCTCCACCGCGCACCGGGAGCCGGGGTCGTCCCAGTAGACCCGACCCGCGCCGCCGCCCACGTGGTTGAAGGACACCTGGAAGGGCCACGGCTCCTCCCGGCCGGCGGGCACCTCGGTGACCGGCTGGGTACCGCCATCGGCCTTCGCGAGGTAGGCGTCGTGGAGCTGCGCGAAGTCCGCCTCGTCACCCGCGCAGAACAACGTGCCCGTGTACGCGCCGTCCTTCCTCTCGCACTTGAGGGCCTCGGTGTGCGGGTACTCCCACACGAGCGGCGCGTCCTTCTTCTCATCGACCACGCGGCACTCGGAGGGGTCGAAGTGGTGCCGCGCCATCTCGTACAGGGCTGTGGACTCGAACGGCGCCGGTGCGGGCCCACCCGAAGACCCGCCCGCCGGTGCGGAGCCACCCGAAGACTCGCCGCCCCCGTCCGGCCATGCCACCACGACGCCGCCGGCGAGCAGCATCAGGGCTGCCGCACCGAGGAGATACTTCGGCAGGCCAGAGAAGGGCGAACCCGGCTTCGTCTGCCGCTCCCGCTCTGCCTGCCGCTCCCGCTCTGCCTGCCGCTCCTGCTCCGCCAGGTCTTCGCCCTGCAACCGGGTACGTGCGGTGCTGGCCAGCCCGTCGGGGTCGCTGTCGTCCGGTGAGAGTCGCTCCAGCTCCTCGGCGACCGACACCGCAGCCGGCCAGTCCTCGGCCGCGGCGTGCTCCCGCAGCTCTTCCTGGAGGGCGGCCACCTCCTGCCCCCGCCGGGCCCGGTCCAGCTTCTCCTGCACGCCGGACCGCTGCGGGTCCAAGGCGAGCACGGTGGCGTAGCGCTCGACGGCGGCCGCCCAGTCACCGCGCTGCTCGGCAGCGGTCGCCTCGTCGTACGCCTCCGTGACCCGCACCTCGTGCACGGCCTGGTCGCGCCGTGCGGCGGCATCGCGGAAGTCGGACCGGAGGCTGAGCAGACTCTCGAAGAGCGGGACCGCCTCGGCGAAGCGCCCACCGCGGAACCGGGACATGGCTTGCTGGTACAGGGCTTGGACCGCGGCTTCCTCCGCGGCGCCCTGGGGGGTCAGCGTGACGCCCCTCTCCTGCTCCCCCGGCCGGTCGGGCAGCACCTCGAAAAGGGCAGCGTCGTCACCGCGCAGATAGAGCACCGGCGTGATCCATTCCAGGGTCTCCTCACCGGTCCCGCGGATGCCGATGCGGCCGACTCGCACCGCCTCTGCGATGGAGTGATTGTGGGCGATCGCCTGGTAGAAGCCGGCCGCGAACGCCTTCGCCGCCGGATCGCTCACCGCGAACTGCATCGCCACCACGGCCGAGACACCGGTCCGGATGAGCGTCGCCGCGGTGCTGGAGAACAGGTCATCGGCGGCCGACTGACCGCCCGCGCACGAGTTGAGCAGCACCAGCTGCAGGGGCGGCACCTGCAGCGTGAGGAGGTCGCTGAACCGCTCGGCCCCGACGAGGTCGCTGTTGCCCTCGTCGTTCTCGAGCGCCAGCAGGCCCTCACCCTGCGCGCGGTCGAACCCGCCGTGTCCCACGAAGTGCAGGACGTGCCACGTGCCGCCGACGAGCTCCCGCTGGACGTCGGACCACCGACCGCCCTCGACCCAGCGGAGCGAAACACGCGAACCCAGCGGCGCCAGGGCAGTCTGCAGCCGCTGCTTCTCACCCTCGACGTCGAGCCGCGCTCGGTCCCGGGGTGCAGACACCACCCCGAGGATGCGCAGCGGCGGTGCCACCCGGAGGGCGCGGGTGAGCCTGGACACCGAGACGTGCCTCACGAGCGGCTCGCGCTGGCACAGGTAGGCTCCCGCCTCCGGGTCGTACAGCATCTCCCACGGCAGCGCCGCCAGCTCGGAAGCCTGGCTTCGCAGCACGACGCGGAGCTGGGTGCCACGCTCGGCGGCCACAGCCAGGCTCGCCTTGTACGCCGCGTACACGCCGTCGTCGAACAACGCTCGGAAGAGCGCCTCCCCAACAGCGCGGACCGGCCCCTCCACCTCGCTGATCGCTGCTCTGGAGGTGACTGCGGAGGCGAGGACGGTCGACTGAAGCTGCGAACGCTGATTCAGCAACGGCCACGGATCGAGGAGGAACCGCCCGGACTCCTCACCTGCTGCGGAGCGGACCGTCACCCGGTAGCCGCCCTGACCGTCGGAGGCCAGTTCGAGCTCGAGCTCCAGGCGCTCGTCCATCTGTCACATCCCCGACTCGGACAGGGGACCGCGACCGGGACCGCCGTCCGCACCAGTCAAGTGTCGCACCGGCGTCGGAAGTCGCCAATACTGACGAGGAAGCCACGGCGAACCCGCCGTGCACCTCGGGCCGGCTCCAGGTCGACCAGGAATGAGTCGTGATGAGCATCGTTGAATTCCAGACCGAGGACGGCACCCCGGTGCTCGTCAAGGTGTCCGACAGTGTTCACGGGGAGCTGGTGACCCGGGGGTTGGGCGACTCCAAGGTGATCGAGCGGGCCCAGCGGACCTTCGAGGCCGCGCTCAGCCCGATCCGCGCGGTGTCCGAGGGCGTGCTGGCCGAGCTGCGCGCGGTCGCACGCCAACCCGACTCGGTGACGGTCGAGTTCGGCCTCGAGTTCACCGCCAACAGTTCGGCGGTGCTGGCCGGGGCGTCTGGCGCTGCGAGCATCCGCGTGGAGCTCACCTGGGAGGCACCGGTGGCGGCTGACTCCGGGGAGGGTGACCGGACCCCGCCCGCTGCTCGTCAGACCAGCCGCGAGTGAGCTGGACGACGGCAGAGTGACCGATGACGTGCCCGCGTCAGCTCCCCAGCTCGGCGAGCAGCACGTCCAGGCTCGAGGTCCGCACTCCTGGCTGCGGCACGGTGCAGGTGTAGGTGTAGGTGCGCTCGTGGGCGTCCTCGGTCACGGTGATGCGATAGGAGGGGATGTCGGCGCCGATCTCCTGCGGTTCGCGGCTCAGCCCGGCGACCGCCTGCTCCACCGCGCGGGCGCGGTCTGTGGGCAGCGGTGCCGTGTCGATCGTGCCCAAGTCCTGCACGATGCCGGCCAGGCCGCCCGCCTGCTCGATCCGAACCCGCACGTGCACCCCTAGCCGAACGCCTCCGCCAACCGTGCGCGGTCCTCGGCCAGGAGACCCTGGTCGCCCGCTGCCTCGCCGGTGACGAGGTACTCCTCGGAGAGGACTCGATACTCCGGCATCAGCATCGTCCCGCAGCAGCCGGTCCGGTCCTGCGCCGCCTGCAGGCTGGGAGCGTGGTCGATGGCCTCGACGTCCATCACGTCATCGGCTTCCGTGTAGGTCAGCTCCTCCGGCGCGAACCCGCTGGCCACAACCTCCACCAGCGGTGTCGGGGACACGATGACCTCACGAAGGGCGAACCGGTTGCGCAGGTAGGTGCGGTAGATGCCGGGGTCTCCGTTCGCGCGGGAGGCGACGAGCATCGCTTTGACGACGTCGGCGTAGGTGGCGCCGGTGCCGGGAGCACCCATGATGCCGGCGAGCAGGAGCGACGCGAGTCCGTGTGCTACCTCCACCAGGATCAGGGCGGGGTCCTTGGTGGCGCGTTGCCGGGTGTACTCGTAGGCGAATATGTCGGCGAGTACGTCGTAGATGCCGCCGGTGAACACCTGCGAGATGGCGTGCACCTCGTTGGACACCTGGCTCAGCTTCAGGTCGTTGTCCGCGTTGCGCAGGCCGAACTGCCTGCCGATCCCTGCGCCGAACTGTTCTGCCAGCTCCGGAAGGAAGCTGCGGTTGTGCAGGTTGGCCTTGCTGGCGGTGATCACCGCTTCGGCCTGGTCCAGCTGGGCCAGGGTGAGGAAGATCGCGGTGAGGTCCCCGAAGGACTCGTGGAGCCCTCCCGTCTGCGGTGCCGCGCCCGTGGACAGCCAGCCGGGCTTCAGGCCGTCGAGTACGGCGTGACCGGTCTCGTGAGCCACGATGTCCAAGGAGCGGCAGGTGTAGATGGGGCTGGTGGCGTGCTGCGGGGTGAAGTAGAAGAACTTCAACGCCTTGGCGGAGCGACTGTAGTAGGCGTTGGCGGTCACGCCCGCATGGGGGAAGACCGTGATCGCGTCTGTGTTGCCGTGGGTGTTCCATGCCCACGGCAACGGGGTCGCGCGTACCCGTTCATACATCGTCAACGTCTCACGGACGATCGCCCAGGTGTGGGCGACGTCGAACTGCGGTGTGTCCGGCGGTAAGAGGAAGTCCGCCTGCATGTTCCGTGCCACCGGGGTGACGCCGGCCAGGTCGCTGGTGATGCGCGCGTCGGTCGGGCCGTTGAGGATCATGCCCGGTATGTACGAAGGACGCACGCCAAGCTGCGCCACGATGGGGTCCTGCTTGTAGATGAGGAACCTGGAGCCGAGCCGCAGCCCCGGACGTCGTCGACGGGACGCAGACGCCGAAGCCGCCGGCGCAACCGCGGTGGGACCGGGCTTCGACGCAGTCTTGCTCACGGTGCCCGAGCTCTTCTTTGCCGTCTTGGTGGACATCGGACCACTCCCCAACTGTTCGAGACGCCTGTGGGTCCAGCGTTTTCACGTTCCCGCCCACGCCAGTAGTGGTCAAGAGTCCTTTATGACTAGTCACTGAACGGGGTGGGCAGTTCGCAGCCGAACCGTCGTCTGGGGCCCCGACCACCATCGCCGAAGGGACTGCTGCACCAGTAGGTGACCGACTTCGGGCTCACCCCGGCCCAGGCGAGGGCGCTGTTCGAGAACGGCCGAGCCGCAGCCACACGGTTCCTCACGGATTGGGACTGGGAGACTACCGGGCCACCTTCCGATGACCGACGCGCCGCGGGCCGCGGTGTCCACCGCGCAACTCAGGGCACGGTCTCTGCGAACCACTCCCACTGATCGCGTCAGCCTCCTCGCGCACAGAGTGCCGACGAGCGGGCGCTTCACACACCAGGCGAGGCAGACGCCGCTCGCTACGCGCAGGATCGGATCGTCGCAACCGCTTCTTCGAGGCCGTCATCGCAGTGTCGAGCGTACGGCGAGGCTGAGCAGGTCCACGAGCAGGCAGACGACCACCAAGGCGCATACGGTGCCGGCCATGCCGGGGTAGTCGAAGGCGGCGCGTTGCTGCTGCAGCAGCCGGCCGAGTCCGCCTGCTCCCACGATCCCGACAATCACCGTCTCGCGGGCGGTCACCTCCCAGCGGTAGAGCGAGTAAGAGATCAGCTGGCCCGCTGCGCCCGGCACGGTGGCGTAGGCGAACGAGGACAGTCTGCTGGCCCCGAGGGCGGTCAGTGCGACCCGCGGCCGCGCGTCCAGGTCCTCCACGACTTCGGCGAAGAGCCGCCCGAGAATGCCGAAGGTGTAGATGCCCAGCGCCAAGGCGCCAGGCAGCGGGCCGGGGTAGACGACGAAGAGCCCAACAGAGCCCACACCGGCGGCGGGATGGCCCGGGTCAGGAGCAGCAGCTGCCGTGCCGCCCAGCCGAGCACGCCACGGGCCGGTGACCTGCCTCCACGTGCCGCGACCACGCACACGACCAGCCCGAGTCCACTGGCCAGACTGATCGCCACGACCGACATCTGCAGTGTCTCCACGGACCGCTCCAAGAGCACCGGCCAACCGCCGTCGGGCAGCCGCGGCGGGAACAAGTCCCCGATGAGGCGGCGCAGCTGGTCCAGGGTGCGAGCGGAGAACCACCTCGAGAGGTCGGGACTCAGGTGCCACAGCGAGGTGAGAGCCAGGGCCAGGAACAGGACTCCGGACAGCTTCCAGCGTCGAGAACCCGTGCCGCGACGCAGGCAGGCGCCCCACCGGTCGATGAGGGCACCGAACACCTGCAATGCGTAGATCGAGGTCCACATGGCGCCGTACTGCAGCCCCTGGAAGCTGAGGCTGAGCTGCAGCCCCAGGCCGCCGGCGCCGACCATCCCCAGAATCACCGCGGAACGGATCGAGCACTCGAACCTGTAGAAGGCGTACGACGTCGCCGACGGCAGCAGTGCCGGAAGCACGGCGTAGGCGAGGGCAGAGGCTTGTCCTGCGCCGCCGGCTCGCATCAGGTCATAGGGGCCCCGGTCTGCCTCATCGAGCAGCTCGGAGTACACCTTGGCGGTTATCGCCCCGAACGGGATAGCGATCGCGAGCACGCCGACCAAGGGGTCGCGGCCAAGGGCGCTCAGCAGCAGCAGCGCCCACACCGCCTCGTGGATGCCTCGAGGTACAGCGGCTGCGCAACGAGTCATCAGGAGCCCACCGGCACGCATGACCCGGGTTCCGGGCGAGGCCGGCTCCGGCGCCCACCAGGTCTGACTGATCAAGGGAGCGATCAGGGCGCCGAGGAGCACCGACAGCAAGGTGCCCAGGACGGCGAAGGCGAGGGTGGTGACCGAGGCGTCGAGGGTCGTGCGGAGGAACCCGGGCGACAGCTCCGGTCGTACGGCGTGCGCCCAGAACTCTCCCAGGGCCGGCCAGCCGTCGGCGTTGACCCCGTCGTGCTGGGCACCGAGGAAGGCGACGCCCGACCAGAGCAGCGCGAGGCCCCATGCCAACACCCACGCGCGACCGCTCGACCATCGACGCGCTCGAGCGCCGGGTAGACAGGATGGCGCTGGTGCCGCCGTCGCGCCCGACGCCTCCAGAGAGGCAATGGTGCGGAGCTCGCTCATGCCCGGTCGAGTGCGTACAAGGCGTCGCGGAGCTCGACGCCGACCTCACCGGCCGGCAGGTCGAAGTGGACCGTCCCGTCACGGAGGCCAACGATCCGGTCACAGCGGCGGACCGCGAGGTCGAAGTCGTGGAGGCTGACCACCAGCGTCCGGGCCGGAGTGGCCACGGTGTCGCAGAGCAGCCGCATCACCTCCTCGGCACGGGCGGGGTCGAGGCTGGCGACCGGCTCGTCGGCCAGGACCAGTTCGGGATCCTGGACGAGGACCCGCGCCAGCGCCACACGCTGCTGCTCGCCGCCGGAGAGGGCATCGGTGCGCGTGAACAGCTTGTCGGCGATCCCCGTGCGCTCCAAGGCGTCCCGCGCCGTCCGCAGCTCACGCGGGCGCACCAGCGAGGTGAGCGCCTGCCAGCAGTTCCAGCGGCCGAGGTGGCCGGCGTTGACGTTGTGGACGACCCGCAGCCGACCGACGAGGTTCAACCGTTGGTGGATCACTCCGATGCGACGACGCAGGGGGCGCTGAGCACCGGCCGCGAGTCCGCCGAACCGGAGACCGAGGACCTCGACCTCCCCGCCGGAGGGGACCAGTGAGCCGCCGCAGACGGCCAGGAGCGTCGACTTGCCGGCGCCGCTTGGTCCGACCAGCGCGACTCGCTCGCCCGCCCGGACGGTGAGGTCGATGCCGCGCAGGGCGGGTTGACCGTGGTAGGAGAACCACAGCGAGCGAAGGACGACTGTCTCCGTGGACATCAGGAGACGAGTCCCAGGTCCCGGCCGATCTCCTCGATCTGGTCATAGTTGCTCGCCTCCGTCGGGACGAGGGCGCCGGCGCCGTACGCCTCGAGGAGTTCCTGCTCCTGGGGCGTCGACCCGTCGAGCGCGAGCAGCGCCTCGCGGAGCTGGTCGGTGAACCCCTTCGCGAACTTCTCGTCGACGTAGGGGCCGGCAAGCCAGTGGTAGTCGTGGTACGGCGGCGTTGTATAGACCTCGACCACCTTGTCGAGGTCCACGGTCCCGGCCTCCTTGCGCGCCTTCCATACCTGCATGTTGACCGCGCCGCCGTCGTAGGCGCCGGCCTCGACGACGTCGATGGTGGTGTCGTGAGACCCCGAGAAGCCCACCTCGCCGGCGAAGTCGAGCGCGGTGTCCACGCCCGCTTCCTTCAAGAAGTACTCCGGCATCAGCCGACCCGACGTCGAGGACTCGCTGCCGAAGGTGAACCGGTGGCCCGCGAAGGCGGTCAGCCCCGCGGTGCCGTCGACCGGCCCGATACCCGCGTCCGCGTTGGCGATGAAGACGCTGCGGAAGTTCCTGTCGATGTCGCGTTGGGCAAGCAGCGTAGCCCCGGGGGTCTGCAGCCGGGCCTGCACTCCGGTGAGCCCGCCATAGAACACCATGTCGAGGTCGCCGGTACGAAATAGGCTCACCGAGGCGGCGTAGTCGGTCCCGGGGGCGTACTCGACCTGCACGTCCAGCACGCGCCTGAGGTACGCCGCCAACGACTGCTCCCGCGAGGCGAGCTCGTCCGGGTCCTGGTCGGGGATCGCGCTGATGACCAGAGAGGGCCGGTCAACGCCCGCCGAGCCACCGCCGCCCTCCTCACCACAAGCTGCCAGGAGCACACAGGCCAACACGGCGCAGACAAGTAAGCGGACAGGCATGGCTTCCTCACGACGGCGACGGCAGACTGCTCTATGCGCCGCCGCACAGTCCGGACCATCGAGCCCGATCAGGCAGCGCTGGCATCGCGGACCCTGCTGAAGCCGCCTTAGCTCGCTGCTGGCAGCCGCACTTTCGATCCGCCTCGGACATCATCGGCTCGCCTCGTTCCAGCCGAGGGACAGCAACTACTCCCCTGGGCACCGCTTGGCCATCGGCTCGCGGCGACGTGCACCTCGGCACGGCCGCGCTTGCGTTGGCCGTGCTTTGCTGAGTGGAGCCGACAGCGCCTGAACGAATGGAGGGCCGGTGTGTTCTTGACCATCGTGGTCATCGTGGTTGTCTCGTTCGCGCTCATCGTCGGCGCCGCGTGGGGTTCTTACGGCCGGCTCCCTGCCAAGCTGGAGGGCTTCATCGTGGCGTTGGCTGGTGGGGCACTCCTGGTTTCCGCCGTGCTGGAGCTCATCGATCCGGCCACGGATGTCGCGCCACTGTGGGCAGTGGGAGCCTGTGTGCTTGCTGGTGCGATGGCGTTCTCGGGACTCGACAACCTGGTCAATGAGCGATGGGGATCTGACAGCGGTGGCGGGCTCCTGGCTGCCATCACCCTCGACGGGATCCCGGAGAACCTGGCCCTCGGCGTTGCCCTCATTGGCGCGGGACCACTTCAGGTGGCTTCCTTGTCTGGCTCCATCTTCCTCTCCAACCTTCCCGAGGCCGCTGGAGGCGCCCAAGAGATGGCCGAAGACCGTTCGAAGCCGAAGGTTCTTGGCTTGTGGGCCGCCACGGCCGCACTTCTTTCGGCAGCGGCGTTGACGGGCAACCTGCTGCTTTCCGGAGTTCCCGACGCGGCTCTTGGGTTGATCCGCTGCGTGGCTGGTGGCGCAGTCGCCGCCTCACTAGCCACTGAGGTCTTCCCCAAGGCGTTCAAGGAGGATAGCTACCTGGTTGGCGTCGCCACGGCGTTGGGGCTGGTCCTTGCCGTCGCATTGGATCAGCTGGGCTGACCGGTGACTAACCGTCACCGCACGCCGAGTGCGTGTGTGAGGCCTCCGCATCGAGGCCGGCGACGGCGTTCACCAGCCTGCTATCCAGTGGCAGGCCGAACTCCAGCGTCTCGTCGTGCCCCGGCAGCGGATTCTCGGCCGGATCGCGATCGTCGCCCTGCCCTCATCGACCAGGCCGTCGCACGGGCTGCTCAAGACACAGGCTTGCTCGCGGCGCAGATGGCGGAGCTCCGACATTCGGTACGCTCTGCGCCGAATCCGCCTGGGATCCGATGGATTCACGCGGAAGCTCGCATCCGTGCGTGGTCTGATCCTTGAGGACGTCCAGATCAGCAGACGTCGCATGTCATCGCGCAGACAGGACGGGGAGCAGGCGGCTGAGCTGGGGGCTGGGTTCGAGGCCCAGCTCTCGCTTGAGCAGTTCCCGGAACCACTCGTACTGGCGCAGCGCGTCGCAGACGTTGCCCTCGGCGAGGTACACCTCGATGAGCCGGGCATGGGCTGACTCGCGTAGCGGCTCGGCGCGCACTGCTTCGAGGGCCAGGTGAAGGCCGGCCGGGAGGTCGTGGAGTCGGGTCATCAGTGCCGCGAGGTACTCCAGCGTGTGCAGCCGCAGCTGGTGGTGACGTTCGCGCTCGAAGACGACCCAGTCGTCGTACCAGCCAGGGAGCAGCTCCCCGCGCCACAGTACGTCCGAACGCTCAGCGATCCACTGCTGGTCCTCGAGGTGCTCGCGCAGCAGGCGAGTCGTGAAGACCTCGTGCTCGGCGGTGTCGATGGCGATGTCGGCCGGGATCCCGAGTTGGGTACCGTCGCTCACGACGCAGCCCGCCCAAGCACGGTTCATCCGCCATACGCCGGTGCGGAGGCTCGCCAGAGCCTGGGACTCGGGCACCTCTGGCCACAGCATGCCGGCGACGAGGCAGCGGTGACACGGGCCGCGCAAGGCAAGAAACGCGATCAGACGCTGAGTGCCTACCGAAACGTCGATACGCGTCCCGGCATCCTCGAGGGCGAACTCCCCGAGGAGCCGAAGCCGAAGTCCCATCCCGACCCCCCGACGGCACCAGCGGCGCCAAGGCGTATCCACTGCCAAGGTAAAGGGGCGTGGCCGTAAAGAAAATGGCACGTTCGGGGCATTTACGAGTCGGAGCGCGCGACACGCAATCGGAAAGTCGGAGGCGCACGACTTCGCTCGCCATGCCATGGCGAGAGGCCCGAGCGACGAACCGGGCGCTGATCCCGATACCCCCAGGTGAACAGCACCACCGACAAGAGAACACGCCGTCAGCGGCTGGCGGTTCCGGGCGTTCCGCGTCCGCGCCCATTCCCGCGGACGCGGCTGCGACCGATACGGCTCTGGTCTCTTTCAACCGAACACGGCCCTGGTCTCTTTCAGCGGTCGCCTTGACAGAACGCCGCCACCTGACAACCGCGCTCCAGCTTGCTCTCGAAGAGAGTGCGGATCGACCGCTGCGGGAAACGGCTCATGCGGCCCTGATCGAGGTTTACCTGGCCGAAGGCAACGTAGTCGACGTCATCCACCCGGATTACCAGCACGCACGACGTCGCCTCGGATCTCGAGGCCGAGTCCTACGCGTCGAGCAAGGCCGCCGCTGTAGAGGTGGTTGCCGAGTCGCTCGACGGCTTTGTGACGCCGTCGTGACGCCACGCGGACTACAGATCTCCTACGACCTGAGGAGCCACGGAAGCAGCTCCTCGGCGCAGCGGGGAGGGGCTGATGGCGGAGACAATCAACTGGTCGGTGACTTTCGACACCGTCCTTGGCCCGCGAGTCTCAGCAGCGGGCAGCCAGGTCGTCGACGCCTACGACAAGCTGAGTCTGCAGCTGGACGCGAACGCCGTGGACGTGGACTTCGACCTCCAACCCTCGGGCAACGGAGGCGACGTCGACCTGCTCGTCCTGCGCTCGAGCTCCTACGACGCTGCCGTCACGTTCAGTGCTGACTCTGGGGCGAACAGCTTCACCCTCAACGGCCCGGTGGTGCTGATCGGCAGCGGCTCCGTCGCGCTGCTGGCCGATCCTCCTCAGGCCTTGCGCTTCTCCAACCCGAGCGCGGACCTCGTCGACATCGACATTCTGGTCGGCCGCCAGGCCTGAACCCACCAGGCAGAAGGAGTGCCATGCCGCTCACGCTTGCCCATCCGGGCGTCTACATCCAAGAGCTGCAATCGGAGGTCCGATCGATCCGGGGCGTGCCCACCTCGATCGCCGCCTTTGTCGGACGTGCTCGTCGCGGACCGGTGGACCAACCGGTCCGGGTCCAGGGATTCGGCGACTTCGCCCGCGTGTTCGGCGGCCTCTGGGACCAGAGCTCGATGAGCTACGCCGTCAGCCACTTCTTCCTCAACGGCGGCGGCGACGCACTCATCGTTCGGGTCCACCACGAGAGCGCTCCGAACGCGGGCGACGTCGCCAGTTGCGACCTACCGGTCGCAGCCGGTGGCGCCCTCCGGCTGGAGGCATCGAGTCCGGGAGCGTGGGGAAAACGGCTCCGCTGCCTGGTGACACACCCCGCGCCCGATCCGAGCTTGCCGAACGCGGCTGACCTGTTCCACCTCACCGTCCGGGAGATGAGCGCGCTGGATCCGGACGAGGTCGTCATCGAGGAGAAGTTCCAGCTGTTGGGCCTGGACCCGGCCGGCCAGCGGTTCGTGACCGACGTCCTCGAGCAGCAGTCGGCTCTGGTGCGGGTCAGCGGCGCACTCCCGGGGGACCGGCCCGACGTGACGCCCCCGGCGGCGCCCGTCCCGTTCGCCGGCGGCGACGACGGGCTGCAGATCACCGACGGCGACGTGGCAGGCGCGAACTTCCAGGCCGACCGCCGGGGGATCTTCGCGCTGGAGGATGCCGACCTGTTCAACATCCTGTGCATCCCACGCTTCACCGACACCGACGACGTGGACCCCGCGACGTGGGAGGACGCGGTCGCCTACTGCGTCTCGCGTCGCGCCATGCTCATTGTCGACCCGCCGGTGGCCTGGAGCCAGATGACCGCCGACGCTATCGCGGGTGGCGTCACCGGTGTCGTCTCGCGAAACACGAACGCGGCGATCTACTTCCCGGACATCATGGCGTCCGACCCGTTGCGGGAGAACAGGCTCAGAGCCTTCCCACCGTGCGGTGCCGTCGCTGGGGTGATCGCGCGCACCGACGCCAACCGGGGCGTCTGGAAAGCGCCAGCAGGGCTGGAGGCGACTCTGATCGGCGCCCGGCAGCTCACTGTCCAGCTCACCAACGGCCAGAACGGCATCCTCAACCCCCGAGGGGTCAACTGCCTCCGCTCCTTCCCTGCAGCAGGGCGAGTCGTGTGGGGCGCGCGCACGCTGATGGGCGACGACGACCTGGCCAACCAATGGGCCTACCTGCCCGTGCGACGTACCGCGCTCTACATCGAGGAGAGCCTCTACCGAGGCTCCCAGTGGGTGGTCTTCGAGCCCAACGACGAGAAGCTATGGTCACAGATCCGGCTCACCCTTGGCGCGTTCATGCACGGGCTGTTCCGGCAGGGTGCCTTCCAGGGGATCGTGCCGAGGGACGCCTACTTCGTGAAGTGCGACGCCGAGACCACGACGCAGGCCGACATCGACCGCGGCATCGTCAACATCGTGGTCGGCTTCGCCCCGCTCAAGCCGGCGGAGTTCGTGGTCATCCAGATCCAGCAGATCACCAGTCAGGCCGAGGTGTAGGGACATGGCACAGTTCACGGTCAACGCGTCGCGGTTCGACCCCTACAAGAACTTCAAGTTCCGGCTGAAGTGGGACGGCCGCTACGTCGCCGGCCTGAGCAAGGCAGGCGCGCTCAACCGGAAGACGGAGGTCGTCTCCCACCGCGAGGGGGGCGACCCCAGCACGAGCCGCAAGTCGCCTGGCCGCACGGAGTACGAGAACATCTCGCTCGAACGCGGCGTCACCCACGACACGGAGTTCGAGAAGTGGGCCAACAAGGCATGGAACTGGGGTTCCGGGCTCGGCCAGGAGGTCTCGCTCCAGGACTTCCGCAAGGACGTGATCCTCGAGCTCTACAACGAGGCCGGACAGCTCGCCATCGCCTACAAGATCTACCGGTGCTGGGTGATGGAGTTCGAGGCTCTTCCCGAGCTCGACGCCAACGCGAACGCCGTGGCGATCCAGAAGATCACCTTGGCGAACGAGGGCTGGGAACGCGACTACGACGTCGGCGAGCCGGCAGAGCCAGCGTTCACAGAACCCCCCAACTAGGGTTCGACCGTCATGCGCACTCCCGCCTCCGACGAGCTGCTCGGCGCCTGGGACGCGGCGGTGGGCCTGCACCGGCTCGACCGATCGAACCACCTGCTCAGACTCGTTGCCGGGCGCGGGGACACCGACCAGCTGGGCGTCGCGGCGCGCGACCGGATGCTGGTCGAGGTACACGGGCTCCTGTTCGGCACTGTGCTGCAGGCCGTCGCGGAGTGTCCGGCCTGTGGCGAGCTCCAGGCGCTGGAGATCCCCACCGCTGACCTGCTCGAGAGCCGTGGCGAGGATGTCGTGGAGGCGGTCGTCGAGGGCTACCACATGCGGTGTCGGCTACCCAGCGCGGTCGATCTGCTCGACGCGGCCGCGACCGGTTCCGCGGAGGCGGCGCGCGAACTGCTCGTCGCCCGGTCCGTGGTGTCGGCGACGAAGGACGACGTGCCCGTCTCGAGCGCTCAGCTCCCCCGCGCCGCCGTCGCCGCGGCCTCGGCCGCTCTGGACGAGGCCGCCCCCCTCGCAAGTGGCGAGCTGGAGGTCAGTTGCGGTGCTTGCGGTGCGACATGGGGCAGGACGCTGGACATGGACGACTACCTGTGGCGCAAGCTCGACGCATGGGCGCTCCGCCTGCTCGACGACGTCCACATCCTCGCGTCGGCGTACGGCTGGAGCGAGGGCCAGATCGTGGCTCTGCCTCCGCGGCATCGCCAGCGGTACCTCGAGCTGGTGGGCCATGGCTGACATCTTCGACGCGCTCACCGCCAGGGCTCTGGGAACGGCCGCCGTGCTGGTGCCCGACCTGACCCGGTTCCGCCCCCGCGACCCCGGACCCGAGCTGCACCCCGACCCATCGCCGCAGCGTCAGGACACGTCCTCCCTTCCGCCGCCCACACGCGGAGCACGCAGCGAGCTAGCCGAGCCACCCTCACCGATCCACGACTCCCGGAAAGTCACCACGGCATGGCCTCCGCAGGCGCGCGACCAGCCACCAGGCCCGTCCTTCGCGCAAGCGCCCGATCCCGCAGCCGCGTCAGCGCCGATCCATCCTGGCCCACCCCTCCCCCCTCCTGAGCCGATCACAACGACGGCGGAGCATCGGACGACGCGGCAGGCAACCGTGTCACGGGCCGAGGACGTCGCGACGGTCCTGGACGCGCGGCCGGCCCGGTCGATCACGACGGAGCAGCATGCAGTCGAGCCAACCACCGGACGAGACCCTGCCAAGACGTCGCACGCCGCGTCGACCGTGCCCCGGCTCCCTGCGCGCACCGTCTCCGACCTCGGCCCACAACAGCGGCTGTCCACGCAGGTCACCGTCTCGATCGGCCACGTCGAGGTGCGCACGACCGGCACCCGCCCCGAGCCTCGGCCCGCACCGCGGCCGCCCCGGCCGGAGCCGCGCCTCTCGTTGCAGGACTACCTCCGCAGGGATGGTCGTCGATGAGCAACCACCTCGCCGTCGCCGCGACCACCCGAACGCTCGCTCACCTCCTCGACAGGGAGTTGACCGAGGACTTCCCCGCTGCTCACGCATTGCCGGGGCGGCCGGATGCGAACGTGGGGAACACCGATCCCCAGGCGCGGATCTTCCTCTACCGGGTCGAGCCCAACGCGGCGTGGCGGACCGCGGCCCTGCCCAGCCGCTCCCCCACGGGCCAGCTGCACGAGCGCCCGCAGATCGGGTTGACCCTCCAGTACCTGGTGACCTTCGTCGGCAACGAGGCGCTCCAGGAGCCGCAGCGGATCCTCGGCAGCGTCATGCGCACCCTGAACTCGCGACCGGTCCTGACGCGGGGTGAGATCGAGGCGATGGCGGCGGCAGCCGTTCTGGAGGACGCGGCCAGCCCGATGGCTCTCGCCGACCTGGCTGAGCAGCCAGAGGTCGTCCGCGTCAGTCCCCTGCCCCTCACGCTGGACGAGCTCTCCAGTCTGTGGTCGAGCTTCTTCCAGACGCCCTACCAGCTCTCCATCGCCTACGAGGCCTGTGCGGTGGTGCTGACCGCGGACGACCTACCGACCCGTTCCCTCCCGGTGCGCGAACGCCAGGTCTTCACCACGACCATGCTCCGGCCCACGATCAGCGCGACGACAGCGGCGGACGGACCCTTCCACCCGATCCAGATCGGGACCACGCTGGTGATCACGGGCAACCAGCTGCAGGGCGACGACGTGACCGTGGTGGCATTCGGTGGTGTCGAGGTGGCTCCAGATCCTGCTCAGGTGACCGGGGCCAGGATCGAGGTCCAGGTGCCAGCCGACGCGCGTGCCGGGGCGGTGGGCCTGCGGGTGATCCACCGTCGGCCGATGGGCCACCCACCGCAGCCTCGGCTGGCCGGCCAGTCCGCCGCCTTCCCCGTCGTGGTCCAGCCTCGGATCACCACGGCTGCTGACGTCCACGACCTCGACATCGATGCGGAGACCGATCTCAGGTCAGGTGGGATCACGGTCAGCGTCGAGCCACCGGTCGGAAGCCGGCAGATGGTGACCCTGCTCCTCAACGCCGTGCCGGGCGGCACCGGTCGGTCCTTAGTCCTCGAGGACGAGAGGCGTGATGGCCCCGGCGACCCGCACGAGACTGCTGATCTCGACATCGCCTTCGTCGGGGTGCCCGCCGGCGACTATCTCTACCGTGTCACGGTCGACGGCGCGGAGACCCCGCTCGAGGTCGACGCGACTCCCGGCCCAACCGAGGGGCAGTACGACGGACCGGTGGTGACGGTGCCGTGACCACCGACGCGATGACAGCGAGAACGTCGACCCGACCCGAGTCGTGGGTCGACCACAACCAGAACTATCTCGCCGCCGCCCTGCGCCGGTTGGGCGCGGTGCTGGCGACCCCGGACGCAGTGACGCCGGACGAGCCTGACCTCGACGAGCTCGCCGCTCGGATGGATCGGCCTCCGGCAGTGCTCGCGCTGGCCAGCGCGTTCGCTTTGTCGCCGTTCGAACGCGACCTGGTGCTCATGTGCGCCGGACCCGAGCTCGACGCGGACTTCGCCCGGGCAGCCGCCGGGCCCGGCTCGCCCGACCCGCCGAAGCCGACGTTCGGAACCGCCCTCTCGCGGCTCCCGGGCGCGCACTGGAGCGCGCTCGCACCCTCGGCACCGCTGCGCAGGTGGCGACTCCTCGAGCTGCCGCCGAACGGCTCGCTCACGCGAACTCCCCTCCGGGCAGCCGAGCGGGTGGTGCACTTCCTCGCAGGGGTCCAGACCCTCGACCCCGAGGTCGAGGGCGTCGTCGACATCGAGACCGAAGCCCTTCCTGTCGAGCTCTACTCGCGACACGTGGAAATGGCGGAGCGGGCGGTGCGCGCGATCACCATGGCCGCCCCGCTGGGCTCGATGCCCCTGATCCAGGTGGTCGGCCGCGGCGACGACGCACGCGACGTAGCGCAGTCGGTCGCCGCTGGCCTCGGCTTCGGCATGGCGCTGCTGCAGGCGGACGAGCTCCCGTCCGGCGCCCACGAACGCGAACGGCTCGTGCGGCTCTGGGAGCGGGAGGCAGTGCTGTCGAGCCTGCTGCTTGTCGTCGACGTCCGCAGCCTCGGCGACGAGCCGCACGCCGAGACCTCGGTGACGCGCTTCCTCGACCTGGTCGCCAGTCCCACCGTGGTCCTGGCGCGCCAGCCTTTGTCGCGCATCCGGCGCGACGACGTACGGCTCTTCGTCGGGGCGCCGACCGTCGAGGAGCGTCTTGCAGCATGGCACTCGGTGCTCCCCGACCCCTCGCCCGAGCTCGAGGTAGAGAGAATCGCCGGCCAGTTCCCCCTCGGAAGCCGCGACGTGCGTGCCGTGCTCGGCGACCTCCTACAGCGCGAGCCTGCCAGCGCGGCGGAATCGGGGCGGATCCTCTGGGACCTATGCCGTGAGCGGAGCCGACCGCGTCTGGACCATCTCACCGAACGTCTGCCGACCGCGCGCGTGTGGGCGGATCTGGTGCTCCCGGAGCAGCAGATGCAGACGCTGCGTGAGGTGGCCAGCCACGCCCGAGCACGGCACCGCGTCTATGGAACGTGGGGATTCGCCGAGAAGACCCGGCGCGGACTGGGTATCTCGGCCCTGTTCGCGGGACCCAGCGGGACCGGCAAGACGATGGCCGCCGAGGGGATCGCCGAGCTGCTTCGGCTGGATCTCAACCGCGTCGACCTCAGCCGTGTGGTCAGCAAGTACATCGGGGAGACCGAGCGCAACCTCGGCAGGATCTTCGACGAGGCAGAGGGTGCCGGCGGGGTGATCCTGCTCTTCGACGAAGCGGACGCCCTGTTCGGCAAGCGCACCGAGGTGAAGGACAGCCACGACCGCTACGCAAACCTCGAGGTGAGCTACCTCCTGCAGCGGATGGAGGCGTACGACGGGCTGGCCATCCTCACCACGAACCTGAAGGGCTCCCTGGATCCCGCGTTTCTGCGCCGCATCCGCTTCGTCGTGAACTTCCCCTTCCCCGACACCGCGGCCAGGGCCCGCATGTGGCGATCGGTCTTTCCAGCGGCGACTCCCACCGAGGACCTGGCCCACGACAGGTTGGCCCGGCTCAACGTGGCGGGCGGGAACATCCGCAACATCGCGCTCAATGCCGCCTTCGCTGCGGCCGAGGCGGGTAGCCCCGTAGCGATGTCACACCTGCTGACGGCTGCTCGGCACGAGTACGCCAAGCTGGAGCGTCCGCTGACCGAGTCCGAGACGCGAGGCTGGCTGTGAGCCCCGCCTGGTCCTCGCCGTCGGCGCAGACACCTGCCGTCGAGCTGCGGATAGACCGGATGACGGTCGAGAGCGCGCACGACGTCGACGCCTTCGCGTTGCGGCTCGCGCTCGCCGACGCAGTACGCGACGTGATCGCCGACCGAGGTGTGCCCGCCGCGTGGCTCAACGGCGACGTGCAGCGGGACGGGATCGTGGTCGAGGGGTTCGCCTGGGACGGCCGTGGAGGCGAGCCCGGCCTCGCCCGCGCGTTGGTCGCGGTCCTCTTCGCCGGAGGCCCCTCAGGGGGCGTCCTGCCATGAGCCCGACCCGTGTCGCCATGCGGCGCCCTGGGCGCAGGATCGCCAGGGAGCGACCGCCCGGTCGTGCGAACGACGGCGTCGCGACGGACGTCGACATTCGCATCCAGCAGCTCGACCGCATCTCGATCCGCGCTACTGGGGAGCGGGCGGCCCGACTCGTCGATGCCGCGGAGGCGGAGCCGGCGCGCGTCCTGCCGTACCTCGAGGTGCTGGAGCGCAGGTTCGGCCAGGACCTCGGCTGGATCTGCGTGCGGCAGGGCGGGTTGGTCGACGACACGCTGGATGCGCTCGGAGCAAGTGCGGCGACACGTGGCCACGACATCTTCGTCCGGGAGCCCTCTCCGTCCCTCGACGTGCTCAGCCACGAGGTGGTCCACGCACTCCAGGCCCGCAAGGGTGGCACCGCCGGCGGGGTCCTCGCCGAGGGCTCGGCCCCCGAGGTGGAGGCGGCCCAGAGCCTGCACGCGCCCGTGCGACCCGCCGAGGGGTTGGCACCCGGGGCCATCGCACTGCTGCGACGCAACACGCCGCCTGGGCAGGACCAGCCCATCTCACTCCACCGCACACCCGGTGCCGCCCTGCCGACGATCGCGGCTCCGGCAGCCCAACCACCGGTCACGGCGCAGGCCACTGCCGAGTCGGCGCGGACCGGACGGGCCGGCGGCGTCCCCTCTGCCGAGACGACCCCAGGGCCAGGCACCGAGGCAAGCACCGCGGCTGGGACCGAGGCCGGTGCCGAGACTGGCGAGGCGTTCACGTTGCCTCCCGCCGGGGAGCTGACCGTCTCGGCCGAGGAGGTCGCCGCACGCGAAGAGGCCTTGGCAGCGTCCGAGGCCGCACTCGCCGGCGCCGGTAGCGCGAGCGACCTGCTGGGTGCCTTCGCCGACGCGCCCCCGACGGTCAAGGCACGCCAGGCGGCCGCGCTGACCGGTCACCTGGCCGAGGTCGTGCCGGCCGAGACCGCGAAGTGGCAGGACGAGGTGCCGAGCATCGACGCCGACCTCCGGGGCACCGACGGTCCGCCGCCGGCTCCGCTCAGGGTCGAGGCACCGCCTGCCGCCGACGTCGAGCTCGAGCCCGAGGCGGTGGCACCGGCTCCAGAGCCAGACCTCGGCGAGGTGCCGGAGGCACAGCCCTTCACCGAGAACGACGGCGTCGCCTCGGCCTTCGGTCGGCTCACCGAGCCGGCACCGGAGCAGCTGGCCGAGGTGATCGGCGACTCTCTCGACGACGTGCAGACGACAGACCCGTCGGTGCCGCGCTCCCCCGGACCGCCGCCGGTCATCCCGCTCGAGGGCGAGACCGACCCGGCGCGGATCGCCGGGCAGGAGGATGCCGCCAACACCCAAGCGGCGCAGCTCAGGGACGACGCGGCGCGTGCGGTGGTCGACGGACCGGGACCCGAGCGGGTACAGCCGACGAGCGTCCGGGAGTCGCACGAGATCGAGGCCGTAGCAGCCGCACCGACGGCCGCGGTCGTCGTACCCGAGGGGCCCGACGCCTACCTGGCTCTCGGGCTGCCTCCCGAGGTGCAGGTCGCCTTCGACGAGACGCAGCAGCTCGCCATGCGGGGGAGCATGGCCGAGGCCACTGCCGGCGCCGAGGCGGCGACCCTGGCCCGCGACACCGCCCGCGACGAGGCCGTCAACACTGCCCAGGAGGGCGCCGCCAGACTCAACGCGAAGGCGCAGACCGACCAGACGACGGCCGTCTCCGACGCGCGCTCGAAGATCCAGACCGAGCGGCAGTCGACGATCGACGCCCAGCATGCCGAGGTGGGACGCGTGCGCGGCGAGGCTGCCGAACGGCGGAAGACCGACGAGGGCACCATCGACCGGCAGGTCGGCCTGGAGCAGCAGGAGATCGACAAGTCCTACGCCGCCGCCGAGACCGACATCGCCGCGAAGGTGTCCAAGGCGGAGCGCGACGCGGAGGAGGAGCGCGCCAAGGCCGAACGCGAGGCCGAGAACCAGAGCTGGTGGGACCGGGCGGTCGACTTCGTCAAGGACGCCTTCGACGCGCTGGTGTCGGTGATCGGCGACATCTTCGATGCCGTCCGCGACCTCGTCAACAAGGCGCTGGACGCGGTCAAGGCCTTCGCCCTGAGCGTCATCGATCGGCTCGCGACCTTCGTCAAGGATGCGATCGCCGCATTCGGGGAGTTCTTGAAGTTCGCGGTGAACGCCCTGATCGGCGAGATCTTCCCCGAGCTCGCCGCCGAGCTGAACGCCGCGATCGACGAAGCGGTCGCGGACGCCCAAGCAGCCGTCGACACCGTTGCCGACACGCTCAAGGCCGGCATCAACGCGCTGGTCGAGGGTCTGCGCGCAGGCATCAACGCGGCGCTGAACACCTTCGCGGCCGCGATCACCATGGCCGTCAGCGTCGTCGGCGCCGCCCTGACCGGCGACTGGGCTGCGCTGGCTCGCAAGGTGCTCGAGGCCGTCCTCAAGCTGGTCGGCGTCGACCCCGAGTCGTTCTACGCCTTCGTCGGACGCGCCCAGGACACGTTCGACCTCATCATCAACGACCCGTTCGGTTTCTTGTCGAACATCGTCTCCGCCGTGGTGGGCGGCGTACAGGGCTTCGCCGACCGGTTCGGGAACCACCTCAAGGCGGGCGTTATCGGCTGGCTCACCGGAACCCTCGGCAGCGCCGGCATCACCTTGCCGCAGACGTTCGACCTGATGGGCGTCCTGGACCTCGCCCGGCAGATCCTCGGGCTCACCTGGGAGCGCCTCCGCGCCAAGGCGGTCAAGCTGGTCGGCGAGGAGAACGTCGCCCGGCTGGAGTACATCGGCGGGTACATCACCACGTTGGTCACCGAGGGCTGGTCAGCGCTGTGGGAGAGGCTCAAGGCGGACCTCGGCGGCTTGGTCGACATGGTCTTCGACGGGATCAAGTCCTTCCTCCTCGAGCGCGTGGTCCTGGCGATGATCAAGAAGATCCCGGCGCTCTTCGGCCCCGTCGGCGCGATCGTCCAGCTCGTGATGACGGCTTGGAACCTCTATACGTTCCTGCGCGACCAGCTCGCCCGCATCGCCGAGCTCGTGCGCTCGGTGGTCGACACCATTGGCGACATCGCCCGCGGAGTGCTGACCGCTGCCATCGCGAAGGTGGAGGAGGTGTTGGGCAACCTGGTGCCGGTCGCCCTCGACCTGCTGGCCCGGATCCTGGGGTTGGGCAACCTCGGCGAGGACGTCCGCAAGGTCGTGGAGAAGATCCAGGACTTCCTCGACAAGGCCATCGACGCCCTCATCACGCGCGTGCTCGGACTGTTCACCGGCAAGGGCAAGGCCGACGCAGCCGCACCGACGGTCGCGGGTGCGGGCGCCGAGGCGGCCCTCCCGGACGCGGCTGATGCGGATGCCGAAGGCCCACTGGAGGAGACACTGCACATTGCCGGGGAGGACCACACGCTGCGCGCCGTTGGGCCGGGAGGGGATGCGACGCTGGAGATGGCCAGCGGGCCCTTCGACAAGCTCGTCGGCAGGATGAACAAGCTCGTCAAGCAGTTGAAGCAGACGTATACGAACCCTCAGGGAGCGAAGTACGTCGGCCCGACCGAGGCATCCGACGTCAACGTCAAGCTCGACGCCATCGCCACCGGAGCGCAGTCGCTCGTCGATGCCATTTCCAAGGAGACGTCCAAGGCCAAGGAGCGCAAGCTGATCCGCGCCGGCTTCGCGAAGCTGCGGGAGGACCTGACAGCTCTGAACCTGCCCGAGGCCACGACGACCGTGCTCCATGCCCACCACGCGGTGCATGCAGGTCCGGCCGACTCCTACACTCGGCAGTCCTGGTTCGAGGTCAACCCCCTCGTCCCGGAGTCGACCAAGATGGGTGGTCAGCCGTCCGGACCGACCCCCGGTGTCAAGGTGCACGCCGGATATCACCGCGGACACTTGGTCGCGAAGAGCCTCGGCGGCCCGGGAACGCCGGACAACCTCGTCGCCATGTCGGCGCAGAGCAACACCAGCCGGGTAGGTGTGGTTGGTGTCGAGGACTCGCTGAGGTATGCCCTGGGAAAGTTTCTCAAGGACTATCCCGAAGCGAAGCCGGGATACGCGTTCAGCTACCGCGTGACGGCCAACTACCGGCCGGACGGAGGTCTGCAGAGGGACCTCGCATCTCATCAGGTGGCCAGGAATGGCTCGGAGGACCAGCTGTTCAGGCTCGCCCAGACCGCGACGAGCGAGCCCATGCCGGCGGACGGCGTACGGGCGGCGATCGTCCACCCGTCCGGCCCGAACGACCAAAGGCTGCTGGCCAACGTGGCGCGCCGAGTGATGTGGTTCTTCGCCCCGGCGTCGATCAGCGCTGACGTCCAGGTCCTCAAGACTCCGGACGCGTACTCCGCACCGATCTACCAGTCGGCCACCGCACCCAACCATCTGGGCGTCGACCTGGACTGGGAGGGGTGATGAGACGCATCCACGTCCCCGATCACCGTGCAGCGGGCGATGAACGGACACCCGTCGCCAGTCAGCTCGGCGGCACACCCCAGCCCGCCGTCGGTCCGGTACCGAGTGACTCCGGCTGGTCTCCCAGCACGCCCGGGGTCTTCTCGATCCTGGTGGAGAGCGACAAGGGGCGGCCGGAGGGCAGTCACGGGTCGGCGTCCAGTCACGGGCTGTTCCCGTTCAGCGCGATGGGTCACCTGGAGCACTTCTGCAGCACACCGGGTGTCTATCCGCTGCGGATCAGGTTCTACCTGGACTCGGCCGACAAGCCCCGGCCGGCGCCGTTCCGGCCCCCGACCCTGTCGGTGCTGGCGGACTTCACCCCCACCGGGGGCTCCTCTCGACGGGTAGCGGGCGTGTCCGACTCATCCCCTCGCTACGACGGGGCCGGCTGGCCGCTGGCGCCGTCGTTCGGCGAGGTGTTCAGCGCCAGCTCGTCCCAGGGTGGTCGGCTGGACGTCGTCGCCACGCTCGACGATCCGGACGCGGCCACCACCGTGACCTATCGCGACGGCCTCGAATGCGAGTTGGTGCCCTGTGCCTGAGATGCCTGTGCCCGAGAGAAGGAGGCCGCCATGGCCCATAGCCAGATAGCCCCACCGGTGTTCAAGGGAGCGCTGGCGACGGTGTCCGCGACCAACCCCTTGGGTTCGGTCGTGGTCTTCCAGTACAACCCCACCACGCTGACCCGCACGCTGGCGGCCCGGATGTCCGGCGGCGAGGGGCCGACCAGCACCCCACGCTTCGCCGGGCCACCCGATGAGACTGTCAAGCTGAGCGTGGAGATCGACGGCACCGACCAGCTGGAGGCAGGTGACGCGACGACCGAGCGGTTGGGCATCCTGCCGGCATTGGCCGCACTCGAGGGCATGCTCTACCCACCGTCGCGCATCGTCATCGCCAACGAGGTCCTGGCCCGGGCGGGCATCGTCGAGATATTGCCGATGGAGGCCCCGCTCACCCTGCTGGTGTGGGGCACCCGGCGGATCCTGCCGGTGGCCATCACCGAGTTCTCGGTCACCGAGGAGGCCTTCGACCTCGCGCTCAACCCCCTGCAGGCCAAGGTGGACCTCGGGCTCAAGGCGCTCAGCTACTCCGAGCTCGGCCTGCTCAGCCCGGGTGGGGCGCTGTCCTTGGCCAACCACATCGCCACGGAGGCACTCGCACTCGTCGGCACATCCGGCAGCCTGACCGGCCTCGTGGGCAGCGTCGCTGGGATCGGAGGCTAGCCGTGACCTTCGATCCGAGCAGTCGCTACTTCGCGATCGAGACCGCGACGCGCACCACGACCGACTCCGACGGCAACGAGCGGCTGATCCGCTACAAGCGGCGCCGGATCATCCCCGACGACGCCGACCTCCCCACGCTCGCGGAGCACCGGGTCGCCCAGGACGAGCGTCTCGACAACATCACCGCACGGTATGCCGGTGATCCCACCCTCTTCTGGCGGGTGTGCGACGCCAACCTCGCGCTGCGGCCAGAGGAGCTCGAGGTCGTCGGCCGGATCGTGCGCATCGCGTTGGCCAGGGGGTGAGCGATGCCGCTGACCAGTGAGCTGGGCATCCGCCAGATCCTCTGGATGGGATCGACGGTGCCCGTGCCGGCGCCGTACGACGTGCTCCAGGCGCTCGTCTCGGTCGAGGTGACCAACGACAACGAGACTGGCGACGGCTTCCAGATGGTCTTCGCCCTGCGCAAGGACCGGTCACTGGACTACTCACTGCTGAAGAGTCCCGCCCTCGCGCCCGGCAACCGGGTGATCGTCGGAGTCGTCCTGGGCATCGTCCCCGAGGTACTCATCGACGGCCTGATCGCCCATCACCAGGTCAAGGTCAGCGGAGGATCGAGCGGCGAGCTGACCGTCACGGGCAAGGACATCACCTCGGCGATGGACCTGGAGGAGCGCAACAGCGGCTTCGACAACCAACCCGACTCCGTGATCGCGATGCGGATCATCGCGACGTACCCCCAGTTCGGCCTGGTGCCCGCGGTCACGCCGACGACCGACATACCGCTGCAGACCGACCGAGTGCCCAGCCAGCAGGAGACGGATCTGAGCTTCCTCAAGCGGACGGCGGAGCGCAACGGGTTCGTCTTCTACGTGGAGCCCGTCACCTTCGGGGTGAACAAGGCTTACTGGGGGCCGGAGAACCGTCTCGGCCTCCCCCAGCCGGCACTCACCCAAGACATGGGAGCGGCCACCAACCTGCGGACCCTGGACTTCTCGCACGACTCGCTGCTACCGGCGGCACCCAGTGGCGTCTTCGTCGAACCGTTCTTCAAGCTGAGCATTCCGATCCCCGCACTGCCGTCCCTGAAGGTGCCTCCGCTGGCTAGCTCGCCCGCCCCGGCGATGCGTCGCACGATCGAGCGCGAGGTCGCCAACCAGAATCCGCTGCAGGCGGCGACGACGGTCGTCGCCTCGGCCACGAACACGGGCAACGCCGTCAGTGGTGACGGCGAGGTGGACAGCGTGAAGTACGGGCACGTCCTGCGAGCCCGGCGGCTGGTCGGCGTGCGCGGTGCGGGCCTGTCGTACGACGGCCTTTACTCTGTCGGCTCAGTGACCCACAAGCTGACGCGCGGCGAGTACACGCAGCGATTCCGGATCAGCCGCGAAGGAACTGGCACGACCCTGCCGGTGGTGCGGCCATGAGCGGAACCGCGTTCTACGGCAAGTACCGAGGTGTGGTGACCGACAACCTCGACCCGCTGACGATCGGCCGCGTCCGTGCTCGGGTGCCCGACGTGACGGGCGACCGGGACAGTGGCTGGGCTCTCCCCTGTGCCCCCTTCGGCGGCGACAAGCTGGGCTTCTTCGCGATCCCCCAGGTCGGTGCCGGCGTCTGGATCGAGTTCGAGCACGGCGACCCGGACTTCCCGATCTGGGCGGGTTGCTGGTGGGGCAACCTGGCCGAGATGCCGCCGACCCTGTTGGCGCCGCCACCTCCGTCCAAGAAGGTGATGCTGCGCACCGAGGCCGGTCACTCGATCCTGGTCGACGACACCCCGGGAGTAGGTGGGATCACCCTCGAGACCGCCAGCGGTCAGAAGGTCGCACTGACCGCCACCGGCATCGAGATTGACAACGGCATGGGCGCCAAGATCAGCCTCAAGGGCCCCCAGGTGTCGGTGAACGACGGCGCCTTGGAGGTGCTGTGATGCCCGGCTACCTCCTGCACGTGGGCGCCACGGTGCTGTGCGCACACAGCGGTCAGGCCAGCCCGACCGCACCCAGCCCGCGGGTGCGCGTGGGCGGTCAGCCGGCCACCACGTTGAGTGGCCCGTACGCCGTGGCGGGATGTCCGTTCAACGTCGGCAGCTCTCCGGTGCCGTGCGTGACGGCCCAGTGGACCGTCGGGGCCACCCGGGTCCGGTCGGGCGGGTCGCCGCTGCTGCTCCAGAACAGCCAGGCGATCTGCGCTCCCAACGGGACGCCGGTCACCGTGACCGTCACCCAGGTCAGGGTCAAAGGAGTCTGAGATGAACGACGTCCATCATCCCTTCGGGTTCGATGCGACCGGTCGGACACGGTCGTGCGAGAGCCGGGAGGACCACGTTCGCGACCTCGTCGAGCTGGTGCTCTTCACGGCTCCCGGAGAGCGGGTCAACCGGCCCGAGTTCGGCAGCGCCCTCGGCGGTCTCGTCTTCGAGCCCAACGGGAGTGCGCTGGCCGCCTCGACCCGGGCCCGCGTCGAAGGCGCCCTGCAGCTGTGGTTGGGCGACGTGGTGCTGGTCGAAGGGGTGCACGTGCGGGCCGACGGGCCGGAGCTGGACGTGACCGTCTCCTACACCGTTCGCTCCACGCAAGAGCATCGCGCGGAACGGATCCGAGCCGCAGGTGCGCCGTGACGCGCTACTACTATTGCTGCGACGAGCGCCGACGCGAGGCGGTGCGAGCGACCGGTGTCGGCAACGGCATCGAGTTCCTGGAAGTCGTCGACGGACCAGGTGTCGCGGACGCCGACCGGCAGCGGCTCATCCGGGTCCACTTCATCCGGCCACCGGGAGCCGGTCTGCTGGCCATCACCCCGGATCAGGTGACGATCGTCGGCGGGGTGCGGGTGAGGGGCATCGACATAGTCCCCCCGCTGGCCTTCGACGGGGACGTGCTGGTCGTCAGGGTCTCCACGCCCGGCGACTTCTCGACGTACACGCTGGTCCTGCAAGAGCCGGACGGTGGCCAGGTCGCCGATCTCGATCCCCTGCTCAGCGAGGTGGACTTCTCCTTCAAGGTCGAGTGCCCGCGAGGCTTCGACTGCGCCGGCGGCTGTCAGTGTGCCCCCGAGCCCGTCGAGGCCCCCGAAATCGACTACCTGGCACTGGACTACGCCAGCTTCCGGCAGCTGATGCTGGACCGCCTGTCCGTCACGGCGCCGGCATGGCGCGAGCGCAACCCCGCCGACCTGGGAGTCGAGCTCGTAGAGGTGCTGGCGTACGCCGCCGACCACCTCGCCTACCGGCTCGACGTCACCGGAACGGAGGCTTCCCTCGCCACCGCGCGGCTGCGGCGGTCCGTGCGCCGGCATGCACGGATGGTCGACTACCGGGTGCACGACGGCTCCAACGCGCGGGCCTGGGTGCACGTGCGGGTCCGGAACGGCGCCGGGGTCATCGCCCTGCCCGAGCACACGCAGCTGCTCAGCAGGGTGCCCGGGCTGCCACGCACCTTGGTCGCGCCATCTCCCGACTACACCGAGGCGCTGGCGGCCAGACCGACGGTCTTCGAGACGATGGAGGACAGGTCGTTCGCCGACACCCTGAACAGCTTCGAGCTCTACGCGTGGGGCGACCGTGAGTGCTGCCTGCCCGTGGGTGCAACCTCGGTGAGCCTGCGAGGTCGCCACGACGGCCTCCACGAGGGCGACGTCCTGGTGTTCGTGGAGCATCGCGGCCCGCGCACGGGCAACGCCGCCGACGCGGACCCCACCCATCGGCACGCCGTACGACTCGTCGAGGAGCCCGTCGTCACGAGCGACCCGCTGGCGACGTGGTTCGACGCACCGAACCAGCCACCCGTTGCTCAGGACGTCACCCAGATCAGGTGGGGGGAGGACGACGCCCTCCCCTTTGCCCTGTGCCTCTCGGCGACGGACCAGGACGGCACCTTTCACGATGACATCAGCCATGCCCTCGGCAACATCGTGCTGGCCGACCACGGCCGCTCACACGCGGACCACGAGGTCACGGTGCCGGACGCCGACCCGCGACTGGCCTACCCCATGTCGCCGGCCTCCTGCGAGCCCGTGCGTGCCGAGGGGCGACCCGCGCGGTTCGCTCCCACTCTCGCCGAGCCGGGGCTGACCATGACCGGGACCATCGGCCGCTCCCTGACCGGTGACGACAACGAGCCCGCCCGCTTCGACCCGGCCGCATCGGCCGCGAGCGCGTTCAGGTGGCAGCCGCAGCACGTGCTGCCGTCGGTCAGGTTGCTGGATGGCGAGGCGCAGCAGGAGTGGGTGCCGCGTCGCGACCTCCTGGCCAGCAACGCATTCGCACTCGAGTTCGTGGCCGAGACCGACGCGTCGGGAGGTGCCACCCTTCGGTTCGGCGACGGGGAGCTCGGCATGCGACCACGAGCCGGCGCCCACCTGACGCCCCGCTATCGGGTGGGCAACGGCACAGCCGGCAATGTCGGCGCCGACTCGCTGTGGCACCTGGTGGCCAACATCGGCGGCGTGGAGTCGATCACCAACCCACTGCCCGCGACCGGTGGCACCGACTCGGAACCCATCGACAAGGTCCGGCAGAACGCGCCGGTCGCCTTCCGCGTGCAGGAGAGGGCGGTGACACCCGCGGACTACGTCGCCGCGTGCCTGAGGCATCCCGACATCCAGCAAGCCACGTGCACGGCGCGTTGGACAGGCAGCTGGTACACCATGTTCCTCACCATCGACCGGGCCGGTGGGCGCCCGGTCGACGACACGTTCGAGGTCGAGCTGCGGCGCCACCTCGAACGCTTCCGGATGGCTGGCCACGATCTGGAGATCGCACCGCCACAGTTCGTCGCCCTCCAGATCGTGCTGTCCGTGTGCGTGCTGCCGTCGTACTACCGCTCCGACGTGCAGGGCGAGGTGCTCCAGGTGCTGAGCTCTACTCGGAGACCCGGCGGGACGCGCGGCATGTTCCATCCCGACAACCTCACCTTCGGCAGCACTGTGTTCCTCAGCGCCGTTCTCGCCGCGGTCCAAGCGGTGGACGGGGTGCGCTACGTCGAGGCCCTCACCTTCCAGCGACTCGGAGTTCCCGCGTCGGCCGGGATCGACAGCGGCAGGTTGGCGTTCGCCCCGTTGGAGCTGCCTCGCCTCGACAACGACCCCAACTTCCCGGATCGGGGAACGCTTCAGCTGGAGATGGAGGGCGGACGATGACGACCGGCGGATGCAGGTGCGGTTGCTGTTCGGGCATCTCCGACCAGACTCCGGCACGAGTGGTCAACCGACCGGGGCTGAGCGAGATCGCCTACCGGGCCGGCACCTACGCGAGCTTCCGGGCCAGCATGGTCGCCGGGTTGACCCGCCAGGACCACCCGGCGCTCGCCGGCTTGCGGACGCGTGACCCGGCCGACTTCTCGATGGCGCTGATCGACGCCTGGGCGGTAGCGGCCGACGTGCTGACCTTCTACACCGAAAGGATCGCCAACGAGAGCTATCTCTGTACGGCGACCGAGCGGCGTTCGGTCTCGGGGCTGACGGGCCTGATCGGCTACCGGCTCGGCGCGGGGGTGGCGGCCCAGACGACGGTCGCCTTCACCCTCGCCACCTCACCGGGATCGCCGAGGGTGGTCCCGATCCCCCGTGGCGCGAAGGCGCAGAGCCTTCCCGGCCCGGACCAGCTGCCCCAGACCTTCGAGACCGTCGAGGACCTGGTCGCCCTGCCTGGGTGGAACGCCCCGCTCATCCGGCAGACCGAGCCGCGCCGGCCACGCAACACCGACACGAGCGTCCTCCTCGCAGGGGCCGCCACCGGGGTCAACCGCGGAGACAGCCTGCTGTTCGCGCGCGCGGACGCCACCGTCGACGGCGGATTCCGCGTCGTCTCCGTCACCTCCGTTCAGGCCGACGCGGCCCACGACCGGACGGCGGTCGCCTTCGCCCCGGCGGTCTCCGGGCTGGGCGGGGACGAGCCGGTCCGGGTGCACGTCATGCGTCAGCGGGCAGCCCTGTTCGGCTACAACGCCCCCAGCCCGGACATGTTCGTAGAAGAGGTGAAGACCGCCCTCGAGCCGAAGCTGAACGGAGACAAGGACGAATGGCTCTTCGCGGCGGTCGACTCCGCGGCAGTCGACCTCGACGGCGTCTACGAGGGTGTGACGGTCGGCTCTCCCGTCGTGCTCACCGGTGCGGATCGCCGGCTGGCCACGGTCACCGACGTGCAAGTGATCGGGCGCACCGACTACGCGATCAGCGCGCAGGTCACCGAGCTCGCCTTGGACGTGAGCGATGACGACCTGAGTGGCGTGGGCGGCGAGAGGACCCGCACGAGCAGCGTGCTCCTCCGGGCTGAGGAGCTCGTGCTCGCCGAGGTCCCGGTCGTCGTGCCCGTTCAGGGCGACACGATCGAGCTCGCCGCGCCGATCGAGGCCGAGGTACCTCGCCGGGTGCTGGTCCGCGGCAGGCGTGCGCGCGTGCGCGTCGACCGCAAGGCCGGAGCCGTCGTCGTGTTCGACGACGGCACTCACGCGGAGGCCGCGGACGATGCCGACCTGGCGGTCGTCGGCATGGAGCGGGACGAGGACGATCCGAGCAGCTGGGTCATCCGCTTCTCGCTCGACGAAGGTCCTTCCGGCACCGTCACCGCGGGGGCGGGGGCCCTCGACTTCGTGCCTGCCGACCAGGAGGACCCGGTGGTCGGCGAGCCGGCGTCGGTCGCCGAGATCCGAGGGGCGACGCTGGTGTTGGCGGAGCCGCTGACCGGCGCTTACGACCGGCACACCGTCGACGGACGCAGCGTCGAGATCTCGGGCAACGTCGCGGAGGCGACGCACGGCGAGGGCGTCGCAGAGGTTCTCGGGAGCGGAGACGCGTCGCGGCCCTACCAAAGGTTCATCCTGCGTCGTGCCCCACTGACCCAGGTGCAGGCGGGGTCGGCGACCGGCTCCGCGTCGACCTTGCAGGTGTTCGTCGACGACGTCGAGTGGCACGAGGTGCCCACGCTGTTCGGTCGGCGTCCTCGCGACCGCGTGTTCACCACGACCACGACCGACGACGGGAAGACCGTCGTCCAGTTCGGCGACGGCGTGGCGGGTGCCCGCCCGGCGACGGGACAAGACAACGTACGAGCGACCTACCGCGCCGGCACCGGACTGGCCGGACTGGTGGCGGCCGGCCAGCTGACCCTGCTGATGACACGGCCACTCGGTGTCTCGGGCGTGCGCAACCCGCTCGCCGCCGCGGGCGCCCAGGATCCGCAGCTCGCCGCGGATGCCGCCGACAACGCCCCGCGAACCGTGCTCACCCTCGACCGGATCGTGTCACTGCGGGACTACGAGGACTTCGCCGCCAACGTCGGCGGGATCGGGAAGGCCGTCGCCACGCGGACCTGGGACGGCGTGGTGCACGGGGTCCTCCTCACGGTGGCCGGCATCGACGGAGCTGCGATCGACGAGGCGGGCACGTTGATGGACAACCTCACCCGAGCAATCCTCGCTGCCGGCGATCCGCGGGTGCCGCTCGTGATCCGACCAGCGCGGACAGGAGTCTTCATCCTGGAGGCCTCCCTCGTCCTCGACCCCGACTGGGTGCCCGAGCCTGTGCGCGAGGCCGCCCGTCGCGCCCTGCTCGACCACTTCTCGTTCAAGCGCCGGGCGTTCGGGCAGCTCGTGTCGCTCGGTGAGGTGGACAAGGTGCTGCACTCCGTGCAGGGCGTGAGAGGCGTGCTCGTCGCCCTGCTGCACCGGACCGGTCAGACGGCGCTGCGCAATCCCATCCTGCTTGCGCAGTCACCGGTGCACGGCGACCCGCCTGCCGCCGAGGGCGCGGAGATCCTCACGATCGACCCCGACGCCATCCTGCTGGAGGTGAACTCGTGACCATCGATCCCGATGCGCTCTACCACCTGCTGCCGACCTTCCAGCGAGAGCGCGACGAAGCCGTCGACGAGGAGCTGGGCGGCCCGCTTCGTCAGCTGATGAACGTGCTCACCGAGGAGCTCGCGGTGGTCGGCGACGGCATCGACCAGCTGTACGACGACCTGTTCGTCGAGACGGCCGCTCCCTGGGTGCTGCCCTACCTGGCCGAGCTGATCGGGCTCCGCGGCCTGCCGTCCGGCCCGGAGACCGGGCTGACCTCGCGGGCAGAGGTCGCCAACACGATCGCCTACCGCCGGCGCAAAGGCACGGCAGCCGTGCTGGAGCAGGTGGCGCTCGACGTGACCCGCTGGCCGTCTCGTGCGGTGGAGTTCTTCGAGCTGATCGCCGCGAGCCAGCACGTGAACCACGTCCGCCTCGCCAACCTGGTGTTCACGCCGATCCGGGACGCCCGGAGGATGGAGGACGTCGGGTCGCCGTTCGAGCGGCTGCCCGACCACCCGGACCTGACCCACACCGTCGACGTCCGCCGGATCCGCTCGCGGCGCGGACGCCACAACATCCCCAACATCGGCATCTTCAGCTGGCGGCTCAAGGGCTATCCGGTAACCGCCTCCCCAGCCGTCCCGGCCGAGCCCGCAGACGCGACCCGTTTCCACCTCCATCCGCTCGGCGTCGCCGCTCCGCTGTTCTCGCTGCCGGTCACGCAGGACGAGATCACCAGCCTCGCCCAGCCCGTGCACGTGCCGCACCCGCTGGGTCGTCGAGAGCTGGACGAGGCTCTCGCCACCTACTACGGCGAGCGTCGGAGCATCCTGCTCTTGGGGATCGACGCCGCAGACGTCGATGTCTGCAACCTGTCCGACCTGGTGGACGGGGCTGGCAACATCACCGGCTGGGCGCACACCCCACGAGCGGCAGGGCGCGTGGCCATCGACCCGGTGCTCGGTCGGATCGCCTTCGGCGACGACCAGGCCGCAGCACCTCTCGCGAGCTTCCACCTCGGGTTCAGCGCGGACCTCGGCGGCGGTGAGTACAACCGTTCGGACACGTTCTCGGCAGTCGGTGCTCCGGTGCGGGTCTCGCAGCAGTCTCCGGCCGACTTCGACAACATCGACGACGCCGTGGCCTCGTTGGCCGGGAGCGGCATCGTCGAGATCGGCGACAGCGCGCGGTACGGCCCTGTCACCGACCTCACGGTGAACAGCCCCTCGCTCGAGATCCGGGCTTCCGACCAGCGCAGGCCGGTCGTGGTGCTCGAGAACGAGCTCGTCATCGACGGCGACGGCGACGGTGAGGTCACGCTCAACGGTCTGCTGGTCGTCGGCGGGGGTATCCGGATCCGCAACGTGCGCTCCGTGCGCCTGACCCACTGCACCCTGGTGCCAGGACTCGCGCTGGATGCCGACGGCACGCCGACCCATCCCGGCGTACCCAGCATCGTCGTCGAGTCTCCCGCCACCGACCTCACGATCGAGCGCTGCATCCTGGGGCCGATGCGGGTCCACGTCGATGCCGTCGCCTCGCTCGTCGACAGCATCTGCGACGCGGGACAGGAAGGAGTCGCCTACGCCTCTGACGCGGGCGACGACCTCGGCGGGGGGACGCTCACGCTGGAGTCCTGCACCGTGCTCGGGAAGGTCCACACGCGGGTGATCCAGACCGTGTCCAACTCGATCCTGCTCGGCGTCGTCTCCGACTCCGACGATCCGGCCGTGTGGGCCGGTCCCCTGCTGACCGACCGTCGGCAGGCGGGCTGTGTGCGGTTCAGCTACCTGTCTCCGGGGTCCAGGTCGCCCCAGCGCTACCGGTGCCAACCGGCGACCGAGGTGGACTCCGCCCGGGTGCGTCCGGTCCTCACATCGGAGCACTACCCGGATCCCGGCTACGGACAGCTGGACCGCCGGACGCCGGACGAGATCTGGCGCGGCGCCGACGACGAGTCGGAGATGGGCGCACTGCACCACCTGTTCGAGCCGCAACGGGCGGCCTACCTCGAGGCACGCCTCGACGACTACCTGCGATTCGGCCTCGAGGCCGGGTTGTTCTTTGCGTCATGACCACTCCTGGGAGGGCCGCATGAAGGGTGATTTCAGCCGTCGTACCTTCGACGCAACCAAGCACTACAGCGCCGTCCTCGTCGAGCAGGGCAGACTCCTGACAGATGCTGACTCCGACGAGGAGCACCGCATTCTCGCCCACCGTCACGGGCGCACTACAAGCGACCTGGTCGGCGGGTGCGGCGGGCCGCTCCCGGACGCCGGGTTCGGACTGTCGACGACCGACAACACCGATCTCCTGATCGGGGCCGGGCGTTTCTACGCCGACGGGACGCTGCTCGAGAACGAGTCCGAGGTCGACTACAGGGAGCAGCCGGACCGCTTCGACGTCGTCTGGCCGCTGCCGGCGGCCGGCCGTTTCGCGATCCTGCTGCACAGCTGGCCCCGCTTGGTGACCGCTCTCGACGATCCGTCGATCCGAGAGGTGGCGCTGGGAGGACCCACCACGTCTGCCAGGGAGCGCGTGGTGTGGCAGGTCGAGGCCGCTGCAGTCCAGGCGGGTTGGGTCTGCACCGACGAGCCGCCGGCGCTCGAGCAGACGACCGGACAGCTCGCCGCCCGCGCCGAACCCGCCGCGGAGCTGTCCACGCCGTGCCTGGTCCCGCCTCAAGCCGGCTACACGGGGTTGGAGAACCAGCTCTACCGAGTCGAGATCTTCGACTCCGGCGACGCCTACGACCTGGACGCCGCCCCCGATTCGGTCGGTGTCACCGGCTTCGTGGCGGGCGAGCCGAACCGCCTGACGGTCGACGCGATCGGCCCCTTGGCGGTCGGGACCGGCGTGGAGGTCTTCCGGTCCGGACCGGGCACCGACCCTGTCGAGGCCACCTTCGGGTACGTGACCGGCATCGACGGGCTGACGCTCACCCTGACCAGCACCCTCCCGTCGTTCGGCCCGAACGACGCACCCCGGGTACGTCTAGTCGACACGGCCTTCGTGGTGTCCCGCGACAACGGGTGCGTGGTGACCTCGATCGAGGCGATCGACGGGACCGAGGTCCGCGTCCACGACCTGGGTCCCGACGACGTGCTGGGCTTCGCCATCGGCCAGCTGGTGGAGATCTCGGACGACCGCATCGAGCTCGAAGGGCACGGTCGTCGCCTCTACCAGATCGCCGACCTCGACAAGTTCCGCAACACCGTCATCCTCCGCACCGCGGCGGAGCCACTCAGTGCAGATCCGGACGGGATCGACCCGCTACACCACCCCAAGCTGCGGCGCTGGGACGCAGCCGGCGCGGTGCGCTTCCTCGCCGACGGGAGTGCGTGGATCCACCTGGAGAACGGTAACCAGGTGCGCTTCGTCGACGGTCACTACCGGTCCGGCGACCACTGGATCTTCCCGGCGCGAGCAGCGACCATTGACACCGGGTCGGGCACCATCGAATGGCCTCACGACGGCGGGGCTCCTGCCCTGCGGCCACCGCGGGGGATCAGGCGCCACCGCTGCGTGCTTGGCTACGTCGACGTCGACGGAGCGGGCACCATCACCAAGCTCGAGGACTGCCGCGACCTCTTCCCTCCGCTGACCTCGATGCGCAACCTGCTCTATGTCGGCGGGGACGGGCAGGAGGGATCACCCAGCCAGGCGGCCGGAGGGTTCATCCCGCTTCCGGGCTCACTCGACGTCCGGGTCGCCAACGGCGGCTTCCCGGTCGCGGGCGCCGTCGTCAGGTACAGCGTGGCTCTGGGCAACGGCCGGCTCGACGGCGGCGCCGGGCCGGTCGACGCGACCACCGACGCGGACGGCTTCGCGACCTGCACCTGGGGGATCGACACCGCCGCGGAGCACCAGCTGTGCGTGGCCCAGCTCCTCGCCCCCTCGGGGGACCCGATACCTCACCAGCTCGTCAGGTTCCACGCCACGGTCGACACCGACGGAGGCGGCCACACCGGGTGCTGTCTGACGGTCGGCGAGGGAGGCGACTATCCCACCCTGGAGGAGGCACTCAAGGACCAGATCGAGAGAGGCTCCCACGACATCTGCCTGTGCCTGATGCCCGGAGACCACAAGTTCGAGGGCGAGGCCGTCGTGTTGGAGCCCGAGAAACAGCCGACCAACCTGGCCATCCACGGATGCGGACGCGGCTCGCGGCTCCACGTGTCAGGCCGCTGGATCCTCGAGGGCTGGCCCTCCGTGCGACTCAGCGACCTGGATATCTTCTTCGCCGACGACGCGTCGCTCACGCTCGTCGACGTCACCGACGTCGAGGTGCGGAACTGCCACGTCTTCGGCATGCGACCCGACGGAGCCTTGACGGGCGTTCACGGATTCCACCGGCTCCAGGTGACGGGCTGCGTGCTGGTCGTGCGCCGGCGAGGTGTCTTCGATCTCCTCCGCGAGCTGTTCACCGGCATCGACCCACTGGCACGGCTGTGGGAGGACGAGAACGAGGTTCGTCTGCGCGACGTCATCGTCGAGGTGGCGATGGAAGTGGTCGGCATGAGCAACGCCGCGCGCAAGAAGCTGAACAAGCAGCTGGTGACTGCCGTCGACCAGCAACCCGACGCGGTCTCGCGCGGTGAGCTCGACGCGGTGCAGGGCCTCGCCAACCTGACCCTGTCCGATACCCGGTTCTCCGATGTGGCGAGGGTCTTCGACAATATCGCCCGCGCCGCGACCGTGGCCCGCCCCGGAGTTCCGCTGGAGATCGGCGCCGGCCGCCGGGACGAGCAGATCGATATCGCCGGCCGCGTGTCGGTCGTGATCGCGGACAACCTCATCCCGGGGGTCGTCACCTTCTACGGGCGGGGCGAGCCGCACTTGGTGGTGGACGAGGACGTCTTGAAGCGACTCGACGGCCTGGTCCGCGACGCTGCGCCCATCGTCGGCACCGAGGGCGACGTCCATGTTCGGGACAACCGAATCGGTCGGGTCGGCCTGGGAATCGAGATGATCAAGCGCCTCGATGGCCTGGTGCAGGATCCGGGCGCGTTCAGGTCTGCGTTCGAGAGCTTCCACCTGACCGACAACGTGATCGACGGGCTCCCGTCCGAGATAGTGTCCCGTCACTCGGCGGCCAACTCGAACGACTTCACCCTCGATTCCTTGCCAATCGGTCAAGAGCCACCCAACGGGATAGTGGCTAACGTCATTGGAGACACCGCCACCTACACGGGCAATCACGGGCGGGACCCCTCGACAATCGTCCGGGATATCACGCGCACAAGTGCTGAGGCCGCCAATCTCGAGATCCAAGTCCTCTGATCGCAATGGACACATCGTCAGCAACCGGAGAGCCGTCGACGACCACGGGCCCGACCGCAGGAAGGCAGCCGGAAAGACCGCTAACGAGTCGATGCGCTCCCTGAAACACAACTCCCCGACAACGTCTACCGGCATGACCAACGACGCCGCCAAGCACGCGGCGACGGGCTGCTGCCTTTCCGCCCGCGACACCCGGACGACTTGGAACGTCGGCAGCCTGCCCGGAGTCAAGTGAGAGGCTACCTCGCAATTCGCGCAGCTCTGGCGCGCACGCCTTGGTGGGAGCCCGCTTCGGGCCAGTGTCGACCAAGGTAACGCTGCCGGCGAGAACGCGCTCACCGCCGTACGCCGGGACTGGCGCGGCCGGGGCGTCGCGGTGCACCTGAAGCGACTCACCCTGCAGTGGGCCGCGGCGAGCGGACTCACCGAGCTCTACACCTGGACGCAGTCGCGCAACGCTCCGATGCTGACCCTCAACGAGGGGCTGGGGTACGTCGTCGGCAAGACGAGCGTCACCGTGGAGCGACGCCTGCCGCTGTGACCCCACCTCCTCGACCAGACGGGATCCGGGTGCCGGGGACGAGCCGATCTCGCCGGGCCCCGTCTCGCTGGTGAGGGTCGCCGGCTCAGCGGGTGCAGTAGGCCGGCGCGGGACCGATGTTCGCGACGTAGCGAGCCGACACCCACAAGCCGTGCGGGAGGTTGTACCAGAGGTCGTTGCCTGCGATCCGCTGGGCGTGCAGCTTGCAGTTGATCGTCACCGAGGTGCCCCGGAACAGACCCCCGTGCGCGTTCGCCCGCGTGGTGGGCGCCTCTCGGGGAACGAGCATCCCGGCGGTGACCCGGCCCCGGTAGGTCTTCCCGGTTCCGCAGTACGGCGGGATGCCGTTGACGTTCCGCACGTAGAGTGCCGAGACCCACGCGCGTCGGTCACCGGACAGTCGGTACCACAGGTTGCTGACCTCACCGTCCTGGTCACCGCCTCGCCGCACCACCGAACCGGTGACCTTGCACGTCAGCGGGACGACCTTGCCGCGCGAGAGCGTGTTTTGTCGCATCGAGAACATCGTCGGCAGGCGTCGCACGATCAGCCCGCTCGCGGTCACCTGTCCCGCTGGACCGGCGCCGTACCGCGTGGCACCGCGTCCGAGGAACGGCGTGAACCTCGTCTGGTCGTCGAAGTAGGCGCCCTGGAGGCCGGTTGTGCCGTCGATCACGCGTACCTTGGCCTGGATCGGCTGCCGCGGACGGCTCTTGGTCAGGCACGCCTTGGGGACCGAGACCTCGGTGTGCCCGGCGTCCAGCTTCGTGCCGATCCCCTTGCAGGGCAGCCGCATCGGTTCGATCGGGTCGTTCAGGGGTCGCCACGACAGGCTGGACTCGGCCACCCTTCCTCGCCGGTCGCGCAGGACCGTGACCGCGTAGACCATCTTCCTGCCCCGGGGCCTGATCAGCAGCTCGGTGCCGGAGAGCCGTCCCGGCCTCAGTCGCGGGATCGTGACGGTCGCGCTGACGCGGTGCCCAGCGTGGCGGGCGTGCAGCAGCGTGATGTCGGTGGCGGGCGACGACGAGTCCCCCGTGCGGTCGTGGACGCGCGCCTGCTGCGCCTGGGCAGTCTGAGGTGTCAACGCGAGTCCGGCTCCGAGAGCAAGGATCGCGAGCATGCGTGGGGTCGTCCTCATGTGATGTGTCCCCTCCTGTAGCGATGGGCCTGTGGCCGGTACGTAAGAATCAGACGCCTCGAGCCGTTTGCGAGGTTGCAAAGACTTTCCGCGGTCTCGCGAGGAGCCGCTGTGACCTGCGGCCCACCTCGCGGCGTCTAAGGGGTTGTTAGGGGGACACATGGACCAAGATGTCGCGCAGGGCTTCGAGGCATTCGCGATCGCCCGCTCCGGTGACCTCTACCGCCAGGCATGGGCCCTGTGCGGGGACCGGCACCGGGCCGAGGACCTCGTGCAGGAGACGCTGGCCAAGGTCTTCGTGAAATGGCGCCGCATCGATACGCCGTACGCCTACTCCCAGCGAACGCTGCTGCGGATCTACCTCAGCCGACGCCGCCTGCGCAGCAGCACCGAGCTGCCACGGGCCGAGATGCCCGAGACCGGGGACGTGCGCGACCCCATGGCAGACAGCGACCTGCGGCTGACCCTGCGAGAGGCGCTCGCGGAGCTCAGCCCGCTGGATCGCGCCGTGCTGGTGCTGCGCTATCTCGAGGACCTGTCGGTGGCCGACACGGCCGAGCGTCTCGGCCTGTCCCCCGGTGCGGTCAAGAACCGAAGCCTGCGTGCCCTCACCCGGGTCCGCGAAGGGAGCCTGCGGTGAACGAGAAGGACCTGACCGAGCTGCTCCGGCGTGAGACCGACGATCTGGCGCCCGACGTGCTGTCGCTGGTCGCGGGCGGTCTCCGTCGTGGTCGGGTCCGGCAGCGTCGCCGCCGGGTGGCGGCTGCCGTCGCCACCAGCGCGGCCGCGGTCCTGGTCACCGTCGGGGGCGTGCAGCTGATCGGCTCCGACGGCCCGGCGACCCGCGGGATTGCGCCCGCCGCCCCGTCGGTCACCTCGGCCCCCTCGGACACCTCGGCCCCGTCGACTCCGTCCCACCCCAGCCGCACGCCCGACTCCGAACCGCCGCCCAAAGCCGAGCTGGCCGTCACCACCGAGCAGGTGCCGACCACGTTCGCCACGCTCGAGCCCGGAGAGGTGAGCGCACCGTCCGCGAAGTCCGGTCCGGACACGGCCCCCGTCGTCGACTTCACCTGGATGGGCTTCGGGATCCGCGTCGGCCTCACGCCCGATGACTACGCGACGGGTCGTTCCGTCCCCTCCCCCGCGCGTCGATGTGCCGAGCTCGGGGACGGGAGCGTGTGCCGGCCCGGCCCCGACGGGACGGTCGTGAGTACGTCGAGCTTCACGAACCCGGCGGTGGACGGCGGCACGCAGGTACGGTCGGTGACCGTCTTCCGCCCCGACGGGTGGGATGTCCTCGTGATGGCCTACAACGGCCCCGGCAAGGAGGGCCCAGCGATCGCCGCCGAGCCGCCGCTCGACCTCGAGCAGCTACAGCGCATCGCCTCGAGCGACGTCTGGTTCCGGTGACCGATGGTCCGGCTGAGGGTGTCTGGTGTCACGACATAGCGAGAACCTCTTTGTCGCAGGTCGCCGCCC
This sequence comes from uncultured Actinomycetota bacterium, assembly GCA_963835385.1. GTDB lineage: Bacteria > Actinomycetota > Actinomycetes > Propionibacteriales > Nocardioidaceae > Nocardioides_B. The sequence goes on from CAWIFK010000004.1 coordinate 186,389, forward strand.
GTCCAAGGCCCGACTGATCATCACCGCGGTCGTCGATGAGGAGCGTCCCAGAGCGAGGTGCCCGCGACTACGGGGTGTCGCAATACTGGGTCCAGGAGCTGGTCCAACGCGGGTACGCCCAGGGCAAAGCCACCTGCCACCCGGTGCACGCTGTCGGTCAACGTACGTCAAGGGCAGCGATCAGCTCCGCCGGGTCCGCGACGGTGAACGTCGCGCCGGGGTGCCTGATCCGGCCGGTCGGCTCTATGGCTTGGACGGGCTCATGGAAGAGCACGCAGACCCCGCGGTCGCCGTTGGTGGCGAAGGTAACGCCCCCGTCGGAAAAGGACAGGTGCGCCGGCCCTGCCGTCTTCACGAAGCCGAAGCCGCCGGTCTCGTGCGTTGAGGCGACGTTCGTGCGCGGCGTGCGCAGCGACCACGGCCCGAACCGCGCCCGCAGCTCGGCCTCGTCGATCTCGACCCTGGCTGTTGCCGGCGTCACGCCGAACAGCAGCGCGGGGAGGCGGTACGACGGGGAGAACCTGAACGGGAATCGCTGCATGTCTCCCGCCGTACCCGCCGACCAGGCCGCTAACCGCGGCTGGGCTGGGTGACGCTTTGGGTGGGCCCGGAGCGACTTGGCTGAGCTAGGTTCCCTGCGCTGGAGCGACGCGCCCCGTCCCACCCCATGTCCCGTCGGATTCGCCCCGCGTGTATCCACCGAATGATGCTGGCCGTCCGGACTCGATCGGGGTCCATTTTGGGACGTGCTAACGGCGCTCCCGCGCATGCAGACAACTCGGGCCGTTCTACCCTGACCGGGCGCTATCCGAGGGTTTGGAGGGCAGCGCCACCAGTCTTGCCGACTTGGCTTGGGCGAGGATCGTCCAGGGGTATTCGAGGACGACTCTCAACGTCCTCGAAATCGCACGATGCACTTGCGTCCGCTGGCCCTGGACGTTGGTGCGGGGCTGCCATGCCGCCGAGATGGCGCGGCGAATCTGTCGTCGCGGCAGCCGCGGGTCCGGAGTTGGGATTGACTCGGAATGCCCGACGCCGACATGTGCCCGATTAGTCGCATTGCTGCATTCCTCGACAATAGAGGGTTTTGCCCTCATATGCTCGCGCCAAGGTCGTCTCGGGTCCTCCGAACAAGTGGTGCTTCTCAGACGTCATCGCCCTCCGCCATGGGAGTACAGCATGAGAGCACAGCACTGGTCGGCTCGTGTCCTGGCGACGGTGGCTGCTGCCACCACCGTCGCGAGCGGCGCCGTGGTGGTCGCCGCAGGTCCCGCCATTGCGGGCACCGTGACCGCGAGGTACGACAGCACCGGGTCCTACGACTGGACCGTTCCGCAGGGCGTTTCCCGCCTACACGTCGACGCGCTTGGAGGCTCCGGCGCGTCCTACCACGGCTACTACCTCGGCGGGGCGGGCGCACACGTCACGGCGGACATCTCGGTGACCCCCGGGGAGACCCTGCACCTCCACGTCGCTGGCAACGGCTCCGGCGACGGCAACCCGGCCGGCGGCTCCAACGGCGGCGGGAACGGCGTGGAATGGTCCGGCGGTGGCGGCGGCGCCACCGACGTGCGCATCGGCGGGGACGACCTGACCGATCGGGTGCTCGTCGCCGCGGGCGGCGGCGGCTTCAGCGGCTTCGACACCCCCGGGGACGCTGGCCAGCCCGGCGGACCAAGTCAGGGCTGCTCGTGGCAGATCCCGGCCCAGCCGGGCACCCAGATCTCCGGTGGCGCGGCAGGCACTCCGTGCGACGGCACCGCCGGCACGAACGGATCGCTCGGCCATGGCGGCGATGGGGGCTTCCGCTACAGCGGTAATGACTTCGGAGGCGGCGGTGGCGCCGGGTACTACGGCGGCGGCGGTGGTGGCCCGTACGGCGGCGGCGCCGGCGGCTCGAACCTGATCCCCTCCGACGCGACTGGTGTCTCGCAGACCCTCGGGAGCCGCGGCGCCCAGCCCTACCTCCACCTCTCCTACGCAACCCCGCCGGCGCGCACCGTCACGGTGGCGACGACGGCCGCCAGCCTGCCCGCGGACGGTACGTCGACGACCGGCGTGACCGCGACGGTCACGGATCAGTACGGACAAGCCGTGCCGGCCGACCAGATCGCGTTCTCCAGCTCGGCTCCGGGCGCGACGTTCGGCCCGGTCACCGACAACGCTGACGGCACCTACAGCGCCCAGCTCACCTCGGGAACGACCTCCGGCACCGCGACCGTGACCGCGACAGACACCTCCGGCCAGAACCCCGTCGACGGCGAGACCATCCTGGAGATCACGGCGCTGAGCCAGACGGTCACGTTCGACTCGGTAGCGCCATCACCGGTGGTGGGCGAGACCTACTCGCCGGCCGCTCACGGCGGCGGCTCGCACAACGCCGTGAGCTTCTCGATCGGTGCCGCCAGCACCTCCGCCTGCAGCATTGCCCACGGCACCGTCACCTTCCACCACGCGGGCTCGTGTGCCATCGACGCCGACCAGACCGGTGACGCACAGTACGCCGCCGCCAGCACCGTCCGGCAGGTCGTTGCAGTCGCCCCGGCTGCCACCACGACCACGATCGTGGTGAGACCCCACGCGCTGACCGCCCGGGTCGTCCCCTTGGCCCCGGGAGCCGGCACGCCGACCGGCATCGTCGCCTTCAAGGTCGACGGCGTGCCCTTCGGAACCGCGTCCCTGACCGACGGCGCCGCCACCCTCGAGAAGTCCGTGCCCGCGGATGCCCCCCACGGGATCTCCGCGGCGTACGCCGGGAGCGCCGACTACACCGGCTCTTCCGCCTCGACGACGACCCACCGCGCCCCGACGGTCAGGGCCCATGTGAGCAGCATGGGGCGCAAGAGCCGCTTCGGCTGGTACCGCACACCGGTGACGGTGTCCTTCACATGCGCGACCTACGGCGCCGAGCTCACGACTGCCTGCCCGGCACCGGTCACGCTGTCGCGTAGCCTCGCCGGCCAGTCCGTCACCCGCACCGTGACGGCGACCGACGGAGGCGTGGGGACCGCGGTCGTCTCCGGCATCAACATCGACAGGATCGCCCCGCGACCCTCCATCAGCGGAGTACGCAACGGCGCAACCTACCCCGGCGCCGCACCGAAGGCGCGGTGCGTCAGCCGCGACTCCGTTTCGGGGCCCGCAAGCTGTGCGCTGACCACCACCCACTCCGGTGACATGTTCCGCTACATGGTCACCACGACCGACCTGGCCGGCAACACCGCGACCGTCCGAGGCAGCTACCACGTCCTGTCGAGCTACGTGCGTGGCGTACGTCGCTCCCACGGCGCGTTTGTCGTGCGGGCGGGACGCACCTACACACTCGTGGTGACCACCCACGGCAGGTCGGCTCCGCGGTACTACAACGCCGCAGTGTCGGGCCGTCGTCCTGGTCCCGCCGGTCCCCTGATGCACGCGGCCGGGAGAAGCCATGGCCGATACGTGTGGACCCAGCCGGTGTTCATCGACCGAGGCATGCCTGCCCACGTCTCGTGGGTGCTCGGCGCGAAGGCGGACGGTTCGCTCCGCCTGGTGCCGATCCGGGTCAGGCGCTGAGCCGTCGGGCTCACAAGCCCGGGCGGGTCCGCCATCGCGGACCCGCCCGGGCGATCAGTGATGTCCACTCAGCGGAGGCCCACGACGCCTCGGCTGAGACCGATCGCGGACCCCTCACCTTCGGGCGATACCGGTCGGTCGAAGGGGCCGGTGCGCTAGGCGAGTCGTTCCGCCGCATCTTCGCTAGGTGGATGGCGCGTCGGGCCGGGCTCAGAGCCACGCCGTATTCCGTACCCCCCACTCCCCGGCAAGCCGCCGCACACCGCCGCTATCGGTGTGGCGAACGGCCCGGCACTCCTGAGTCGCCCCAGCCGTCAGCCGACCACATCGTGGAGGTGGACGCCGTTGTCCGTGGCGATCAGCTCGGCGGCCTTCTCGCCGATCATGATTGCCGCAGCATTGGTGTTGCCGCTGACGACGTTCGGCATCACACTGGCATCGGCCACGCGCAGGGCCTCGATGCCGTGGACCCGCAGCCGCGGGTCGAGGACGTCGCCGATCCGACAGGTCGACGTCTCGTGGTAGACCGTCAGCGCGTAGTGGCGGGCCAGGTCCTCCAGGAGCGCGTCGCTCGGTTCGACGCCGGCGCGGTGGCCGTGTGCCTGCGCAAGGTGCGGCGGAATGACTGGCTCACCCAGGCCGCCACCGGGCCATGCTTTCGCGAGCTCGAGGGCCCTACGCATCACGGCGACCATGACCGTCACGTCGTGCGGGTCGTCGAAGTAGTTGAACTCGATCCGCGGTGGGACCGCCGGGTCTGCGCTGGTCAGGGTTACGGAACCCTCGGAGTGGGGTTGCACGGGGTTGGGCAGCACAACCACCTGGCCGCGAGTCGGGTCTAGGAAGGACTCCGAATCCTCGAAGAACGCAGGCGGCGGGAGTCGGAAGACGGCTTCCCAGATCGGGGGCGTGTAGCCGGTCGCGAGGAATCCGATCTGCCCGTCGTGGGTGTGGTGGTCGCCCAGCCCGGTCGAGAAGAACGCGACAGCGTCGTAGAGGGAGGACGAGGCGAGGCCGCGGCCGGTGGTGAACCACTCGGCGATGCGGCGCTCCGCCTCGGCCTTGGCAGCGGCAAGAGGCTCGGGCAAGTTGTCATCGTCCGCGGGGTCGGCCGGCAGCGGACCAGCGGGGGCCCGCAACGCGTCCGGCCCGAGGGACATCGCAACCTCGGTCATCGTCTCGCCGACGCCGTCTGCGGCGAACATCAAGGGTGTGTGCAGGTGGTCCTTGAGGTGACGCCCGACGCCTGGGAGGTCGACGATGCAGGCCACGCCGACGGCGGTGAGTTCTTCGCGGGGCCCGACCCCGGAGAGCAGTAGCAGGTGCGGCGACCCGATGGCGCCCGCGCACAACACCACCTCGGTGCCCGCGGCCACCTTCTCGGAGGTCCCGTGCTCAGTGCGGTAGGCCACCCCGGTGGCGCGGACCACCTCCCCGTCCACCTCGAGCAGGACCTGCTCGACGAACGCGCCGGTGACCACGGTGAGGTTCTCCCGGTCCATCGCCGGCTCGAGGTAGGCGTGGAAGGTCGAGCTTCGCCTGCCGTCCTTCGTCGTCGTCTGGAAGAGCGAGGCCACCCCCTCGGGCCTGAGGCGGTCGTGACCGTTGTAGTCACCCTGCTTCATGCCCGCGGCGCCCGCGGCCTCGACGAACTGGATCGAGGCACGCAGGATCGGCTGGCGCACCGTCACGCCCACCGGGCCGTTGCCCCCGTGCACGTCGGGGTCGGCGTGCAGTTCTGGGGTGTTCACGAATCCCTCGGCCTTGAGGAAGTAGGGCAGGACCTCCTCGTAGGACCAGCCATCCGCGCCCCCGGCGGCCCACGAGTCGAAGTCGCCCGGATGCCCCCGCACGTACGCCATGTAGTTCAGGCCGGAGGAGCCGCCGAGCATCTTCCCGCGGGGCACCATCATCTGGCCGCCGATCAGGCCCTTGCCAGCCCCACCCGGGTCGCCGTTGTACATCCAGTCGGTCGCTGGGTCGTTCTGCAGGCTGGCGACCGGCGGGCACCAGCTCCGCGGGCGGCGGCGCCCCGCCGGCCTCGAGCAGGCACACCCGGACATCCGGGTCCTCGCTCAGCCGAGCGGCGACCACAGCGCCCGCCGATCCCGCTCCCACAATCACGTAGTCGTACGTCGAGTCCATCGATCCCACCTCGTTGTGGCACCTCGCCGGACGGCGGGGACAGTCTCGCCACGCAACCACACTCACCTAGGGGAAACAAGGGACACAGTGCCCTGCTTCTGCCAGTCGCCGACGTCTCCGATAAGGCGCTCTCGCGGCGCAGGAGGTCCTCACTCGGCGCGACCCTGCGGCGACCTGATCCTTGGATTGATTCGCGAGTGGCGCGTCGTGCCGGCTCCCTATGGGCTCACCAGTCTCACCGCCATGGCAGCCGATGAGCGGTCACGGTGACGTACTGCTCCCTCGTGCCCGAGCGCACCCCCCGGCGAACGCCCCAAGCGCTACGGCAACCGCGGCTGCCTCGATGTCGGTTCCCATCATTCGTTCTCCGCGGAGGTCGCTGCGTCGTCAGGACGGTCGGCTGTTCGAGCGCGTACCAGCCGTACGCCGGTCGCGAGCAGCCACACGAGCCAGGCGGCGCAGCCGGGCATCCCCACGAACAGGAGCGCCGAGCCGTCCGCGATCCCGAGGTTGGCCGCCCCGGCGGCGAGCAGCAGGTCCCCCCCAGCCAAGCCGAGCAGACGCTGCCACGGCGGCGCCGGCCACCACGCATGCGCGATGCCCCTCCCGCGCGCGGGGAGGTGTGGTGGTGTGAGATCGCGGAGATTGGCCGTCGGGCCCGTCGTCATCCTGTCTCGCGACGCCGCGATCCCACGCCATCGCCGCGCTCTCATTGCCCCGTGCACCACCACCGTCCGGAACCTGCCGAGCGAGGTTCTCCTTGAGCCAGGGGACGACCCGGTGCCACTTCTCTGCGCGGTCAACCTGGACTCGATGGAAAGCGTCTCGACGGCCATCCGCGTCGACCGCTTGGGCCGGTTGGCCGCCGATGCCCGGATGCGCGCGATCTGCACCGCCCTTGCGGTTGCCGTCGCCTGCTCAGACTGAGGCACGACCGCAGCCAAGCTGGATCAGCGTGTCGGTGGTGGATGGGTCCTGACGCGGTCAGGCAAGCAAGACGATCACCGACGCAGCGACACCCGCAGCAACGATGGCAGCAGCCGAGATCAACACGTTCTTGCGCTGCCTGGCGGGCACTGAACCGCCCAACGTGGCCGCAGCTCCGGCCACGAGCCCGACTGCGGCGCCGATCTCGAGACCCAGGGCGCCGTGTGCGCCGAACATCTGCCCCACGACCAACCCAACCCCAGTCCCGATGCCGATGCCGATCGGAACACCCCAACCGGGTGGACGCCGCACTCGGGACGGACCCGTTGCTGGCACCTTCGTCACCCCCGTGACTCAGTCCCGACAGTCGCTTGTCGATTCCCCATGCTTCCGATGGGCCGACCCCTGACCAAGTGCCCAAGGTCCCCCACGCAGTGACCGCGGTCTCTGCGTGTCACCGCGGTCGACAATGCCGAGTCACGTGAGGCAATGAAGCAGATCCGACTGCTGGAAGGCCTATGCGGACAGTGCGCTGGGGAACCGAGTCTCGAAGTCGAGCACGGCCACCCAGGTCGGCCTGACCCTCACACGGGCCATCGGCTGTCCCTGGAGCTGACTCAACCAGGCGGCAGCCTGCGCGGATCCGAAGTACCGGTCGGCGGCTTGGGCGTACTCCGGCACCACGTCATCGAGTAGGTCGACGCTCGCAACCCCGCGCACCAGGAGCGCCTTGTATGGCCAAGCACTGGCGTCATCAATAGTGACCGCCACATCCTCACGCTGTCGTAACGCCTTGAGCTTCGGTGCTTTCGGCGGTGTCCCGAAGACGAGCGCTTCTCCGGTCCATGTGAACCAGATGGGGACGACGCGGGGTGTTCCGTCGTCCCAGGTGTAGGCCAGATGCGCCGGCTGCCGGGACGCGAGAAGCGTCTGCGCGACGGGGTCCAAGAGCAGTTGAACGTCACCCTGGGAAGCAGCCATAGCGGGTCCTCCATCTCAGGCGTCCAGGCTACGCCCTGGCGCCGCAACAGGTCGACTGCCTCGCGGTCGTCAGGGACGTCGACAGCGTCTTGGAGGAGCTCACTCTGACCGATCGCGTCCAGCCCGCCCCCTCTCAGCCGAACCGGTTCGGTCGAACCATGAGGTACCGCCCCATGGCGACGAACCTTCCCCACGCTTGCGATTCGGGACCGGGCTGGGTGAGAACGGCCTGCCTCGAGTCCTCGGCCGTCAGTCAGGGGCAGCGATGCGGGGCTCGCGGAGGTTCCAGCGCGGCAGTTGCCGGGCCACATCGCGCCTGCCCTCAACCGCGACGAGCCCCGAGCGGAGCGCGCCGCTCCACGACAGCCGGCCGCGATGCCAGTCGATGAATGCGGCCGACTCCGCGCGCACCGTCACATTGGGCTCACCTCCTCGGTCGGTGTAGCAGACCTGGGCATCGGCGTTCTCGACCAGGAGCCAGAACCGCTGGTTGCCGAGGGGCTGGTCTGCGAACACGAACGCGACCAGGACCCGGCCTTCGGGCAGCGCGGACCGGTCGAGCTGAACCTGGCACCAAGCCCACAAGGCGAATCCCGGGTCGGTGTGCTCGGGTCCGATCTCGACCCAACGTTCACCCCACTTGGACACTGCGGCCACGACTGCGGCCACGACTGCGGCGAGATCGCGACCTGCCTCGGTGAGCAGGTAGTGATGACCGCGACCGCTGGACTTGGCGACCACGCTGATCACACCCGCGCTCGAGCTCGTCAAGCCTCGTGACAAGCATCGAGCGTGACATCTGAGGAACCCCGAGCCTCATGGCGTTGAAGGTGTCGGCGCCGAAGAGGAGATTCCGGACGAGCAGCGGCGTCCACCGCTCAGCCATGATCTCCGAGGCCCGAGCGATCGGGCAGTACTGGCCGTACGTTCGCACGGAGTCGTTCGACCATGTCTTCTGCCAGTTCGGGAGCTCTTCGGAAGAGAGACGGCCGACGCACTCACCGCTCCGTTCACCATCGGCACGCCAGCAGAGCTGGCCGACGTCCTGACCGGCATCGTCGAGCCGGTCGAGGTGCGCCGGCTCCACGGCCGGGCGCGCTTCCCGTCCATCGACGCCTGGGTCGCCACCGACGTGCGCGCGTGGACGCTGCGTGACCTGATCGACGACAAGCAGTTCGACCAGTTGCTCGCCGCGGCCGGGACCAGGCTGCGCGCGTTCACGGACGCCTCGGGCGCTGTCGACTTCGCCGCTCCGGCTCTGGTCGCCACTGCACGCCGGTGAGGAAGCGATCGGCTGCCCGCGGGATCCAGCGCTTCCCACGGAGCGACATCCACCGGCCCCAGCCCGACCTCAGCATCAGCAGGTGGCTGCTGCGGACCAACGACGCCACATCGCCGCCCTCTGGGGAGTCTGATCACCCCTCCGCCAACCAAAGCCCCGAGCAGCACGGCAAGGAGCACGCGCAGGACCTAGGTCGGTAGCAACATCCGGAACCGGCAGCCGCCCGCCGTGTTCCCGACCGCGACCTCTCCCGAGTGCGCCTCGACGATTCCGCGCACGATGGCGAGTCCCAGGCCAGCGCCGTGGCCGACTGGACCGCTGTCCGGACTGCGTGCGGGGCTGCCCTGCCACCCGACATCGAAGACGCGAGCGGCGTCCTCCGCGCTCAACCCGCCACAGGTGTCGAGGACGCTCACCTCCACCCCCTCGGGAACTGCGCGTCCCTCCACCCACACCGTCCCGTCCACAGGAGTGTGGCGGATGGCGTTCATCAACAGGTTGGAGATGGCCCGCGACAGCTCGCCGGGGTCGGCGACCACCTCGAGCCCCTCCTCCACCTCGCCTCCAAGCCGTACGCGGCGCTCGCGGGCCACGGGATCGGCCGCTGCCAGGTTCTCGCTTACCAGGTCACCCAACGTCACAGGCTGCAGCGTGAGCTGGAGGACCCCGGCGTGGATGCGGGAGAGCTCGAAGAGGTCGTCGACCATGCCGACCATCCGGTCCACTTGGTGGCGCATCTGTGCGTAGTAGCGGACCGGGTCCTCGGCGAGCCCGTCCTCCAGAGCCTCGGTCATCGCCCGCAGCCCGGCCAAAGGGTGCGGAGGTCGTGGGACACCCAGGAGACGAGTTCCCGCCGGCTCCGCTCCAGCTGCGTCTCGCGCTCACGCGACTCCTGCAGCCTTCGGCTGGTGCGGGCGAGCTCCGCCGAGAGTTCACGAAGCTCGGCGGGTCCTGCGCCGGTTGCACCGAACTTGCCACTGTCCCCGAACCGCCGCGCTTCTTCGCGCAGCCCGCGTGAGGAAGCCGAGATCGCTGCTCCCACAGCGACTGCGAACGCGACCCCGACAGCGCCCGCGACCGTGGCGCCCAACAAGACCACCTCGAGGTCATGGGGCGAGATGAACATTGCTCGGGCCGTGCCCAGCATGGCTGCGAGCACCGCGAGCAGCGCGACGATCGCCACCGCGGCGCTGAGGAGACGCAGCGACCGACCGCGAAGGACCCGAATGAGCCCCAGGCCAGCCAGCCCGACCCCGCCGGACCAGGCGGTAGCGATGAGCACGATCTGCAGCTGATCGCCGGTCACGCCGACTCCCACCTGTAGCCAACGCCCCACACCGTGACCAAGCGGGCCGGTTTGGTGGGGTCGGGCTCGACCTTCTCCCGGAGCCGACGTACGTGGACTGTGACCGTGGTCTGGTCGCCGAAGGACCATCCCCAGACCCGCTGCAGCAGCTCGTCGCGTGAGAACGCTCGCCCAGGGTGGGCGACGAGGAACCGGAGCAGGTCGAACTCACGGACTGTCAACGCAAGCTCGGCGCCGTTCCGGTACACAGCGTGACGGGCGCTGTCGACCACGAGGTCCCCTTCGACCACTCGCTCTTCGCCGGCAACATCCTGCCGCTCACCGACGCGACGCAGGACCGAATCCACCCGTAGCGCGAGCTCCCGAGGGCTGAACGGCTTCGTGACATAGTCGTCGGCGCCGTGCTCGAGACCGACGACCCGGTCTGCCTCCGAGCCGAGCGCGGTCAACATGATCACAGGCACGTCGTCCGCCTCACGCAGCCGACGGCATACCTCCAGGCCGTCGATGCCGGGCAGCATGAGGTCGAGCACGACGAGCTCCGCCGGCGCGGTCCGCATCGCGGCCAAGGCCTGCTCACCGTCGGCCGCCTCGGCGACGTCGTGGCCGTGGGCGCGCATGTAGGAGACGGCCACCTCCCGCACGGTGGGGTCGTCGTCGACGACCAGGACTCGGGCCACCTTCACGCCTCCTCTCCCGCGAGGCGACGGCGATCGAGCTACATCACCAAGACTAGGCTCTAGCGGAAACGACAGGTCCAGGCGCACTACTGGTTCGCGGGGATCCGGTTCACGGTGCACACGAACCGACTCAAGATGTTGCCGCTGTCGACGGCCGTACCCGCGACGAAGGCGAGCTCCAGCTCAGCCGTGGAGTCGATCACCCCGTTGCCGTTGCTGTCGCCGGACATCACTGCTGCGGCGTATCCCGAGGGGAAGACGAGCTCGTGGACGGCCCATCGGCCACCGTTGTAGTCGGTGTCCCCGGGCTTGGCGTCTGCGACGTTGAGCTGCTCACCACCGAAGGCGTAGATCGCGTCGTACGTCGAGGCGGGCGCACCGGTCCCGGACAGGTCGGTAGGGGTTGCCACCGTGCGGTAGAGCGTGCCGTCGACCCAGAAGGCGGGGCCACTGACACCTGCATGTGCTGGGGCGGCGACCGCGAGGGCGACGAGGGCGAGTAACGGAGCCGCGTGGCGGATGGGGTACATAGTGTCCTCCTGCTGAGACTGCCGACGCGTTTCGCCGGCTAAGTCGAGCGAACCGCCGATGGGCCTCCGAGGCGATGACGCGATCATTAGAGAAGTCTTACGAGGCGGTTACGCGAGGGACCGACCGGGGAACCAGGCGGTGAAATTCAATGACCCGCGGGCGACGCGGCCCCGGCTGTTGATGGGTCGCGTCTCGGACGAGGGCCCGGGGCGCGATCCTGGCACCCTCGGGCGGCTCGATGGCTTGACATGGTGCGGATGCGGCTGTCCGCGATACTCCGATCCGCGACCTGGTCCATCGGTTGTTCGCCGACGCACACGACCGCATCGACCCCACACCGCCACCCCGAGCAGCTTGGGGAGACCAGCAGCCCTGAGCAGGACGGACGCCGGGGCGTGGAGGCCGTTTACGCGAGGGGCCACGGCTCGACTTCCGTGCTGGCGGCGCCGCCAGCGAACTACAACATCCGAGAGACCCGACCGCGCACCTTCGGCGACATCCCGGAGTGCAGCGACTGACCAGGCTAGCGGCTGTGGGCTGTGACTGCCTGGACGTGTACTGGCGCAGGATCCACCCTCGTCTCAAGACGCCCTATCTCAGCGTGCCCTTCATGGCCGTGTCTTCGGCGATGGCAGCGATTCTCGTGCCGCTGGAGCCGTTGGTGAGACTGGTCAACTTCGGTGGTCTCAGCGCCACCGGCCCTCGGGATCCTGGGCTACGTCTGGTGGGGCTTGGACGGCTTCCAGGACGTAGACGTGGCATGAGTAGCCCTGTGTCAACGTCAGGCCATGGTGGCGCTGTTGAGCAGCGTCTGGAGGGCGCCGTGTTGGGTGGGGTCGTAGGCGGTGTCGTTCTGCCAGCAGCGCCAGATCACGCCGAGCCAGGCTCGGGCCAGGATGCGTGTGGCGTGGGGGTGGTCCTTGCCGCGGGTGATGGCGTCGTTGTAGATCTTCGCGGCCCAGGGGTTGGCTCGGCGCGAGTCGCCGGCGAAGTCGCACACGGCGTCGCGGAGCTCCTTGTTCACCGCCCATCGGTAGGTGACGGCCTTGTACTTGCCGGGCTGGCGGGTCGATGGCGCGACACCGGCCAGGCAGGCCAGGGACACGGCGTCGGGGAACCGGCCGCGGACGTCGCCGATCTCGGCGAGCAGGCGGGCGGCGCGCACGGTGCCGCCGCGGGGCAAGGAGCAGAAGATGTGGGCGTCGGCGTGCAGTGCGAGCTGCTCGGCGATCTGGGCCTCGAGGGTCGCGATCTGGTCGACGAGCTCGTCCAGGACGCTCAGCATGGCGCGGGTGACGTGCGCGCGGGCGGCGCCGTCGGGGCCGACCGGTCCGCGGGCGCGGTCTGCAGGTGGGCGTAGAGGTCGGCGGGGTCCTTGCGGCCGCTGCGGCCGCTGTAGCCGACGCTGACCAGCCAGGCCGCCAGACGCTTCACGCTGAGCCAGTCGGCGCGTTCCTGGGAGTCGAAGCGGGCCAGGAACTTCAGGCTGATCTGGGAGTCGAGGTCGCGGAACAGGCCGACTGCGCCGGGGAACGCGGCCTGCAGGTGCGCACGGAGCTGGTTGCACAGCGCGACACGGTGCTTGACCAGCTCACGGCGGGCGCGGACGGTGGCGCGCAGCGTCTTGGTGGCCTCGCTGTCGTGGGTCAGTGGCCGCAGCTGCGTCCGGTCGGTGCGCAGGGTGTCGGCCAGGACGTAGGCGTCGAACCGGTCGTCCTTGTTGCCGGCCGAGCCGTAGCGGCTGCGCAGGTTCTTGAGCCGGTTGGGGCTGATCACGACCACGGTCACGTCGGCGTCGAGCAGAGCCTCGACGACGGGCCCGTCGCCGCGTTCGATGGCGACCTCGCCGACACCGTGGTTGACCAGGAACCTCACCATGGCGCGCAGACCGGCCACAGTGTGCTCGACGTTCTTGCGGACGACCTCGCGGCCGCCGTGGTCGACCACGCTGACCGCGTGGTCCTCGCTCGCCCAGTCCACGCCGCCGGTGACGCCGCTGGCGGGCTGCTCGGGCAGTTTGCTACTCGGGGTGGTGCTGGCAGACTTCACGTCAGCCTCCTCGCTGCTAGACCCAGTGGGGAGGCACCCTCTTTCCGGTGCCGGGACGCATCTGTCAGTCAGCTCACTGATCGGCGCTCCCAGCCGGTCTTGGCGCACAGCCCTGTCGACGATCACGGCGTCCCGGGTAACCGCCGGGCCCTGCAGAACTCATGCTGGACCTCTCACGGTCGAGCGAGCAGGGCAGTGACCCGACGGCACCGCAGGTGCATCAGCGGCCCGTCCAGGACCGCCGACGCAAGGAAGGTAGTCCAGTGAGCACACCCGTTCCGCCTCACAGCGACTGAAGGAAGTCGATGACTCCGGGGAAGTAGTGCTCAGGGTCGTCGAATTGCGACAGGTGGCTGCCGTCGGGGCAGTGTAGGTACCGTCCCTGCGGCAGCTGCTCGGCCATCCAGCGCATGTGGGCCGGGTCCATCGTGTCGTGCGTGGCGCCGATGACCAGCGCCGGGACGTCGATGCCGGCCAGGTCCTCGGAGCGATCCCAGTCTTCGAGGGTGCCGCTGAGGCCGAGCTCGCTGGGTCCCTGCAAGGGGACGTAGATCGACGGGTTGAGGTGGCCGAACGAGCGGGTCACCGGCTCGGGCCACTCGTCGATCGGCAGTCGGCACACGTGGTGGACGTAGTGGTGCTCCATCAGCAGCTGCTCGTAACGCGGGTCTTCCGTGGCGCCTTCGGCCTCGAGCCGCTTGATGTCGGCCAGAACCTCCTGGTCCATGGCGGGCATCAGGACCTCTTGGGCGTAGGCGTTGTACAGCGGCGAGCTCGACATCATGTTCGAGATCACCAGGCCCTTGAGGTGGCGCTGGTGGTGGACGGCGTACTCCATCGCGAGCAGCCCGCCCCAGGACTGCCCGAGCAGGACGAAGTTGCTGCTGTCCAGGCCGAGGGCCTGGCGGACCTGGTCGACCTCGTCGACGAACCGCGCCAGGTTCCACAGGGACGGGTCATCGGGCTGGTCGCTGCGGAAGGAGCCGAGCTGGTCGTAGTAGTAGTACTCGATTCCCGCGCGCGGGAACCAGACGTCGAAGCACTCATATTGCTCGTCGCTCGCCCCGGGACCGCCATGGAGGAGGAGCACCTTCAGGTCATCGTTAGTGCCGACCCGCTTGGTCCAGACCCGGAACCGACCACTGGGCGTGGTCACGGGAACCTTGCGGGCACCACCCGAGAGGACGTCTCGGGGATCCCAGCTCGAGGTGTCGAAGTAGCTCGCCGGCGGTGCACTCATGGGCTTCCTTCCACTCGACTCCCCCCGGCAGGTCGCTGACCCGGCCCACGACGTCAAGACCTTGGCCCACTATGCCCAAGACTGGCGCCGAGCCGCCAGGCCCTCCTCCGGAACTGGTGGTCAAGTCCGCTGACGCGGTGTACGACGTCTGATCCCGCGCGGTTGCTGGTCGGGCCGTGAGGGCCTGCAGGTCTGGTATCGGTCACCTCCTCGTCGGTGGCTGGTCGCTCACGGTCTCGCACCGCACCGCACCGCACCGCGCCGACGCCGAATGCCACCGCGTGCGCGATCACGATTCCCCAGGTAAGGGTGCGTGTGAGCTGCCGGCACCCCTCACAGCACTGCGACCGGGGTGACCGCCGGCCCAGCGCGGGACTCAGCGGTGCAGCACGGCCCACCCGCGCGGCTCCAGCCGGACCTGCTGCGCGGCCGGGTCGATCTGCCCCGCGCCGGCGACTACTTCGGTGGCGTCGGCGCAGGGCAGCGTGACCTCCTCGTCGGCGAGGTTGAGCGCGACCACGACGGCCGCGTCGTCACGACCCGAGCGCAGCACGAGCTGCTCGTTCGCGGTGTGCACGAGGTCGGTGCGGGCGGAGACCAGCCACGGCTCGCGACGGCGCAGGCCGATCAGCTGCTGGTGCACCTGGCGGGTGCGGCGGGCGGTCTCGTCGAGCCCGTCCTCGCGGGGCGGGGTGGGCGCGAGCTCGGGCCGTACGGCGTCGTCGCCGCCGAGCCGCTCCTCCTTGACGCCGGTCGCGCCGTCCTCGTCGCCGGCGTACACGCTCGGCACGCCACCGACGGCGAGGAACACCGCGAGCGCGTGCGGGACCAGGTCGGCGCCTACCGCGGAGGCGATCCGGGTGACGTCGTGGTTGCCGACGAAGGTGGCCGGCACCGAGGTCTCGAGCAGCGCCGAGTGGCGCTCGACCGCGTGGGCGAGCTCGAAGAGGTTACGGTCGGCGATCCCGTGCCAGATCCCCTGCCACAGCTCGTAGGCGGTCAGCGAGTCGATCGTGGAGTCGCGCACGAACTGCGCGGCGTCGCCGTGGATCACCTCCCCGAGGAACCAGGCGTCGGGGTGCTGCTCGCGCACCCGCGGCAGCACCTGCGCCCAGAAGGCCGGCGGGACGGCGTACGCCGCGTCGAGGCGCCAGCCGTCGGTACCCCGGGCCAGCCAGTGGTCCATGACGTCAGCGACCCACTCGACGACCGCCGGGGAGTCGTGGTCGAGGGCGACCAGGGCGTCGTGGCCCTCGAAGACGTCGGCGCGCACCGGGTCGCCCGGGCTCCAGCCGCTCCAGTCGATGCGGAACAGCGACGCGGTCGCGGCGTCCGGGCCCTCGACCTCTACCTGCTGGAAGGCCGGGTGGGTGCGCCCGACATGGTTGAAGACGCCGTCGAGGAGCACCCGCAGACCACGCTCGTGGGCCGCCACGATCAGCCGGTCGAAGTCGGCGGCGTCGCCGAGGCGGGGGTCGATGCGACGGTGGTCGACCGTGTCGTACCCGTGCGTGGCCGAGGCGAAGACCGGCCCCAGCAGCAAGCCGTTGAGCCCCAGGTCGAGGACATGGTCGAGCCAGGCCTCGAGCCGGCCCAGCCGGTGCACGACCGGCTCGTCGGGGCCACCGAGCGGCGAGTCGCCGGAGGCGGGCCGGATCGGGGCGCCGACGGCTCCAAGTGGGTAGACATGCCACCACATCACGTGGTCGGTCCACGATGGCATCGGCGGTCTCCTCGGTACGGCGGACGGGACCGGCCAGCCTACGCAGCCGGAGAAACACAGTGGTCGTCCCGGAGGAGGAGCCTGCTGCGGCACTCGCCCAGCTCACGGGGTTCGTCATCCCCCGGCGTCCCCCAAGACCTGCCCGGTGAACTTCCCGCGTAGGTACCTCTCACGGACACGAGATCGTTGAGATCCACCACCCCCGACTGCTCAGATCGACCAGCAAAGGAGCGCTACGTGCGCCCGGATCTGAACAGGAGGCCTCTGGGTCATGAGAACCCAAACCGCCCTCTCAGCGCACTCGGCAAGTCTCCTCCGCGCCCAGCTATCGCCGGCCACCTGCCAACCGGCGTCTCACCTGTCGCCACCGTGCCGAGACGGCTCGCAGCGTCTTGGTCACGGGGTCTGGTCACGGGTCGGGTGCCCCCCGGACCGCGCCAACCCGACCGCCCCATGTGCTGCACCTATGCACACCAGTGGGTCAAAGGCGGGGCCCGGCCACGTATTGGGAGAGAACCCGCTGGCGCAGTCTGGTGAAGCGCGAGACGCCCGCACGTCGGGGCGCGGTCAAGGTCGACCACCTGACGATGCTGCGTGAGGGGCCGTGGCCCGCGTCGTACCCCGATCGTCTAGTTTCGTTCTTGTGAGTGCTCAGGCCCCTGCGGCTGTCATCCTGATCCGCGCGGAGCGTTTCGTGCCGAACCACGCGACCGCGGCGGACAACGCCTTCCAGGCCCAGGTGCCCGAGGGGCAGACCGACGCCGAGACGTCCGCCAAGGCGCTGGCCGAGATGGACGCCGTCGCCGACGCCCTGCGCGAAGCAGGCGTGCGGGTCCACGTGTTCGCCGACGCCGATCACACCCGGCCCGACAGCGTGTTTCCCAACAACTGGCTGTCCACCCATGCCGGCGGCACGGTGGCCGTCTACCCGATGTACGCCTCCAACCGGCGCCACGAGCGTCGTGCCGACGTCCTGGAGATGCTCAAGTCGTCCTACCGCGTGCAGACGATCGTCGACTACTCCGGCCTCGAGCCGGACGGGATCTTCCTCGAAGGGACCGGCGCGATGGTCCTCGACCACATGTCCAGGGTCGCCTACACCGCGGAGAGCCACCGGGCCGACACGCACGTCCTGGAGCGGTTCTGCACCGACTTCGGCTACGAGCCCATGGCGTTCCAAGCCGTCGACTCCGACGGCGTGCCGGTGTACCACACCAATGTCATCGCCTGCATCGGCACTGATGTCGCGATGATCGCCCTGGAGATGATCCGCAACGAGCAGCGCCGGGCCGAAGTGCGGGAGCGGCTGACCGTCAACGGGCGCAAGCTGGTCGAGCTCACCGAGAAGCAGGTCCACGAGTTCGCCGGCAACGCAGTCGAGCTCTGCGGTCGTACGCCGGACGGCCGCCGCAACTACGTCATGGCCATGTCCTCGCAGGCCCGCCGCAGCCTGCGCCCCGACCAGGTAGCGGTGATCGAGGAATCCTGCACGATCGTCGACGTCGACATCCCCACGATCGAGCTGGCAGGCGGATCGGTGCGGTGCATGATCGCCGGCATCCACCTCGACCGGCGGCGCCCGGTGGAGGAGTTCGAACCCACGCCCGCCGTCGAGGCGATCGACCAGAACCCGCACACCGCGGACGGGCGCGACGTTGCGGGCGACGACCGTCCCCTCGGCGAGAGCGTCGTGTTGACCTAGACCGCGGCAGTGGGCCGCCAGGCCGTGGGCCTGGACCTGCCCGAGAATCAGCTGACCGTTGACGTTCTAGCCTCATGGAAGTGTTGAGTCGATGTCAGACGCAGCCATGGCACTGGCGCTGCCATCCGGCCTGTCCTTGGCCCACCGCACTCTGCTCGCCGGCTTGACTCGCCGAAACGATGCGGTGCACGGGCCGGACCTCTTGGGACTGGTTCTCTCCGGCTCGGCTGGTAGAGAGATGGCGACCGAGCGTTCCGATCTCGACGTATACGTGGTGCTTAGCGATGCAGGGGACACGGACGCCTGACCACCCATTCGACGACGGTCGAGGAGATCCCACGCTGGGACTCGCGTCACCGGCGTTACAAGCCAGAGAAGTGGCGCGGCGACGTCCTGGAAGAAGGGCCGGTGTGGGTGGAGAACAGCAAGACGACTGTCTAGGGCGGCTACCGGGAGGTCGCCGGCTTCAAGGCCGACGCCTCACAGACCAACTCTGATAACACCTCATACCGCTTGAGGCCGGCGGGCCCATACCAACGGATGGCGGTGTGCGGCTACAAGCACTACTGCCGAGCGCAGGTCTCATCCGCGAGGCTGGATGGTACTGATGCATCATCTGACGAAGGTTGCGGCCGTCATCACGGCGGCCGCGACCCTCGCCGGTTGCTCCGGCGAGGTCAAGCAAGGTGGACCGCTCGACAAGCCGAACCAGCACGCCTGGACGAGGAAGGCGTCAGTCGGTGAAGCGTTCACCGACGGCAGCGAAGTCCTCACGGTGAACGGAGACAAGCCCGTTGTCATCGAATCGGCCGAGCTGATCGACGCGCCCGGCATAAAGCTCGTTGGCGTGAAGCTGGTCCAGCCGGGTCGACAATGGGGCTCGATCCAGACGATGCCCTGGCCGCCCGAGGACCCAGATCTCAAACCTTCACTGCCGGGCCATCGCAGCGCGCATCTCGCTGTCGGTGTCGGTGATGAGTTCGCCTGACACGTCGATGGTCACGGAGTGCAGCGTCCCGGTGAATCTGTAGGGGGACTGGTAGTCCGGGGTCACCGGTGAGCCGGGGTTGGCGCCACAGGTGAGGGCGCCGGGGTTCAGCATGAACGGCGTCGTCACCGGCGCCTCCGCGTCCGCGACGAGAGCGCCGTCCACGTAGAGCTGCAGCCGCCCGGGTGCTCCCTTGCCATGCGTCATGTCGGGCTCGCCGGTGGGCTCGAACTCGAACCGCAGCTCGTGGGCCCCTGCCTGGAGAGGCTCCGCCGTCGACACCTTGTGGAGGCTGCGGCCGACGTAGTTGTGGACGTAGTGGAGGTTCTCGTCCTGGATGAACATCGAGTAGCCGCCGGCCGCGGTGCCCTGGCACAGGAGCACACCTTCGGCGCCGCCCTCCGGCAGCTCCACCTTGGCGGTGATGCTGTGCGGCCGGTTGAGCAGGCGGGGTGCGGCGAAGTAGGGCACCGACTGGGTGTCGGGGCGGTAGACGTAGCGGTCACGGGGCTCAGCGGCCTGAGGCTTCTCGGCCACCATCCGGGCCAGCCCGCTCCCGTCCACCGGGAGGACGTCGTACTTGCCGGCCTCGGCGTACCACATGCCGATCAGGGCGATGAGCCGGTCGCGGTGCTGCTCGGCGAGGTTGTGGTTCTCCGCGAAGTCCTCGTCGACGTGGTAGAGCTCCCAGCCCGTCGCGTCGAGCTCGGTGAGCCTCTCAGCGGAGATGGGTTCCCCGAACCCCATCCCTGCTTCCTTGAACGACGGGCCCGGCCACGGGCAGACTGCCCGCCAGCCGTCGTGGTAGATGGCGCGATGACCGAGCATCTCGAAGTACTGGGTGCGATGGCGACTGGCGGCCTCCGGCTCGTCCAGGGTCTGCGCGAAGCTGACACCCTGGATCGGCGACTGGGTGACACCGCGGATCGTCGCTGGCGGTTCGAGACCGAGCAGGTCGAGGACGGTGGGGACCATGTCGACGATGTGGGCGTACTGGGTACGCACCTCGCCGCGGGCCCGGATGCCCGCGGGCCAGGACACGATGAACGGGTCGGATGCCCCACCACGGTAGGTCTCCCGCTTCCAACGCCGGAATGGCGTGTTGCCGGCCCACGTCCAGCCCCAGGGATAGTGGTTGAAGCGCTTCGGGCCACCGATCTCGTCGATCAGGGCCAGGCTGTCCTCCAGTGGCTCCTGGGCGTTGTTGAAGAACTGCGCCTCGTTGGTGGTACCCGTGGGTCCGCCCTCGGCGCTGGCGCCGTTGTCGGAGATCACCATCACGATCGTGTTGTCGAGCGCGCCCTCTTCGCGCAGGAAGTCGAGCAACCGGCCGAGGTGGTGGTCGGTGTGGCTGAGGAAGCCGGCGAAGACCTCCATCATCCTGCTGAACAGCCGGCGGGCAGGCTCGGGCTGGGTGTCCCAGTCCGGCACGTCCGGGTCGTGACGCGACAACTCGGCGTCCGCGGGGACGACCCCCAGTTCCTTCTGTCTGGCGAAGACCCGCTCGCGGTAGACATCCCAGCCTCCGTCGAACTGCCCGGCGTACTTGTCGATCCACTCCTTGGGGGCGTGGTGGGGCGCGTGCGTGGCCCCGAAGCAGAGGTGGAGGTAGAAGGGCTTGTCGGGCGTGATCTGCCTGGCGTCGGTGATGAACTGGATCGACCTGTCCACCAGGTCCTCGGTGAGGTGGTAGCCCTCCTCCGGGGTTCTGGGGGGCTCGACCTGGTGGTTGTCGTAGACCAGGTCGGGATACCACTGGCTGGTGTCGCCGCCCAGAAAGCCGTAGAACCGTTCGAAGCCCCGGGCCAGCGGCCAGCGGTCGTAGGGTCCGGCGGCGGTCTCCTGGTTGCTCGGCGTCAGGTGCCACTTGCCCACCATGAAGGTGTTGTAGCCGTGGCCGAGCAGCATCTCGGAGAGGAAGCCATTCTCGAACGGGACGATCCCGTTGTAGCCGGGATAGCCCGAGGCGAGCTCCGTGATGGCCGCCATACCGTTGCTGTGGTGGTTGCGCCCGGTGACGATGCACGAACGACTGGGCGAGCACAGCGCCGTCGTGTGCATGTTGTTGTACCGCAGCCCATCGGCCGCGAGGGCGTCGAAGTTCGGGGTGTCGATTGGGCTTCCGTAGCAGCCCAGCTGTCCGAAGCCGGTGTCGTCGAGGACCACCATCAGCACGTTCGGCGTTCCCTGCCGAGGGCGGGTCGGCTTGGGCCAGGCGGGCGACGACTCGTCGGTCGTGCGTCCGATCGTCCCGGGGAATGTCTTGCCGGTCTCGTACTCCTGCAGCGCCATAGCGGCCCTCTCGTCATCACCACGTGTCCCTCAGTACAGGGGTCGGTCCGGCAACGGCGCATCACCCTCCGAGGGTGAGTCGGCGACGGCTCGGCGACCCGCCAGGGAAAGCAACGGACGCGCCTTCCCGAAGGGCTGCTTCGTCGGTGCTCCTGATCGGTGGTGTCGAACACCTGCCTCGATCCGAACAACAGCGGCGGAAGCTCTGCAAGGGTGATCTCAATGGCCCGCGGTCGGCGGGCAATTGAACCGGATCGGTTCCGGCCCGCGCCGGCCGGGTGGCTGGCGTAGGGTCGGAATCGTTCGGGGAAGTCCGCAACCGCCGATCAGCGCGGTCTGCGACCCGGCAGTCCGTGCCAGTGGATGTCCCCGGAGGGACCGCTCTTGCCTGACCCAGCAGCGGAAGCGGAACCTGAACGCGTCGAGGGGAATCGCTCAACCCCGGAGGTCCCCATGGTCCCTCACTCAATCACCCTCGCCCCCACCGATGTCGAGGCAGTCACCCAGGCGGCAACGGAGTACTACCAGGCATGGTTCGCCGGTGACGTCGAGCGCATCCGCGCTTGCCTGCATCCAGCGCTTCGCCAAGCGCACTCTGGAGCAGCCAGGGACAGGGTCCCTGCTGCTGCACGAAGATCCGCTCTATCGGCTCGTGATCGACACAGCGAGTGTGACGTCGCCGACCTCGGCGACGAACACAGCGCCCAGGACCGGCCCGATGCCGGGGATCTGCTGGACCGCGGCGTAGCCCCGGTCGCTGCGTAGCCGGCCGCGGATCAGGTTGTCGAACAGGTCCACCTCAAAGTCCAGACCGGCCATCACCCGCCGTAGCGACGCGATCCTG
Source organism: uncultured Actinomycetota bacterium (assembly GCA_963835385.1). GTDB lineage: Bacteria > Actinomycetota > Actinomycetes > Propionibacteriales > Nocardioidaceae > Nocardioides_B. Next base: position 208,634 of record CAWIFK010000004.1, read on the forward strand.
GCCGCGTACGGCGCCGGCAACCGGAGCCGATCCAGCAGCGCGGTCCCCTCGACGCCGAACAAGTCCGACATCAGCACCTGGACCCCACACTTGGCCAACACCGCATGGACCTCGGCCCTGCAGTGGCTGCGCAGCGCGACCAGCTTGGCCCGGTGCCACCAACTCCCGCAATTCCCGGGTGGCCGGTGGCGCAATCCAAGCCTCGGGCAGCCGACCCATGCGGAGCAGGTCGGCCAGGTCGGCGGCGTCGCGGAAGTCGTTCTTCACCCGCCGGTACTCGAACGCCTTCACCCCCAACGGGTGGGCCAGGTGCACGTTGGCACCCGCCGCCTCAAGGGCGTCGACCGCCCAGTACCAGCCGTAGGTGGCCTCCAGCACCACCTCGGGATCCTCTCCGGCACGCTCGACCACTCGGTCCAAGGACTCGACGTCGTTGAGGATCCGTACCGACTCCAGCACCTCACCCGCGTCGGTCATTCTGACAATCACGCTGCGTCGGCGATGCAGATCGATGCCGACGAACTGCCGCCCTGCGTACTCTGACATGAGGGGCCTTCATCGCCGTCGAAGTGAGTACACCCCCAGCATCCGCTGGGACCGCACGAGGAGCGGAGGCCCCGCCCCTTCATCGCATCAGAGCCGGTTCTCTGGTCGGGCTGACAGGATCTAACCTGCGACCCCTTGCCCCAAGGCCCGCCCTTTGAGACGTCGTGCTGCCGTCCGCGAATATGGGCTGTGACCTGCGCGAACGTGCTCAACAGCTCTTGCTCGACTTTGTGGCTATCAGCCCACTTCAGCGGACTTCTGCGCTCGTAAACGTCCAATACGCGTCCAGCCGGTCACCTCTCCACCGCCCACTCCCCCGGCTAGCCGCTGCATACCGGCTCCCCTCTGTTGTCAAGGGCGTGGTTTCGACGCCTTGGAGCGTGCGCCGACCGGGGTGTGTCTGCCAAGTCAGATCGTCGGGCTGCTGGCGAGACCGTTGCGGCCTATCACGACAAGCAACTCGGCGAGCTCGTCGGTGGCGTCAAGTTGGCCGTCGAGCGCTTTGAGGCGGGCGCGATCGACGCGTTCGAAGTCGACGAGGTCATACTCCAGTACTCGCGAGCGGCAAGGAACTCTGGAAGTTCTGCAACATGGGGCACGTTGAGATCGCCGCGCGAATCGTCCGGGATGACCCGACCGGCGACTGATGGGATCGCGGGGTGCGTCGGAAACGATGACGTCTCCCCTGGGTCTGCGGGACAACTTCAGGCGTTTGCCTAGTGCGTCTCGGACACTGAGGCCGCGCGGACGTCGTGCCGGGACGCGCGGACAGATTCAGTTCGCGGGCCTACGGGCGATCCGGTAGTGCAGGGTCAGGAACGGGAGACCGACGACCCAGAAGGCGTGCTCCGCGTGCAGGGCGCCGTTCTGGACGAAGACGTCAAGCTGTTCCTCGAATCCGTGCACCGCCAGGGCTGTGAGCTCGTCTGCCGCGCTGTCGACGTAGGTGAGGTAGTGCCCGGCTTGGCCGTCGTGGACCCGGCTGGTCAGCGTCAAGCCTCGATCCGGGCGGGACCTGGGAAGCAGGGTGGCGGTGAAACTGCCTTCCGGCACGGGGAACCCGACGCTGACGTAGCCGTGGCCCGCGTGGGTGTAGGTGGTGTAGATCCCGACCATGATCGGTCGGTCGTCATCGGCAAACGACCGGATCCAGCCGCGCACCGTCACGGTGCCGTCGACCCCGGTGATCGTGTCGATCCGGCTCCGGATCCCGCGTTCGGCTTCGCGCTGATTCATCGGGACGTTGGCCTGGCCCAGAGGCTGCGCGACCAGCGTGCGATACAGCAGGTAGCCGGGACGCACCCACAGCCGCCACTGCGGGACGATGTCGAGAGTGAACCGAGTGGTGCGCTCGTAGAACTCCCGCACCAGCGGATCGACCAGCGTCGGGTCGAACCTCGGCCCGGCCAGCGCGTCCAGGGACTCCACGATCCCGGTGTCTTGGGCGTCCGCGGTGTAGTCGGCTCCGAGCTCATCGGCGAGATCCCGCACAAAGCCGGTACCGACATACCTCGACCGGCCCGGCTGGGGCACCACGAACGGCAGATCGGCGGCGCTGACCCGATCGGCAAGCAGGCTGACCTGTGCGTCGCGGAAGAGCAGAGCGGACAGGCTGCGGTAGGCAAAGACGGTGCTGCTTGCCACCACGGCCGCCGGCGCTGGGCCGGAGGACAATGCCCGACCGACCGTAGCGCCCACCATCGGGCCCATCGCCACCTTCTGCGGCCGCAACCCGAGTGCCCCGACCACGCCGCCGGTAGCGGTCCCGACCACGAGCGGACTCACTCCGGTCAGCTTCTCCGCCGCCCATCCGAGGGGGGCCGCCAAGGCGGTGCTCACCGCGATGCGCTGCCACAGCGCCGGAATTTGTCCCTCCTTCTGGCGCACCCGGGCCACCGCCTCCGACGCGCCCAGCACGACCGCGCCGACCAGCGCGGCGCCCGCCGCCGACCTCATCCCGCGGTGCACGGCCAGCGATGCCCCCGCAACGCCGCCAATCGACGCCGCGAAACCGATGGAGGAACCGGTTGCCATGCTCGTGACCCTAGCCCCACTTCCCCGGCTCAGGCGCTATCCCCGAAGCACGTGATGTACCTGCTCAGAGAGTCTTTCCGCGACGCGGACGCACCGGGGTCGTAGCCGAGGGACCGGCTTGAGGTTCCCCCCGGACCGTAGAGGCATCGACAATAGGGATCGAGATGCCAGAGAAGCGGAAGAAGTACGACCGGGAGTTCCGTGAGGGAGCTGTTCGGATCGTCGAAGAGACCAACAAGCCGATCGCGCAGGTCGCGCGCGACCTGGGTGTGAACGAGGGCACCTTGGGCAACTGGGTCGCTCGTGCACGCGAGGCTGCCGAGGGCACCCGTGGGTTGTCGAAGGACGACGTGGAGGAGCTCAAGCGGCTGCGTGCCGAGGTCGCCGAGCTCCGGATGGAGCGTGATGTCCTCAAGCGATCCGTGGTCCTGTGGGTGAAGGAGGCGACGAAGTGAGCGTGGCACGCTTCATCGCCGACCAGAGGACGAACTATCGAGTGCCGCACACGGTCACGTGCCTGCTGGTCGGCGTCAGCCTGGCGTGGTTCTACAAGTGGCGCGACCGTGGTCTTGGCCCGGCTGCTTCGAGTGGGCTGTTCACGGCCATGGACCGGCGCCGCGACACCATCGATCGGGCCGTGAAGGTGATGTTCACCAAGAAGCGAGGGCTGCATGGCTCGCCCCGGCTGCACGCCGATCTGCGCGACGACGGCTGGGAGGTCAGTGAGAAGACGGTCGCGGACTCGATGCGCCGCCAGGGGCTCGTAGCGCGCCGGATCAAGCGCAGGAACGGGCTCACCCGGCAGGACAAGACCGCCCCGAAGTTCCCAGACCTCCTCAGGAGGAACTTCACCGCGGACCGGCGCGATGCCAAGTGGGTGGGCGACATGACGGAGATTCCCACCGTCGACGGGCAGGGCCGGCCGGGTCCGAAGCTGTATCTGGCGACAGTGATCGACCTGTACTCGCGTCGTCTGCTCGGCGCCGCGACGCGACTGCATCCGGATGCTGATCTGGCCTGCGCGGCGATCAAGATGGCCGTGGCTGCTCGGGGCGGGAAGGCCGCGATCTGGCGCGAGGATGAGGCCGAGCGGGTCATCTTCCACACCGATAGGGGCTCGACCTACACGGCGAACTCGTTCACCAAGCTGTGCCGCACGATGGGCATCCGTCAGTCGATGGGACGGGTCGGGTCGTGCTTCGACAACGCCGCCGCCGAGGCGTTCTTCAGCTCCCTGGAGTGGGAGGTCCTCTCGCGACACGAGTTCGCCAACACCCGCCAGGCTCAGGCCGTTGTGCTGGACTGGTGCTACGGGTTCTACAACCACGAGCGGGCGGCACAGCTCCGTGGGCATGATGAGCCCGGTCAACTACGAGAACACCGCGGCCCCCGACCAGGAAGCCGCATAGGGGAAGCCCTCCACGATTCGGGGGGAACCACATTCATGATGTTCTCCCGCTTCTGCGCCTGAACCTGATAGGTCGGCGAGGCGGGCATTGCTACTACGAGCTGGGCAGTCCCCTCTGGAGCCACGCCCCGTCACGGTGCCCGGCAGCTCGCAAACCGATTGAGAGCCACACCCGCACACCGGGTGGGCAGCCGCGAGGAGAGCGTTCAACCGGGCACCTGGACCGAGTCTGGCCCGACCACGGCCCTACCCGAAAGTGTCTAGTAGCCACGACTGTCCACGGGCCCGTCCAAGCCCGACATCCTTCCAGACCGCTGCGCTCGGGTCCTAGCCTGAGCGGATGTTGGACCTGGCTGGAATCGACATAGAGGAGATCGCAACCGCGCTCGCGGATCAGACCGACTATGAGCACCGTTGGCTGATCGACCCGCGAACGGGCGAGGTGGCGTTCTGGACCAGCGACACGGGCATCGACGGCGAGAACCCCGTCGAGATCGACGAGTTGGACCTCATCCTCATCGACCCGATCCCGTCGTACGTCTGGTACCAGGACATGGCCGACTTCGCCGAGGGCATCAGTGACGACGCCGCCGGCCGGCGCCTGGCCAGGGCGCTTCAGGGACGTGGAGCGTTCCGTCGGTTCAAGAACCAGCTCTATGAGCACCATCCCGAGCTCATCTCTGCCTGGCACGCGCTGCGCGACGTTCGAGCCCAGCGCCGCGCCGTCGAATGGCTCCGAGACCAGGGCCTCATCGACGACGCCGCCGCCGGAGACTTTGCGACCGACCACCCAGACCCCGCTCTGCCCTGATGCCGGCATTCCTGACGACGAACGCCCTGGCGTCTCACTGCCCATTGCGTGACGCCAGGCGTTTCCCGGATCTGCCGGATCCCGGTCGTCTGTTCCTCCGGGTTATGCACGTGATCTTCCGGACATGCCGATGGTCGTCCGCTTCCATTGTGGCGCGGCTAGCGCCATAATGGCGCCATGCCTAGTGTTCAGATCAAGGACGTTCCTGACGAGACGCACGCTGTGCTCCGCCAGCGCGCTGCGGCCGCACACCAGTCGCTGCAGGAGTACCTGCGCGCGCGGCTCATCGAGGAAGCCGGTCGCCCCACGCTGGAGGAGGTGCTGGATCGAGCCTCCGGGAGAGCCGGAGGCTCGGTTTCTCTCAAGGCATCCGTGAGCGCGCTCCGGTCCGAGCGTGCTCGTCGTTGATGCAAGCGTCCTTGCCGTCGCACTTGCTGATGACGGTCGGGATGGCGACAAGGCGCGGGCGAGACTCCGTGCTGAGCGGCTGGCAGCCCCCGAACTGGTCGACCTCGAGGTTGCCTCCGTACTTCGCGGGCAGCTCGCCGGAGGACATCTCGACATCCGGCGGGCCGAGCTCGCGCTGGCCGACCTGATCGATCTGCCGGTCCAGCGAGCACCCCACCGGCCTCTCCTCACACGGTGCTGGGAGCTGAGGGCCAACCTCACCGTCTACGATGCGGCATACGTCGCCCTTGCCGAGGCCCTCGACTCCGACCTGCTCACAGGAGACGCCCGCCTGGCCAAGGCCCCGGGCCCCCGTTGCCGTATCGAGGTCATGCGCTAGGCCCCCTCGAAGTACCGCAACTGCCGCATAGTGTGCGCGTCAGCGCGCGCGGATCTAGCCGCGGTCAGCTTATCGGTTGCCCGATGCCGGCGGACTACTCGGCTCCAGCTTGGGTGCGGTGCAGCCAGTTGGCGAACGCCTCGACTCCGGCGACCACTCCGAGGCTGCGTATCGATGCGAATCGGTCGAAGGTGTGGAGACCACCGGGCAGCTCGGCCCAGACAACGGGGGTCTGTGACCTCGCTCGGAGCGTGGTCGCGAAGGTCCGGGCGTCGCCTACCGGCACCATCGGGTCGCGGGCGCCGTGGACGAGCATGACCGGCGGAGCGTCCGGTCGGACGTAGTCCGCCGGTGAGGAGGGAAGGCTGCCACCCGACGCGGGGCCGTAGTAGCCGTAGAGGGCGACCGCCCCGGCAATCCGGGTGTCGATTTCCTCGAAACTCGGCTGGAAGCGCGGATCGTTGCCGGTCAGGGCGCACATCAGCGCCATGTGTCCGCCCGATGACCCACCGACGACCAGGACGACCGATGGGTCCGCGCCGTACGCGCTGCCTTCGGTGCGCAGCCAGGCGATGACCCGCTTGGCGTCGACCACCTGCTCCGGGAACCGCGCGGGTCGCAGCCGGTAGTTCGCGCTCACGCACACCCATCCCCGGCTCGCGAACCGCTCGAGCAGCAGCCGCGCTTCCCGGCTCTTGACCCCGCTGAAGAACCCGCCGCCGTGGAAGTGCACCAGGACCGGTCCCCGCTGCGACTGCCCACGCGGCCGATAGACGTCGAGCAGGTTCGACTTCCCGGGCCCCGGCCCGTACCGAACGTCCTTGACGCGTACGACGTCGCCGCGACGCCACCGTACCGGCGCGAGGAGCACTCGAAGGAGCTGGCCGGGTCCGGTCCGGTGGTGGAGCCGGATACCGGGGTCCAGCTCAACGCGAAGCACGGACTCGAGTACCCCGACGGCGCGGGCCGCGAGCACGACCGAGACGACGATCCCGGCGACCGTGAGAGCCGCGAGTACAAGGGCCGCCCTGCCCACCAGGGAGTCCAGATCCCCCTCGGCTGCGGCCAGCACCGTCGGCGCCGCGACCAGGAGAAGCATCAGGACCGGCAGCTCGCTGGCCACGGTGGCGAGCACGAAGGACGGCGTCACGCGGGGCCCGTTCGTGGGCCGCGGTCGGAGGCCGAACCAGATAAAGATGGCGGCGAACGCCATGCTGATCGCATAACCCACCGGAATGTCCCCCACGACAGCCTCGCTCTCACGTCCAGAGGGGAGGCTTTCGTGGCTCTTCACATTTCACGGTGTAGTCGCGGTCGTGGAGCAGTCAACCCAATTGCGCCCGCGGCCGATGAAGCGACGGGCTTCGGCAGAACAAACGACGGATGCCGGTCGTGCTGCGGAGCAATCGCACGCATAGTGCCGAGATCCGGTCGTCGGACATCACCGTGTTACGCGTAGCAGCCCTCGTGCCGAAGTCTATTTGCTTGCGATTTCCCGATCGGCGCGCGCGAGGCAGGCGAGCGCCCGGACGCTCTCCCACGTACCGGACTTGAGCGCGGCAGCGGCAGTATGGGCAGCATCGCGCAGAGAGGCGCACTCGGCGCGCCCCTTGGCCTCGACCGCCAACAAGGACAGCGCTTCCACGCTTTCCCATGACCCGACCTTGAGGCCCGCCACCGCGTCCAGCGCACGCTGAAGCGGGGGCCGTTCGTCGCGCTGCTTCCCCATCGGCTCTCCTTCGCCAGCATTCACCGTTGGATGCTGGAAGCCATGGTGCCGCACCACGGCCGGGGAGCAGGGAGAGCCACGCGCGGGCATGCCGCGTTTCGCGCACGCCTGAAGGACCGATCGGCTCCCTAGGTGGCTTCGCCCGTGCCGCTCGGTTCGTTCACCTCGGCGGCAGACCGTGGCGGCGACGCATCATTCGCTCTTGATGGCCTGCCTCGTGCACGGTCCCGGTGTAGTGCTCTACAGACTCGGCGCTACCCTCCTCCTGCTCGGCACGCAACCGTTCACGAGCGCCGTGCATGTACGCGTCGAACTCTTCGGCGTTGTCGAAGGCGACCTCAGTGACATTCCTGCGTTCATTCCGGTCGGGGTCGAACCGGTATCGCTGCACGACCCAGCGCTCGATGGACTCATCGTTGGGGTCCACGCGCGCCATGCGGAACCATCTCAGTGTTGTCGAGGGTCGTCCACCGACGGGAAACGTTGACCCGATCAGCAACCGGATCTGTCGCCGAGAGCGAAAGGTTGGAACTGCTGGGGGCACTAGGGTGTCGGCTCGAGGAACGGGGACGAAGATGTCACTGCGCGGAACGTACAGCCACGCCACCGCTACCGACCATCTGCCCGCACGCGTGGCGGCCGCGGTGGACCTTGCGCAGTCCCGTGACTTCCCACTGTCGTGCCGCATCGAGCAAGGCCGTCTTGTGCACGCCCTCGCGCACGGGTCCCGCGTCCGCATCGGCGAAACCGGCACCGGCTTAGGGGTGGGCCTTGCCTGGCGCCTCGAAGCACGCCCCCCGGCGTTCCCGTTGTCTCGGTCGACCGGGACGCCGGACGCGTGGCTGCCGTTCGCGACATGTTCGCCGATGAGCCGGATCTGACACTTCTCAACGCTGACTGGCGTGCGATCGAGCAGCACGGCCCGTTCGATCTTCTCGTCCTCGACGGCGGTGGCAACGGCAAGCAGGAGTCACCGGTTGACCCCACTCGCGTCCTCACGCCCGGCGGCATCGTCGTGATCGATGACTTCACTCCCGCAGATACGTGGCCGCCCATGCACGAAGGAAAGCTTGATGAGGCACGGATCTGGTGGCTCGAGCATCCGGCCATGCGGGCCACCGAGGTCCAGCTCGCCGAGGACCTGTCCACCATTGTCGCGACCCGCCGCCGCTGACACCCCGAGCCGACACCCGGGTATCCGGATCTGGCAATCCGGGGCTCCATCGAGGGACCTGCTTCCTGGTAGCGGCATCGACGTAGTCGCCGGCCTAGTCGGCGGTGCGGCGGCGCCGAGGACAACGCCCAGCTGCTGCCGAACCACTCGCCCTCCCCGTGTGGGAAGCGCACCTGAGCGCCATCGAGTAGACGCGGCGTGGCGAACTCGGCACGTTTACGACCAGTGAACGGGCTCTTCACAGATGAGGGTGTAGGTCGGCCTGGCGTGGCGGTGCCGGGATAGGCGTCGAGGTCTCCCGAGGATGAAAGCTCCTACACACTCATCCCGAAAGACCTCGACGTGCCCGACGCTACCGTCGGCGAACGCACAGACACGTTCGCCTGCCCCGATCTGTCCGCCTTTTGCCGACTCCGCGAGCTTGGTCTCGTTGTCACCGGCCAGCGGCTCGAGCCCGACCGCGCGGTCCTCGCGTGCCGCGTCCTCGACCCTGACCAGTGGTGCCGTCGCTGCGGCTGCGAAGGGTCGCCACGCGACACCGTCACCCGAGAGCTGGCCCACGAGCCGTTCGGCTGGCGACCCACCACTCTGCTGATCACGATCCGCCGCTACCGGTGCACCGGCTGCGGTCACGTCTGGCGCCAGGACACCAGCAAGGCCGCCGAGCCGCGGGCCAAGCTGTCGCGTCGCGGGCTGCGGTGGGCACTGGAAGGCATCGTGGTCGCCCACCTCACCGTCGCCCGCGTCGCCGAAGGCCTCGGGGTCGCGTGGAACACCGCCAACGACGCCGTCCTCGCTGAAGGCAAGCGGGCCCTGATCGACGACGCACACCGCTTCGACGGCGTCGCGGTGGTCGGCGTTGACGAACACGTCTGGCGCCACACCCGCCGCGGCGACAAGTACGTCACCGTGATCATCGACCTCACCCCGATCCGCGACGGGACCGGCCCAGCGCGGCTACTGGACATGGTCGAAGGCCGCTCCAAGCAAGCGTTCAAGACCTGGCTCGCCGCCCGAGCCGCACCCTGGCGCGAGGGCATCGAGGTCGTCGCGATGGACGGCTTCACCGGCTTCAAGACCGCCACCACCGAGGAACTGCCCGACGCGGTCGCGGTGATGGATCCGTTCCACGTCGTCCGCCTGGCCGGCGACGCCCTCGACCGGTGCCGCCGCCGGATTCAGCAAGCCGTGCACGGACACCGCGGCCACAAGGGTGATCCGCTCTACTCCGCCCGCCGCACCCTGCACACCGGCGCCGACCTCCTCACCGACAAGCAGAAGGACCGACTGCGTGCCCTGTTCGCCGTCGATGCCCATGTCGAGGTCGAGGCAACCTGGGGCATCTACCAACGCATGATCGCCGCCTACCGGGAGCCCAACCGAGCCGAGGGACGCGAGCTGATGACCAAGTTGATCGCGTCAGTCAGCAGCGGGGTCCCCGCCGCGCTCACCGAGGTGATCACACTCGGCAGGACACTGAAGAAGCGAGCCGCCGACGTGCTCTCCTACTTCGACCGCCCCGGCACCAGCAACGGGCCGACCGAGGCGATCAACGGACGCCTCGAGCACCTGCGCGGCTCGGCCCTCGGCTTCAGGAACCTGACCAACTACATCGCCCGCTGCCTGCTCGAGACCGGCGGCTTCAGACCGCGACTACACCGTGAAATGTGAAGAGCCAGTAAACGTCCAACAACAACCCCTCCCGCTGTGCCCTGTTCGGCCGGCGTTTGCGCAGGTCATCGGCCGTTTGAGCGTCCGAAAGACTTGACCAAACGACACCCGGGCACAGTTCAAATCGCCAACCGGCTCTGACTCGCGTTTCCGCAGGTCAGCAACGCGGCGCCGTCTTCGACAGGCGCACCATGGTGCGCGAAGATTCGGCGGCGGTCGCCGTTGCGCCAAGGCTCGGCATGGGCGGATTCTGATCGGGTTCGTCGTGGTCGACCCCGAATGCTCTGTGGTGCCTGCGAGCCTGTAGGTCAGCATGGTGGTGGAGGGCTTCCACGGGAACCGTGGATTGGTGCCGTTGAGCCCGTGCGTCAGACTTTCGAATTTCCCTGCCCTCCCCGCGACGGACGCCCTGGTCCGCGTGGGAAGGAGAGCAGCAGTCATGGAAGTCGTGCACGCCCGCTGTGCCGGGCTGGATATCTCCAAGAAGGACGCCAAGGTGTGCGTCCGGGTCGCTGGGGCCGGTCGGCGCAAGACCGTCGAGACGGTCACCACCTGGGGATCGATGACCAACCAGGTCCTTGCCCTGCGTGACCATCTGATCGAGCAACGAGTCACGTGTGCGGTGATGGAGGCCACCGGGGACTACTGGAAGCCGTTCTACTACCTGCTCGAGGACGCCGGGTTCGAGGTCTTGTTGGTCAACGCCCGGCACGTGAAGAACCTCCCGGGCCGCAAGACCGATGTCTCCGATGCGACCTGGCTGGCCCAGCTCGGTGCGCACGGGCTGGTCCGGGGCTCGTTCGTGCCACCCGAGCCGATCCGGCAACTGCGGGACCTGACCCGGGCCCGGACCGCGATCACCCGTGAACGCGGTCGGGAGGCCCAGCGACTGGAGAAGCTGCTCGAGGACGCCGGGATCAAGCTGTCCGCGGTTGCCTCGGACATCCTCGGTGTCTCCGGCCGGCTGATGCTCGAGGCACTCATCGTCGGGGATCACGACCCCGCCGCGCTGGCTGACCTGGCCAAGCGTCGACTCCGCTCGAAGATCCCGGAACTGACCGAGGCGTTGACCGGGCGGTTCAGCGAGCATCATGCCTTCGTGGCCCGGGTGCACTTGGACCTGATCGACCAGCACACCGCCGCGATCGAGACCCTGACCGCCCGGATCGAGGTGATGATCGAGCCCTTTCAGGGATTCCGCGACCTGATCTGCACCATCCCCGGGATCAGCACCCTGACTGCCGACGTGGTGATCGCCGAGACCGGCGCGGACATGACCCGGTTCCCGACCGCCAAGCACCTGGCCTCCTGGGCCGGCACCACCCCAGGCAGCAACGAGTCCGCCGGCAAGGTGAAGTCCAGCAAGACCCGCCCCGGCAACCCCTACCTACAGGGCGCGCTCGGCGCCGCGGCGATGACGTGCGCCCGGAGCACAGACACCTACTACGGCGCCCGCTACCGGCGCATCGCGAGCCGACGCGGACCACAAAAGGCCAACGTCGCGATCCAACACTCCATGCTCATCGCGATCTGGCACATGGGCACCACCGGCACCCTCTACGACGACCCCGGCGCCGACTACTTCGCCCGACTCCACCCAGACCGCGCAAAGAAGCGCGCCATCCACCAACTCGAAGCCATGGGCTACCACGTCACCCTGGACCACGCGTCATGACCGGACTCTGACGCGAAGCCCTCCTGAGCGGGAATCTTCGCGT